>DASVTY010000162.1:0-16060 GCA_036387315.1 Pyrinomonadaceae bacterium
GCGATTTGTGGACGAACAGGTGCAGCCGGGCGATCTGGTCGCCATTATTCGCACCGGCGGCGGTGTCGGCGCGCTGCAAAGCTTTACGTCCGACAAACGGCAGCTTTACGCGGCTATCGAAAAAGTGCGCTGGAATCCGACTGGGCGCGCCGGCGTCGGAGCATTCGCGCCGATTGAAGCGACCTTGGGCGAATCGGTCGCCAATCAAACCGGATCGCAAGAAGACGCCGACAGAGCCAAAGAACAAAGACAATCGGCGCAGGATTTTGACAATTTTCGCACCGATTTCTTTGCCGTCGGGACGCTCGGAGCGCTCAATTTTATCATTAAAGGAATGGGCGAATTGCCCGGTCGCAAATCGGTCGTTTTAATGAGCGACGGCTTTCGCATTTTTAACCGCGATGCGGACGGCAATTTCGACACCAGCCAGCGTATTTTGCAAGCCCTGCGGCGGCTCACCGATTTGGCGAATCGCGCGGCAGTTGTAATAAACACGGTTGACGCGCGCGGGCTGCAAACGCTCGGTTTGACCGCAGCCGACAGCACCGGCGGGTTATCGGCGGAACAAATCGAACAGCGTCTTTCCGACCGCCGGAGCGAGCTTTTCGACACGCAGGAAGGCTTGAATTATCTGGCGCAGCAAACCGGCGGACGCGCGTTTCGCAACAACAACGACATCAAAGGCGCGATTGAAAAATCTCTCGACGACCAGAAAGGCTATTATTTGCTCGGCTATCAACCGGACGATGCGACTTTCGACCCGGCGAAATTACGCTTTAACAAATTAACCGTTCGCGTCCGGCGTCCCGGTTTAAGCGTTCGTCATCGCAACGGATTTTTAAATATCGCAGACAAAGCGGATGCTCCGCGCACGACAAAGCTCACCGCGCGGCAACAGCTTTTCTCCGCGCTGACATCGCCGTTCGGCGCAAGCGGAATCGGTTTGCGGCTCAATGCGCTCTTTGGCGACGAAGCCAAAACCGGCTCGTTTATTCGTTCGCTCGTTCACGTCAGCGCCAAAGATTTGAAATTCACGGAAGAGCCGAACGGCGAGAAAAAAGCCGTTTTCGACATCATTGCTTACACTTTCGGCGACAACGGCGCGCCGATTGATTCGGTTAATAAAAGTTACACGATGAGCGTTAAAAACGACGAAAATTATCGTCGCCTGCTCGAAAAAGGTTTTGTTTATTACATCAGCGTCCCGATCAAAAAACCGGGCGCGTATCAACTGCGCGTTGCTCTGCGCGACGCGCAAAGCGAAAAAGTCGGGGCGGCAAATCAATTCGTCGAAGCGCCGAATCTCAAAAAAAATCGTCTAACCCTTTCCGGTATTGTGCTGCAAAATTTGACGGCGGCGCAATACGATAAAATGGTCAAAAATCAACCGCCGCCGAGTGCGACCGAAACGCAAAACGCCGAAGACGCGCCCGACACGCAAACCGACACGGCGCTCCGCCGTTTTAGGCGCGGAACGATTTTGTGGTTCGGTTTCGTGGTTTATAACGCCAAATCGGATGCCGGGAGCCAGCCGCAATTAACAACGCAAACCAGAATTTTCCGCGATGGGAAATTGTTTTTTGAAGGCAGACAGTCGCCGTTAAACCTCGCCGGACAAGTTGATTTGCGGCGCATCAACGCGCAAAACGCCGTCTCTCTGCCGACGCAAATGCCGCCCGGCGATTATGTCTTGCAAATCGTCGTGACGGACGCGCTCGCCAAAGAAAAACATCGCACGACGACGCAGTGGATTGATTTCGAAGTGGTAAACTAGATTGAACAAGGAGAAAAACGTGAAAAAAATATTCTCAATTCTAACTCTGCTAACTCTGCCGATTTTTCTCAATCAGGCATCAAGCGCTCAGCAAAATCAGGACGACGTGGTCAGAATTACGACGAATCTGGTGCAGCTTGACGCCACTGTCACCGACAAAGACGGCAAACCCGTCACCGATCTGACTGCGAATGATTTCGAGATTTTTCAGGACGGCAAGCTGCAAAAAATAACGAGCGTTTCATTTGTCAGTCTGGAAAGGCGAAACACGCCGCCGACCGCCAATTCGGGAAAAAACGATAAAAACGCTCCGCTCGCTCCACCGGTTCGAACAAACGCCGCCAGCGCCGGACGGTTAATTACGTTTATTGTTGACGACGGCACCTGTAACTCGTCCAGAATCGGAATGGTAGCTGCGCGCGAAGGACTCGAAAAATTTATTCGCGAGCAAATGCAGCCCGATGATTTGGTCGCTATTTTTCAGACTCGCGCGGGCAGCAGTATGCTTCAGCAATTTACCTCCGATAAAAACAAACTGCTCGGCATCGCCCGCAAAATCCGTTGGCTTCCGCCGAAGCGCGTTTGCGCGGGCGACGCGACGGGCGACTTTTCTGATCCTGCTCGAACCAAAGAGAATTTCAATCTGGATGGAATAGGAAGTGCGAGTATGGAAAATGAAAATGATCGTGTGCGGTGGGAAAAGATTGAAGAGGACATCGGCAGGCGAGACGTTGAGGGAACTGTTGGAGTTCTCCGGTATATTATCCGCGGATTGGACAAAATCTCGGGGCGCAAAACCGTATTTCTTCTTTCTGACGGAGTTAGTATTTTTACCGAAAAAGGTAATGTCGGCATAGATGTTACTAATCCCGGTTCAATAAACCAATCCAACGATGCTATCGGATCGGTGCGAGATTTAACCGAGGAGGCGAATCGCGCCGGAATTGTTTTTAACACAATAGATGTGCGCGGCGTTAATGATCCTTCGTTTATCACCGCTCAGGATGATTTTGAGGGCTTTAGAGGCAATATACAGGCAACCAGAGGTACAAGAAGTGACAGGGTGAGAGATGCCAGAAACCTTCAAGAAGGTTTATTCCTAATTGCCAATGACACCGGCGGCAGATTTTATCGCGGCAGTAACAATCTGGACGTACCGATCCGCAGGGCTTTGAACGCTGAAAAGGGCTATTATCTGCTCGCTTACGAACCGGAGGACGACACTTTTAAAGGCAAAAAGTTTCACGAAATCGAAATCAAGGTCAAGCGCCCCGGATTACAGGCGCGCTCGCGTTCCGGCTTTTCACCCGTCCCGGACGAAGCCATTGCGCGCAGGAATAATTTGCGCTCGAAAGCGAAATCCGCCGAAAGCGATCTGTACGGAGCAATTGCCGCGCCGCTTCCGCTTCCCGGACTTGACCTGAGGCTTTCGGCGTTTTACGGAAACGCGCCGCAAACGGGCGATTTCGTTCGCGCGCTGGTTTATCTGGACGGGCGTCAAATCACTTTCACGGACGAGCCGAACGGAATGAAAAAAGCCGTCTTCGATGTCGTCGCCGTTACTTTTAACGAGAAAAACGAAGCTGTTGACGACTTTAATAAAACGCATACCGTCCGGTTTCCGGCGACAAGTTTGGCTTCGATACAGCAAAACGGAATGATTTATACGGCTGACGTTCCGGTCAAAAAAGCCGGAATTTATAATTTTCGGATAGCGATGCGCGATGCCGCTTCGCGTCAGCTCGGTTCGGCGTCGCAGCAGATTGAAGTCCCGGAATTGCAAAAAGGCAAGCTGCTGCTTTCCAATCCGATAATCGGAGAAGCTGAAAACAATAGCGGAAAAATGACGGCACCTTCGGTTGGAGAAGCCGCCAACGGCTTTTCTCCGGTTCAATCAATTTCGTCTCTGGCAATTCGCCGCTTTCGTCCGGGAGCGGTTCTCGGTTATTCGTACAAAATCTACAACGCCGCCGTTGATAAAACGTCGGGGCAGCCGAAATTAACCATTCAAGTCCGGCTTTACCGCAACGGGGAATTGATAACTGATTCTCCGGCAGCGCCGACGCAGCTCGAACCGCAAACGGATTTGAAACGAATCAACGATTACGGATTTATGCGCTTGCCGCCAAACGCTTTAACCGGTGATTACGCCTTGCAAATCATCGTCAAAGATTTGGTTAAAAACGAAACCGCCGCTCAATCAATTGATTTTGAAGTTGTAGATTAATTCAAAGCTCAAGGTTCAAAGTTTGAGCTTTGAACCTTGAACTTTGAACCTTGAACTTTTGGATTTTATCGTCGGCACAGCCGGGCATATTGATCACGGAAAAACTGCTCTTGTGCGGGCTTTGACCGGAACGGACGCCGACCGTTTGCCCGAAGAAAAACGACGCGGGATTACAATAGATTTAGGGTTTGCGGAACTTGATCTTGGCGAGGCGCGAATTGGTTTCGTTGACGTTCCCGGTCACGAGCGTTTTGTCAAAAATATGCTCGCCGGGGCGCACGGCATTGATTCGGTCGCGCTCGTCATAGCCGCCGACGAAGGCGTGATGCCGCAAACGCGCGAGCATTTCGAGATTTGCCGGCTGCTCGAAACAAAAACCGGATTGATTGTTTTGACCAAAATTGATTTGGTTGATGACGAGCTGCTCGAACTCGTCAGGCTCGACGCCGCCGAGCTTGTCCAAAACTCCTTTCTCGAAAATGCGCCAATCGCGGAAGTGAGCGCGAAAACCGGCGCGGGAATTGAAAATCTCAAAAAACTGCTCGGCGAAATCGCCCGGAAAATTCCCGCCCGCAAAAATGAAACCGTTCCGCGACTTCCCGTTGATCGCGCTTTCTCGGTCAAAGGCTTCGGAACGGTCATCACGGGAACGCTTCTTTCTGGAGAAATCAGCGAGACGGACGAAATGGAATTGCTGCCCGCCGGAAGGCGAGCGCGCGTGCGCGGTTTGCAGACACACGGGAAAACCGTCAACCGGGCGCGCGCCGGTCAGCGCGCCGCGATTAATCTGGGCGGCGTTGATTATTCGGAAATCGAGCGCGGCGCAGTTTTAGCGCCGCCGGATACGCTTCGCCCGACGCAGATTTTCGATGCGGAAACGGAAGTTTTACGAGACGCGCCGCGCAGCTTGAAAACGCGCCAGCGCGTTCGAGTTCACGTCGGCGCGACCGAAGTTTTGGCGCGGGTTCAAGTTCTCGAAGACGCGGGCGAAATCGCTCCGGGCGAAAAAGGTTTTGTCCAGCTTCGCCTTGAAAGTTCGATTGTCGCCGTCCCGAACGAACGATTTATCATTCGCTCGTATTCGCCGCAGCGAACCGTTGCGGGCGGAAAAATTATTGACGGTTTAGCGGCGAAGCATCGTCGCAAAAATGCGGCGATTGTTAGAAATCGCCTGCAAAAATGGCTAGCGGCTGAAGCGAGCGGCGACAAAGCCGCGCAAGTACATATTTTTCTCGAAACAGCCGCCGATGCGGGCGCAAGTCGCAGCGATTTGCAGGCGCGAACGGCTTGGCGGACGGAGATTTTGGACGCGGCGATTGCCGAAAATTTACGGCGAAAATCAATCGTCCAAGCCGAAAATCGTTATCTCGCGCGCACGCCGTTTGACCGTTTGGCGGCGAAAACGCTCGAAGAAATCAAAGAGCATCACCGCCGCGAACCCCTCGCGCGCGGCATTTTGCGCGAAACTCTGCGCGAAAAAGTTTTCTCGGATTTGCCGCCGGAAATTTTCCGCGCCGTTTTGGCGCATCTTGAAACGGCAGGAAAAATAACGGCGGAAAAAGATGTCGTTCGCATTGCGGCTCACAATCAAAAGCTCTCGCCGGAAGATGCCGCCGTTCGGGAAAAAATCGAGCGGGTTTATCAAAAATCGAAATTGGAAGTCCCGACTTTGGAGCAGGTTTTGTCGGAAGCAATTGCCGGAAGCAAAACGACAAAGGAACAGGCGCGGAAAGTTTTCCAGCTTTTTTTGGACGCGGGCGAACTGGTGCGCGTGACGCCGGAATTTTATTTTCGAGCGGCGGATTTGAACGCGCTTGTCGAGAAAATGCGCGGTTTTGCGGCTGAAAAAACCGCCGACAGGATGATTGATGTTCCGGCTTTTAAAGATTTAGCCGGAGTTTCGAGAAAGTACGCGATTCCGCTTTTGGAATATTTCGACCGCGAAAAATTGACGCGCCGCATGGGTGAAAAACGGCTCGTTTTGTAGCTTGGAGCTTTTCTTGAATCAGTGTACGGGGTCAGTACCGCGAACGGTAGTGAGCGGGTTTGTTAATTGACCCGCTCACTAGCGTTCGCGGTACTGACCGCTATACGCAAACTTGATTTGCTCTAAATTTTAAAAACTGCTATAACGCGATGCGTAAAAAATCGTACCGACCGCAAACGGATTTAAAATTAAAATCATAAATTGTTTACCGGCGGGTTCGCAGCCCGCCGAATTTATTATCGAAGCGAAACTTAAAAAAGAGGTTTATTACAAATGGCAATTTTAGTGACGGGCGGCGCGGGCTATATCGGCAGCGTTGTGGCTGAAGATTTGCGGGCAAACGGCGGCGAAGTCGTCGTTCTGGACAATCTCTCGCGCGGGCATCAAGCGGCGATTTCGCCGGGAATTAAATTTTATGATGGTGACATCGGCGATCAGGATTTGGTCGGGCGGATTTGCGCGGAAAACCGAATCGAGGCTGCGATGCATTTTTCGGCGTTTGCATTTGTCGGCGAATCGGTCGAAAAACCGAATATTTACTATCAAAACAACACCGTCCAAACAATGCATTTTTTGGACGAGCTGCTGCGCAACGGAGTCAACAAATTTGTGTTTTCTTCGACCTGCGCCACTTACGGCGAGCCGCAATATGTTCCGATTGACGAGAAGCATCCGCAGCATCCGGCGAACCCTTACGGCTGGTCAAAATTGTTTTGCGAGCAGATTATGAAAGACTACGACGCGGCTTACGGTTTAAAGTTCGTCGCGCTGCGATATTTCAACGCCAGCGGCGCGACAGAAACGCACGGCGAGCATCACGAACCGGAAAACCATCTGATTCCGCTCATTTTAGAAGCCGCCGCCGGGCGACGCCCGCACATCTCGGTTTTCGGCGACGATTACGACACGCCCGACGGAACAGCCATCCGCGATTACATTCACGTTTTGGATTTGAGTCAGGCTCATCTTCTCGCCGTCAAACATTTGCAGGCGGGCGGCGAATCGGAATTCATCAATCTGGGAAACGGGACTGGATTTTCGGTTTTGGAAGTCATCGAAGCGTCGCGAAAGGTTACGGGAAAACCGATTGAAGCCGTCGTCGCGCCTCGACGCGCGGGCGATCCGTCGCGCCTTATCGCCGATTCGAGAAAAGCGCGCGAGCTGTTAGGCTGGAAGCCGCAATTTGCCGACTTGGAAACGATTATCGAATCGGCGTGGAATTGGCATCAAAAACATCCGCACGGTTACGAGGAAAAATAGAATTTAAAATTATAGCGCTCGCAAAAACCTTTCGCCGCTATTGCTGTTTGCGGCGAAAGGTTTTTAACGAATGAGCGAAAAAATGTATTTTATTTTTGAATCATCTTTTGCTCAAATAAATTAACTTTCCTGTAACAACCATTTCCCTTTGGTTTGCGTAAATTAAATGTATCTTGCAATAAATCGGCGGTAAGCTGAAAATGAATTTGTCCCGACAATTTTATTTATGCTCAAAAGTTTGGTGTTTTTCTTTGTCTTTTGTTCCCTCAGTTCTTTCGTTTTCGCACAGAACTCAGTTCAAGCGCGCGTTTTGTCGGGCGTCACACAAACACAGCAGTTTGAGCTTGTGCCAAACGTTTCGATTGAAGTCAAAACTGCGGACGGCAAATTAAACGCAACGACCGATGCGGAAGGCAATTTTCGGCTCGAAATTCCGCGCGAAGCCGTTTCCGTTTCGTTCTCCGGCAAAAATATCGAACCTACAACTCGCATTTTTTCCTCAGACGAAAACACGGAAAATCTGCAAATTAAAATCGCTTACAAAATCCCGCCGGTTCACGCGACGGTCGTGATTGAAGACGCGACGCTCGCGCCGGATGTTGAAACCCGCAACCGTTCGATTTACGAAAACACGCTTTTCTCGCGCGACGATCAGGTTTTGCAGACTTTAAACGTCGGAATCAATGCCGGACAGCACGAAGGCGGCGGAAAGTCTCTGGAAATTCGCCGCTTCGGTTTCAATACGGATCACGGCGGAGTCGGCGGCGGTTTGAAAATTCTGGTTGACGACGTGCAGCAAAATCAAGGCACGCAAGGTCACGGGCAAGGTTATCTCGGCTCTCTAAAATCGCTGTCGCCGGAACTGGTGCAGGACGTTTCGATTTTAAACGGTCCGTTTTCCGCAGCCTACGGCGATTTTTCGGGCTTAGGCGTGGTTCACATCCGGCAAAAAGAAAGTCTGCCGCAGCAGCTAACTTTTCGTTTGCAAGCCGGAGCATTTAACACTTTCCGCACGTTTTTGGCTTACAGCCCGCAGATAAAAAATGTTGCGTCGTTCGTCGCTTACGAAGGCTCTCGCACGGACGGTCCTTTTGAAAATCCTTTGAACTACACGCGGGACAACCTGACGGCAAATTTCACCCGTAATTTCGGCGACAAACAAGCCGTCGGTTTTAAATTCAATGCGGGAAGAAATTTGTTTCGCTCATCGGGACAAATTCCGCTCGATCTGGTAGCGGCGGGTGAATTGGACAGATTCGGTTTCGTTGACCCGGACAACGGCGGCAAAGTTTTTTCGGCGACCGGAGGCGTTTATTTTCGCAAAGAATTCGATTCCGGCGCGCAGTTTAAGGCTGATGCTTTTTTATCGCGCTCGCTTTTTGATTTGTGGTCGAATTTTACTTTTTCCCTGACCGACGAACAGTTTGGCGACGAAATTCAGCAACACGATTCGCGTCTGCAAGAAGGCGCAAACGCGCAGTTTTTACAGCCTTATAAACTTTTCGGCAACGCATCGCTCTTAACGGTCGGTGGAAATTTCCATGCCAATCAAATTAACGTCGGGCTTTATCCTTCAATAGACCGCGCGCCGAACCGCAAATTCATCACGCCGGAAAATCTTGCAAATCCCGATATTTTGTTCACATCGGCTCACGCCAATGTGAACAATTACGCCGCCTATATTCAAAACAGCGCCAATTTTTTCAACGGGCATCTTCGCGTCGAAACCGGATTGCGGGTTGATAATTTCACGTTCGACGTTCGCGGTTACGAGCTTCGCGGCGCGCCGATTGATTTAAACGGAAGAGAATCCGCAACCAAATTGCAACCGAAATTCGGATTGTCGTGGTCGCCGTTTGAAACTTTTCCGACAACTCTTTATTTCAATTACGGGCGCGGAATTTCGAGTCAGGACGCTCGCGGAGTTATCCGAAACTCGGACTCGCCGAAAATCTCGACAACTGATTTTTATCAAACCGGCGCGGCATACAACGCAAAACGATTTTCTCTCGCCGCGAGCCTGTTTTTGATTGACCGCTCGAACGAGCAGATTTACATCCCGGACGACGGCAGCATCGAGTTTTCGGGACCGAGCCGTTCTTATGGTTTTGAAATTCGGGGTTCTTCGCGTCTGAATCGTTTTATGAGCTTAAACGGCGGCGTCACGCAGGTTTTAAACGCATTTTATCGCGGCACAAATCCGCGCGAATATGTTGACAGTGCACCGCACATTGTCGGAAACGCCAGCCTCGTTTTCAACGAACTGCGCGGTTTTAATTCTTCGTTCAATTATCGTCATATCAGCAATTATCGGCTCGATCCGCTGGATGAAAACATACGCGCTGCCGGACACGACGTAGTTGATTTCGCTTTGTCGAAACGTCTGCGGCGATGGCTGGATTTTAATTTCGCGATTGACAATTTGTTGAATAAAAAATATTACGAAACGCAAAACTTCTTTGAATCGCGCGTGCGTCCGGGCGAGGATGTAATTTCTCGAATTCACGTCACGCCCGGCTATCCTTTTACAGTCAGCGCGGGTTTTTCGATTAGGCTTTTTGCGAAAGATTGAATCTTAATAAACAACAAATTTAGTTAAACGCCAGACTATAAATCTGGCGTTTTTGTTTTTGCGTTAGAGATTCCAAATTAAAAACTTAAATTTAATTCGCCATTTTCTTCTTTAACCATAACTTCGCCGCCGTGTTCCAATTTGCCGAATAAAATTTCGTTGGCAAGCGGTTGTTTGATTTTTTCGTGAATCAAACGAGCCATCGGGCGAGCGCCGAATTTCGGGTCGAAACCGTTTTTTCCCAGCCATTCGCGCGCCGATTCATCAAGTTTGACGATGACGTTTTTCTCGGCAATCTGGTCGTTTAATTCTTTGACGAATTTATCAACGACGAGCTTGATATTTTCGATGTCGAGAGCTTCAAACGCTACCCAAGCGTCGAGGCGATTGCGAAATTCCGGCGAGAAAGTGCGTTCGATTGCGCCGCGCCCCTTTCCTTTTGAAGTCGCCGCGTTGCGGAAACCGACGCCGCCCGACGACAATTCAGCCGCGCCCGCATTGGTCGTCATAATCAAAATCACGTTGCGGAAATCGGCTTTTTTGCCGTTGTTGTCAGTCAAAGTCGCGTTGTCCATCACTTGCAGCAAAATGTTGAACAGATTCGGATGCGCTTTTTCGATTTCGTCCAACACCAGAACCGAATGCGGTTTTTTGTTGATTTCGTCGGTCAACAAACCGCCTTGATCAAAACCGACATAGCCCGGAGGCGCGCCGATTAAACGCGAAACCGTGTGCGATTCGGCGTATTCGCTCATATCGAAACGTAAGAATTCAACGCCTAATTGCGCCGCTAATTGTTTCGCCAATTCGGTTTTGCCGACTCCGGTCGGACCTGAAAAGAGGAACGAGCCGACGGGCTTGTTCGGTTGTCCGAGTCCGGCGCGGTTGATTTGAATTGCATCAACGACTCTGTCAATCGCGTGATCTTGACCGAAAACGACCGACTGCAAATCCTGTTTGAGCGTGTGCAGGCGTTCTTTTTCGGTGGCGACTACTGTTTTAGGAGGAATCCGAGCCATTTTCGCCAGCACGTTTTCGACCATCTCGACCGAAATTTCTTTCGGTTTTTTATCTTCCGGCATCAGCTTGACGCTCGCGCCCACTTCGTCAATCACGTCAATCGCTTTGTCCGGCAAAAATCGGTCGTGCAAATATTTGGCGGCTAATTCCGCAGCGGCTTTTAATGCATCATCCGAATATTTGACTCCGTGATGTTCTTCATAAAACCGCTTCAAGCCTTTCAAAATCTCATAAGTTTCTTCGACCGAAGGCTCAACAATATCAATTTTCTGGAAACGTCTGCCCAAAGCGCGGTCGCGTTCAAACGCGGCTTTGTATTCGCTGTAAGTCGTCGAGCCGATGCAGCGCAGCTCGCCCGATGCGAGCGCCGGTTTTAAAATGTTGCTCGCGTCCATCGCGCCGCCGGAAACCGCGCCCGCGCCGACGATAGTGTGAATTTCGTCAACGAACAAAATCGCGTCCGGGATTTTTTTGAGTTCGGTGATAATCGCTTTAAAACGCTGCTCGAAATCGCCGCGATAGCGCGTTCCCGCCAAAACCGCGCCCATATCGAGCGAGTAAACACTGGCATTTTTCAAAATTTCCGGCACTTCGCCGTTGTGAATTTTGAGCGCGAGACCTTCGGCAATCGCGGTTTTCCCGACGCCGGGTTCGCCGACGTAAAGCGGATTGTTTTTGCGGCGGCGACAGAGAATTTGAACTGTCCGCTCAAGCTCCAGATTTCTGCCGATAACCGGATCAATTTTGCCTTCGGCGGCAAGGGCGACAAGCTCGGTCGTGAAATTTTTGAGCGGGTCTTTGCCCGACTGCCGGTTGGCGGCGTCTTCGGCAAATTCTTCGTCAATTTCCGGGTTGTCGCCGAAAGCGGCGGAAAAACCGTCGTCAACTTTCGAAATGCCGTGCGCGATGTAATTTAAAACATCGAGCCTGGTGATATTTTGCTGGCGGAGCAGATAAACGGCATAAGAGTTTTCGATTTGAAACAGCGCGGCTAAAATGTTGCCGCCGTCAATTTCCTTTTGCCCGCTGCCTTCGGCTTGGAGCATCGCGTATTGCAAAACGCTCTGAAACGCCGATGTCAATTCCGGCGTGTGCGTCAAACCATCGGGCAGAGTTTCGAGCCGTTCGGCGAAAAACTTTTCCAGCTCGTTGCCGAGCTTTTCCAGATCGCCGCCGCAATTGTAAAGCACGTCACGCGCGGTCGAATCGTTGAGCATCGCGAATAAAAGATGTTCGAGCGTGACGTATTCGTGTCGTCGCAGCACGGCTTCTTCGATAGCCGCGCTTATGGTTTCCTGTAATTCTTTCGTTAACATTTCAATTCAATTTTTAAGTTTACTGCGAAGCAAATTGCGTCCGTTTCGTTGTCTATTCTTCCTCAACCGTGCAAAGCAGCGGATATTCGTACGCGCGGGCAAGATTCATACATTTTTCGGCTTTCATATTGGCGATTTCATAAGTGTAAACGCCGGCGACGCCGACGCCCGCGCTATGTACTTTCAGCATAATCGTAAAAGCGTCAGCCTCATCTTTATGAAAAACCGTCCGCAAAACATAAACGACAAATTCCATCGTCGTAAAATCGTCGTTATGAAGCAAAACTTTAAAAAGCGGCGGCTTTTCGAGCTTTGTCTCGCCTTCGGTTAAAACCGCTTCGTCGCGTTCATAATCCGGCATAACTGAAATTGTAAATGGTTAATTGTTAATTGTTAATCGCCCGCGAATTTTTAAACAAATCATTTACAATTAACGGCTGAATTGTTCAGACTTTATCCGCCTTGCAGCTCGATTTTTATTGAAACAAAATTGCTCTACACCGCTTTTCGTCTCACCGCCGCTTCTTCAAGCATTCGGTTAATTTCTTCATCTCCGCCTTCTCCGGCTATTTCGATCAAATTTTTACCGTTCTTTTCCACATTCGGATTAGCTCCCGCCTCCAATAATACTTTGATGACTTCGCGCCTCCGTTCAATTAAATCTCGTTTATTTCTTTCGGCGGGAATGCGCGCAATCGCAGAGAATAAAGGTGTTCCGCCGTCGCTGAATTTAGTGTTGACGTTCGCTCCTTCGGAAATCAAGCGACGAACGTTTTCAACTTCCGCCATATAAGCGGCGGCTTCCAACGAACCAGCCGAAGCGTTGCCTTCGCGTTTTTGCATTGCTTGTTCGCGCGTTTCACAGCCGGTTGTGACAATTAAAAGTGCCAGGCAGAGAATTAAAAACGATTTCATTTTGTTCTCCTTTTACCGACGAACCATCGTTTAAATTTGACAGAATGTTTTGATCATTCCCGATGCGCCGCCGTTTAAATTATCGAACATTTGCCGGAAATTTTCGATGCCGTTGACGGGATGCGTCAACATTTTATCGAGCCAATCAGAATGCATCGCTTCGCACAAAGCCAAATCTTTGACGCCCATTGCGAAATGTTCTTTTCCCGCGTTGACCGTGCCGAACATCAGTTTGTTGCCCAGCACAAATTCAAAAACGATCTTGTCCGAAGCAATTTCCACCGTCCGTTCGGCGCCCGTCACGCTCGTTAAAATCAAGACGCCGTTTTTTGCCAACGCGCGTGCGGCGTCCCAAACAATCGGCGAAAATCCGGTGGCTTCGAGAATGATGTCAAAACCACCAACCGATTTGCCGATTTCTGAAACCGGCGTTTCCATCGTCGAATAATATTTCGCGCCGATTTCCTCACACAAATCAGCGTTTTTGTATCCGGCGCGCGTGTCTTTGCCGAAAGCGTAAACTTCCAGACCGCGCATCCGCAAAGCCATCACCGTCAGCAGCCCGACGCTGCCCGTACCGATTACGGCGGCGCGTTTCGCTTTCCAGATTTTCGCGCGTTCCTGAATTTCGTAGGCTTGCTGCAAGCCCTTTTCGACAATCGAAAGCGGTTCGAGAAGGACGCCGACTTCTTTCAGAGTCGGCGGCAGTTTGACCAGAAAATCCGCCGCTTCGACGTAAAATTCGGCGAAATAACCGTGCAAGCGCGAGATGCCGCGCTCGAAATATTCCGAATCGGTCGTCATATCCTGCTCGCCGATCAAATCATAAATCGAATGACCGGGACGACGAACCGAAGCGACGACGTAATCGCCCGTCGCAAATTCCGTGACGTTTTCGCCCGTTTCAACAACTTGCCCCAGATTTTCGTGTCCCAAAACAAGAAAATCCGAGCCTTCGGGCGCAGTGCCGTATTCAGCGTTGTTGATTTCCCTGTCCGTTCCGCAACCACCGACTCGCAAAACTTTGACTTTCACGCCGCGCCCGTTCGGAATGCTCGATAAATTCGGCTCATCCATCTCGACCAGATGAACGCTGTCTTTAATTCCCGGTTTTACCGCAACTGCTTTCATAATTATTTTAAAGAAACCACAAAGGACACAGAGGGAAAAATAAATCAATTAACAATTCGTTTAATGCCGTTTCGCAAATGGGCGACATTGAAATTTATCAATAAACCGAGCTTTTTGTTGCCGAGTTTGAGATAAGTCAATAGTTGCGCGTGATGCAGAGGCAAGACTTGTTCGACTGCTTTTAATTCAACAATGACGGCGTTTTCGACTAACAAATCAATTCTATAACCGGCGTCCAGCTTAACTCCATCGTAAAATACCGGCAAAGCGACTTGCGTTTCAACTTTAAATCCGCGTTTTTGTAATTCGTGCGCCAAACAAGTTTCATAAACGCCTTCCAACAATCCCGCGCCCAAAGCCGAACGAACCTTCATCGCTGCATCAATGATTGCGCCGCTTATTTGATTCAAATCCATTTTTAAACCTCTGTGTCCTTTGTGTCCTCTGTGGTTTCTTTTCTTAAATCTCCGTTCCGTAATCCCCCATTTGCTGCAAGATTTTTGCCACAAGTCCCGTCCAGCCGGTTTGATGGCTCGCGCCGAGTCCCGCGCCGTTGTCGCCGTGAAAATATTCGTAAAACAAAACGTAATCGCGCCAATTTTCGTCCGTATGAAATTTCTCGATTGCGCCGTAAACCGGGCGCTGATTGTCTTCGCCTTTCAAAAATATTTTCGTCAAACGTTTTTCCAACTCCTGAGCGACTTGCCAGAGCGTAAGCATTTGTTCCGAGCCTGTCGGAAACTCGATTTTAAAATCGTCGCCGTAATAATAATCAAATTTTTGCAGCGATTCGATCAGGAGATAATTGACCGGAAACCAAACGGGACCTCGCCAGTTGGAATTGCCGCCGAACATTTCGGTTTTCGATTCCGCCGGTTCGTAATTAACCGAATGAATTGTGTCGTCGAGCTGCAAAACATAAGGATTTTGCTGGTGAAATTTGGACAGCGAGCGAATGCCGAAATCCGACAAAAATTCGGTTTCGTCGAGCATCACGCGCAAAATCCGTCGCAAGCGGTCACGACTAACGACTGATAAAATCCTTCTGTCCGATTGTCCCGGCGTTTGCAGACACGAAATCCAATCGGTCAAATCCGGGCGGTTTGTCAAAAACCATTCGACGCGGCGTTTAAAACCCGGCAATTTTTCAAAATCCGCCGCTTCCATCGTTTCCACCGCAAACAGCGGAATCAAACCGACCATTGAGCGCACTTTTAATTGAATCTGCTCCCCGCCGGAAAGCCGCAGCGCGTCGTAGAAAAAACCGTCCTCATCGCTCCATAGTTCGATGTTTTCTTCGCCGATGTTGTTCATCGCGTCGGCGATATAAACGAAATGCTCGAAAAATTTGGTGGCGACATCTTCGTAAGCCGCGTTTTGCCGGGCTAATTCGAGCGCAATCGCCATCATATTCAGGCAATACATCGCCATCCAGCTCGTGCCGTCGGATTGTTCGAGATAAGCGCCGCCGGGCAATTTCTGATTTCGATCAAAAACGCCGATATTGTCCAAACCTAAAAAACCGCCCGAAAAAACATTGTTGTCTTCCGGGTCTTTACGATTTACCCACCAGGTGAAATTGAGCAGCAATTTGTGAAAAACTTTTTCGAGAAAAACATAATCACCCGCGCCTCTGCGTTTTCTCTCGATTTGAAAAACTCGCAGCGCCGCCCAGGCATGAACCGGAGGATTAACGTCGCCGAAATTCCATTCGTAGGCGGGAAGCTGCCCGTTCGGGTGCTGGTACCATTCGCGGAGCAGTAAAATTAATTGGCGCTTAGCAAATTCCGAATCAACAATAGCCAGCGGAATGCAGTGAAAAGCCAGATCCCAAGCCGCGTACCACGGATATTCCCAT
>DASVTY010000163.1:0-5012 GCA_036387315.1 Pyrinomonadaceae bacterium
TCGCTCGGCAAAAACGCCGAAGTCATCGTCCGCGATCCTGTGCCGTCGTCCTGCATTCGCCTTCCCGGAGCCGACAGAGTGCGTCGCGTCGAAACGATTGACCGCGAATATGACGCGGTTTTTGTGATGGAATGTTCGGACGTTGAACGTCCCGGAATCCGAGACCTCGACCAACAGCTTGTCGTCAACATTGACCATCATTCGACGAGCGAGCTTTTCGGTGACATTAATTGGATTGACTCGACCGCATCGGCGGTCGGCGAAATGATTTACAATCTCTGCAAAGCCATTGGCGGGCGCGTTACGCGCGAAATCGCCGAATGCGTTTACACCGCGCTGCTGACGGACACCGGCTCGTTTCATTATTCAAACACCACGGAACGCACTTTCAAAGTCGCTTCCGAATTGCTCAGAGCCGGAGTCAAACCGGCAAAGCTCGCCGAATCGGTTTACAACAGTTATCCGTGGAGCCGTGTTCAGCTTCTCGCGCAAGTGATGTCTTCAGTCAAACGCCACGACGGCGGCAAAGTCGCTTCGATTCGTCAATCGCAGGAAATGCTTGAGCTTGCCAAAGCAACGGAAGAAGATGCCGAAGGTTTTGTCAATATTCCGCTGACGGCGGAGGAAATCGAAGCGGTCGTGATGCTCAAAGAATCTTCGCCTGGAGTTTTTCGCGCCAGCCTGCGCTCGAAAGGCGATGTCAACGTGGTGAAAATTGCCGAAAAGTTTAACGGCGGCGGACACAAAAACGCGGCTGGCTGCACCTTGCAGGGCAATTGGGATGAAGTCGAGGGAAAACTCGTTAATATGCTTATCGAAGCGGTCGAACACGCCAACGGCAAATTCGAAATCACCGAAGACGCGCTCGTTTTGGTTTAACGTCATCGGCGAGAAATCCGCCGCCAATTTATTGGCGGCGGATTTCTCACTTTTGGGGCAAGCTCATATCCAAATCAAAAAATTCGAGCCGCCGACAATGCGGGCAGCGATAAGTGTCAAGCACGAGAATTCTCTCATCAATTTGCTGATACCCGCCCCAAAATCCCTGACCGCCTCCGACTCTGACCTGCATTTGCATCAGAGGCTCCATCGCCGTGTGACATAAAAGACAGGGCGGAACTCTGGAACCGGCTGCTGATTTCTGCTGATTTATATTGTGTTTCATAATATTTCTCTATTTATTTGAACTTACTTTTTCAAGTGTTCGGCAGACTCAAATCCAAATCGAAAAACTGTAGGCGCGTACAATTCGGACAACGATAGGTGTCTAAATTAAGCGTTTTCTGAGTTAATTCCGACGTTAAAGAAAATGCCGAATGAAAACCCTGGCTTCCGCCCGTTCTGACGTTCATTTGCATCAGCGGCTGCATCGGCGTTCCGCATAAAAGGCAAATCGGCAGCCGCCGGTTAACCGCATCTGTTCCTTCGTTCATATTTGAATCCATAATCGTCCTCAAAAAAAGATTTAGTTTAATTTCGTCTTCAACAGACCTTTAGCTTCATCCGAAGTCAAAATCCACCACATATAACCGCACAATCCTAGCTGGACGATGACGGTGAACGAAACAGCGCCGGTAAACATTGCGTAAAGCGAAGAAAAGGTGTTTAGGAAAATAATTAAAAATCCTAAATTACGTGACCAATCTCTTGATTTTAATAAACCGTAACCGAATGAAAGCGAACTCAAAATAACGAATAAAGAATTTAACGGATTGATTCCGAATTGCCCGAAATATTCAAAATAAACGTTTAAAAAGTGGCTAAATTGTTGAAATACGAAGAGACCGCCGTCAAGCATGGAGCGTTCGGGCAAAAGATTTGTGCTTATGGAAAAGAATTGGAGATGTCCGTAAACGAACAAAATTCCCAAAAACATTCCCAAAAAGATGAATATCGAAGCTAGAACAATGATGTGTTTTCTCATACAAACCTCATAGATGAAAGTAATAAAAATCTCTTTCAATCTATAAGGCGTAAAAGAAATGAAAATCAGCCCAAAGGTTTGAGAATTTATTTTATCCGGTCGGTGATGCCGAATTGAAATACAGAGATTGGAGAGAACTCAAAGAAGATGTGGGAATGGCTGACAAATTTTCTCTTTGTCTTCTCAAGTCTTCTCTGAGTTCTTTTGCTTAGAGCGAATCAACATAGTATGTCCATGTCAGTACCGCGAACGGTAGTGAGCGGGTCAATTAACAAACCCGCTCACTTACCGTTCGCGGTACTGACTCTGATGCCTCACTTAACCGGACACTGATTCCATAACTGCTCCGGAGTTTGAGACAAGATTTATTAAGTTATTTTTTTGAAGCGTCAAGAATATAACTTTGATAAAGCTCCTTTCTGAGCTTTTCGGATAGTTCCCAATCAATCTTTTTGAGAACGGCAAAACGCAGCAGAGCGGCATCTCGATTGCCCGATTCATAATAACTTAGAGCAAGATTATACTCTGCATGATTCCAATCGGGGCGTAAACGCAGCGCTTCTAAAAAGCTGGCTTGAGCCTTCTTTTTCTTTCCGGTCCTATTAAGCGCGACTCCGAGATTGTTATGAGCCTCCGCATAAGAAGGTTGTAAAGCAATGGCTTTTTGTAAATCATCTATTGCTTCTTTGTATCGCTCCATCGAATTGAAAGTAGCGCCGCGATCATTGTAGGCTTTTGCCAATCCGGGCTGGATTTTGAGGGAAGCGTTAAATGCATTAAGAGCCTGTTCATATTCTTTTACCTGATGAAGCGTCACGCCATAATTACAGAGCGTTAGAGCATTGTCCGGGTCAAGCTCTAGTGCTCGCCTGTAAGCCGAGAGGCTTTCGGAATATTCTCCCAGCGCATAAAACGATGCTCCTAGAGCGGCATAAGCATTAGCATAATTAGGTTCGGCTTTAATCGTACGCTTTAAAATTTCAACAGCATCCGCGTCGCGTCCTGCAATCGCCAATGCCGTTGCTAAATTGAATTGAAGCTTAACGGCGCCGGGTGCTGCGTCAGTCGCTTTTTTGAAACATTCAATGGCTTTGTCATATTTCTTTGCATTCATAAAAGCAATGCCTTGATCATTAAGGTTAATAGCATCCGGCGGAATGTTAGCGAGCATTAAAACTTTCCTTTTAACGGGCAATTGTGCGTCTGCATCCTTTGCCCCGGTAAATGAGGTTTGGTTTTGTTGAGAGTAAACGGCGGAAGCCGCGATTGAAAGAACGATTAAAATATGTGTGATTTGTTTCATTATATTCTCCTTCTAGGGATGTTTCCCGGATCGTGAGTTGATTAGAAACAATTTGTAATATAAGAGGAACGAATTTGTGACGAGCCGTCGCTGTTCGGAGACGAAAAGCAGGTTATTTGGACTAACCGTTTTTATTCAAAACGAGGCGTCCGATGCGGCTAAGTTGTTGTAATAAAACACAAATAGCCCGACGCGCCGGTCAGGCTATTTGTGTCTTTAAATTGTCCGTTACACAAAAGAGGTGTTTAAGCCAAAGGCTATTTTCCCTCTATTAAATCAAATAGTTTTTCGCGGTAAGTGCGGCTCAAAGTGAGGCGCGTGCCGTTGTGTAAAATGATCATATAATCGCCGTTAAAGAGCGGTTGCAGCTCTCTGACGCGCTCGATATTGATAAGCGATAAACGATGAATGCGGACGAACTTTGTCGGATCGAGCTTTGCTTCAAGCTCGCACATCCGCTCGCGAATTAAATGCGTTTGTTTGCCGACGTGCAGCTCCAGATAATTGCCTGCGGTCGAAACCCAATCAATGTCATCAGTCGGCAGAAAAAACGTGCGCTCGCCGGATTTGATGGCGATACGTTTCAGGAACTTCGACTCGGCTTTGCCGTTTTGCAGCACGCTTTGCAGTTGTTCGTTAATATCGGTTTGTTTGGTCTGCTTCAGCTCGCGTTTGGCGCGCTCTAACGAGCGTTTCAGGCGAGCTTCATCAAACGGTTTGAGTAAGTAATCGAGCACGTGATAGTCGAAAGCGCGTAAGGTAAATTGATCATACGCGGTGACGAAGATGACGACCGGTGCCGGGTCTAAATTGATTGCCTGAAGAACCTCGAAGCCGCTGATTTCGGGCATTTCAACGTCAAGGAAAACAAGATCGGGCTTGAGGTTGTTAATTGCCTCAATAGCTTCGCCGCCGCGAGAGCATTCGCAAATAATTTCTATTTCCGAATCGGTTTTAAGATAACGCCTGATTCGGCTCCGCGCCAATGGCATATCGTCTGCGATAACCGTCCGTATTTTCATCTTTGAACTGGCAAAACAGGCTAATAAGGATGCCACTTCATTTGCGTTTATTTGTTCGACAGGTTTGGTAAAATTACTTGTGTAAGACATAAAATCCTCTAAACTACCGGATTTAATTAAAAAACACCGCAATAATCGGTTTTGTGACAACTTATTTATGTTTTACGAACAAATTTTAATCAGGTTCTGAAAACGGAGATTTAATCTTTGGCTGCGCGTTGATAATGGGAGATCTGCTTTCACCGGGAAGATCGTTTTGAGATAATCGCGAAAAAGAACTCCGGGTTCTTCAATCTCCGAGTTTCCCGCGATTGTTTTATGCGGCGTCCCGCTTTTTGCGGAGTCTGTTGAATCGCTTTTTGATAGAGTGTTGTCGGTGCTCACGTTTGTCTCCCTTGAATCGTCATCTACAAATATAGACGTGCGCGGCGGCGAATTATTAACAACAAAGAGAAATAAATTTTCGCATCTCTTAAAAATATTTTAATTTCAGAACACATTCAATCCGATATTCAAGCACGCGGGACAGGTTCGACAGTTTACGGAGTTAAAGCAAAAATCTTAAAAACAATAAAAATCCCGCTTCCGGCGCTACCGAATTGATTTAAAAGCCGGTCGGCAACGTCTAGTATCAAATCTTTTATGTCCTGGCGTATAGCAACGTCTCGCATGATGTCGTAATATGACCCAAATTCAAAATCAGTCATACCATAAATGAAGAGGCAATAATAGTCAAACTGCGTATCTTAATTTTTAAGTGCAA
>DASVTY010000164.1:0-14324 GCA_036387315.1 Pyrinomonadaceae bacterium
TAAAATCTCTGTGTCCTCTGCGTCCTCTGTGGTTTCTTTTAATTAAAAGATCAATTAATCGCCAACATACTTTCGAGCGCAACTGTCGCAAAATGTTTGGTTTCTTCGTCAACGACAATTTCATTAACCACTTTTCCCGCAACCAGATTATCCAAAGCCCAAGCCAGATTTTGCGGCGCGATACGATACATCGTCGCGCACATACAAAGATCGGGCGCGAGAAGCTGAATGTGTTTGTCGGGGAATTGTTTGATCAAGCGATTGACCAGATTAACCTCCGTCCCGATTGCCCATTTTGAACCGGCGGGCGCCTCTTTTACGGTTTTGATAATAAACGAAGTCGAGCCGTTTAAATCCGATTTTTCGACGACTTCACGCGGGCATTCCGGGTGAACCAAAACCTGAATGCCGGGAACGTCTGTTCGTACTTTATCAACGTGCCAATCTTTAAAACGCCCGTGAACCGAACAATGTCCGCGCCACAAAATAACTTTCGCGTTGCGTAAATCTTCTTCCGAATTTCCGCCAAGCTCTAAAAACGGATTCCACAAAACCATTTTTTCGAGCGGAATGCCGAATTTCGCGCCCGTGTTTCTGCCTAAATGCTGATCGGGGAAAAACATCAGCTTGTCGAATTCTTTGAGATATTTATCAAACAACGGAATCGCGTTTGACGAGGTGCAAACCGCGCCGCCGTTTCGTCCGCAAAACGCTTTAATTGCGGCGGACGAATTCATATAAGTAATCGGCGCGACACTTGAATTCTCAAAAATTCCGATTTCCGTTAACTGTTCCCAGGCGTCTTCGACCTGCTCGACCGAAGCCATATCAGCCATCGAACAACCCGCGCCTAAATCCGGCAAAACGACGCGCTGATGCGGCTGCCCTAAAATATCAGCGGATTCAGCCATAAAATGCACGCCGCAGAAAACGATATAATCGGCGTCTTTGCGCTCCGCCGCCATTACGGAAAGCTGATACGAATCGCCCGTCAAATCGGCGTGACGAATCACGTCGTCGCGCTGATAATGATGTCCGAGAATCACCACGCGCGAGCCTAAAGTTTCGCGCGCGCGCTCGATTCGCGCGTGCAGCTCTTCGTCGGACATTCCCATATAACGCTCGAATTGAAGCGAATCCTGCTCCGAATTTTGAACGTCTTCCTGTCCGACTTTTTCTTTATCCAAAACTGAGGTGTTCATTGATAAAAACTCCTTTTTGCGGCGGCTTTTCCACCTAACTTAGACGCTTAAAACGCGCGTTTCATTGCAACGATTTTCTCACTTTGAGAAAAATGTCGCAAACTTTCCGGCGAGATTTACCAGTCGCGTATCAATACGAATCTAAAACGATGAGAAACTGTCAACTATCAACTGTAAACTATCCACTATTTGCAAGAAATACTTTTTAAATTATTATTTTTGCCAATCAGTTGACAGTTAACAGCGGATAGTTGACAGTTCTTGCTCGTCACGGAAAAGAGTTTGTTAAAAATAAAACAGAGAGTTGAATAAAAAGTCGGTTGTGCCGGAATTTGAAGGTTTCATTTTAGCAGGCGGGGCGAGCAGCAGAATGGGCAAAAACAAAGCCCATTTAAAGCTCGGCGGCAAAACTTTCGTCGAACGCGCCGCTCTTTCGGTTTCGGCGATTAAGCCGCGCCGAATTTTTCTAGTCGGCAATTTTACAACTGAAAACAAAGCGGCGGACATTGAAATCTTGCCCGATGTTTTTAAATCCGATGCGCGAGCTTCGATTATTGGTTTACATACGGCGCTTTTCCACGCCGAGACCGAATGGATTGCCGTTTTAGCCTGCGATTTGCCGTTTGCGAGCGTTGCGCTTTTTAAAATATTAACCGAGTTTGTTCAAGATGAATTTGAAGCAATTGTGCCGCTGCAAAAAGACGAAAGAGCGCAGCCTTTGTGCGCTCTTTATCGAAAAACCTGTTTGGCGAAAGTCGAAGCCGCGCTCGCGAGCAATGAATGGAGCTTGAAAAAACTTTTGGAAAAGCTCGAAACGCGCTTTGTCCGATTTGAAGAAATCGCGGATTTACCGAATGCCGAAAACTTTTTCTTTAACGTCAACACGCCCGCAGATTTCGCCCGCGCCGAGCAAATTGAACAAACGCTTTAATACATCACCGTTTGAATGCTCTGCCAAGCCGCGCTCAAAACGTAAATGCTGGCGGCAATCGAGCCGAATAAAATCAGCAGCAAAACGAGCATAATTCCGCCGACAAAAAGCCAATCGCTCTTGCTCGCGCCCCGTTTCGCTTCTTCGGCTGTAACGGTCGCGCGCTGTTTGAGCAAATCCATATTCATTTTGTTCGATTTCCACGCGAAATCAAACAAATCTCCGAGAAACGGAATAATGCCGACGAGATAATCAATCGCAATGTTCAAAGCCATCCGCAAAATCGTGACTTTCGGCACGCGATAGCGCACCGCCGAAGCCAGAATATAAAACGAAACGAGCGTCGTCGCAGTATCGCCGACACCCGGAACCAAACCGACGAGCGAATCAATTCCGAAACGCCAGCCGACGCCCGGAATGCGGATTAAATCGTCGAGCCAGCGGCTCAAAGTTTCCAAACTCTCTTCGACTTCGGCTTGTTTGCGCGGGTCACGCTTTGAAACCGGGAGCGGCGAAGCCGCAGTTTGTAAATTGCCGTATGTCCGCAAATCGTTCATTTTCTTACTCCTTCAAATTGAACAGACAAGCGGTGTGCCCAAACTATTTCGTTTTATTTTGTTTTCTTCTGCGTTTGTCTGCCTTTACGTGAAATATTTCCCTCGACAATTTTCACTTGAATAATCTTATCGCCGCGCGCCAGATTATCTACGATTTTCATATCCGTTTCGTTCACGCGCCCGAAAACCGTATAGCCGCCGTCAAGATGCGGCTGCGGCGAATGCGTCACAAACCATTGCGAGCCGCCCGTGTCTTTGCCCGACAGAGCCATTCCGACAGCGCCGCGCTCGTAAGGAATCTGATTGATTTCGCAGCGAATCTGCCAGCCGGGCGAGCCGTTTCCGTCGCCGCGCGGATCGCCGTCCTGCATGACGAAATTAGGAACGACGCGGTGAATCGCCACATTGTTAAAATAATTCGATTTGGCGAGCCGGATAAAATTATCAATCGCGAGCGGGGCGTCTTCCGGGAAAAATTCAATCGTGAACGCGCCTTTTTCAGTCGTCACAATCGCTTTCGCTTGCCCGTTTTTACGCGACACGGCGCGACGATAATCGGCTTCAGTGTTTAAAATTTGACCGAGCTTTGTGCCGGAAGCCGCATTGTGCGGCTTGACAGTCCCGACTTTTGCGTCAAGATTCGGAAATTCTTTCGTCAAATCGTTTTGCTTGATTAATTGCGCGGCGTGGCGGCGAACGAGGTAATCCGGCGCATCGAGGGCGACTTTTAGCGAATTAACAGCTTCCGTTTTATTTAATTTGACGAGCGCGGAAAGAATTGCAAGCTGCGCGTCGTTTTCGTGTTTGTCGTTTGCGAGAGACTGTTTAAAAGCGGTTTTTAAAGTTTCGATGTTTTTTGCGCTTGCAGGCTGTTCTCCCAAAAGCTGAGCAGCCGTTGCACGAATCTGTACATCGTTTGTTTGCCCTAAATAGTCTTGTAAAACCTTTGGCAAATCTTTCGGTTTGAAAGCCGCATAAGCTTGAAGCACATCTGGAACGGCTTTTTCTGGTGATTCAGCCTCTCCAAATGTTCCCCATTCTTTAAGAAAAAGATCAAGCTCATTTTCAATTCTGTTTCGCAGAAGTTCATCTTGCTTACCGGCTTCGGAATTGGCAAATTCCGCAAAAGCTTGCGCGGTGCTGCTAATTGCCTGCCAATTGAGATTCCAGTTTTCCTTTTTTCCACTTTGATAATCCCTGAAATCTTTCGGCATAAGCCGCATAATTGCGATTTCTATTTCGGGCGATTTAAAATTTTCGAGCCTGCTAAACTCCTTCATAAATTTCACCGCCTTTTCATCGTCCGAGTTCGTAAGAAGGCGGCTTAAAGTTGGAGTAACTTCCAGCAATTCATTTTTCTCTGTCGGCGTCGCAAATTTAGTTTTCGCCTTTTTATAATCTGCGAGCAATTTTTCGGCGCGCGCGAGAAGCGGCTCGGCTGCCGTTTTGTCTTTTAAAGCCGCGAGCGAGCGGATTGCCGAGACGCGGACACGCAAATCTGCGTCGGTTGCGGCGGCTTCGATTAATAAATTTAAAGCGTTTTTGTCTTCGGCTGCGCCGAGAGCGCGGGCGGCGTTGGCGCGAACGATTGGCGAATCGTCGGACGAGAGCAAAGCACGCATTTTCGCATTCGTACTTTCGTTTTTGGCGCGCAGACGGGCGAGCGTGTTGAGCGCGTCTGCTCGGATGCGCTCGTCTTTGTCGGTCAAAAATTTGGCGACGACCAAATCGGCGTCTTTGCCGCGCGTTCGCAGAGCGGCGGTCAAACCGAGCAGGATAATTTCACGGTTTGGGGTTTGTTTTGCGTTTTCGGCATCGAGCGCGCCCAGAACGGCTTCGCTCAAATCTTTGGCTTGCGCGTCCTTTTGATTTGCCGCACCGATTTTTCCGGCGGCTTCGACTGCGCAGGCGCGAACGGCGTCGGGTTCTTTCTGGTTTTGCAGAATTCGGAGAATCGTTGCGGCGGCTTTTGCAGATTCGATTTCGCCGAGCGCGAAAGCTGCCATCTGCCGCACGTCCTGGTTTTGGTCTTTTTCAAGCAGCGCGGTTAGAGATTCAATCGCGCGTTCGTCGCCGATTCGCCCGGCGGCGAGGGCGACGCGTCGGCGGATTTTAGCGTCCGCCGATTTCATCAAATTTTGCAAATCCTGGTCAAAACGCCGCTCGTCTTCGGCTCGCGCAATGCGGATCAAAATTGATTGCCCAATCTGAGCGTTTTGCGCCGCAGCGTTGAAACAAAAAGCGAGAACAAAAAAAAGCGCGAAAAGAATCTTCATCTTTGAATTTGTCGTTGTTCTGATAAATTTAACTGTTTTCCGGCTAAAGTCAGTTGAACGAATTAGGGAAATCTAAATTTTTTGATTTAACTCAAGAAACGCCTTCTTTCGCGTTCCAGCTTCCCTGCAATTTTCTCAAGACGACGATTTGCCCGCCGTGATGAGCATTATGAGCGTTGACGTGTGCGATGAGCGAACTCCAAGCCGATGAATTCGTTGCGGAAACCGTTTCGCCAAATTTACTTTCATCGGCGGCTTCGAGCAAACTTCGCCATTCGGTCATTATCGAATCGAATTTTTCAATCTCCGCCTGCCAAGCCTCTTCCGATACGGTTTCCGCGCCCGAAAAAGTCTCGCTGTTTTCAATGCCTGAATAATCAATCGTCATTCCTTTGAAACGCTTTAAATACGCTTCGTTGTAAAAATTCAGATGACGCAGAATTCCCCAAATCGAATTGTCGAGATTTTCCGGCTTCCAAATCGCTTGTTCCGCCGTCAGATTCTTTACTGCATTTTTCAGCGTGACAAACCAGCCGTTTTCATCGTAACAAGCCGTAAATTGTTCGAGCAAAATTTCTTTTCCGGTCATAATCAATAATAAATGATTGTTCGATATTTTACGTATTTGGGTATAGCGGAAACTTTTCCGTTTCTGATTAACTCTCCAGTTGCGGTTTTCTTAATCCAATTTCCGCGACCGTCAAATTCGTATGTGTAGAAATATTTACTATCACCGTAAATATCGGCGTTTTTCAACCCGAAAAATACTTCTTCAATAACATTTCCGTTTTTGTCGAGCGCAACGGAAAATTTTTGGTTTAAATCGCCATTTTTCGAATAAACAAGTTTTTCGATTTTGTCGTTTGAATGATTATAAACGTAACGCGTGACCAATTCGTCGGTATTGGAAATCAACTGCCTCTCGGTGAGTTTTCCGTTGGCATATTTGTATTGAAAACTATAATCGTATCTAGTGTCGGCTTTTTTCACGGGGTCTCCGGTTTCAGTTTTTTTTAAAGGTGGTGGTGCCGGCGGGTCGTAGTCGTGGCTGATATATTTACTTTTGACCACTCTTTTTCCGTCAATATAGCCATACATATTTATCGAATCGACATTTCCCCTCGAATCAAAGTAATCTCTCTCAAGAAAATTTCCCCTTTCATCAAAAGACATAACGTCCGAGAGCTTTCTGTTGCCGGAACTTTCTTCGAGTTCTTCAGTAACTTGCTTCACCTTTCCCTTCAAACCTTCGTCTTCCGCGTCTGATTTTTCCTTTGCGATGACAGGATTTTGCGGCAGAGGAGGCGGTTTTAACGCCTCATTTTTTTTCAAAATCTCGGCGTTTTCTTTTGAAATTTGAACTGTGACTTTTTGTTGCGCACATCCAGATAATGAAAATAGGCAAACGAGTACGCACGTCGAAAATATATTGAACATAAAAACTCACGGAACAGAAACATTTTTTTGATTAAATTAACTTTTTCGCCTTCTCAATGACATTTTCAACCGTAAAACCGAACTCTTTAAAGACATCTGCGGCGGGCGCGGACAAGCCGAAACGCTCTTGGGTCACGGTGTCGCCGTTTGAGCCGATCCATCTGTCCCAGCCTTGACGAACTCCGGCTTCGATTGCAAGTCGCGCCGTCGTTTGAGGCGGCAAAACCTCGTCTCGATATGTTTGCGGTTGTTCCTCGAAAAACTCCCAGCAAGGCATTGAAACGACGCGTGTGCCGATTCCTTCGGTTTGCAGTTGCTCGCGCGCTTTTATCGCCAAACCGACTTCAGAGCCGGTCGCAATCAGAATCAATTTCAGTTCGCCTTCCTCGCGCGCCAAAACGTAAGCGCCTTTGTGCAAACCGCTCGCGTCGGCGAATTGGTTTCGGTCAATGACATCAACTTTTTGTCTGGAAAGCGCAAAAGCCGTCGGGGCGTGTTTTCGCAAAAGCGCGGCGCGCCATGCTTCTCGCGTTTCGTGCGCGTCTGCGGGACGAATTACAGCGAGATTCGGAATCGCGCGTAAGGCGGCGATGTGTTCAACTGATTGGTGCGTGGGACCGTCTTCACCGAGACCGATTGAATCGTGCGTGAACACGAAAATCGTTTGGACTTCCGAAAGCGCCGCGAGGCGAATCGCGCCTTTCATATAATCGGAGAACGTCAGAAACGTGCCGCCGAACGGAATCAAGCTGCCGTACAAAGCCATTCCGTTCATTGCCGCGCCCATCGCGTGTTCGCGCACCCCGAAATGCAGCACGCGCCCGTCGTATTTCCCGAACTGAAAAGCGTGCGAATCTTTGATCGAAGTGTTGTTCGACGGCGCAAGATCAGCCGAACCGCCGATTAATTGCGGCAAAATGGGTGCGAGCGCGTTGATGATTTCACCCGAATAGGCGCGCGTAGCTTTTGCTTCGACCGTTTCAAATTTCGGCAAAGCGTCTTCCCAATTTTCCGGCAATTCGTTTCGGCGAATATCCGCGAAATCTTTGCCCGAATCGCCGTGCGTCTGCTCATAATTGCGAACTAATTCGTCCCAATCTTTTTCCGCCCGCTCGCCGTTTTCGATTGCTTTGCGGAAATGCGCGTAAACTTCGTCCGGCACGTAAAACTGCGCGTTTTCGTCCCAGCCCAAATTGCGTTTGGTTTCGCGCACGGCTTCTTCGCCGGGCGCGTCCGAATGCGCTTTTGAAGTGCCTTGTTTCGGCATTCCGTAGCCGATAATTGTTTTCACGGAAATCAGCGAAGGTCTGTCGCTGACGTTTTGCGCCTCGATAATCGCTTTTTCGATTTGCTCCAAATCGTTGCCGTCTTCAACTGTGACCGTGTGCCAGCCGTAAGCGTCGAAACGTTTCGCGCGGTCTTCGGTGAAAGCCAAATCGGTCGAACCGTCAATCGTGATTTGGTTGTCGTCGTAAAAATAAATCAATTTTCCGAGCTTTAAATGCCCGGCGAGCGAGGCGGATTCCTGCGCGACGCCTTCCATCAAATCGCCGTCCGAGCAGATGCAGTAAATGAAATGGTCGCAAACCGGAAAATTTTCGCGGTTAAATTTCGCTCCCAAATACGCCTGCGCGATTCCCATTCCAATTCCGTTGGCAAAACCCTGCCCCAAAGGTCCGGTCGTGATTTCAACGCCGGGCGTCAAAATGTTTTCCGGGTGTCCGGCGGTTTTTGAATGAAGCTGGCGAAAACGCTTTAATTCTTCCAACGGCAAATCGTAGCCCGCGAGATGCAACAGACTGTAAATCAGCATCGAGCCATGTCCGGCGCTCAAAAGAAAACGGTCGCGGTTAAACCATTTCGGATTTCGCGGATTGTGTTTTAAAAACTTCGTCCACAAAACATAAGCTGTCGGAGCCGTTCCAAGCGGCAAGCCCGGATGCCCGGAATTGGCTTGCTGGACGGCATCAATCGTCAGCGTGCGAATCGTGTTGATGCAAAGTTGATCGAGATTTTGTTCGGTTTTCGGCGCAGTCATAGTTTTGTTAAATATTTCTCAAGTGTTTTTATAGTTATTTTTTTAGTAGTAAGCGGCAGTTGAAACACTTCAATTGCCAACTGCGAATAAGTGTGAAATGAGCGGCATTATTGATACTTCCAAAGGTTTCCCTCCGCATCAACGAGATAAACGCCGCCTCTTGAACCTGCGCCAACCCGCAAAAAGTTGTATTTAGCGTTTATTTGATTAAAATTTGCTCCTCGATCTTTGGAAATCCAGAATGTTCCATTTCCTCCGACCAGATAAATTTCTCCGTATGCTCCGATAGATACGTCGCCGATTCCCTCGGCTTTTGTTTGTTTCCAGTTTCTTCCGTTAAGGTTCCATAAAGTGCCGTTTGAGCCGGTTGCCCAAAGAGTTCCGTTATCGGCGACGGCTATATTTCTAAAACCATTGGCTTCATTCTTTCTCCATCGAGCACCGTCATTGTCCGAATACCAGACCGTTTCGTTTTTGCCGACAGTCCAAATCCTGCCGTTTTGAGTGACGGCGACATCCACCATCCCTTCCGCCTTTGTTTGAATAAAATTATCCCCGTCGTATTTCCAGAGAGTTCCGTTTGAGCCGACACCATAAACCGATGAATCCGTATTGGCTGAAATCCGGCTGAAACCGTTGCCGTCCGTTGTCGTCCAATTTCTGCCGTTTGTGGAAAAACTGATTGTTCCGTCTTTTTTGACAATCCAAATCGTGCCTTCAGCGCTGACGGCAACGTCCGCAACATTCGTAGCTCTGGTTTGTGTAAATTTCCCCTGCGTTTGAGCTTGAACGCAAATTCCGCAAAATAAAATAAGCGTAAAAACTACAAATTTAATCATTTTTCGACCTCTTTTTTGGTTTTGTGTTGCTTTGGTTTTTAGAAAATTAGTCAATCCGAATTCACTCGGATTAAGCAATACAATTATTGCATTTCACTTCTAAAATCTGCGTTCAATCTTACCATACAGATTCCCGGAGTTAATTCTTAGCGGCACATTTATCGGCTAATAAATTAAACCGTAAAACTTTTCCTGCCGCTGTTTAGCGGATTGATAAATCTTGTGCTTTTCATCGTCCGGCAAAAATGCTTGACCTTTGTCTGTCGGAAAATCCGAAATGTTTTTAATCATCCCGGCTTTTTCGAGCGCGAACAAAACCGCGCCGCGACTCGAAGCCTCGCGTTCATCGGGCAAAAACATCGGTTTGTTGAGCGTATCGCAAATTATCTGCGTCCAAACGGGCGATTCGCGCAGAGCGCCGCCCGAAGCGATGACTTCGCGGATTTCGCAAATTTCATTTAACTGTTCGAAAATCGCTGCGAAACGATACGCTATGGCTTCGAGCGCGGCTTGCGCGATTTCAACCGGATCGGTCGCCGAATTCAGACCTAAAATCGCGCCGCGCGCCGCCGCGTTCCAATTTGTCGAACGCTCTCCAGCCAGAAACGGCAAAAAAGTTAAACCGTGCGAGTCCGGCGTGGTTTTGGCGATTTGGCTTTCGATTTCGTCATCCGTTCCGGTCAATTTCAAAGTGTCTTTGAGCCAGCGATAAAGCCCGCCGCCATCAGACAAAGCGCCGCCGATGACAATTCGTTTTTTGTCTAAACGATAACACCACAGCCCTGCGGGAATTTTCTGCGGCGGCTCGCCTTCGTAAATCAAGCGCATCGCGCCGCTCGTGCCGATCATCAGCGCGGCTTTTTCCCGCGTAACGCAATTTGCGCCGACGTTGTTTGCAGCGCCGTCACCGATTGCCAAAAGCCATTGGGCGTTTTTCAAACTTTGCCAGCGATTCGCGTATTCGCCTTTTAAAACAAACGTTTCGGCGTCATCGGCAATTAGCGGCAATTTTTCCGGCGCGATTTTCAAAAACGAAATTAACTCTTCGTCCCAAATCAATTGCCGGGCGTCAAAAATTCCGCTTCCCGATGCTTGCGAAACGCTCGTAGCGGCTTCGCCGAAAAAACGAACGGCGAGAAAATCGGCGAACGACAGCCATTTTCGGGTTTTCTCGAACACGTCAGGCTGATTGTTTTTCAGCCAGAGCAATTTTGCCGTCCAGTACGACGGATGAAAACGCGCCCCTGTGCGGTTATGAACTTGGGTTTCATCGAATTTTTCGCGGAGCGTTTTCACAAACTCCGCGCTTCTCGTATCCGCCCAACCGAAAACCGGAGTCAGCGCAACACTTTCCGCGCCGATGCCGACGAGACTGTGCCAGAAACACGAAGCTGTGACAAATTCAATTTTTTTGGCTTTGTCGCCCGCCTTTTCCAGAACTTCGTCAATCGCCGCGACAGTTTGCAGCAGCGCGGTTTCGGCGTCAATTTCCGCGCCGCCTTCATCGGTCATTACAAGCTGGCGCGCATTTTTAACGAAAGTTTCGTCGAGCCTTTTCGCCGTCGAATCATAGAGCGCGGCGCGCACGCTCGAAGTTCCGATGTCTAAAGCTAGAATAAGTGAATCGCTCAATTTTCTTTTTTCGGCGTCGGCGTCTCAAGTTTTCTGCCGTATTTTTCGGTAAAATCTTCGATTGCAAAACGTTTTCCCAAAGCGTCGAGCTGTTCGGGCGTAAAAACGAAATTCGTTCCGGCGACGAAATATTGGTCGTCGTCGGTTACTAAGCGTTGATTTATCTGCATGGAAGGCGCGTACTCGCGGAAATACTCTTTATCTTCGTCCGTTATTTTCCCGCCGTCTTTACGCGAAAACGCGATGATTTGCCGGAAATTGGCGCGCTGCAATCTCGCCAATTCAATTTCGAGCGGTGTTTGCGGCATTTGGACTGCGGAGTTTGCGTTGGCAGAATTGCCGCGTCCAGCCCGGTCTGGATTTGCCTCTCCGCTGCAAGCCGTTGCGAGCGCCGCAGCAAAAATCAGGGCAAAAATAAATTTCGGTTTTCTCATTTTTTATTCGGCGTATTTACCGGCGCATTTTCTTCGATTTCTTCGCTCGGCTCGTCCGCGCTTGGTTCATCGGTATCTGTTGGCGCGGCAGCGTCGTCTATGCCGTCGGACGATTCGGCGGGCGGTTCGCCTTTTGCATCGCGCATTTTTAAGATAAATGAATCGTCGTCTTCATAAACTTTATCAAACCAGCCGGATTCCATTGCTTTGGCGTAAAAATCGTCGTGATGATTATCGGAAAAAACCCAGCGCGCGCCGAATTTCTCGCGGATTACGGGCGCTGCCTCATCCATTTTTCCGGTCGTGATTTCCTCATAAAATTTCCACAATTCCGGGTCGCGCGAATGCAGATATTTCGGGTCGAGTCCGGCAATATAGTTGTGTTTTTGATTGTGGAAAAAGATTTTCGGAAAATCGTCCCAATCGGTATTGAAAATCCGCTCGCCTTCAGGAATGTTTTGCATAGCCCAATTCATTGCCTTTTCATAACGTTCCGGCGGATCGTTTCCGGCAATTTCTCCGGCGACGCCGCCATAATCTATTTTGCGCGATTCGATTTTCAAACCGTGCAAACTCAAAAAAGCCCAGCCCGCCAGCAGCGCGCAGAGCAATCCGACGCACGCCAATTTCCAAAAATCGCGTTTTTCTTCCTGTTCCGATTGAACATCGGCATCGAGATAAGGCGCGAGATCGCGTCGGAATTCTTCGGGCAAAACCGGCGCGGCGCGGCGGTTCGTGGAAAATGCCTGCCAGGCAAAGGCGGCGAAAAGAATCGCCAGCGGCGGAAAATACTCGGCGATTCTTTTGGATTGAAAAGTCCAGACGCAGAAAATTGTGGCTAAAGCGAGAAAGAAAGTTGATTTTTCTTCGAGCTTGCGCTCATCCGGGCGATACAGGATGTAGCCGACGAGCATCGCCAGAAACGAGATGAAACAGCCCCAAAACAGCATTTTGCTGTCATACGGATACCACTCGCCGCCGACCGGAACATCGAAATCTCCAACTCGCATTTTCGTCGCCGCGTGTTCAATGAAAAGCCCCAAATTTCTCGGAAAATACGGATTGATGATGTTTCCCGCGACCATTCCGCCAAACGTATAAGCAAGCGGCTGCCACTCGAAGCGTTCTTCGTTCCAAGCGATTATGACAGTCCAAATCAGCGCCGCCACGAGCAGCATCGGAAACAAGCTGTAAGTCCAGACGAAAACGAACATCAACGGCGCGAGCCAAATATAGCGGCGTTCAAAAAGCAGCCAAGAGCCGATGGCGGTAAAAATAATGGCAAACGGCGGCGCTTTCGCCATATTCATCCGGTAATAAAACGGGCTGGCACACCCCAAAAGCGCGAGCAGCCAGAGAAACGGATAATTGACGCGGTAATACAAAATCAGCCAGAAACACGAGAAGACCGCGAGCGTCGCAAAAACCACAGCCGCAACTTTTGCAGCCATTACGGGTTCAAAAAACCAGAGAAACGGAATCTGTAAAACGTGAAAAAGAAAATGATGGTCGGCGTAAGTATCGGGGCTTAAAACCGTGAGCGGCAGCCAGTTGAAATCCGGCAGCCATTTTCCCTGGCTGAAATTTTCCCAGAGAAGCTGGCTCCAGCGAATGTGGTAATAACCGTCGTAATCGCCGCAGCAAATGGCGCGGGTGGAAAATTGCAGCCAGGCAAAAACCGCAGCGATAATCACAAAACCGGCACCGCCGTAAACGTAGCGCAGCCCTTCGGCTGATTGCAGCCAGCTTTTTGTTTCCGTTCTGCTGTCGGAAACAATTTCGTCGTGCGCAGCACCGTCAAAAATATCTCGACCGGCTTCCTGCATAAATCAAATTATTCCTTCTTTAAATAATCGTAAAATAAACCGATAAACACGAGTTTTAAGCGCGTCTCAAAAAGACAAAATAACACGAATCAAGTTCAAAGTTCCAAGTTCAAGGTTTAAGGTTAATTTGCTAGTATCTAACTTTGAACTTTGAGCTTTAAACTTGGAACTTTTTGAATGTATCCGGTTGGAAATCTTTTTATTCCTGTGCAGCACGGGCGGTTGGAAGCGATTTTGAAAGAACCGAACGGCGTCGAATCGCGCGGCGCGGCGCTCGTTTGTCATCCGCATCCTTTGGGCGGCGGGACGATGCACAATAAAGTCGTGTTTCGCGCCGCCGCCGGATTGCTCGACGCGGGACTCGTAACGTTGCGGTTTAATTATCGCGGCGTCGGGCAAAGCACCGGAACGCACGACGAAGGGCGCGGCGAGCAGGACGACATCCGCGCGGCTTTGGATTATTTAGCGGAGAACTATCCGAATCAGCCGATTACATTTGCCGGTTTTTCGTTCGGTTCGCGTTTCGGGACGGAAGTTGCGATGGTTGATGAACGAGTCGTGCGACTTATCAGCATCGGCACGCCCGTTGATAAATACGGCGATTACGATTTTTTGCGGAATTTGAAAAAGCCGATTCTGTTTGTTCACGGCGACAAAGACGAATTTGGTTCGGTCGAAAACGTGAATAAATTGGTTGAGAGCTTGCCGCCGGAAGCAGAAGCGGAACTTGTAGTTTTTGAAAATTGCGGGCATTTTTTTGACGAGCATTTGAACGAATTGAGAGAAACAATTAAAAATTGGACTGATGGAAGAATACGTAACGAGAAATAATCCGGCGATACGGATAACGATGATGCCGCGCGACACGAACGCGCACGGGACGATTTTCGGCGGCGTGATTTTAAGCTACATTGACACCGCCGGAGCGGTCGAAGCGATTCGCTCGACCGGACACGAGCGGTTTGTCACCATCGCATTGCGCGAAGTCGTGTTTCACGAGCCTGTCTTTGTCGGCGATATGGTCAGTTTTTACGCCAAAACCTTAAAAGTCGGAAATACTTCTGTTACGGTGCGCGTCGCGGTCGAAGCCGAACGCTTCGGCAGTCATGAAAAAGAAGTGCGCGTCACCGAAGCCGAAGTCATTTACGTCGC
>DASVTY010000165.1:0-76684 GCA_036387315.1 Pyrinomonadaceae bacterium
AGTAGAAATGGTAATGCCGGGAGATAACATTCAAATGGAGATTGAATTGATTGCTCCGATTGCAATGGAAAAAGGCTTGCGTTTTGCTATCAGAGAAGGCGGAAGAACAGTCGGAGCAGGTACTGTTACCGAAATCGTTGAATAATTTATTTGCGGCTTGAAATTTTTCAAGCCGCAAACATGAAAGAAAAGAATAATGCTGAACGAAAAAATTCGCATCAAGTTAAAAGCATACGATCACCGGGTTTTAGATCAATCAACGCAGGAAATCGTTGAGACGGCAAAACGCACCGGGGCGAGAGTCGCAGGTCCGATTCCGCTTCCGACCATTAAAAACAAATGGACGGTGCTTCGTTCGCCGCACGTTGATAAAAAATCGCGCGAACAGTTTGAAATCCGCACCCACAAACGGCTGATGGATATTCTCGATCCGACGCCGCAGACGGTTGATGCGTTGATGAAATTGGATTTGCCCGCCGGCGTTGATGTCGAAATCAAAGCGTTCGGCAATAAATAGTCGGGCAAGTCTTGCAAGTCAAGAGTCAGGCGAGTCAACTAGAATTTATTTTCTTTTGATTCCTTATAGACTCGCTAGACTCGCTAGACTCGCTAGACTCGCTAGACTTTAAAGATGAACGGAATCATCGGTAGAAAAGTTGGAATGACGCAGATTTTCGCGGCGGACGGCACGGTTACACCCGTGACCGTAATCAAAGCCGGACCTTGCGTTGTCGTACAAAAGAAAAGCGCAGCCGGAAGAGACGGTTATAACGCCGTGCAAATCGGGTTGGTCGAAGATAAACCGATTCGCCTTAAACGAGTCACCAAGCCGATGCAGGGGCACTTTGAAAAAACCGGAGGCGGTGTTCCGCCGACCAGAATTTTGAAAGAAATTCGGCTCGAAACGGAAAGCGAGATGAATGTCGGCGATACGATTTTGGTTGACCAGTTTACCGACGGCGATTCGGTCGAAGTCGTGGGGCAATCGAAAGGTAAAGGTTTTCAGGGAACTATCAAGCGCCACAATTTTAAGCGCGGTCCCGAATCGCACGGCTCGATGAACGTTCGTAAACCGGGGTCGATTGGTCAATCGGCTTATCCTTCGCGCGTTATGAAAGGCGTCCGTTCTTCGGGACATATGGGCGACGAGCGCGTTACGGTCAAAGGATTGACGGTCGCGAGAGTTGACGCGGAAAACAATCTTTTAATGGTGCGCGGCGCAGTTCCGGGAGCGAACGGCAGCGTTGTAATCGTTAAAAAATCAGCAAGACAGAAGAAATAGTCGTGAGTCGTGAGTCGTGAGTCGTGAGAGTCAAAAGAATTAAATTCAATTTGACTCTCGACTCTACAGACTCTCGGACTCTGGACTCTTAAAGGCAATGCCAACAGTTAAAGTTCATAATTTAAAAAACGAAGAAGTCGGCGAAATCGAATTGTCCGATGCAGTCTTCGACGCGCCGCTTAACGAAGCGTTGATTCACGCCGCCGTTAAGAACTATATGCAGAACGCCAGACAGGGAACTTCGGCGACGAAAACCCGCGGCAATGTGCAAGGTTCCGGCAGAAAGCTCTGGAAGCAAAAAGGCACCGGACGCGCACGTATCGCGTCTCTGCGCTCGCCGCTCTGGAAAGGCGGCGGCAACGTACACGGTCCGCAGCCGCGTGATTGGTCAACGAAACTGCCTAAAAAGATGCGTCGCGGCGCTCTGCGAGCGGCTTTGTCGGAAAGATTGCGTGAAGGCAATTTGATTGTGATTGAAGATTTTTCAATCGCCAATCCGAAAACCAAAGATTTTGTCGGCACTTTGACGACTCTCGGTTTGAGAACGAAAGACAAGCAGACGAAAACTTTGATTGTTGATTCGCTCGATAACGAAAATCTGATTCGCTCGTCGCGCAACATTCAAAAAACGAAAGTGACGAACAGTTACGGCGTTAATATTTACGATTTGCTGTATCACGAAAAATTGATTGTTTCGCGCACGGCGGTTCAGGAATTGAGCGAATTGCTTGATCCGATGCGCGAAAAAACCGGAATAATGGAGGCGGCTGAATAATGAAAGCGAAATCTGTTTGGGAAGTTTTGAAGTCGCCCGTAATCACTGAAAAAGCGGTTATTGCTAAAGACGAAGCCGAGGATGGCGCGGCGCAGGTTTTAACGTTCCGCGTTGACCAGGATGCGTCGAAAACCGAAATCAGAAGCGCGGTCGAAGAAATCTTCAACGTCAAGGTAACCGCCGTCAGAACGGTTAATTACGAAGGCAAATTGAAAAAACGCGGGCGTTACGAAGGTCGTCGTCCATCGTTCAAAAAAGCGTTTGTCACGCTCGAAAAAGGCGCAACCGTTGAATACGGCGAAGCTATTTAGGATTTAAGAAAATGGGTATTAAGAAATTAACACCGACATCACCGGCGCGGCGCTATCAAACTTATTTGACGCGCGACGAATTGACGCCGAACGCGAAACCGGAAAGAGCTTTGCTCGAACCAAAGACACGTATTTCCGGTCGCAACAGCGACGGACGCATTACGGTTCGCCGTCGCGGCGGAGGTCACAAGCGTTTTTATCGAATCATTGATTTTAAACGCAACAAGCTCGGCGTTCCCGGTCGCGTCACGCAAATCGAATACGATCCGAACCGCTCGGCGCATATTGCTTTGATTACTTATCTCGACGGCGAAAAGCGATACATTCTCGCGCCAGTCGGTTTGGAAGTCGGCAAAACCGTCGTTTCGGGACCGGATGCGGATATTCTGCCGGGCAATGCTCTGCCGATTCGCAACATTCCGCTGGGAACGCAGATTCACAACATCGAATTGCGACCGGGCAAAGGCGGACAAATGGCTCGTTCAGCAGGTTCGTTTGCACAGCTTGTTGCCAAAGACGGAGATTTTGCGCAGCTTCGAATGCCTTCCGGCGAAGTTCGCCGCGTTCCCATCGTTTGTATGGCGACGGTCGGACAAATCGGAAACATCGAACACGAAAACGTTTCATTCGGTAAAGCCGGGCGCACGCGCTGGATAGGACGACGCCCGAAAGTTCGCGGCGTAGCGATGAACCCTGTGGATCACCCGCACGGCGGCGGTGAAGGTAAAACTTCCGGCGGTCGTCACCCGGTGACGCCCTGGGGACAACCGACTCGCGGCTACAAAACGCGGAGCAACAAACGCACACAGAAAATGATTGTGCGCGATAGACGCAGCAAATAAGATTTATGGCACGTTCAATCAAAAAAGGTCCGTTTATTGACCTCAGCATTAGAAGAGTTTTAGCCCGGATTGCCGAGGGCGCGGCGAAGCCGCCGGCGATTAAAACCTGGTCGCGGCGCTCGACGATTACGCCCGATATGGTCGGAATGACTTTCGGCGTTCACAACGGCAAACGACATATTCCGGTTTATGTAACGGAAAATATGGTCGGACACAAGCTCGGCGAATTCGCCCCGACGCGCACCTTTAAAGGTCACGCCGGAACAAAAGCCGAGAAATCAGCTAAGAGAAAATAAATTGATCATTGTTCGTTGTTCGTTGCAAAAAGCAATCTACAACAAACGACGAACAACGAGCGACGAACAAATAGTTATGGATGCAATAGCAAAAGGTAAATTCTTGCGCGGTTCGCCGCAGAAAGCGCGGCTGGTCATTGATTTGATTCGCGGCAAAAACGTCTCCAAGGCGCTGGCGATTTTGCAGTTCACGAACAAACGCGCGACGCACAATATCGAAAAATGCCTGCGTTCGGCAATTGCTAACGCGACGTTTAAAGCCGAGCAGCAAAATGTGGCGATTGACCCGGATGATTTGTGGGTGAAGACTTGTTTTGTGGATATGGGTCCGCACAAGAATCGCCGCCGCGTTCGTCCCGCTCCGCAAGGTCGCGCTTTCCGCGAACAGCGTTATTACTGCCACATCACCATCGAATTGACGAGTGATAAGCCCGCCGATGTCGTGGCGAAAGAAGAAAAAGCGAAAGCGGCGAAAGCAAACGCCAAAACGCGCGCCGAGAAAAAATCTGCGCCGGTTGCTAAATCTGCGGCTGCCGCGCCCGCTGTTACGGAAGCGCCGGAAGAAGTTGTGAATGCAGCGCCTGTCGAAGAAACAACTGCCGCAGTGCCGCAAACCGAAGAAACGGTTGAAGCGACACCGGCTGAAACGGCGGCAAACGCAACCGAAGCGCCCGTCGAAACCGAAACGACAACCGCAACCGATGGCGAAACCGCTGCTGCCACCGAAGAAACAGCAGCTACGGACAACGAAGAGAAATAAAATAAAATGGGACAAAAAGTTCATCCATACGGCTTTCGAGTCGGATATAACAAAGACTGGCACTCACACTGGTTTGCCAAAAAAGAATTCGCGCAGTTTTTAGCCGAAGACTTGCAGCTTAAAAAAGATTTGAAAAAGCGTTTTGCCGGCGCGGGCGTTTCGCACGTTGATGTCGAGCGCGCCGCCAACCGCGTGAAAATCATTATTTATACGTCGCGTCCCGGAATCATCATCGGACGCAAAGGCGCTGATATTGAAAAATTGCGCGAGGATTTGTCGAAACGCACCGGACGCGAAGTTTTGGTTTCGATTCAGGAAGTTAGAAACCCGGAACTCAACGGGCAGCTTCAAGCCGAAAAAATCGCCCAGCAACTGGAAAAGCGAATCGCTTTCCGCCGCGCAATGAAAAAAGCGATGGAAGAATCGCAGCGTATGGGCGCAAAAGGAATCAAGGTGATGATCGCCGGGCGTTTGAACGGCGCGGAAATCGCCAGAACCGAATGGTCGCTCGAAGGTCAGCTTCCGCTCCACACTTTGCGTTCGGACGTTGATTACGGATTTGCCGAAGCTCTGACGACTTTCGGGATCATCGGAGTCAAAGTTTGGATTTATCGCGGTGAGATTTTAGACCCGAATGCTTCGCTCGCGCGCGGAACAAACACCGACCCGATTATCGAGCCGAAAATTATGGATCGCGGCGGTCGTCCCCCGCGTCGACGTGAACGCGAAGGCGGCGGCGGTGATTTTCGTCGCAATGACCGCGGCGGTCGCGGCGGCGGTGGCGGAGTCGGCGGTGACAGAGGCGGAAATCGCGGTGGCGGTGACAGAAGCTAGAAAAGTAATTAGTAATAAGTAATTAGTAATAAGTTTTAATCGGGATTTCTCACGATAGACTACTAATTGCAAGTTACTGATTACTGATTACTAATTACTTATTACTGAGGTTAGCAATTATGTTGATGCCGAAAAAGGTCAAGCACCGTAAGCAAATGAAAGGTCGCAATCGCGGTGTCGCGCAGCGCGGCGCTGCAATCAGCTTCGGTGACTTCGGACTTAAAAGTATGGAAGCGGGTTGGATCACCGACCGTCAGATCGAAGCGGCTCGTATTGCGATGACGCGCTTTATCAAACGCGCCGGCAAAGTCTGGATTCGGATGTTTCCCGACAAGCCGATTACCAAAAAACCTGCGGAAACCCGTATGGGAAGCGGTAAAGGCGCGCCGGATCATTGGGTTGCGGTGATCAAACCGGGCAGAGTTTTGTATGAAATTCAGGGCGTGCCCGAAGATGTGGCGCGCGAAGCGATGCGTCTCGCCGCACAAAAACTGCCGGTCAAAACCAAGTTTGTGACCCGTGCCGAACAAGAAGGAGGCATTGTCTAACGAGATGAAACGCAAAGAAGAACTCGAAAGATTAAACGAAATGTCGCTCGATGATTTGCGCGAAGAAGCCGACCGATTGAAAGAATCGCTCTTTCGGCTGAAATTCCGTCACGCTTTGAGCGATATGGAAGCGGTTAAAAACATTCGACGCGAAAAGAAAACGCTGGCGCGAATCAATACTTTTATTCGCCGGCGCGCTGAATCTGCGGAAACGCAGCAGGCGTAAGGATTAAGGCAAGAAAAATGGCGAGAAAAAAGCAAGACGAAAACGAAGAAAATATTCAAGTTACGGAAGCCGAACAACCGGACGCCGCTTCGCACGCATCTGAAATGGTTTCAGACACGGAAGGCGCTCAAGCGGCAAGCAACGGCGGGACGGCGGATGAAGGTTCGACTTCAATTGTCGGAAGCATAGTTAATGCGGTTTCTTCGGTAGTTGAAACCGTTGTCGAAGGCGCAACATCCGCTGCCAAAACGGTTGCCAGCGTAGTAACCAGCGACGCCGCTCCCGAAACGACGGCAAAACGCGGCAATCGCGCTCAAAAAATCGGCATCGTGACTTCGGACAAAATGACGAAAACGGTAGTCGTTAGCGTCAACCGACAGGTTTTGCACCCGAAATATCGTCGTTATATTCGCCGCACAACCAAATTTATGGCGCACGACGAAAAGGGCGCGACCATCGGCGATAAAGTCAGAATCATTGAAACTCGACCGCTGTCGGCTCGCAAACGCTGGCGCGTGATTGAGATTATTCAAAAAGCAGCGAAATAGTAATTAGTAATAAGTGATTAGTAATAAGTTATTCCGAAAATCAAACGACTTACTACTAATTACTTATTACTACTGATGGTGAAGTTATGATTCAGATGCAAACGTCACTCAATGTGGCGGACAATTCGGGCGCGCGGCGCGTCGTGATGATTATGCCGATTGGCGGTTCGACCGGAAAAATCGCGTCGCTCGGCGACCGGATTAAAGTCACGGTCAAAGAAGCTACACCAGACGGCGTAGCGAAAAAAGGCAAAGTTTACAACGCCGTGATCGTCAGAACGCGCAAAGAAGTGCGCCGCAAAGACGGCACTTATATTCGCTTTGACGAAAATGCAGCCGTGTTGATTAAAGATGACGGAACGCCAATCGGCACTCGCGTTTTCGGTCCGGTGGCGCGCGAGCTGCGCGACAAAAATTATATGAAAATCGTTTCGCTCGCGCCGGAGGTAATTTAGGAAAAATGAAAGCAGCAACAAAACAAGCGAAAAAAGGAACGGTTCGCTCGAAAATTAAAAAAGGCGACACGGTTGTTTTTATTTCAGGTAAAGATTACAACCGCTTTGACGCTAACGGAAAACGAATTCCGCATCGCGGCAAGGTGATCGCAGTTGATCCGCGCAACGGAAAAGTAAAAGTCGAAGGCGCCGGAATCATCAAAAAACACCAGCGCGCCGTTCCGCAATTGAACAAACAAGGCGGAATCGTTGAAATGGAAAGCTGGATTAATATTTCCAACGTCGCATTGCTCGACCCGGAAACCGGTAAACCGACGCGCGTTCGCTATCAAATCAACGACGACGGCACAAAAGTGCGAGTCGCGACAGGCAGCGGAAAAGAAATTAAATAACTGATTTTTAAAGTTTGGTAACGCCGCAAAGCGCGAGACCCAAACGACACGAATAAAACAATGCCAGCAAGATTAAAAGAAACTTATCGAAACGAGATTGCTCCGGCGCTCGCCAAAGAATTCGGTATTGAAAACCCGATGGCGATTCCGAAAATCGAAAAAATCGTCGTCAATATGGGCGTCGGCGAAGCAATTTCCAACACGAAGATTTTGGACACGGCGACCGATGAGCTGCGCGCAATCGCCGGACAAAAGCCGGTAATTACGAAAGCGAAAAAATCAATCGCCAGTTTCAAATTGCGTCAGGGAATGAACATCGGCACGATGGTCACTCTGCGCGGCGACCGGATGTATGAATTTTTAGACCGTTTGATTTCGGTCGCTCTGCCGCGCGTTCGCGATTTTCGCGGCGTTTCCGGCAAAGCGTTTGACGGGCGCGGAAATTACACGCTCGGAGTTCGCGAGCAACTGATTTTCCCGGAAATTGATTTTAATAAAGTTGATAAAACGCGCGGGATGAACATTTCGATTGTCACGACCGCGAAAAACGACGAACAAGCCCGCAGCCTTTTAAAAGCTATGGGAATGCCGTTCAGACAATAAGTTTTAAAAAGGAAATATGGCTAAAACCAGCAAAATCGTCCGTAACGAGCAGCGCAAAAAAATGGTGACGAAACACGCCGCCAAACGCGCGACGCTGAAAGCGATTATTAATAATCCGAATTCTGCGGTGGAAGAAGTTGACAACGCGGTGATGCAGTTGCAAAAGCTGCCGCGCGACGCCAGCCCGATTCGGGTTCGCAACCGCTGCTCGCAAACCGGCAGACCGCGCGCATATCTGCGTAAATTCGGAATGTCGCGAATTGGTTTGCGCGAGCTTGCGCTCAAAGGACAAATTCCCGGAGTTGTTAAATCTAGTTGGTAATAAATTAGTGGTTAGTTGTCAGTAACAGCAGTCAGTCTTTCGGGCTGAAACCTGTTGCTGGTCGCTTGCGACTTTAAAAGAGAAGAAAATGACTGATCCAATCGCCGATATGCTCACGCGAATCCGCAACGCCGTTGCGGCAAAACACCAGCGCGTAGATATTCCGGCTTCAAAGTTAAAGTTGGAAATCGCCCGTATTTTGAAAGAAGAAGGTTATATCAATAACTATCTGATCAAAGGTGAGGGCGTCAAAAAATCCATTCGCATCTTTTTGCGTTACGACGCCAAAGGCGCGCCTTCGATTTCGCATCTTTCGCGCGTTTCCAGACCGGGACGCCGCGTTTTTAGAGGCGCAACTGAAATTCCGAAAGTTTTGGGCGGCTACGGCATCAACATCGTTTCGACTTCGCAAGGCTTAATGAGCGGCAAACGCGCTCGTCATGAAAACATCGGCGGCGAAGTTTTAGCGGAAATTTATTAGTGAGCAGTGAGCAGTGAGCGGTGAGCAGAGTAAATCTGTTTTACACCGCTCACTGCTCACTGCTCACTGCTCACTGATTAAAATGTCGAGAATTGGAAAAAAACCGATTACCTTGCCGAAAGGCGTTGACGTAAAAATCAACAACGGCGAGCTAGAAGTCAAAGGCGCCAAAGGAACGCTCCGAGCGCCGATTCCGGCTGGAATTCAGGCAAGAGTCGAAGACGGAACGCTCTTTCTTGAGCGCGAATCCGACGATCAAGCCGCATTTCACGGCTTGGCTCGCGCGCTGGCAAACAATGCTGTTGTCGGCGTGACCGACGGGTTTAAAAAAGAAATGGATTTGGTCGGCGTCGGATACAAAGCGGATGTACGAGGCAAAACAATCGCCTTTTCGCTCGGTTATTCGCATCCGATTGAATACGTTCTGCCCGAAGGCATCACTGCAACGGCTGAACGCGTCCCCACAAAAACCAGTATTGTGCAATATCAGTTGACTTTGACTTTAACCGGAATTGACAAGCAAAAGCTCGGTCAGGTGGCGGCTGAATTAAATCGTCTCCGCAAACCCGACGCTTACAAAGGCAAAGGCGTGCGCTATGCCGATAGAACTTATAAATTGAAACCCGGAAAAACCGGAAAATAATTATTTGTTCGTTGTTCGTCGTTCGTTGTTCGTTGCAAAAAGCAATCTACGACGAACGACGAACAACGAGCGACGAACAAATTAAAATGAATCCGAGAAGAGCAGATTTAAGACGCGCCGTACACACGCGAATTCGCAAAAAAGTGCGCGGCTCGGCGGAACGCCCGAGGTTGGCGATTTTCCGCAGTTTGAATCACATTTACGCGCAGGTGATTGACGACGAAGCGGGAACAACTTTGATTTCGGCTTCGACGACCGAAAAAGATTTGCGCGGTACGACGGGCGGCAATTTGGAAGCCGCGCAGCGCGTCGGCAGAGCCGTCGCGGAACGCGCCATTGCCGCCGGAATCTCCAACGTCGTTTTTGATCGCGGCGGTTATGTTTATCACGGTCGCGTTAAGGCTTTGACCGATGCGGCGCGCGAAGCCGGTTTGAATAAAGGCGAAGCGGCAAACGATGACGCAGAGCCACAGGCAGCAGAGGGAAATAATGAAGAGTAAATCAGCAGTTTCAGCGCAAGGCTTGAATTTAAAAGACCAGTTGATTTCGATCAACCGCGTGACGAAAGTCGTTAAAGGCGGTAAAAATATGTCGTTTGCGGCGCTGGTCGTCGTCGGCGACGAAGCCGGTCACGTCGGTTTCGGAACCGGAAAAGCGAAAGAAGTTCCGAACGCGATTAAAAAAGCGGTCGAAGCGGCGAAGAAAAATTTGATTCGCGTGCCGCTTATCAACGGCTCGCTTCCCCATCAGATGATCGGCGGCTACGGCGCAGGGAGAGTTTTGTTGAAACCCGCTTCGGAAGGAACGGGCGTGATTGCGGGCGGCGCGGTTCGCGCGATTATGCAGGTTTTGGGCGTTCATAACGTGCGCACCAAAATTCTCGGCTCCGACAATCCGCATAATGTAATTCGCGCCACATTCGACGGTCTCGAAAGAATGAAAGACCCAATTGAAGTCGCACGGATGCGCGGCAAACAAGTACACGAGCTTTAATTACGAATTTCAAATTACGAATTACGAATTAGGGAATATTTTCTACAATTAATTCCGACATTCATAATTCGTAATTTGAAATTTGAAATTGATTAAGATGGCTGAAAAAGAACAGCAAAACACGGGCGGAAAAATCAAGATTCAGTATTACCGCAGTTCAATCGGTTATCCGAAAACGCAGAAAGAGACTGTGAAAAGTCTCGGAATTACCAAATTGAACCAGACTGTCGAACGGGTCGACACGCCCGCCATTCGCGGCGTCGTCGCCAAAGTTCCGCATTTATTGCGAATCGTAGAATAAGTGAGCAATGAGCAGTGAGCAGTGAGCAGAGTAAATCTGTTTTTCACCGCTCACTGCTCACTGCTCACTGCTCACTTTAAAAATGGCTTTATCATTAAATAATTTAAAGAAGCCCGCAGGCTCGACTCATAAAAAGAAAAGAGTCGGTCGCGGACCGGGTTCGGGTTTGGGAAAAACCTCTGGAAAAGGGCACAAAGGACAAAAGTCGCGGTCGGGTTATTCGCAAAAAATCGGTTTTGAAGGCGGACAAATGCCGCTTCACCGCCGATTGCCGAAACGCGGTTTTACCAATATTTTCAAAAAGCAGTGGATTGAAATCACGCTGGCGAAAATCGAAGCGGCGTTTAATCCCGGAGAAGAAATTACGCCGGAAGTTTTGCACGAGCGCGGCTTAATCAAAAAAGCCAAACACGATTTGGTCGTTTTGGGCAACGGCGAATTAACCAAGGCTTTGAACATTTCTGCGCACCGCTTTACCAAAGCCGCGCGCGAAAAAATCGAAAAAGCCGGCGGTTCAATCACCGAAATTACCAAAGAAAAAGCTGTCGCAGCCTAAATTTCTGTTTTTTGTCCTTTGTCATTTGTCCTTTGTTTTTCTACAATCGAAGTTCTCGATTGAAAATAGTTTTTGCTTCGGCAAGAACTAAGGACAAGTCACAAAGGACAAATTTTATAATTAGAGGTCTTCATGGAAAAGTTTATTGCCGCCGTCCAAAATATGTTCAAAGTCCCGGAATTGCGGAAACGCATTCTGTTTACGCTGGGACTGATTGCTGTTTATCGTTTAGGCGCGCATATCACCGCCCCCGGAATTAACAAAGAAGTGCTGGAACAGGTTTGGAGTCAGGTCAGCGGAACGCTGCTCGGCGTTTTGGACTTGTTTTCAGGCGGAAACTTTCGCACGATTTCGGTTTTCGCGCTCGGCGTTACGCCTTACATCACGGCTTCGATTATTTTGCAGCTCATGACCGTTATCTCGCCGCAGCTTAAAAAGGTGCAGGAAGAAGGCGAAATGGGACGGCAGAAAATCAATCAATGGACGCGTTATCTAACCGTCATTCTGTGTTCAATTCAAACGCTGTTTGTCGCGCAATGGCTCAGAAATAATCAGATTCTACCCGATTCGCCGTGGTACGTGGCTTCAACGGTGGTCACGCTCGTGACCGGAACAATCTTTGTGATGTGGCTCGGCGAGCAAATTACCGAGCGCGGAATCGGCAACGGAATTTCGCTCCTGATTTTCGTCGGAATCGTCATCGGTCTGCCGGGCGCGATCACTCAGGTTTCAGACCGCATCAAAACCGGCGACACCGTGCAAACGCTCGGCGTTATCTTTATGGTTGCCGTTATGGTCGCGTTGATTGCATTGATTGTCTATGTCGAATCGGCGCGCCGCAAAATTACGATTAATTACGCCCGGCGGCAAGTCGGGCGGCAAACCGTCGGCGGAACTCAATCGGTGCTGCCTTTGAAAATCAATATGAGCGGCGTTATTCCGGTGATTTTCGCATCTTCGGTTTTGGCTTTGCCGCAAACCGTTTTCACCGCGTTTCCGCCAGCGCAGGGCGATACGGATTCAGCCTGGGCGCGGGTTCACGGATTCTTTCAGCTATTTCACGGCGGCGATCCTTATTACGAATTCGTCTTTTTGGGCTTAATCGTTTTGTTTACGTTCTTTTACATCACGGTTATTTTTAACGTCGAAGACGTTTCCGACAATCTGCGCAAACACGGCGGTTACATTCCCGGCATTCGTCCGGGTGTCAATACGGCTGAATATCTCAATGGGGTTTTGACGAGATTAACAACCGTCGGCGCGATTTATCTGGCTTTTGTCGCCTTCGTTCCGCAGCTTTTGCTGAGCGGTTTGCAAGTCGGACGTTTGCCGTTTTTCGGTCCGGGCTTGGAAAACTTTTTAAGCGCGACGCCCGGTTTAAGCTGGATTCCGAGCGGATTAGGTTATCAATTCTTCTTCGGCGGAACGTCGCTGCTGATTCTCGTCGGAGTCGCAATGGACACCATCGCCCAAGTCGAAGCGCAGCTTGTCATGCGTAACTATGAAGGTTTCTTAGGCTCAGGTTCGAGATTGCGCGGACGCAGAAGTTAAAGTTGGTTCAAGGTTCAAAGTTCAAGGTTCAAAGTTAAAAAATAGCTTTGAACCTTGAACTTTGAACCTTGAACTCGGAGTGAATGAATAAAATTATTCTTTTAATCGGCGCGCCCGGCGCAGGCAAGGGAACGCAAGCCAGATTATTACAGGAACGGCTCGGTATTCCGCAAATTTCGACAGGCGATATTTTTCGCGCTTTGTCAAAAGCCGACACACCGCTGGCGCGTCTGGTTAAACCGATTCTCGCCGCCGGACAGCTTGTGCCGGATGAATTGACGATTCGAGTTGTCGAAGAACGAACGTCGCAGGACGATTGTCGCAACGGTTATATTCTCGACGGTTTTCCGCGAACGACCGGACAAGCCGAAAAACTCGAAGAATTGGCGGCGGCGCAAAAGAAAACTTTGCAGGCAATTTTGCTTGACGTTGATTTTGACGTTTTGGAGAAGCGTCTGACGGGACGCCGAACTTGCCCCGATTGCGGCGAGATTTACAATGTTTATTTTAAACCGCCGCAAAACGACAATAAATGCGATTTGCCGCCTTTTAGCGAATTAAAACAGCGCGATGACGACACCGAAGACAAAGTGCGCGCTCGTTTGGAAGTTTATCGCCGCGAAACTCAGCCACTGCTCGATTATTACGAGAAAACCGGGCGTTTGCAGCAGGTTGACGGACTGCGCGAGACGGAATTGGTTTATACAGATTTGGAGCGTTTAATCAAAAACGATTAATGAGCTTTATTGCAAAGGTCGAAAATTTTGGGCGACTTTTATTGGGAAAACAAATGATTATCGGAAAATCGCGCAAAGAGTTGGATAAAATGCGAGCCGCAGGCGAGCTAATCGCTGAAGTGCGCGAGGCGATTCGCCGAATGGTTCAACCCGGCGTTTCGACTTTGGAATTAGATGAAGCGGCGGAAAAAATGATGCGCGACGCGGGCGCGATTCCCAGTTTTAAAGGCTACATGGGAACTTACCCCGGTTCGATTTGCGCTTCGATTAACGAGGTCGTCGTTCACGGAATTCCGTCCGCCGAAACGATTTTAAAAGAAGGCGATATTTTTTCGGTTGATATGGCGCTAACGCTCGATGGTTTTGTCGGCGACACAGCCACAACAGTTCCGGTCGGGCAGGTTGACGAAGAAAAAGCGCAGCTTATTCGCGTCACGGAAGAATGTTTGCGGCTCGCCATCGAGCAATGCCGCATTGGGCGTCACGTCGGCGACATCGGTTATGCAGTGCAGCAGCACGCCGAAAAATTCGGCTACGGAATCGTCAAAGGCTTTTGTGGTCACGGAATCGGCAGAAAAATGCACGAAGACCCGCAAATTCCGAATTACGGCAAACCGGGAACAAAAGAAAAAATTCGCATCGGTTATGTTTTCGCAATCGAGCCGATGATTAACGTCGGAACGGACGAAACCGAGATTCTGGCTGACGGCTGGACGGTTGTTACGAAAGACCGAAAGCCTTCAGCACATTGTGAACACACAGTTGCCGTAACCGAAGCCGGACCGGAAATTTTAACGTTGACGCGCGAGCAAAAAAATCAGTTAAACGAATCGAAACAACAAACAGCGGAAGCCGCAACGGCAGCGTAAAGCCCGAAGGTTGACAAACAACCGCTGAAAATACGAAAATACTTATTTCGTCTTATCGGCGATTTTTTGACTGTAATCAAGTATGTCAAAAGAAGAAGCTATCGAAGTGATGGCGACGGTGCTGGAAACACTGCCGAACGCCATGTTCCGAGTCGCGCTTGAAGATAATAATCAGCACCAGGTTCTGGCGCATATTTCAGGCAAGATGCGGAAAAACTTCATTAAAATTTTGCCCGGCGACCGAGTTTTAGTCGAATTGTCGCCTTATGATTTAAGTCGCGGGCGAATTACGTATCGTTATAAATAAATTTTAAGGACAGAGCAATGAAAGTACGTCCGTCGGTTAAAAAAATTTGCGATAACTGCAAAATCATTCATCGTAAAGGTATCGTGCGCGTAATTTGCACGAACCCGAAACATAAACAAAGACAAGGATAATCCGAACGATGAAGGCGGAACGCGGAACGATGAATAAAAACAAAATTCCGCATTCCGCGTTCATAATTCAGCATTTAAGAAAATGGCTCGTATAGCAGGAGTTGATTTACCGCCGCAAAAGAGAGCGCAGATCGGTTTGACGTATATTTACGGCATCGGCAAATCGCGCGCGACATCAATTTTAAATGAAGCTGAAATCAGCGTTGACTCGAAAATCCGCGATTTGAGCGAAGACGAGTTGACCAGAATTCGCACGATTATTGACCAGCAGGGCGAAGTCGAAGGCGATTTACGGAAACGCATCCAGCTCGACATCAAACGCTTAATGGACATCGGCTGCTATCGCGGCTTGCGTCACCGCCGCAGTCTGCCGGTGCGCGGGCAACGTACACACACTAACGCCCGCACCCGTAAAGGACCGCGCAGAATGACCGTCGCCAAGAAAAAAGCACCGGGCAAGAAATAATAATTAGTTCGTTGTTCGTCGTTCGTTGATCGTTGCAATAAAGCAATCTACAACGAACGACGAACAACGAACAACGAACTAATTTAATGGCAAAAGCAACAGGAAAAGCTGCGGGAAAGAAAAAGGCTTTCCGCAAAAAAGAGAGAAAAAATATCCCGTCGGGAATCGTGGTGATTTCGGCGTCGTTTAACAACACGCTGATTTCGATTACCGATATGGAAGGCAATTTGGTCTCGCAATCGTCTTCGGGCGCGCGTGGATTTAGAGGCTCGCGCAAAGGCACTCCGTTTGCGGCGCAGCAAGCCGCTTCGGAAGCCGCGCGTAAAGCGCTCGAAGCCGGAATGACGCAATGCGAAGTTCGCGTTAAAGGTCCCGGCGGCGGTCGTGAATCGGCAATCAGGGCAATTCACAACACCGGAATCCGTGTGATGGCAATCCGCGATATTACGCCGATTCCGCACAACGGCTGTCGTCCGCCGAAAAGACGGCGTGTTTGATTTAACGATGAATTAGTAATGATAAACGATGAACTGTTTTTAATTCATCATTCATCGCTCCTAATTCATCATTTTGTTCAAAGGATGAAGGGCAATTTTCAAAACGTTTTTGAAAGTTGCTTGTAAACTTTTCCGGCGCTTGAAGCGGCGGATTTTCAGACGTAAATAAAATGGCAAGATATAGAGACGCGGTGTGCCGTTTGTGCCGCCGCGAAGGTGGAAAATTATTTTTAAAAGGCGATAAATGCTACAAGCCGATTTGTCCGATTGAAAAGCGCGGCACGCAGCCGCCCGGACAGCACGGTGCGACGGCTCGGCGCAAGGCGCTTGCCGGTTACGGGCAACAGCTTCGGGAAAAACAAAAAGTCAAACGCATTTATTTTGTTCTCGAAAAGCAGTTTCGCAATTATTTCGAAAAAGCGGCGCGTCAAAAAGGCATTACGGGCGAAAACCTGTTGTTTATGCTCGAACGCCGACTCGACAACGCGGTTTATCGCGCCGGATTTACTACTTCGCGCCGCCAGGCGCGCCAGCTCGTTAATCACGGTCACGTTACAGTCAACGGACGCAAAGTTGATATTCCGTCGTTTCAAGTCAAAGTCAGCGATGTAATTGCGATCAAAGACGCGACGCGCGCGAATGTTTTTGTCGAAGGCGCGTGGTCAACGGCAGCCGGTCGCGGTCGCCCGTCGTGGATTTCGCCCGCCGACACCGGCGATTTGGCGGCAACCGTAACGACTTTGCCGAGACGCGAAGATATTGACAGCAACATCAACGAACAATTAATCGTTGAGCTTTACAGCAAGTAGGTTCTAAATCGGCAAACTGCCGTAAGCCGGATGCGACTCGAATTTTTCGTTCGCATCCGGCTCGCGGCGGATTTGCATTTTTGCGTTTTGACGCACTAAATATGAATCAAAATAATCTTTGGACGGATTTTAAAATGCCGGAACGCCTGATGGCGGACGGCGAAACGATGACCGACCGGCACGGCAGATTTTTCGCGCAGCCTTTTGAGCGCGGCTTTGGAACGACAATCGGAAATTCTTTGCGCCGCGCGCTGCTGTCTTCAATTGAAGGCGCGGCGATTACCGCCGTCAAAATCGAAGGCGTCGAACATGAGTTTTCTTCGATTCGCGGAGTGGTGGAAGACGCGACCGACGTGATTTTAAATCTCAAACAGGTTCCCCTTCGTTTGCACAGTGCGGGACCGAAAACTCTGACCATCAGCAAAAACGAAGCCGGAGAAGTGACGAGCGCAGATATTGAAGCTGACGGCGAGGTCGAGATTCTCGATAAAAACATTTATATTGCGACGATCAGCGAAGGCGGTTCTCTGAACGTTGAAATGCGCTTAAAACGCGGACGCGGTTATGTCCCGGCTGAGCGCAACAACGACGAAGATTTGTCAATCGGTTATATTCCGATTGATTCGGTACACACGCCGGTCAAAAAAGTTAATTACACGGTCGAAGCCGCGCGTCTCGGGCAAAACACCGAATTCGACAAATTGACGATTGAAGTTTGGACGGACGGTTCGGTTCGCCCGGACGATGCGATTGGTCTGGCGGCAAAGCTCGTCAAAGACCATATGAGTATCTTCATCAATTTTGAAGAAGAGCAGGAAGAATATCGTTACGAAGACATTGCCCGCGCGCCGCTGCCGCGAAACGACGTGCTCGACCGCTCGATTGACGAGCTTGAGCTTTCGGTTCGCGCTTACAACTGTTTGAAAAACGCCGATATTCGCTCGATTCGCGATCTCGTTAAAAAAAGCGAGCGCGATATGATGACGACGAAGAATTTCGGCAAAAAATCGCTCAACGAAATTAAAGATTTGCTGCACAGTCTCGGACTCGATTTCGGTATGGATTTCGACGAACAAGGCAATCCGATTCCCGGCACCGGCGGCAGCAGCAACGGCGATTACGACGATTACGAAGACGAAGAATAGATAGTAATAAGTAATTAGTAATTAGTAATAAGTTTAAAATTTGATTACTGATTACTGATTACTGATTACTGATTACTGATATGAGGCATTTAAATTCACACCGGAAATTGGGCAGAACGACCGCGCATCGCATTTCGATGCTGCGGAATATGGCGACTTCTTTAATTAATTCAGATAACGAATATATTATTACGACGCTGCCGAAAGCTAAGGAACTGCGCTCGTTTGTCGAAAAAGCGATTACGCTTTCGCGCCGCGCGCAGAATTTGACAGGCGACTCGGCAAAAGTTGACGCCGTCCATCTGCGTCGTCAGGCGGCGGCTTATTTTCACGCCGGAAATACGACTTATAAACAGGAAATAAGCCGTTTTCGCGGCAAAAAAGGCGAACCGAAAGAACGCCCGGAACGAACCGCCGGAGTCAAAGCCGTGCAAAGATTGTTTAATGAACTCGGCGCGCGCTACAAAGACCGCAACGGCGGCTACACGCGAATTATTCGTCTCGGTCGTCGTCAAGGCGACAACGCCGAACTTGCCGTGATTGAACTCGTTGACAATCCGCGCGAGTTGGCGGCGAAACAGGAAACTAAGTAAAAATAAAAAGTAAATCGTGAATCGTGAATCGCAGGCGTGAAAAATGCTTGCGATTCACGATTCACGATTTACTATTTACGGTTGAGGAGCGAGGCAAAATGAACGACACCGGAGGAGCGGAAGCGATTAAAGCGGAACCGACCGAATCGCAAAACGCGCAGCAGGAAAACGAAAATCGTGAACATCATCGCCGCGGCGGTCATCGTCGGGGAAACCGCCGACACGGACAGCCGCAGCAACAGCGGGCGCAGCAGGCGGAAGCGTCGCTGAATATGACCGAATTGCGCGAATTGGCGGATTTGGTCAGCCAGCACGGTTTTACCGATTTCGAGTTTGAAAACGCAAACATTCGCGTTCGACTCAAAAAAGAGCTTGCTCCTCAAATTATTCAATCCCCTGCGCCGCAACCCGCTGTTGCCCCGACAAATCAATCTGCGCCTCAGAATCCGGCAAAAGCTGAAGAAGCTCCCAAAACCGAAACCCCAGTTTCGGAAGATGAAAGTTTATATAAAATCGCTTCGCCGATTGTCGGTACGTTTTACCGCACGCCGTCGCCCGACGCTGAGCCGTTCGTCAAAATCGGAAGCCGAGTCACGCCCGACACAGTCGTTTGCATTGTCGAAGCGATGAAGCTGATGAACGAAATTCCGGCGGAAGTCACGGGTGAAATCGTCAAAATCTACGTCGAAAACGGTCAACCCGTTGAATACGGTCAACCGCTCTTCGGAGTTAAAAAATAGCAATCGTTCGTTGTTCGTCGTTCGTTGTTCGTTGTTGCAAGCCCAGTAATCTCGTTGATTTTACGTAGCAGACTAATTAAGCGAACAACGAACGACGAACAACGAACGACGAACAAATGAAAAGAAATTTCAAAAAAATCCTAATCGCCAATCGCGGCGAAATTGCCTGTCGAATTATCTGGACATGCAAAGAAATGGGCATTCAAACGGTCGCGGTTCATTCGGAAGCCGACCGCGACGCTCTGCACGTTCGTTTTGCCGATGAAGCCATTTGCATCGGTCCCGCGCCGTCGGCGCAGAGTTATCTCAACATTCCCGCAATTATTTCCGCCGCCGAAATCACCAATGTTGACGCAATTCATCCCGGCTACGGTTTTTTAGCCGAATCGGAAACTTTCGCCAAAATCTGCGAAGACTGCAATATTAAATTTATCGGACCGCGCCCGGAAGTGATCAAAATGATGGGCGATAAAGTCGAGGCGCGCCGGACGATGCAAGCCGCAGGAGTTCCGATTTTGCCCGGCAGCCCCGAACCGCTCGAAGCGGGCGACGAAGCCGTTCAATTGGCGCGCGAAATCGGTTTTCCGGTAATTGTCAAAGCCGCTGCGGGCGGCGGCGGTCGCGGAATGCGAATCGTTCGCAGCGAAGAAGAATTATTTCCAGCTTTAACCGCCGCTTCGACCGAAGCCGCCGCCGCGTTTAAAAACGGCGCGGTTTATATCGAGCGCTACATCGAACGCCCGCGCCATATCGAAATTCAGGTTTTAGCCGACGAACACGGCAACTGCGTACATCTCGGCGAGCGCGAATGCTCGATTCAGCGCCGTCATCAAAAACTCTTGGAAGAAGCGCCTTCACCGGTCTTAACGCCGGAGCTGCGCGAGAAAATGGGTTCGGCGGCGGTCAACGCTTGTCGTGAAATCGGTTATTCGAGCGCAGGAACTTTTGAATTTCTCCTTGATGAAGACGGCTCATTTTATTTTATGGAGATGAATACGCGGATTCAGGTCGAGCATCCGGTGACTGAAATGGTCACGCTCGCCGATATTGTTCGCAATCAAATCCGCATTGCCGAAGGCGAAGATTTAGGTTACAGGCAGGAAGACGTGCAAATCGTCGGTCATTCAATCGAATGCCGCATCAACGCCGAAGACCCGGTGAAATTCACGCCTTCGCCCGGTAAAATCACGGCGTTCAATATTCCCGGCGGTCCGGGCGTACGAATTGACACGGCGGCTTACGAAGGCTATGTCGTACCGCCTTATTACGATTCAATGATTGCGAAATTAATCGTTCACGCTCGCACACGCGAATTGGCAATTGCCAGAATGCGCCGCGCGCTCGAAGCGATGGTTGTCGAAGGCATTAAAACGACGATTCCGCTTCATATCAAAATTATGAACGACCCCGATTTTCAAGCCGGAAATTTCTCCACTAAATTTATGGAAACCTTTTTATCAGAAAACGGCAAAAAATAAATTACGAATTTAAAACTGATTTTGCTTCGCCGATAAGATAAAGCGAGCCGGTGACGCAAATCAAATCTTTGGGCGCGGCAATTTTCCGCGCTTTTTTTATTGCTTCGGAAACGCTTTCGGCGACAAAAACTTTTTCGGCTGGAAAATTCTGCGGGACGAAATCGCGTAGTTTCTCCGGCGCTGCGGAACGTGGATTTTCGGCTCGCGTAAGAATCAGGTTTTCTGCGAGCGGGAATAAGAGCGAAGCAATTTCCGACAAATCTTTATCGCGCATCGCGCCGAAAACGAGCGTGATTTTGTTTCGGATAAATTCTTGCAGGAAATCACCGAGAGCTTTTGCGCCTGCTGCATTGTGAGCGCCGTCGAATAAAATATTTCCTTGAATTTCGAGCCTTCCGGCGTGCGTCCCGGTTTCCAGACCTTCGATGATTGCAGCGCGCGAGATTGAAAAATCTTTTAAATTTTCTGCCGTGACAATTGCAGTTGCGGCGTTTTCGAGCTGATGCCGCCCGCGTAAATTCAGACAAACATTTTCGTAAATTTCGTTTGCACTTTGAAATGTCGCAAACATTTTTCCGTCCAGCGTTGCGCCTTTGACTTCAAAACGGCAGGCGTCAACAATCGGTTTAATTCCGGTTTCGGCGCATCTTTTTAAAATCACATTTAAAGCTGCCGGTTTTTGTTTTGAAATGATGACTGAGCGCGTTTGCGAATGAATGACGGCGGCTTTTTCTCCGGCGATTTTTTCGAGGGTTTCGCCCAGATACTCCTGATGGTCAAAATCAATCGGCGTCAGGCAAGCAATTTCCGATTCGGCGGCTGTTGTCGAATCGAGACGACCGCCCAAACCTGTTTCTAAAATTGCCAAATCAACTTTTTCACCGGCAAAAGCCAGCAAACCGATTACCGTTAAATGTTCAAAAAAAGTCGGCAGCGCTTCCAATACTTTATTTTTAATCAGATGCTCTGCGGTTTCTTTGACCCGACTCGTTAATTCGGCGAATTTCGCTTCGGTGATTTCGATTCCGTTGATTTTGATTCTTTCGGTTATCGAAACGAGATGCGGCGAGGTGAAAAGCCCTGTTTTTATCGAAGCGGCATGGCAAATCGAATCTAAAAATGCTGCAACCGAGCCTTTGCCGTTTGTCCCAGCGATTTGGATTTTAAGAAAAGATTTTTGCGGCTCGCCCAAAGCGGCGAGAAGCCGCCGCGTGTTTTCCAGACCGAACTTCATCGCCAGCGTTTCGTGTCCGAGCGAATAAAGATATTTGACCGATTCGTCAAAGTTCACGGCAGAAAAATAAAGCAGCGTTTATTCGGGAAAATCGGCGAAAATCGCGTCTTCGCGCGGTTTCGCGTTCGGGTTCATCATAAATCGGAGCAGACGGATAATCGTGTCGCGCAATTCGCGGCGGTCAACTACGAGGTCGAGCATCCCGTGTTCGAGCAGAAATTCTGAACGCTGGAAACCGGCGGGCAGTTTTTGTCGGATTGTTTGTTCGATCACGCGCGGTCCGGCGAAACCGATGAGGGCTTTTGGCTCGCCGATGTTAACGTCGCCGAGCATTGCAAAGCTCGCCGTAACGCCGCCGGTCGTCGGGTCAGTCAAAACCGAAATAAACGGCAGCCGGGCGGCTTCGAGTTGGGCGAGCGCGGCGGAAATTTTCGCCATTTGCATTAATGAAAGCGTGCCTTCCTGCATTCGCGCACCGCCGGAAGCGGCGAAAATAATCACAGCGCCGCGCTCCCGGATGGCTCTTTCGATCAAACGCGCGAGCTTTTCGCCGACCGCCGAACCCATTGAGCCGCCGATAAAGCTCATATCCATCGCTGCGGCGAAAACCAAAAAACCGCCGACCGTGCCGCGACCGCAAATCACGGCTTCCGGCAAGCCCGAAGATTTGCGCGCTTGTTCGAGCCGGTCTTTGTAAGGCTTGGTATCAACAAATCCGAGCGGATCGCCGGAAACAATATTTTCATCAAGCGCTTCGTATTTGCCTTCATCGAATAATGTTTTCAGTCTGGTGCGCGCGTCGAGCCGGAAATGATAACCGCAGTAAATGCAGACTTGCAGCGAATCCTCCAGCTCGCCTTTGTAAAGCGCCTTTTCGCATTCGAGACATTTGATAAAAATGCCTTCGGTTTTGACGCGCTTTTCGCCGTCGTCCGGTTGTTCATCGAGCTTTGGCTTATCGCGCCGAAACCAACTCATAGATTATTTATAAAAGCGTAAAAATTAGGAAGAACGAGAAAAAGATTAACACAGACCGCGCAAAACGAAAAAAATGCTTTTAATTTCTGAAATTTTTTAAGACCGCTTTAGCCGTGTCGAAATTGCCGTCATTGGACGCGGGTTTAAAATTTAAAATCTCGGTCATTATGTAATAGATGTTGACGTTCGGAAACGGCTCGACAATGGTTTTCCTTTTAAAAGCCGCGCCGTGCGCGATGAAAGCAGCGCGCAGTCAAGCGAAATCAGAATGACGGTGGGTTTCAAATCCCGAATCGCCTGCGCCTGTGCAAACAAATTCAGCGCAAACAGCAAAACAAACAGCGCAATAAAGCTAAAAACTCTTTTCCTCATTTTCTTCATTTTAACGCCGAACGGTTAATAAAGCTTAAATTCGGGAAAAGAAAAAGCGCCTCTGCCGGAGCGCGGGAATGTTTACGTTTATCGCCATGCACATTTTGCGGACGCTGCTCTCACAAGGTTAGCTCCTGTCTCTTATTTGTGATAAAGTAATTGCCCAATGCTTGATTACTCAACGCTGATGCAGTCGCTTCCTTATAGGACCAAGCTTAAGCTTCGGTCAGTGATCAGTGTTGCGACGCCGCGAAGCTGGCTCATAGTCGCCGGTGCTCTGACGTGTTTCTTCTCGCTGCCGGTCTGCGCACAGGAGGTTAATTCTCAGGCGCCGCCCGTTATAGTGCAGCCAGGTGCGCCGGGCGAGCCAACCCGAACACTACCGCCATCGACGAGGGCGACACTGCCGCCCCGTTCACCGAAGGATGTGGAGTTTATGCAGGGGATGATTATGCACCACGCGCAAGCGGTTGAAATGACGGCGCTAATCGAGTCGCGTACGGAGAACAAGAATCTCCGGTTGCTCGGAGCACGCATCAGCCAGTCACAGTCGGACGAAATGAAGTTTATGAAACGGTGGCTCGAAGTCAGGGGAGAGCAGGTCTCGCCGCCAATGCCGGGAATGTCAAACATGGATATGCCAGGTCACGACATGTCAAGCCATCAGCACCACAAGCTCATGCCCGGAATGCTTACCCCAAAGCAGATGGACGCCTTAAAAAAAGCAAAAGGCGCGGAGTTTGATCATCTATTTTTGACCGGGATGATTCAGCACCACAATGGTGCGTTGATTATGGTAAAGGAATTGTTCGACACTGCCGGCGCAGGGCAGAATGCCGAACTGTTCAATTTCGCATCCGATGTGGACAGCGGTCAACGCGCTGAGATTAGGGTCATGGAAACCATGTTGGGTGAAAAACCGTAGAAGATAAATTATGAATCGAATACACATTATTGCTTTCCGTTTACTAACAGCTTCCCTTGTTTTGTGCTGGTGTTTTACAGCCGGAACATCGGCGCAAACTCCTGCACCGGCACCCCAGCTACCGGATGGGATGAAGGGGTCAGATGCCAACGACCCGCGCGCCAAACTCTCGCCGGGATTATATGATGCGGGCGAAGCCGCGATGGGCATCAAGCATCTCATGCTGCTCAAAAAGCCCGACGCCTTTCAACTCGGCTCCAACGATCCTAATAGCCCGAAGGTGAAGGAGACGCTGGGTTCCTTTGGCATTAACGATCCGTCAATGATACCCGAGTCTGCCCGGATGGGGTTGGCTCAGCTCGCTTTTGCCAACTCCGACCTTGCGTTCCAGGGCAACCACCTGTTTATGGGCAACTTTTACGGCGTTAACATCTATGACATCTCCAGTCCGGCGAAAGCCAGATTGTTGACTTCGGTGGTGTGCCCGGGCGGACAGGGCGACGTATCCGTTTACAAGAACCTGCTCTTTATGTCGGTCGAGATGCCGAACGGACGGCTTGATTGCGGTCCGCAGGGATTTGCGCCCGCTGCCGGACAACAGCAGATGCCGGCAGCGCACAAAGATCGTTTCCGCGGTGTCAGGATTTTCGACATCTCCGACATTAGTCATCCGAAGCAGGTGGGAGCGGTACAAACCTGCCGTGGCTCACACACGCATACGCTGGTAGTTAGTCCGAATGATAAGAACAACGTTTACATCTACGTCTCGGGAACCTCTTTTGTCCGTCCGGGCGAAGAACTGGCTGGGTGCTCTGGCGGTACACCGGACAAGGACCCAAATACTGCGCGCTTTCGGATTGATGTGATCAAGGTGCCGTTGGCTGCGCCGCAAAATGCTCAGATAGTGTCCAGCCCCCGAGTGTTTAGCGATCCAAAGACGGGCGCTATTAACGGACTGACTAATGGCGGTTCCCATGAAAACAACAAGCCGGTAGCCACCGACCAGTGCCACGATATTACCGTTTACGCGGAGATCGGACTCGCCGCAGGCGCCTGCTCTGGAAATGGAATTTTGCTGGACATCAAAGATCCGGTCAATCCCAAGCGTATAGACGCGGTAAACGATCCGAACTATTCATATTGGCACTCGGCAGCTTTTTCGAATGACGGGAAAAAAGTCGTGTTTACCGATGAGTGGGGTGGCGGAATGGGCGCGCGCTGCCGCGAGAATGATCCGAACAAATGGGGCGCCAATGCGATTTTCCGCTTGGCAGATAACAAGCTGAGCTTCGCGAGCTATTACAAGTTGCCGGCTGCGCAGAGTGAAAGCGAGAACTGTGTCGCTCATAACGGCTCGCTCATTCCCGTTCCCGGACGCGACATTAAGGTACAAGCCTGGTACCAGGGCGGCATCTCCATTATGGATTTCACTGACCCGGACAATCCTGTTGAGATTGCTTATTTTGATCGGGGACCGATTGATCCAAAGATGATCGTAATGGGCGGCTCGTGGTCTGCTTACTGGTACAACGGGCACATTTACTCGTCAGAAATCGCGCGCGGACTGGACATCTTTGAGCTGACGCCGACCAAGCATCTCACACAAAACGAGATCGACGCTGCAAAAGCGGTTCGGGTAGCTCAATTGAATGTGCAGAATCAGGAGAAAATTGAGTGGTCGCGTCAATTAGTCGTAGCGAAGGCTTACGTGGATCAGTTGGAGCGTTCACAAGCTCTGCCTTCTGCCCGAATCGCAGACTTGCGGCAGGCGATTCAAAGAGCTGAGAGTTCACAACTGAATCGAAAAGAACTTGGAGAACTAAAAAAACTCGCGCCGTCATTGGAGAAGAGCGCTGGCACTATGAAGGGTGGAGCAGACTCAACCCGATTGCAAGCCTTGGCTGAAATCCTGAGGCGACCCGCGCTTTAATCGTTTCGAGGGCGAACGCAAGCGCTGTTTGAGGATTCGCCATGCGCTAATGTGCGCTGATTTGATACAAAGTAAAAACGGCGACTGCAAATTAATTTGCAGTCGCCGTTGGCTCCCTAAATAACAATTACGTTCGGTATCTTTGTTTAAGGTTTCAAGCGATAAAGCATTCGCGGGAAGGGAATCGTTTCGCGGACGTGTTCAATTCCGCACATCCAAGCCGTGCAGCGTTCGATGCCCATTCCGAATCCGGCGTGCGGAACTGCGCCGAAACGCCGCAAATCCAGATACCATTCAAACGCTTCGCGCGGCAAATTGTGTTCTTCGATTTGTTTTTCGAGAAATTCCAAATCGCGCGCGCGCTCACCGCCGCCGATGACTTCGCCGTAACCTTCGGGCGCGAGCAAATCCGCGCCTAACGCAAGCTCCGCGCGTTCGGGGTCGCGCTCGAAATAAAACGCTTTGATGACAGCTGGAAAATGATGGACGAAAACGGGCGCGTCGAATTGTTTTGAGATATAAGTTTCATCGGGCGCGCCGAAATCGCCGCCCCAATCAAAGTTGCTTTCCAACTCGCCCTTTTGAAAACCTTCCTGAAGGATTTTCACCGCGTCGTCGTAATGCACGCGCGGAAACGGTTTGGCGATTGCTTCGAGTCTGGAAACGTCGCGCTCAAGCGTTTTCAATTCTTCCTGCCGGTCGTTTAAAACGCGCTCGACGATATACAAAATCAATTCTTCGCCGACGTTCATCACATCGTCGAGCGTCGCGTAAGTCATTTCCGGCTCGACCATCCAGAACTCGGTCAAATGTCGTCGTGTTTTCGATTTTTCAGCGCGAAAAACCGGACCGAAAGCGTAAGATTTACCGAAAGCGGCGGCGGTCGCTTCGTTGTAAAGCTGCCCGCTTTGCGTCAGATACGCTTTTTCGTCGCCGAAATAATCAACTTCAAACAGCGTCGTCGTGCCTTCGCAGGCGTTGGGCGTAAAAATCGGCGTGTCGGCTAAGATAAACCCGTTGTCGTCAAAATAATCGCGCACGGCTTTGATAACCGTATGACGGACTTTTAAAACAGCATTCTGTTTGCGCGAGCGAATCCACAAATGCCGGTTGTCCATCAAAAACTCGGTTCCGTGTTCTTTCGGCGTAATCGGATAATCCGCAGCGTTTTGCAGAACCTCAACTCCGCGAACGTCAACCTCGACGCCAATCGGCGAGCGAGCGTCTTCTTTGACCAAACCTTTGACGATTAAAGACGATTCCTGACCGAGCGCCTTGGTTTTCTCGAAAACTTCTTCATCGTTGCCTTTGAAAACAACGCATTGAACGATTCCCGTGCCGTCGCGCAACTGCAAAAAAACGAGCTTTCCGCTCGAACGCGAGTTGTAAAGCCAGCCTTTGAGCGTGACCTCCTCGCCGATATGATTTTTTAATTCGTTGATGTAAGTCTGATTCATATAAAGTTAAACACATCGAGTAACACTGAATACTTTAGCCTGATTTTGACGATAAATTATGACAATCTAAAAAACTCCAAATTACTCGGCGTAAGTCAATAGTAAATACATTTTTAGATACAGGCTCAAAAAAAGCAAAGGCTGCTTATTCCATGCGGCAACATTGCCATACAACTTGAGTCATCACCAAGACCGCTGCTTTATCTTTGGCGGCTCTTTTTTGCTTTGAACAGTGAATAAAAGAAAAGCTCGGTTTTATCGGCTCACTTGCCGTTTTGTCAATTTGTGGAAAAGGCTATGAAATGAGCATTTTCATATAACAATCGGAAGGAAAGCAGGGTAGTTGAACGAAGCGGCAATTGGGGGATTGCCCCGCGCAGTTGCGCTGTGATTTTTCCGAAAGTCTCTTTATATTCTCCTTGAAGAATAATTTTAGCCGCGTTCCGTGAAGCGCGGCTCTTTTTTTGGCAACATTGAGCAAAAGAAGAATTGGGCAGTTAAAAAGCTCGCAATAAAACTCGGCTCCTATTACTTTTAATTGTCAGCTACAATGGTTGTTTGTTATTTGGTAAAGAAAGCAGTTTAAATTAAAAAAGTTGGGTAAAAGGAGTTATACAATGCCTGATTGCAAACAATACGGCGGAATTACCAGAGAAGAGCTGAATCATCTGAGGAAGGATTTGGAGAAGGAAGGAGTTTCGCTTCCCGAAGGAGACGATGTTGAAGTGAAAGGTCCTTACGGCATCGAATTGACTGCTGTTTATAACGAAGACAAAGAAACTTTGAAAATATGTATCACTAAAAAACCGTTCTTTGTCCCTGAATCCGAAATCTGGAAAATCGTTGATACGGGTGTCGAGCCTTACGAAGGTCCTTGACGGCACTCAAATTTATAAGCTTTGAAATCGGCTGTTTTTACAAAAGCAGCAATTCCTGGGATACAGGAGTGCTTTAACCTGTGTCCCAAAATTACTGCGAAGCGCGGCAAAGTAAATGACTTATCTAATCAAATGAAAACTTTCTCTACATTCCCAAAGAGAAATTGCGGCGAACGCCAAAAGATTAGTGTTTCATTGTGGCGGTTACATTTATCGCAGTACCGCTGCTGTCTTCAAAAACCGGCTGGGAGATTGTTAAATTCTTTTTTTCCGCGCCTTTTCCGATCACTTTAAAATGCGTGTTCAGCAGCGTTCCGTTTGTTTTAACGGTTTTGCCTGTGGTCGCGGCTGCTAATCCGAGTCGCCCCGCCGTTTTTGTATCGGCAGCCACGGTAAAGCCTTCGCTCAGCGTTCCCGTCGTGCTGATCGGCTGATCGGTCGGCTGTAAAACACTGGGATCGAACATCACGGCAAAGCTGTAAGAGAAAATCTCTTTGTTCGATTTACTGTTGATCGCAATCGGAATGGCTACGGTGCTTCCCACGGCGGCTGACGAAGCATTTACCGGGAGCGAGATTTCAATTTCCGGCTCTTTAGAAGCCGTGTTTTTCTCTGTTACGGTATTCGGCTGCGATGCCGGATTCTGCTGCGTTGTCGCCGCCGGTTGTGCCGTCGTGCTGTTATTAACCGGTTTAGTTTCCGCAGTCTGCTGGCTTGAGCAGGCGGAAACGGACAATGCGATGATGACAACGCCTAATAGAAAAAGCGCATTTCTTTTTAAAAATTTCATTTCTTTTCTCCTCTAAAATTGGGGGACAATACTGTTCCAAGCGAGCATTCGCTTTTGATTTCGGGCTGCTTCTCAAAATTGTCGAAAACAACTTGCAAATTGTCAAAATTGCCAACGCCGAAAAAGCGATTATTTCGATTGTTCCCGCTCTCTGATAGCTTTTTGCAGATGCGGAAAACGTCCGAGACTTTCGACTGCGCGCTGAACGACTTGAAACATCGGCTCGATGTATTGAACGTAACCGGCGCGATTGCGAACGGCGGTCTGGAATGAAAACGTGCCGATTGCCTTCAAACAACGCTGAATCGTCATCAATCGAAACTCGGCGGCAAAATCGTCGGGGTCAATCGGCGCGAGACCAAGCATGCGGCGTTCTTCCAAAAACAGCATCCGTTTTTCCCTCAGCCACACGCGCGAGGGCGGTTCGCTGATTCTGTCCAGCAGAAGCGAAACCAAATCGTAGCTCGCCGGTCCCATCCGCGCGTCCTGATGGTCAATTATTCTCAGCCGGTTTTCGCGGTCGAGCATCAAATTAGCCGCATGGAAATCGCGGTGACACAAAACGCGCGGGCGGATCGCCAGCGCTCGCGCGACTTCGTTTAATTCGCCTTTTATATTTGCCGCTTCTTCGGGCGATAAAACAACGCCGCTGTAGCTCTCGAAATAATGTTTGAAAAAGAAATCCAGCTCCCACGAAAGCTTTTCAAAATCAAACGCGAGTCGTGACGCAATCGAATCGAGCGAAAACGCTCGCTCGGTGGCAACTTGAATGTTTGCGATTAATTTGATTGCCTGATTGATTAACGGTTCGCGCTCGTCGTCGGTCGCGGTCAATAAAATCGGGCGCAAAATGCGGTCGCCGAAATCTTCGTGAACGATAATTCCGAGCGAACCGTTAACTTCTAAAATTTTGGCAACGGGCAAACCCGACGCGAGAAAGAGATTTGTCAGATCGAGATACGGGAAATTTCGCGGCGAAAAAGTTTCCGGGTAAACACAGGCAATTGCCGTTTTTTTGTCCCAACCAACACGAAAATATTCCCTCGTAGAAGCGTCGGGCGTCAGCGGCACGATTTTCCGCGCCGCGCCGCCGAAACGCGCTTGTAAAAATCGCTCTAATCTCTGAATTGCCGATTCGCTGAAAATCTGCGATTGAAATTCGTCGGTCATAAACTTTGGCAGATTTTAGCATTAACCGAGCGGGACGACATAATTTTCGCCTTCAAAATGTCCGGGCAAAGCTTTTGCCGGAATCTCGGCATCTCTGACCAAATCGGCGCGGACGACAGCCGCATTTTTTATTGTTTCTCCGGCTCTAATAAGAACTCCGTCGCCTAAAATCGCGCGCTCGACAATCGCGCCCGGCTCAATCGTCACATCGTCCCACAAAATCGAATCTCGAACGCTCGCCGTCAAAGCGATGTCGGCATTTTTGCTAACCGAAACACCATTATTTTCGCCATTTAAAACCGCCAGCGAAATATCCAAATAACGCTGAATCGTCGAAAGCTCGCGCCAATTTCCGTCGGCAACGTGCGCCGCTATCCGCTCGCCGTGAGCCATTACCGGGCGATAAAAAACCGAAATAATATCGGATTCGACGCCGGGCGGAATGTAATCGAAAACCGCCGGTTCTAAAATTTGAATTCCGGTGTACATCAGCGGGCTTTGGTCTTCGGTCTTTGGTCTTTGGTCTTCGTCAGGAAAAATTGGTTCTGGAAAACTGCCGAAGCCCGTGACGAAGCCGCCTTGGGTATTGATGATGGTAAATTTTTCGTGTTTTGGATTTTCTTTCAAGACCATTGTGGCGAGCGCGCCCGAATCTTTGTGCATTCCGAGCGCGGCGGCTAGATCAATGTCGGTGATAATTTTGCCGTTGATTACGAGAAAAGTCTCGTCCTGCAAAAATTCTCTCGCGTTCCACAAAGCTCCCGCAGTTCCGAGAATCGCGGGCTGTTCGAGTGTGTAATGAATTCGCACGCCGAAATCCGAGCCGTCGCCGAGCGCCTGTTTGACAGATTCCGGTTGATGATGAAGATTGACGACGATTTCGTCAAAACCGAAGCCCGACAAATATTCGGCGACGTAACCGACGAGCGGTTTGCCTAAAAAGGGAATCGCCGGTTTTGTCCGGTCAACGGTCAGCGGAAAAAGCCTCGTGCCGAATCCGGCTGCTAAAATCATTGCGCGCATTTGCGAGTTACATCACTTTCCGGGAAAAATTTTTCAATTAGATTAAAAATATGTCAAGCATCTCATCATTCTGTCAAAAACGGGCGTTTTGTTGTAAAAAGAGGTTTGAAATAGCGACTGTTCAAGAAGAGAAAATTTGAACTTTTGGGACTCTAATACCCGAAGTTTAAAACAAAAAGATAAAAAGATGTATTTTTTCGAAATTTTTATCTCGTTGCCGGACTATTTCTTAACCGGAATGCGCGTTAACATATTGAGGAGTTTTTTTATCGCCAGCAATTTGGTAAATTAGCGGTCTGAATTTATCAATGCAGAATTTTTCAGGTTCGCTAACTTGTGCGGAATTTTAATTACTTTTATTCTATTCTCGAAGGCTCAAAAGAATGTCTCTTTATTTATTTGGGTTAAATCACAACACCGCACCTGTCGAAGTCCGAGAACAAATCGCCTTCAGCGAAGACGCTTGTCTTGCGGCTCTGCCGCTTCTCGCGGACGGCTCGATTATCAACGAAGCCCTTATTCTCTCAACCTGCAATCGCGTCGAAATTTTAATTGAAAGCCCGGCTTCGGAACGCGAAATCGAAAATCGAATCGGAGATTTTATCTTTACGGTTCATTCCACGCCGTTTGAAGAAATCGAACCGCATTTATATCGTTTGCGGGACGCGGCGGTCGCGCGGCATTTGTTTCGCGTCGCGTCGTCGCTCGATTCGATGATTATCGGCGAAACGCAAATTCAGGGACAAGTTCGTCAAGCGTATAAATTGGCAGCGGAAGCCGGCACGGCGCGCAAGAATCTGCACAAGCTTCTGCACCACGCTTTTCACACCGCCAAGCGCGTCAGAACCCAAACCGAAATCGGCGGCAGCGCCGTTTCAATCGCTTCGGCGGCAATCGAGCTGGCGCGAAAAACTTTCGGCTCGCTCGAAGGAAAAAATGTTTTAATCATCGGCGCGGGCGAAATGGCGCAAGCCGCCGTTCGTTATTTGAAACAAACGCGCGCCGAAAAAGTTTCGATTTGCAATCGGACATTGGAAAAAGCCGCACTTCTGGCGGTCGAAACGGGCGGCGCGGTCGTTCCGTTTGAGAATCTGGCAAACGCTTTAAAACTATCGGACGTTGTAATTTGCTCGACCTCAGCCAATGAATATTTGATTGACCGGGAAATGGCGAAAGCCACGCAAGCCGCGCGCGAAGCGCAGCAAACGCTTTTTGTTGATATTTCAGTTCCGCGCAACATCGCGCCTGAAATCAGAGAAATCGAAAATGTGCTTCTTGCGGATGTTGACGATTTAAATACGGCGATTGCAACAAACATCGAAAGCCGCCAGCGCGAAGCCGTCCGCGCCGACGCAATTATTGCGGAAGAAGTCGAAGAATTCGTAATCTCGATGCGCGCAATGAATATCGGCGACAGGCTCGGACTTCTGCGCGAAAAAATGCAGGGAACGGCGGCGGCGGAATTGGCGAAACACCGCGCACGGCTCGGCGATTTAACCGAAGAACAGGAAATTGCCGTTCAAAATTTGCTGCTTTCGACCGTCAATAAAATCTCGCACCCGATTCTCTACGGTTTGCGCCGCTCGCACGAAGAAACCGGCGCGGAAGAATTTGTCGAGATTTTGTGCAGTTTGTTAGGCGGCGAAGAAATAGACCGTAGATGAAAGATAAAATTATTATCGGTACGAGAGGTTCGAGGCTTGCTTTGTGGCAAGCCGAATTTGTTCGCGCGCAATTAAAGGAAAAGCATCCGCAAATTTCGGTCGAGCTGGAAATTATCAAAACTTTCGGCGACCGCCAGCAAAACGTTTCGCTGACGGAAATCGGCGGACAAGGCGTTTTCGTCAAAGAGCTTGAAACCGCTTTAATAGCAAATCGAATTGATCTCGCGGTTCATTCGCTCAAAGATTTGCCTACTATTTTGCCCGAAAATCTTCACATCTCCGCCGTTTTAAAACGCGAGGACGTGCGCGACGCTCTTGTTGTCGGAAAAGAATCAAACGCAAATTCAATTTCCGATTTGCCCGAAAACGCCGTTGTCGGAACTTCTTCTTTGCGCCGCGCCTCGCAAATTAAAAATCTGCGACCTGATTTGCAAATCAAAGATTTGCGGGGAAACGTTGACACCAGAATCGCTAAATTGGACGCGGGCGAATACGACGCGATAATTCTTGCGGCTGCCGGATTGAAACGTCTCGGATGTGAACATCGAATCACGGTTTTTTTGTCGTTCGACGAAATGCTGCCGCAAGTCGGGCAAGGCGCTCTGGCAATCGAAACCCGAAAAGAAGATTTGATGACAAACAATCTCGTCGCGGTTTTAAACGACGCCGAAACTCGCGCCTGCGTCGAAGCCGAACGCGCTTTTCTGCGCGGTCTCGGCGGCGGCTGCCAATTTCCGATTGCCGCTCACGCAAGAATCGAAGAAAACGAAATGCGGCTCGAAGGCTTGGTTGCCAAACCGGACGGCTCGGAGATTTTGCGCGACGCGCGAACGGGCGATTCCGCCAAAGCAAGAGAAAACGGCGAGCTGCTGGCGCTCAGATTACTCGCCAAAGGCGCGCAAAATCTGATAAATATTCAGAAATGAGTTTGCCGCTCGCCGAAATCACAGTCGTCGTCACGCGCCCGCCGGAGCAAGCCGCGGAATTCACAGCCGAATTAAAACGTTTCGGCGCGAATGTTTTTTCGTTTCCGACAATCGAAATCGCCGCGCCCGAAAATTACGCGGAATTGGACGCCGCGATTGAAAATCTCCAAAACTACGATTGGATAATTTTCACCAGCGCAAACGCCGTCGAACATTTTCTGAACAGATTAACGGCAAAAAATCTCGAAACCGCCGAGCTTGATTATCTGCGAGTCGGCGCAGTCGGAGACGCAACCGCCGAACGCTTGCGGCTCGCGCAAATTCACATTGACGTTTTGCCCGTTGAATCAAACGCGGAAAGTCTATGCGGAGAAATCGAAAATTACGTCGGCGAGTTAGCGGATTTGCGTTTTCTGTTTCCGCGTTCCGAAATTGCGCGCGAGGTTTTACCGCAGAAATTACGCGCAGCCGGAGCAACAGTTGACGCGCCCGTCGCTTACCGCACCGTTTTGCCCGCAAAATCGGAAACGGCGAAATTTAAAGCGATGCTCGCGGGCGGTTCGATTGACTGCATCACTTTTGCGAGTCCTTCCGCGTTTAAAAACTTCCTGCAAATTTTTGGCGAAACCGAATTGCCGAAAGATGTGGCGATTGCCTGCATCGGAGAAACTACTGCAAGTGCGGTCGAAGAAATGAATTTGAAAGTTGAAATAATCGCGTCCGAAGCCGGAAGCCGGAGTTTTACAAAAGCAATTGCCGATTACTTTGCGGGTTGAGATTCTCTATCGAACATTTGTTTGAAATTTGTTCTACTTACCATTCAGCGCTTTCCACCTTAAGATTCTCGCTTTCATATTAAACCAGTACCCATTATTATCTCGAACGTCCGAAACGATTACTTTTTCGGCAATCGGATCGGCGTGAATCCATTGTTTATCGCCGAGGTAAGCCAAAGTATGAATACCGATTTCATAGCCGACGACGGCAATGTCTCCCGGTTGAATTTTATCGTAATTTACACTGTTTAGATTAGAGGCATCGGCAACAACAGACAACTCTCCGTGGCAACCTTCGTTTAAATCGCGGCTTGAGCAGGAATTCGCTAAAATATCCGTTCGCGCCTTTTTTTCAAGACCCGAACTTTCCAGCAGCGCTTCGCGAACCAAAGTAGAACAACTAATTCCCGTATCGCTTCCGTATGGAGCATAAGGAGCGTCTCTGTAGCTCAACAGGCGTTGGATGTAATTGTCTCGTAATTGACCGATTCTCACAGGTTTAGGCTTAAAAAGCGAAAAACTGGTTGTACTCACAATCAGGATTAACAAAACAAGGGCTTTCATATGAGTGGAAAAGGACATTACAATAGAAGAAAAAAATAGTAGCCTTATCAGAAGTGAAAAATTAAGTTTTTATCGGCGAAAAAACACTTGTGAACTCTACGTGATGTGCGTTATAGAGACATAACGACCGCGAAAATATTACCAATTTTCGGAGATTCTTTCAATAGAAATAAAAAGGTAAACGGGTGGAGATACAAATCCGTGTTATCTGAAAATTGATTTTCCGCGCCAGAAATTCTACATTATATTTATAAACCCATCATTTCTTTGACGTATTTCGCCGCCGGAGAACCGAACGAGAGCATTTGGTCGTGCATTTTTCGCAAATCAACTTTGCCTTTGTTTTTAGTTTCGTAAGCGCGGCGAATGTCGTTTACTTCGACTGAGCCGACGTAATATGTCGAAAGCTGTGTCGAAGAAAGCTGGGCGCGTTTCCATTTGCCGACGGCTTCGCCTTCTTCCTGAAAGCCTTCGTTCATCATAAAATCAACGGCTTCTTTTTCGGTCATTCCGGCGGTGTGGATTTTCTGGTCAATGATAGAGTTGATAATCACGCGCAGTTTCATTTTTAACTGCTGCATCCGCACTTCCGCGCCGCCGTAGCCTTTTTCCGCCATCAATTGTTCGGCGTAAACCGCCCAGCCTTCGACGAAAGAGCCGCTCGTGAAAATCGCGCGAATCGGTGTCGGGGCTTTGAATTTGTTGGCGTGCATCAATTGCAGATAATGTCCGGGCATCGCTTCGTGAACCGTCAGATTTTCGAGCATATAATCGTTATATTCGCGAAAAAACGATTCCACTCTCGGCGCAGCCCAATCTTTCGGCGTCGGGGAAATCGCGTAAAAAGTCTCGGCTTTTTTCTCGAAAGGTCCCGACGAATCGCAATAAGCAACTGAAGTTCCGCGCGCATATTCGGGCATTACGATAACTTTGACAGGCTCGTTCGGTACGGTGACGAGATTGTTTTTGCGGACGAAATCGGTTGTTTCCTGCAAATCTTTCTCGGCTTGCGCGACGATTGTTTCATTGTTCGGGCGCGATTCGGCGAGTTTATTTAAGACGGTTTTGATAACGTGCTTTTGATTGACTGCTAAAACCACATGCTTCGGATTGCGACTGTAATTTCGGTAAATTGAAAGGGCGACGCGATACATTGTCGCCTGCGTTTTTTTCAAATCTTTTTCAGCGCGTTTGAGGATTTCTTCTTTCGGCAAATCCGATTCGAGTGCGAAACGAAGTTTTTGACGAAATTTGGCGTCGCCGATTCGGAAATCGCCGTTTGAACGCGGCAGCAAATCTTCTTTGAGCCAACGCCCGTAATCTTCGAGCGCGGCGATTGCTTTCTCCCTTGACGGCGCTAATTCGGTTTTCATATCCGGCGCGTCGTCAACAAACTGTTGAATATCGTCTTTTATCAAACCGATTACCCCCGCGTTTTGCTGAATGGCGGTTTCGGTGTAAACGCGCGGCGGATTTTTTAGATTAGCTTTCGCGGCTGCGATGACTGCCGGAATTGCTTCAAGCCGACCTTTTAAATTAGTCAAACGCTCTTTGAGCGGCGCGAAATCGCGCGAAGTCAGACTGTCAATCGCCCCGCCGACGTTGTACGAAAGCGGATTCCATTCGTATTCGCGCAATGTGTCAATTTGAAAAAGATTGTATTCGAGATTGTCGCGCATAATGCGTGCGTCAATGTTGTTTGCTTTGCTCAGGCGCGCGATATCAATCGCTTTTAGTTTGTCGACAAATTCTTCGTTAAAGGCGCGCCGTTTTTGCACGCCGGCGAGGCTGTAATCCGAAAGGCGATTGTCAAAACGGTGATCGCCCAGAATCGTCGCCCATTCGGGCGAGGTTTCGAGCAATTTTTCGATGTAATCTTTCGCGAGTTTTTCAAATTGCCGGTCGGCGGTTTGGTTAGTCGTATTTGCCATTGTGGTCGGTAAAACAAAAATCAAGGTCAAAGCCAGAGCTGCAACTTTTTTGAGCATTATTATCAATCCTTCGGGTCGTCAAACTTGAAAACATTATGTAAGCAATAAGGCAAAGTGTCCAATTCGCAAATTTATGAAATAGAAAAAGCAGAGACACTCGATAAATTTGTCTCTGCTTTATAGCTCGCTGTAAATTTCGCGGAAATTGCGTTATAAACTAACCAAAGTCTGAAACTTCTCAAACAACTTATGTCAACTGAAAAAACGAATCGTCGTGAATTTATGCAGGCGGGCGCATGCTCGGCTGCGGCTGCGCTGCTTCTCACCGGAAAGATGAAAACCGAAGCACAAACGAGAGTTCCGCGTTTTGAACTCGAAGAAGCTACGATTGCCGATTTGCAGGCGCGAATGCAGCGCGGCGATCTTTCGGCGCGCGAAATCACGGAAAAATATCTCGACCGCATCCGCGATGTGGACAAACGCGGCGCTAATGTTAATTCCGTCATTGAAAGCAACATTGACGCCGTGAGAATCGCCGAGCAGTTGGACAGGGAACGAAAAGCCGGGCGAGTGCGCTCGCCGCTGCACGGAATTCCGGTGCTTTTGAAAGACAACATTGATACGGCAGACAAAATGAAAACCACAGCCGGTTCGCTCGCGCTGCTCGAAGCGCCGACACCGCAGCGCGATGCTTTTCTGGCGCAAAAATTAAGAGAAGCCGGAGCGGTGCTTATCGGAAAAACAAACTTAAGCGAATGGGCGAATTTTCGTTCGAGCAATTCTTCGAGCGGCTGGTCGGCGCGCGGCGGACAGACCAGAAATCCTTATATTTTAGATCGTAATCCGTGCGGCTCTTCATCCGGTTCGGGAGTGGCGATTTCGGCAAATCTCGCGGCGGTTTCCATCGGCACGGAAACCGACGGCTCGATTATTTGTCCGGCGTCAAACAGCGGAATTGTCGGAATTAAACCGACTCTCGGACTCGTTTCACGTTCGGGAATCATTCCGATTGCGCAATCGCAGGACACAGCCGGACCAATGACGCGAACCGTCGCCGACGCCGCAATTTTGCTCGGCGTCATTGCCGGTTCAGATGCAAGAGACTCAGCAACGCGCGGGCAAAAGGCGCAGAAAGATTACACGCAGTTTTTGCAGCGCGACGGTTTGCGAGGCGCGCGAATCGGCGTGATGCGGCAATATTTCGGCAAAAACGGAAAAGTTGATCGGGTTTTGGAAACGGCGCTGGATGTGATGAAACAAGCGGGTGCAACTTTGATTGACGTAAAGTTCCCGACTTTCGACAAATTCGGCGACGCCGAGTTTGAAGTTCTGCTTTACGAATTTAAAGCCGATTTAAATAAATATCTCGCCGAACGCAATTCGCCTTATCGAACTTTGGCGGATTTAATTAAATTTAATGATGACAACAAAGACCGCGAAATGCCGTTTTTCGGGCAGGATATTTTCGTTTCGGCGCAAAAGAAAGGCGGTTTAAACGAGCGGGCTTATCGTCTGGCGCTGCAAAAATCCAAACAGATGACACAGGCGCAGGGAATTGACGCGGTGATGAATCAACACAAGCTCGACACGATTTTTGCGCCTTCAAATGCGCCGGTTTGGGCGACCGATTTGGTCAATGGCGATTGCGGCAGTGCTTATATCGGAAGCTCAAGCTGGGCTGCGGTCGCAGGTTATCCGAGCATTACAGTTCCCGCCGGATTCGTGCAAAATTTGCCGGTCGGCGTTTCGTTCTTCGGTCGCGCATGGACGGAAAACCTTTTATTAAAACTTGCGTATTCATTCGAACAAGCTACAAAGGCGCGCCGCGCGCCGCAATTTTTGCCGACGGCAAGTTATTAAACAGAGAAATATTATGAAAAGCAGAAAACTCCTGGCAGGTTTCGCGCTGGCGGCTTTTATCGCCGCAGGCGCTCCGCAAAATATTAATGCTGAAAATTCGGACGCGAAAAAAGAACCGTCCGCGATTCGTGTGACACCGCCCGCGCCGCGATTTACCGATGCCGAACGACAGGCGGAATTGGCGAAACGTCGTCAGCAAGTCGCCGAAAGAATCGGCAAAAACTCGATGCTGATTTTGTTCAGCGCCGAACCGCGAATTTATACAAACGACGTTGATTACGTTTTTCGACAGGAAAACAATTTGTATTATCTGACGATGCTCAAACAACAAGGGGCAACGCTCGTTTTGCTGCCCGGAAACGGCGGTGCTATGAGCGAGTTTTTGTTTTTGCCGCGCCGAAATCCGCAGCGCGAGGCTTGGGACGGAAAGATGTACAGCGTCGAAGAAGCGCAGAAGATTTCCGGCGTTAAAAACGTTTTCTTTAATGATGAATTTAAGAAATTTCTCGATGCCGTAAAAAGCAAACAGCCGTTTGTTTCCACAACGGGCGCAAGCATTTCACCCGCTGTCGAAAATCTTTACCTGCTGCTTCCGGGCGGCGAAAATGATTCGAACGGAATGCGCGAATATCGGCAGGAATACAATTTCTCCAAAGAACTGCAAACGGGTCAAGCCTACAAAATTCAAAACGCGCAGCCGCTTTTTGCCGAGATGCGCCATATCAAATCGCCATTCGAACTGAAAATCCTGCAACACGCGATTGATATTTCGACCGAAGCTCATATGCGCGCGATGGCAACGGGTGGGCGGGCGAAAATGGAGTATGAGGTGCAAGCGGAAATGGAATACATTTTCCGCAAGCGCAACGCCGATTATTGGGGCTATCCGTCAATCGTCGGCTGCGGACCGAACGCGACGACTTTGCATTACAACGAATCACAAAGCCCTGTCAAACCGGGCGATTTGCTCCTAATGGATGTCGGCGCGGAATATGAGCATTACACGGCGGACATTACCAGAACTTTTCCGATTAACGGAAAATTTACGAAAGAACAAGCCGATATTTATCAAATCGTTTACGATGCGCAGGAAGCAGTGGGGCAAAACACCAAACCGGGTATAAGATTTCAGGAATTGAACAGAGTGTCCGATGAAGTGCTTAAAAACGGGCTTGCGCGGCTCGGTTTAATTACGGCGCCGAATGCGACTTTGAAGCTAACATTCCCGAACGGTCAGACAAGAGAATTTCCGCAGTATCGCTTTTGGGCATTCCACGGTCTCGGTCACTGGCTCGGAATGAATGTCCACGATGTCGGCGATTACAACAAACCGCTCGCCGCCGGAATGGTTTTTACCAACGAGCCGGGCATTTATATTCGCGGCGACGCTTTCGATTATTTGCCTGATACCCCGGAAACGAAAGAGTTTTTAGCCAAAGTGCGTCCCGTTTATGAGCGATACAAAAACATCGGAGTTCGGATTGAAGACGATCTGCTCGTCACAAATTCGGGCGTCGAATGGATGAGCAAAGCCCTGCCCCGGAAGATGAGCGAGATCGAATCGTTCATCGCGCGAGCTTCGAAAGAAATCCCGGCGACTGCGGCTCGCCGACGCGGCTCGCCGCAAACAAAAAACCTTTTCGGAGACCGGGCAAATTGGTTTGAATCGACCGCCGCGTCTTTGCTGTTTGAGCGTAAAAGCCCGATATTTACTGCTCAATAACCGTTCTTCATTGAACATTTATCATTAAACATTGAATAAAATTCCCACCGCTAAATGATAAATGTTCAATGAAATTTAATTCCAAAAATCCTTTGATTCTCCTTCGCTTGAGATGGTATATCTCGTTGTGGTATAACCTACCAAACAATTCGGCTAGGAACTACAAGTTCTATCAGCTTGGAACTACAAAGTTCTAAAAGAACCAACAACAATCCATTCCAAAAGGAGACATTCGATAAGTGAAGTACATCACTACACAGATACTTTTCTCACTTGCGTTAACGGTATGCACCCTCGCCCTGTTCTCCGCCGACACCCAAGCGGCAAACTTTACAGTCACAACCACTGCAGACAACGGCGCAGGCAGCCTGCGCGAAGCAATCAATGGAGCAAATTCTTCAACCTTCGGTGAAGACACAATTAACTTTGCGATTCCGAACTGCACCGGAAACTCCGTTTGCACAATCACTCTGACCACCGGCGAATTAGTTATCAACGCGGCGGGCAAGCTGACAATTACAAATTCAACGGGCGCGAGTCGTTTGTTGATTTCGGGTAACAATCAAAGCCGCGTCTTTTCCGTCAGCACCAACGCCGACCTAACCCTTGATGGAGTAACGGTAACGGGCGGTAACGTCGTTGGAAACAGGTCAAATCAATCCGGCGGCGGTATTTACATCAACTACAATGGCAAATTAACGCTGATGAATTCGGCGGTCTCGGGCAATTCAGCGAGTAACGGCGGCGGCGTTTACAATTACAATTCAAGCGCCACCACATCGCTGACGATTACGAACTCCACTATAAGCGGCAACAGTGCGGGTGTCGGTGCCGGAATTTCCAACAATTACGGCAAAGCCACAATTGTCAATTCAACGATCAGCGGAAATATAGGTCAAACCTATGGCGGCGGTATTTACAATGGTTATTCATCCAGCGTGACGCTGATCAATACTACCGTCGCTAACAATCGTTCGGACGCCGCCGTTTGCGAGTGTGCCGGAGGCATCTATAATTACGCAAACGCTTCTTCCGTCGTAAATCTTCTCAACACGATTGTTGCCGGAAACACTGCTGTTAGTGTTTCGTCCGCGCCCGATTTCTTTGGCGCGGTTTCGTCAAGCTCATACAGCATCCTCGGCAATAATAAGCTGACATCCGGCATCAGCGACGGCGTCAACGGCAATCAAGTCGGCGTTAACCCTCTGCTCGCGCCGCTTAGCAACGCCGGTGGAGGAGCGACCGAAACGCACACGCTGCTGCCGTTTTCTCCCGCGATTGACCGGGGCAACAACTGCGTTTTATACGCCGGTAGTTGCGGAAACGGCAACCCGGCTCTGGCGGGCGATCAACGAGGCTCAGGTTTTCCAAGACAATCCGGCAGCACGGTTGATGTCGGCGCAGTTGAAGCTCCGCAAAGTGTGGGCGGTAGTTTCGACATCAGCGGAACCGTTTTCTACGGCACGACATCCGGTAATCAGCAGAAATTCGTTCCCGGAGTAACGATGTCCGTTTCGGGCGCACCTGAAATGTCAACCTCGACGAACTCTACGGGTTATTACACGGTTCGTAATTTAGCTGCCGGTGGAAGCTACACTATCATCCCGTCAAAAAGAGATCACGTCAACGGCATCAGCTCGTTTGACGCTACGCTCGTTTTGCGTCACGTTGCCGCAGGCGGAAATGGAATATTAACCGACAATCAACGCATTGCAGCCGATATAAATAACAGCGGCGGCGTCACTGCATTTGACGCCACGCAAATTTTGAGATTTGTCGCCGCCGGAGGATCAACTTCGTCAGCCGGAGACGCAGGCAATTGGAAGTTTGTTCTCTCTTCCCGCAGCTATGGCAGTGTCACGAGTTCGATCTCAGGTCAAAATTACGACGGCATCTTAGTCGGAGACGTAAATGGAAGCTGGGTTCCGCCGACATTTTTAGCGGGTCCCGAAGAAGCCGAAGCGAAGCTCCAGGACAACGATCAATTCGACTTGATGCAGAAACCGGAAACGCAGGTTCAGCTTTCCTTGCCCGACATTGCAATGTCTGAAAGCAACGGCACGATTGTCTTTCCGGTCACTTTAACGAATTATTCCGGCACGCGGATTTCTTCCTTCAGCTTTGGCGTTGCGTATGACCCGAACGTCTTGCAGCCCGCCGCTCAAGCGGTTGATTTAACGGGCGTTTTGAGCAACGATGCCGGATGTGCGGTTGTCACGGACATTGCACAGGCTGGAAGAATCGGAATCGCCGTTTCATGTCCGACGCTAGGGATTAGCGGTGCGGAAACGCAGTTAAATCTGCATTTCAGTATCGGAAAAGGGCGTTTGAAGGCAGACACTTCAGCGGCTCTAACTTTCTCGCAAACACCAATCTTTGAAGATAGCGACGGTCAATTGCTGCCTGCGAAGCCGGTGAAGGTTTTAGAGAGATAGAGCAATTTTCAGTTAATTAGAAGAATAAACCGCAGAGAACGCGGAGCGAAGAAGCAGAGAATCGCAAAGAGAAATTATCTCTTTGTCCTCGGCATCAGCCCGGCGTCCTCTGCGGTTTATTCTTTTTATATTTCAGCAGAATGAAATTAGCTTTATTCGTAACTCAACGCTTCGACGGCATCCATTCGCGCGGCGCGGATTGCCGGGTAAAGCGCGCCGATTGCGCCGCCTAAAAGACCGACAAAGAGAGTTATCAAAATCCATTGCCACTCGATTTCGATTCGCATCGTCGTCGTTCGAGTGACGATGAAACGCGCTAACAGAGTCAGCAGAAATCCGGTCATAACGCCCAAGAAACTCAGCAATAATGCTTCCTGCGTAATCGTCCACGCAATTTCGGTTTTCGACATTCCGAGCGATTTTAAGACACCGATTTGTCTCGTTCGCTCAGTCACCGTCGTGTACATCGTCAGCAAAATAACGAGCGCGCTGATCGCAGCCGCGACGCCGATAACGACATTTAAGAAAACATTCAGTGCCGGAACCGAGCTTGAGATAATTACTTCCAAATCTTTGGTCTGCCAAATTTGGTCGTCGGGAAATTTTTGCGCGATGCGCTCTCCGACTCGGTCAACTTCCGCCGGATTAACGGCTTTAACTAAAATCGCAGTGCATTTTCCTTCGCCGCCGAGCTGTTCCTGCATCGTCGCGAGCGGGATTTTAATTCTGCCTCCGGCGGCAGGTTCGTAAGTTCCGACAACTGTGAAATCTTTTTCGTAGATCGGCAATTTGGAACCGACTTTTAATTTTTTCGATTCCGCCCAAGCCGTATCAATCACAGCTTCGTTGCCGCCGGTGCCGAGCGCCCGCCCGTCAATGATTTTCAACCCGGCGATATTCGCATACTCTTCAAACGGAACGCCGTCAACCAGACGGCTGCCGAAATTTGTGTCTTTCGCCGGAACGAGGTTTTGCCCGATTGGAATCGCGGCTTTAACGCCTTCAATTCGAGCGATTTCATCGGCGCGACTAATTGGCAGACGAAATGCGTCCGTCCCGCTAAAGCCGGTCGTACCGGCGGCGCGCACCATAATTTCCGCTCCGACGTTTGCCTCGCGCTGCGCGTTTTCGTGCAGCGTGCCCCGCGCCAAACCCGTCGTAAAAACGATCAGCATTACACCAACGCCGATACCCAAAACGCTGACAAATGTTCGCGCCGGGCGATGCAGCATATTGGAAAGAATTAAATTATCGCTCATCGAATTTTGAAAAAATTATTTTTGAGAAGTGTTTGCCGCAACCGAGCTGTTTGATGGTTTTGTATTGGCATTCGCCGTTTTTTCAGCTTCGGCTGATTGTTGCTGCTCAGGCGAGCGCCAGCCCGCGCGTTGAAGCATCGGGATCGCGTATTTAATCGGAATCGCCATATTTCCGGCGGTGTTTTCGGTGAAAACGCCGAAGTTGACGCCGATGACGCGCCCCGATTGACCGAATAGCGGCGCGCCCGAACCGCCTACCGCCGTTTTCGCGTCGTGAACCACGCGCCGCGTGTCCAAATCCGTGATTGTCCCTTGGGTCGTCAGCGGCTGAATGCGTTTGGTTTGCGCCAGAAAATTGACCAGCGTTTGCAGATTCGAGCCGTAACGCGCTTGAATCGAGCGCGCTTCGGATTCATCAACCATCGCTAAAATCCGTTCCGGTCCGTTCGGATAACCCATCGTTACGACGGTTTTGCCGATTGAAACCGCATCGGAATTGGCGTCGAGCGGTAAAACGGGAATTTCGGGGAAAACCGAATTCGGGTCAATCGAAGCAATCGCCAAATCTTCTTTTGCAGCTACGTCTCGAACGCGCACGGGAAACGGATTCGGAAAACCCGGAAAATAAACCACAAGACGGCGCAGACGCGCGCGTCCGTTCGATAATTGCGCTAAAACTTTGATCCGCTCGTCGTTCGCCCAGGGTTGAACGACGTGGCGATTTGTCAGCAGAAAGCCTGAGCCGACGTGAAAGCCGGTGCCGACAAAATCATATTCGACCGCAGTTCCGTTGCCTTCGGTCGTTAAAGGCGATTCCTGTTTTTGCGGAGCGTCGGGCGCGTTCGCGGGCGCAAAATTCTCGCCGCTTTCCGAAACCTGAGGCGTTTGCGGCTCGAACGGATCAGGCGTGGCGACGACGGTCGGGTCTGGATAACGAAGCTGTTTGCCGGTCGCTTTATCAACCAGATCGTAAGTTCCGACGAGCAGGCAGACGCCGCTTCCGTATTCGTTTCTGAGCGTCGCGGCGAGCGAAACGATGTCAATGATTTGTTTATTGGTCTTATTTAAATTGCCGATTTCAGTGCGATTCTTGGTTAATTCATCTTTTAACAGACCGATAATTCTGCCTTGTTCTTCGGCTTCTTCCCGGCTGCGTTTTATCTCCTTGTAAAAACCCGAACCGAGATAAAACAAACCGCTGAGAGTTCCGACGACGATGAGCAAAACAATGAGCTTTGTCACCCAACTGATTTCCTGAACCAGCTCGCGCGTAAATTCTTTGAGAAAAACTTTGGCGTCGTCGCGTTTAGCGGTCGCGGCTGATTCGATGGCGGCGTTTTCGATAAACGGCGCGACGCGCGCTTCGCGACTGCTGCGCGTAATGGATGAAATCGCTGCGGCGGTCGAGGGAACGGTAAAAAAGAGAAGGGAAAACTCTGAATCGTTGAAAGCGATTTTATCGCCGTCTTTGAGTCTGGTTTCAAGCGCGAGCGGCTGCCGGTTCAGATTCAAATTGAGCGCTTCGTCAAAATAAACAATTCGATAATTGCCGTTGACGCCGCGCCTTAATTCGAGCCAAACGCCGTTTGCCGCCGCCGTATGATGATCGGGCGGCGGCTCAATCCGCAAATCGCAGGCTGCATCGGTTCCGATTCGCACGCGCTCGTTTATAAAAAACTCGGTGCGCTTTTCGTCCCCGGCAACAACGTGAATGACAATACCGTTTGCCACAAAAAAGTCTGGAGTCTGGAGCCGAGAGTGAAAATTCTAAGCCAATTTCTCAGATGCAAATTTGGAGTCTAAAGTCTCAAACTCTTCAACTTCAGGCTCCAGACTCCAAACTCCAGATTGTTCGTATCTTAGCATAAAGTCGTCGGCAAAGCAGAGTTGGCGGCGGACTCGGAGATAGATTGGAAAATGTTGAAAAAACTATTCAATCAATTGAGGCACAATTCATTCAAATTGAATCAGGTTGACCGAATCAGGCTCTGTTAGAGAAAAACAACGATTCATAAAATATATTAAAACCCAGCTAAAAGCTCAAAAATAAAAAATAAATGAAAGCGGCACGAGGGTTGCTAAACCATGAGCGGCTCAAAGGCTGCAAAACTCTTTCACTAATTTTTCAAGGTCTAGAAATGAAATTCAAGTCAACTTCCCCAATATTTGCATTGATGCTTCTTTGCTCAATGTTTTTGTCTTCGCCGATTTTCGCTGCTTCGGCTCAGATTGCAAACGACGAAAAAATTGCGCCTGCGATTGATCTAACAAACAGCGCCGGAAACCAGCGCGCTTCGGCTCTCGAAAGAGAAGCGACGAATTTAACCGAACTCGCCAAACAAGGAACATTTCAACAGGTTTCAATTTCCGACGCGAAGGAAGTGAAACAAATTGCAAAAATATTAGCTCAAACCGAGAAAAATCCGGTTTTGCTGACGGAAGAAGCGAACCGCGCCGTCAAAACGGTCAATTCGCTCGCTCAGGAAATAAACGGAAAACGCCAAATCGGGTTAAGAAATAAAAACATCTGGCAGCTTGATTTTCGCGCCCTTATTGAAACCAGCAAAACGGCGAAAGAAGCCGCCGCGCGGATGAAAGCCGTTTTGAACGACGCCGAAAAGTCGCGCGGTCAAGCCGTTTTGTTTATCGAAGATTTTGCCCGTCTGCTCGCGTCGCCCGAAATCGGCTCGCTCGTCAGTGACGCCATTTCGCAAGGCAAGCTCCGGGTTATCGGCGCAATGCGCGTTGCTGATGCGAAAGATGCGATTTTCACGGACGAAAAATACAGCAGGCATTTTCAATTCGTCCAGCTTTCGGAACGCGGCAAAGACAATGATGATTTTGTCGGCGACGATAAACTCTCTCCCGATCTCCGCGAATTGGTTGGAAATTCAGACCCGAACGACCGCGTTCGCGTTATTTTGCAATCGGACGACATCCGAAATCCCGGTTTACAGAGAGTATTACGTCGAAATGGCATAACGATTGAAGCGCAGGCGGCGGATTTGAATATGCTCGTCGTCGAGCTTCCGGTCGGCATTGCCGAAACTGTCGCCGGACATCAAAGCGCCAAACATCTCTCGCTCGACCGGGAAACGCAGATTCTCGGTCATATCGAAGCAACGACCGGCGTCACGGCAATGCGCGCTCAGCTCGGCAACAGCGCCATCAACGGCAAAGGCATCGGCATCGCAATTGTTGATTCCGCCGTTTTCGACAATCATCATATGTTTCTCGGCGCGGATGGAAACAGACGAATTGCAGAACACAAAGAATTTGTCGGCGGCGGCTCCGAAGACAAATACGGACACGGAACGCACGTCGCAGCGCTCGCGGCGGGACGCGGCGGAAAACCGGGTGACAACAACTCGATCAACAAATTAAAAAATTATCAAGGCGTTGCCCCCGAAGCGAAAATTATCGCCGTTCGCGCGCTCGATAACGCCGGACGCGGCACAACGGCAAAACTTATCGAAGCCCTTAATTGGATTTTAGCCAATCGCGCTGTGCATAACATTCGAGTCGTTAACTTAAGTCTCGGCACACCGGCTGTCGAAACGTGGCGCAACGACCCGCTCTGCCGCGCCGTTCGTCAATTAACCGCCGCCGGCGTTGTAGTCGTCGCGGCTGCCGGAAACAACGGGAAAGACGCCAACGGACAAAAAATGTACGGCGCAATTCACTCGCCGGGCAACGACCCGACGGTAATTACGGTCGGCGCAGCCAACACTTTCGGGACGGATGCCAGAAACGACGATGGAATAGCCACTTACAGTTCACGCGGTCCCACGCGTTCTTTTTACACGGATGCGAACGGCGTCAAAAAATACGACCATTTAATCAAACCCGATTTAGTCGCGCCGGGCAACCAGCTCATTGCGGCAAGAGCAAAAGATAATGTTTTAGCTGAAAGCAACCCGCAGTTGGAAGTTACAAACGACGGCAGCAGCGACGACCAGCAATTGATGTATCTGTCGGGAACTTCGATGGCGACACCGGTTGTTTCCGGTACGGTTGCGTTAATGCTTCAGGCAAATCCACGGCTTACGCCGAATATGGTCAAAATGATTCTGCAATACACGGCGCAGCCGCTCGCAGGATTCAACACGCTCGAACAAGGCGCCGGTCAATTAAACGTCGAAGGCGCAGTGCGCCTGGCAAAACTAATCCGCCAGGATTTACCCGACCCAACGCCGCTCGGCGAGCCTTTGTTGACGACTTCGATTTTGCCCGTTCATACCTCGACAGTCGCCGGAACTATTTTCCAATGGGCTGGCGGCATATTCCCAAGCTACGGCGCACTCGCGGGAACAGATCTCATCACCGAATATCAAAAAATTTACGCGCAGGGAATAATGATGGCTGATGGAATTTTGGTCAGCGATGGAATAATGATGGCGGATGGCATTCTAGTGAGCGATGGAATAATGATGGCGGACGGAATAATGATGGCTGATGGGACAATCTTAGGCGACAGCGCCGTTCCAAACAATGCGCCGCCCATAACATCCGGCTCAAAAGTGTTCGCTTCAAATCAACTTTTCAACAGCAACGTACCAATGGTTGACAGAATGCTGTTTGGAGACGGGATTTTGATGAGCGACGGAATCTTGGTTAGTGACGGAATAATGATGAGCGATACTATGACATCGCAAACGGGCGGAGTAATGGTTAACGGCGACAATACTTTGAGAATGCAGTAAAAATGAAAACACCGAATCATCCAAAAATCTTGCTCAAACACAATCTATTTGTGATAAAGTAAGATTCAGGATGATTCGGTGGCTGTTTTTCAGCTCGTCCGAGCCGTCAATTATGATTGTTTTCGACTGACTCTAATCAGGGAAGAGCTTGAAAATAATTAATTGTTATTTGCATTTAAGAAAAACAATCTTAATCGCCTACAAGAATACCTTTCATTTCTTTTTTCTCCTTTTTTATTAATTGCGGTAAATGCGAAGTAATAAACCGAAATAAGTCTTTACCAGAGTCTTTTTAGTTTTCTTCACATTTAACCGCGGCGGGAATGGTTGGGATGTTAAACACTTTACTAATGTCTGTCAAGCATTTCAGAGTCAAATTGACAAAAAAGTATTTCAAAAAGCTGAATTTTCATTCAGTTTGAACGAAAATTCAGCTTTCGGAGAAAAACTTCCTCAAATTAATCTAATCAACTATCCATAATTTAAAATGCAAAGTCAGCGGGCTAGAATTTTCAATCAAAGCGTAATTATTGCAGGAATAATAGTTTGTTTGATTTCTGTCGTTAATCTGCCGTTAAATTCCTTAGATTTGCGATTTGCGTTTCTAGCGATTTTTACGGTTGCTTTCGGTTCGCGGCTATCTTTAAGGATGCCAAAATCGCAAGTTTACTTTTCGATGAGCGATGCGCTGATTTTCTTACTGCTTTTACTTTATGGAGGAGAATGCACAATTTTGATCGCGGCTTTTGAAGCTACAGTTAATTCGCTTCTTTTGAAAAGAAAAGGCTTCAAATTCAACAATCAAACTATTTTATTTAACGCCGCGGTAATGGCTTGCTCTACGGCTGGGACTTACGGAGCGCTTTTACTCTATCAAAAGGTAAACGTAAGAGCGGCGAATTTTGATAATCTTCAAGAATTTATTTCTTTGATTGGGCTAATAGCTGTTGCTCAATTCTCTTTTAATTCGGTTTTAGCCGCTGTATTTCAGGCTTTTAAGTTAAAAATTTCGGTCTGGCGGGCATGGAACGAAAAATGTCTTGTAGGCTCTATAACGTATATTGCGGGTGCGATATTTGCCGGTTTTTTATACAAGCTTATAGAGCATTTAAATTCTTTTGCTTTGGTTATTGGTGCGGTCACCATTGCATTGGTTTATATTACTTACCGCCATTACATCAGAGAACTGGAAAAAACAATTGAGCAAGCCGAACAAGCCGAGCGAGAAAAAGCTGAAATCGAGCGGCTTCGCGCCGAAGAAGCGGAAAAACATCTTAAAGAGATTTCCGCCAGTTTTGCCGAACAGAAACGGATCAGCGAAGCTTTGCGCGCGAGCAAAGAGCGTTTCAGGCACGCAGCGCTGCATGACGCTTTGACGGGTTTGCCGAATCGTTCGTTTTTCACCGAACAGCTTAAATATTTGCTTGATAATGCAAAACTCGATCCTGCGAAGGGATTTTGCGTTTTGTTTATTGATCTCGACCGTTTTAAAAACGTTAACGACAGCTTGGGTCACGCCATCGGCGACGAGCTTTTGATTTTAGTCGGGAAACGGATCGAACACGTCATTCGACAGGGCGACATCGTTTCGCGTCTCGGAGGCGACGAATTTGCCATCGTTCTGGTTAACATTAGTACAGCGGACGATGCCGTTAAGTTTTCCGAGCGGATTTACGAAGCAATCGCGCAGCCGTATCAATTGCACGGTTTTCAGGTTTATACCGCGCCGAGCATCGGAATTGCGATGAGCAACGACGAATACGAGCAGCCCGACGATATTTTGCGCGACTCGGATATTGCGATGTATCACGCCAAAGAAGGCGGCGGCGGCTGCGCCTTGTTCGACCGCGAGCTTCGTACCCGCGCCGTCGGGATAATGAAAATCGAAAGCGAATTGCGCGATGTCTCCGAGCGCGGAGAATTAAGAGTTTTTTATCAACCGATTATCTCGCTCGATTCCGGTCGGCTCGCAGGGTTTGAGGCTTTAATGCGCTGGCAGCACCCGGAGCGCGGGCTGATTTCTCCGGCTGAATTTATTCCGGTCGCGGAAGATACGGGTTTAATTGTGCCGATGACGATTTGGATTCTGCGCGAAGCCTGCACGCAATTGAGCCGCTGGCGCTGGCAATCGCCGATCAATCGTTCGCTTCTGGTCAGCGTTAATCTTTCGGGCAAACATTTTACCGAGCCGAATCTGGTAGAACAGGTCAATCAGATTTTGCACGAAACGGGACTCGAACCGCATTGTTTAAAGCTCGAAATTACCGAAAGCGCCGCGATGGAAAATGCCGAAGCGACGGCAAGAATTTTGTCGAGCTTGAGAGAACTCGGCGTCCGGCTTTCGATTGACGATTTCGGAACGGGTTATTCGAGCCTCAGCTATCTGCACCGTTTTCCGATTGACACGCTCAAGATTGACCGCTCGTTCGTTTCGAGAATGGGCGAAGCGGGTGAAAATTCCGAAATTGTGCAAACGATTCTCACGCTGGCGAAAAATCTCGAAATGGACGTGATCGCCGAAGGCGTCGAAAAGAGCCATCAAATCGAGCTGCTTCGCAAATTCGGCTGCCGCTACGCGCAAGGCTTTTTGTTCTCAAAGCCGCAGCCCGCCGCCGACATCGAAAAACTAATGAAGCAGCAATCCAACTGGCTGCCGGAAGAAATCGAAGTTTTACAACACATCTCCGCAAGCAATGTCGTGCCGTTAAGATAAATTTCATCACTTCTCACCGTTTAATTTATCAAATCAACATTCGGCAAAATTATCCGCTCGAACATAGCAGTCTAATTGAAAACCGAAATTAAAATTGTCCCTTATCAGTTGTCAGTTTTACATTGTCAGACAATTTACAGTTGATAAATTATCAACTGACAGGGATTACGACGAATAGCAATAAGATGGAAGAGCGACATTCATATCAAAAATAAGTCTTTATTAAATTTAACTATTGATTTATAGTTGCCAAGATGCTAAAAGTTTTTTGGCTTCCCGACTGTTGACATAGAAAGGGAAGTTTTGCTGCACTTGGCAAAAAGGCTTGTCTCAATATGGCAAGCCTCCTAATTCTTTCAATGTATACAGAAAAGCCCGCCCATCCCTCGGCGGGCTTTTTCATTTGACCTTTATCAAAAACATCGGACCTCCGCTCGAACAAAACCCTTTTGAAAATGCCGCTTTTACTCAAACTGTTTTCTAAAATCTTCAAACATTTGCTTGAGATTTTCGAGTTCGGACGCGAGCGATTCGACTTGTTGTTCGAGTTTCGAGATTCTTTCACTTTGCGCCGGAACTGCTGGAGAGCGTTCAAAAGCTGCCGGGGTTTCGGACGCCGCTGGAATTGCGATTTCACCGGCGAGAAGATGAGCGAAACGCGATTCTTTTTGTCCGGGCTGGCGCGGCAGACGCGCGACCAGAGGTTGAATGTCGTTTGAAATAAGGGAATTTAGCGCTTCTTCAACTTCGCCAAAATCCGAAAACTCATAAAGCCTGCCGGTTCGCTCTCGCAATTCGCCGAGAGTTTGATGTCCGCGCAGCATTAAAATGGACATCAAAGCGACTTGTCCGCCGGAAAGCTCGAAAACTTCCGGCATCATATGTTTGTATTTCGGCGTGCGGCTCGTGCTGCCGTAGAAAACGTAAACCAGATTTTTGTCGCGCAAATCGTCAACCGCACCCAAAACTTGCGTTTCGTTGTAATTAACAACCGGATCACGGCTCGATTTCTGGTTGCAGGCGGCGACTAGCGCGTTTAGCGTCAGCGGATAATATTCGGGCGTGGCAAGCTGTTTTTCAATCAGCGAACCCAAAACTCTGATTTCAATTTCACTCAAAACAAACGCCATATTCGATTATAAATTCACGAGAAAATCGGCGAAAAGAATAACATAACTGATGCCGTCTAAAAGTGGAAACTTTGCGCCCTTTGCGTTAAGCCTTAGCGTCCTTTGCGGTTTAATTCTGAAAAAACTGAACCGCAAAGGGCGCTAAGAAGTTGAATTTTTATTTTGTTCGTAAGTATTTAATCAAATAAACCGAGCTGCGGCGTCGGACGACGAAAAGTGTTTTCACGCGTGGTTTCTTCCGTCGGTTGGTTTAATCCGTGTCGCTTGCAGGCGAGGCGAAACATTTTTTCGGCTATTTTCCAATGCTCGGTCGTGCCGTGCATTCGCTCGCCGAAATTTGATGAATTGAGCTTGCCGTTTCTTTCGGCTCGAATGTGATTCACGATTCGTTTTTCTCTGGTCGGCAGCCGTTCGGCTAATTTTTGGAGAAAATACGGGCGCACGTTTCCGGGCAGCCGGAGCAAATTGATAAACGCGGTTTTAGCGCCAGCCGCCGCCGCTTTTTCGACGAGTGCGGGAATATCCGATTCGTTCAAACCCGGAATTACCGGAGCGATTGCCAGACCAACCTCAACGCCCGCGTCTGACAAAGTTTTCATTGCGTGAAAACGCGCTTCGGGAAGCGGCACAAACGGTTCAAGCGCGCGGCAAACTTCCGCGTCCAAAAAAGGAATTGAAAAGAAAACCTGCGCCGACGCTTTTTGCGCGAGTTCGGCAAGCAAATCAACGTCGCGGCGAATCAGGGCGGATTTCGTAACGATTGCCACCGGATTGCGAAATTCGAGCAGAATTTCCAGACATTTTTTCGTCAATTCGTACTTCGTTTCGAGCGGAATATACGGGTCAGAGGTAAAGGACATCGAAATCTGCTCGCCTTTCCACGAAGGCTTCATCAATTCTTTTCTGAGCAGCTCGGGCGCTTTTGTTTTAACGACGATTTTCGTTTCAAAATCCGTTCCTGCGCCGAAACCCAAATATTCGTGCGTCGGGCGCGAGAAACAGTAAGCGCAGGCGTGCGTGCAGCCGCGATAAATATTCAGCGAAACGTCAAAACCGACATCCGGCGAATTGTTTCGCGTCAAAATCGTCCGCGAGGCTTCGTCCTCAAAGACTTCAACCTGCGCTTCGGGCGGCTCACCCAGCCATTCAACCGATTCGGTCAGCCAGGGATTCGGCGGATTGTTGACGTATCTGAGCGGCACGAGTTTCATTATAGAAAATTTGTTTCAAATTCGGGCAACAAAATTTTAATACAGCGCGCTTTTGCGCTTTTGCATCATTTTTAAAGTTCTCCCAAATTTAATTTGCAAAAGAGGAGAAGGAATGAAGCGTTGGAATAAATTCTTATTTTTAGTTTTGATTTTATGCGTCGGATTTTTTGAAAGCGGCGCAGAAGCGCAGCGTCGGGCGAGACCGGAGCAAAGTCAATTCGATTCCGCTCTTGTTCGGGAAGCCGAAAGAATTTCGGGCGACCGATTTACGATTTCGACCAGAACACCGAACGGTGCGACAGTTTACGCCGTCAGGCAGCCGAGCCGGGCGACTTTGCAGGCGATTGACGATGGTTTTGACGACCTTTTTGCCCTCGCTCGAAAAAACAATTATCGCTCGCGGTTGAATTATTCGGATTACACGATTTTCATTGCACGCGCAGACCGCAGCAAAGACAGCGCCGGAAATTATTCGCCGGACATCGCGGTTGCCGCCAATCAATACGCGGGCAGCGTTTACGATCAGGGCGGTTATGTTTATGCCGCCGGAATGGTCGTCGGTTATAATCCGTCGGCGTTTATGATTGCCGAACACGAGAGGAATTTGCAGCGCATCACGGACGTAGTTCGCTACGAAGGCGAACACATTGTTCTGTACCACAACGACCGCCGCAAATATCGTCAAACCGCCGACCATAGCAAAGGCGGCGGTCATCCTATTTTGAATTAAAATAAATTGAAAAAGCAGCCGGATTTGAAAGGCTGCTTTTTTTATTGATTGCTTTTCAAAGCTGCCCAAGCCAGACACAGCCAGCCGCCCAAAAACGCGACTCCGCCGAGCGGCGTAATTGCGCCGAGCCAGCGAGTTTCGGTTAAGCTCAAAAGGTAAAGACTGCCGGAAAACAGAATCGTTCCGACGACGAAAAGCCAGCCCGCTGTTGCTAGAACCGAGCCGGAAAAACGCGCGCTTGCCCACGCGACAATGAGCAGAGCGAAGGCGTGATACATTTGATAACGCACTCCGGTTTCAAAAATCACCAGCATTTCCGCGCTCAAACGAGATTTCAAACCGTGAGCGCCGAAAGCTCCGGCGGCAACGCCGACAAAGGCTGAAATTGCGCCGAGCGCGAGAAACAATCTTTCGGAATTCATAAACGTCATTGTAACCGATTTGTTTTTCGCAGGAAAAAACAAAAAATTTGAAAAAGCGTTTTCGCTGCGCGCTTTTCAGTTTCAACCGATTAGTGATAATTTGCCGTGTAATGAATCGTAAATTTTCGTTATTCACTTTTCTTTTGTTTTCTTTAAATTTTATGGTCGAAGCTCAAACTCCGAATGATTGGAAAACGCCCGCCGAAAAGACCGATTACCGGACGACTCCGACTTACGATGAAACGAGGGCGTACATCAAACGCATTGAGGCAGAATCGCCGCTGATTCGATTAACGAGCTTTGGCAAAACCGGAGAGGGAAGAGATTTGATGCTCGTCGTCGCGGCGAAAAATGCCGATAAAATGACGCCGGAATCGGCGCGCAAGCAGGGCAAAGCCGTTATTTTGATTCAAGCCTGCATTCACGCCGGAGAATCTGACGGTAAAGATGCCGGACTAGCTCTTTTGCGCGACATTGCGATTACTAAAACCCGTGCGAATCTGCTCGAAAACGTCGTCGTTTTGTTCGAGCCGATTTATAACGCCGACGGGCACGAGCGCCGCTCGCCTTATAATCGAATCAATCAAAACGGTCCCGAGGAAATGGGCTGGCGCGGCAACGGCAGAAATATCAATTTAAACCGCGATTACATCAAAGCCGACGAGTTGGAAACGCAGTCCTGGCTGAAGCTCTGGAGTCGGTGGCAGCCGGATTTGTTCATTGATTGCCACGTTACTAACGGCGCGGATTATCAATACAATTTGACTTATCAATTCGAGCATCACGAAACCGTCGCGCCGAGCGTGCGGAATTGGCTCGCGGAAGCGGTCGAAAAACGAATTGTGCCGAACACGGAAAAAGCCGGAAATCTGCTCGCGCCGTATCTGAGTTTTCGTGACAACCGCGATTTGACGCGCGGAATTGACGAGTTTCTTTCAACTCCGCGTTTTGCCACGGCTTATCCGGTTTTGCGAAACCGCCCCGCAATATTGCTCGAAACGCATATGCTCAAAAATTACAAATCGCGCGTGCTGGCGACTTATGATTTTCTGCGTTTCACACTCGAAGAAGTTAATCAAAATAAAGAAAGTTTATTAAACGCAGGGCGACAAGCGGATGCGGAAACTGTTGCCGCTTTTGGAAAATACGACGCGAATCGGCGTTTTCCTTTGAGCCTGGAATTGACCGATAAATCAAATCCGTTTGAATTAAAAGCCGTTGCGTCGAAAGTCGAAAAAAGCGATGTTTCCGGCGGAAATTGGGTTCAGTTTGACGCGACCAAACCGATAACTTTGACGGTGCCTTTTTACAACGAAGCGCGCGTCGCGGCTGCTGTTGCGCCGCCCGTTGCTTACATTGTTCCGCCCGTTTGGGCTGAAGTTATCGAAAGATTAGAGCTGCACGGTTTGAAAATCGAGCGAACAACGAAACCGCAAGTTTTTGAAGTCGAGATGTATCGTTTGACGCAGCCGAAATACGCTCCGGCATCGTTTGAAAGCCGAGTGTTGCTGACTGATTTTAAATCCGCAGCTTTCACCGAAAAACGCGAATTTCCGGCAAACTCGGTCATCGTTAAACTCGATCAGCCGAACGCCAAAGCCGCCGTTCATTTGCTTGAGCCGGTTGCGCCCGACAGCCTGCTGCGCTGGGGATTTTTCAATCCGATTTTCGAGCAGAAAGAATACGGCGAAAGCTATGTTCTGGAAAAATTAGCGCGCGAAATGCTGGCGAAAGACGCCGATTTAAAACGTGAATTTGAAGAGCGGCTGAAAAGCGATGAAAATTTTGCCAAAAGTCCGCGCGCTCGTTTGAATTTCTTTTTTGAACGCTCACCGTATTTTGATAAAAATATCGGTTTATATCCGGTCGGAAGAATTACGAATTCGATTAAATGAACTTTCCCATCTCAAATCGTTTAGAGCTGCCGATTTTGCAGGAGCTTGCCGCGACGGGCGGGCGCGACGACGTGCGTTTTTTGTATTCGCGCCTTGTCTCATATTTTCCGCAGCTCGATGCGGCTTCGATTCAAAACGGCAGAGTCGAACGCTGGCGTCTTCATGTTCAGCGCGCGGGAAAAGAACTGGACGAACAAGGTTTGATAAAACGCGAGCGCGGAATCTGGACGCTGACAAAGCAGGGCAGAGAACGAGTCGAATCCGAACAAACCGAGTTTGCCATTTTTCAAAACGAAATCGCGGCTCAAGACGAAGAATTAACTCACCAAAAAGTTCAATTGATGCTCGTCGAAATCGGGCGCGTTTTGGGTTTTTACGCTCAAGCCGAGTTTGAATATTACGATGTAGTCTGGCGCGAAACCGAGAAAACACCGCGTTTGTCGCACGTTTTTGAAGTCCAGCACAAAGGCAACATTGATTCCGCGTTTGCTAAATTAAAACGCGCTTATGACACGCAGCGTTCCCGCCCGTTTCTGATTCTCGCTTCCGAGCGAGACACAAACCGCGCGGCTCGTTCAATTAATCCGGCGCAAACAGGAGCTTTTCACGAGCTTGAAACGGTTCTCACGGTTTTGAGTTTTGAGCAAATCCGCTTGCTGCATCGTTCGCTTAATTCGATTTCCGATATTTTGCCGCATTTTTTAGGGAAATAAATGATTTTTTAGGAACAAAATCCGATTTATGATGTCTAAAACAAACAGAGGAAAAGACTATGAACAAATATTTATCGGCGAGTTTCAAATTCTTCTGGTTTGCCGCCACTTTTCTGCTTCTCGCTCTGCCGGTTTTCATTCCTTCGTTCGGCGGTTTAATTAACGTCATAAATATTTGTTTACTGGCGATGATTTTATTGTCTTTTCCTTGCAATATTCTTGTTTTACCGTTTTTTTCGCTGCCGGATTTTCATCATTCGGTTTCAATCAATCTGCTTTATACGCAGTTAATAATTTGCAGCGTCATCAGCTATTTTCAGTGGTTCGTTCTTTTCCCGCGACTCGTCAAATACGGTCGAAAATTAAATTCGAGAAAACATCAAACTGCATTAGCCGCGAATTTTTCGCAGCTTGAACAGCCGTTTGAGAATTGGCAAAAAAACTGGTATGACGAGCAAAAACGCACGCCGGTCGAGCGTATTTTTGAAGATAAAAACGAATAAATTTGGCAAATTCAATAAGATTGGTAGAATAACGGGCGGAAAATTAAAATTTCCGCCTTTTCTTTTGTTGCCGGATAAATTTTCGCGGCAATTTCTGGCAAAATAAACGGCAGCCTTTTTGTCAATATTTGAGGTAACAAAAATGGGACTAGCAAAACCGAAATCTCTGATAACGGCAGAAGAATATCTCGCTTATGAACGCGCGGCTGAAGACCGACACGAATATTGGAACGGTGAGATTTTCGAAATGGCTGGCGAAAGCTATAATCACGGCGTGATTTCTTCCAATCTAACAATTGAATTGGGGATACGTTTGAAGAAGACGCCGTGCCGCGTCTTTAACAAAGATATGAAAATCCGTAGCGGTTCGGATATTGATCTGCACAAATCGCTCAAAGGATTTTTCTCTTACCCCGATGTTGTGATTGTTTGCGGCGCGGCGCGAATGCATGACAAAGTTAGAGATGTAATCTTAAATCCGAAAGTCGTCATTGAAGTTTTATCTCCGACAACTGAAAAATTCGATAGAGGCGAGAAGTTCATACGTTACCGGAATAACTTGCCGACTCTGACCGATTACGTTTTGGTGGCGCAGGATTATCCTTTGATTGACCATTTCCGACGCGGCGCGGAAGATAACGGCGAATGGATTTTCGCGCCCGTCAGCGGGCTTGAAGCAATCTGGAACTTAAAAAATCTCGAAATCAGCATTCCTCTAGCTGATGTTTATGACGGCATTGAATTTCCGGCGGAAGACGCGGAATCGGATTTTGACGAAGAAATTGGCGAATGAAAACCGAAACGCCGATTCGTCGGCAATATCTCGAAATCAAAAAACGTCACCGCGACGCGCTTCTGCTTTTTCGCATCGGCGATTTTTACGAAGCGTTTGACGATGACGCCCGGCTGCTGGCGCGAGAATTGGACATCGTTTTGACTTCCAAACCGATGGGCAAAGACTTTCGCGTGCCGCTATCAGGAGTTCCGCATCATTCTCTCGAAAGACATCTTGCAACTTTAATAGCCAAAGGTCACCGCGTTGCAATCTGCGAGCAATTAACCGACGCGCCGATTAAAGGCGAAGACGGAAAACGCCTGATCGAGCGCGATGTCGTCCGCGTCGTGACGCCCGGCACGGTTCTCGAACCGGGACTTTTAAACAGCAAAACGAACAACTACATCGCCGCTTTTTGCACCGACGGACGACGCGCCGGAATCGCCTATGCCGACGTGACGACGGGCGATTTTGCCGCGACCGAAATCGAAAACAATTACGCTTTGACCGAATTGCAGCGCATCGCTCCGGCAGAAATTTTACTGGCAAAAACCGAACACGAATTTTCAAATCAAGCGCTGCCCGGTTTCGTGACTGCGATTGATTCAAAGATTTTTGAACCGGAAACGGCAAACAAGATTCTGCGGAAGCACTTCGCGTCAAAATCGCTTGTTCCTTTCGGTTTGGAAAATCAGCCGCTCGCGGCTTCGGCAGCCGCCGCCATCGTCTTTTATTTGCGCGAAACGCAAATTGCAGCCGCCGAGCAATTAACCAGATTGACGAGCTACGACGCCGGAAATTTTATGGTTCTGGACGCGCAAACCGTCCGCAGTCTGGAAATTTTTGAAAGCCAGTCGGAAGGGAAAAGTCTGCTTGCGGTTTTAGACCGAACCAAAACGCCGATGGGCGGCAGGCTGCTTCGACGCTGGCTCAGACAGCCTTTGATGAACGTTGCGGAAATCGTCAAAAGGCAGGAACACATCGCCTTTTTTAAAGAAAACAGGGAAGCGAGAATCGAGTTGTCGGCGGTTTTGGAAAATCTGCACGACATCGAGCGGATTATCGGGCGAACGCGCGCCAGTCTTTGTTCGGCAAACGAGCTGCTCGCTTTAAGCCGGAGCTTGCGGCAGATTCCGCGCGTTCGCGGAATTTTGCAAAAAGACTCGGCGCGGTTCGGCACAACGCTCGTTAATTTGCCGACGTGCGAGCAAACCGCGAATTTAATCGAAAAAGCAATCTCCGATGAAGCGAGCGCGTCGGAGAAAATCGGAATTATCCGCGAAGGTTTTAACGACGAATTAGACCGGCTGCGAAAGCTCGTTAAAGACGGCAAAAACTATCTCGCCGATTTGGAATCGAGGGAACGGGCGCGGAGCGGAATCAAAAGTCTGCGCGTCACTTACAACAAAGTTTTCGGCTATTTTATCGAAGTCTCGAAATCGAATCTGCATCTCGTTCCGGCAGATTACGTCCGCAAACAAACTCTGGTCAACGCCGAACGCTTTGTCACACTCGAACTTAAAGAATACGAATCACTCGTTTTAAATTCGCAGGAACGTCTTGCCGAATTGGAAAACAGCATTTTCCGCCAGGTCTGCCACGAAATCGGCAAAAATCGCCAGCAAATTTCTGCCGCCGCGCAAATTCTCGCTTATCTCGACACCGTTTGTTCGCTCGCCGAAGTCGCCGACAAATTCAATTACTGCAAACCGCACATCAACGACACTTCGCTGCTCAGAATCAAAAACGGGCGTCATCCGGTCGTCGAGAAAACGATTGAAAACTTTGTCGCTAATGACGCCGCATTGGGCGGAAACGGCGCGCCGAACATTGCTTTAATTACGGGACCGAACGCATCGGGTAAATCAACTTATCTAAGGCAAATCGCGCTCGCCGTTTTAATGGCGCAAATCGGTTCTTTCGTTCCGGCGGAAGAAGCGGTCGTCGGATTAACCGATAGAATTTTTACGCGCATCGGGCTTTACGACCGCATCGGCGCGGGCGAATCAACGTTTATGACCGAGATGGTCGAAACCGCAGAAATTCTGCATCATGCGACCGGGCGGAGTTTGATTTTACTCGATGAATTAGGGCGAGGAACTTCGACTTTCGACGGTTTAGCGGTGGCGCGTGCGGTCGTCGAATTTATTCATAATCATCCGAAACTGCAATCGCGGACAATTTTCGCAACGCATTATCACGAGCTTGCGGAGCTTGCCGACGTTTTGCCGCGTCTGGAAAATCTTCACGTCGAAATCGAAGAGCGCGGCGACGAACTGGAATTTTTGTACAAAGTTTCGCCCGGCGTCGCGCTCCGCAGTTACGGCGTTTACGCGGCGAAATTAGCCGGGCTGCCAAAACCCGTCGTGCGGCGCGCCGAACAGCTTTTGGGCGAATACGAAAAGGACGATTTGAAATCGAACATTTCGGATTTCAAATCTCAAAATTTGACCGAAACCGAAAGTGCTTTGCTCGAAATTGATTTGGACGGAATCTCGCCGGTCGAAGCCTTGATGAAATTGTACGAATTGAAAAAACTTGCAGAAACCGGCAGAGCAAAAACTACAAGTCAAAAACGTTCAGCCGCATAAATAAAAAGTGCGGCGAAGCATCTCGCCGCACTTTTTATTTAACTTGGAACAGCTTTTATTGAGACGCGGGTAATTTTCTGTCTTTAAATTGATCGAAAAGCTCTGTGTGCTTCGTGTTTAGAGGCATTTTTCGACCGTTGATGAAAAGATGCCGGATGTGCGTTCGCGGATCGAGAATGTCGCCGTCCGCGACGACAATGTTGGCGACTTTTCCGACTTCAAGAGAACCCATTCGGTCGGCGATTCCCAAAATCTGCGCCGGGTAAAGCGTTACGCTTTTTAAGGCTTCCTCCGGCGTTAAACCGAAAGCGGCGGTCATTCCGGCTTGATACGGGAGGTCACGCGCATTTGCGCCTTCGTCGCCCGAAGCAACGGCAAAGCGAACGCCCGCTCGTTGGAGCTTTGAAGCGTTTTCAAACAAAACATCATAAGCGTCGTCTTCGCGCGCGGGCAATGACCAGATTCCGGTGATAATTACCGGAACATTTCTTTGTTTGAGCAAATCAGCCGCTCGCCAGGCGTCGTTGCCGCCCATCAAAATCATTTTTAATTTATTATCGTCGGCGAAACGAACGGCGTTGCGAATGTCAATCTCTCGATTCGCAATCATAATCACAGGCTTTTCGCCGCGCGCAAACGGGACGAGAGCCGCCAATCTCAAATCGGTTTTCGGTCGCGGCAAAGTTTTGTTTTGCGCGTAAGCGTCGTGCGCTTTGCCATAAGCCTCGGCGTCTTTGAGCATCCGGCGCAAATCGGTCAAACGCTGGTCGCGCGTGCGGATTGCTTCTTCAAAATTGGGCGCTTGACCGCCGAAACCGCCGCCGAAACCGCCGCCAAAACCACCTGCTACGCGCGGAAAATCAATCACCAGCGCAAATGACGGATTGACCGCCATTTCAGCCTGCGTTGAGCCGATGAGATTGATAATCGAAGCCTGCCCCGAAACGATTCCGCCTTGCGGCATCGTCAAAACTGTTGTCGTACCGTTCACCCGCGTGACCGGAATATGCGTCAGATGCGGATTTACGCCGACGATTGCGCGAGCGTTGGGATTCATATCGCCGACTTCGGCATCGTCGTCCGTGCCGGGCGCGCCGAGCGGAATTTCCATCAAACCCATATTCGTCGCCGCGTCAATCATTCCCGGAAACACCATCAAACCGCTACCGTCAATCGTTTCCGCACCGGCGGGCGCGTTAACGTTTGCGCCGACGGCGGCAATCCGCCCGTTTTGAATCAAGAGCGAGCCGTTTTCAACCGGCGCGCCGGAAACAGTCACAATCCGCGCGTTGCGAATCAAAAACGTCCCGGCTTGCCCGTTCTGATTTTGCTGCGACGGCGGCGACAACTGCGCGCTCACAGTGAACAGTGAACAGTGAACAGTGAACAGAAAAAACAGGAACAAAATTCCGTAATTCGTAATTCGTAATTCGTAATTTTTCATTGGTTGTTTCCTCCGTCAATGTCATCGGCGTCGTCGAGGTCTGCTTTGACGCGCTCGCGCGGGACCGCGGGTTGCGTGGCGCGCGGGCTGGTCGAGGGACGATTGGCTTCGTCTCGTTCGAGCGTTTGTCGCTCGGCGTCGAGCGCGGCGCGGTTTTGCACATCCTGTTCGCGGTCGAAAAAGGTTTCGCCTTCGATCATCGTTCGCTCTACGCGCGCATAAGGGCTGAAAGGATGCGCCGTCCAGATTACGATGTCTGCGTCTTTGCCAACTTCGATTGAACCCGTTCGACTTCCGATTCCGAGCTGCGTCGCCGGATTAAGCGTTATCATTTTCAACGCTTCTTCTTCCGGCACGTCGCCGTATTTCATCGTTTTGGCGGCTTCGAGATTAAGGCGGCGGTGACGTTCGTTCGAGTCCGAGTTGATTGAAACACTGACGCCGTTTCGGTACAAAATCGCGGCGTTGTACGGAATCGCATCGAACGCTTCGATTTTATAACCCCAATTATCAACAAAAATCGAAGCCGCCGCGCCATGCCGGGCGATTTCCGGCGCGATTTTGTAGGCTTCGAGACCGTGCTGCAAAGTTCTGACTTTGAAACCGAATTCATCAGCCAAATTGAGCAGCATCAAAAATTCGTCCGAGCGATAACCGTGCGAATGAACCAGACGCCTGCCCTCAAGAATTTCGACCAGCGGCTCAAGCTCGATGTCGCGGCGCGGCGCGGTCAGATTTTTATCGCGTTTCGATTTCTCCCGAAAATCGTCCCATTCGGCTTTGTAATCGCGGGCGCGAACGAAAGCGTCGCGGATGGTTTCTTCGACGCCCATCCGGGTCGCCGGATAACGCCGAGTTTGACCGGGAAGCAGATTGCTGTGCGAGCGTTTCGGATTTTCGCCGAGCGCGAATTTAATTCCGGGCGGGGCATCCGGTATCAAAAAATCCTGCGCCGGTCGTTTCCATTTGATTTTGATGGTGGCGTTTTGCCCGCCGATTGAATTTGCCGAACCGTGCAAAACATTGAGAACCGTCACGCCGCCCGCCAGCGCGCGATAAAGATTGATGTCGTTCGGATTTATCACATCGTGAACTCTGGTCATCGAAGTCACCGAATACGACGTTTCATTGACCGAACCGTCAACGGCGGCGTGCGAATGACAGTCAACGATTCCGGGCGTGACAAATTTTCCGGTGGCGTCAATCGTTTGGGCGTTCGCGCCCGCGCGCAAATTCTTGCCGATTTGCGCGATTTTTCCCGCGCGAATCAAAATGTCCGTTCCTTCGAGACGCCCGCGCGCAGCCGTCAAAACGGTCGCATTGCGAATTAAAACCTCGTTTGCGTTAGCAGCGGTGTTTCGCTGCTGCGCCGAAAGCGGCGCGGAAACGAATAAGACAATCAGAAATAAACTAAGAATTTTTTTCATCCTTGATTCCTCAATTTTAATCAATCACTTACGGCGTTTTAGTTCCTGTAAACGAAGTTGTTCCCTGCGGTGCCGTGACGGTTCCGGTCATTTGATTTTCTCCGGTAACTCTGCCCGCGAAAACGGCGTCAACCTGTTCGCCCACGTTTAATTTGACGACGAAACGAAAACCTTCAGCCGATATTTCGCCCTGCGAAATCGGCGCAGTGCCGAGCGTTGATTCAAACTGCCCGGCGAGCTGATTTCTCTGCGTTGTCAAAGTTACAGTCGCCTGGACGGTTTGACCTCCGAGCTGTATCGTCAAATTCCATTTTCCGGCTATTGCCTGCGCTGCTGCGTTTGCCGCGCCACCGCCGCCCGTCGTTGTTGGGGCTGCGGCAGGGATTTCATACATCCGACCGTCAACAAAAACGTGCGTCACAGTACGGGCGCGGTCGAAAATGTCACCGCGCACAACTGTCAGATTGGCGATTTTGCCCGGTTCGATTGAACCCATTCGGTCGGCGACTCCAAAAATCTCGGCGCTGCCCAGAGTCATCGCACGGATTGCCGCCGGGCGAGCCAAACCCGCCTGCACGGCTCTTCCGGCGTTAGCCCAAAAATCCGTGTAATTCGCCATTCCGCCTGATTGAAACGCAAATCGAACTCCGGCTGCCGCCAATCGCGCGGCGGTTTTCGGCGCTTCGGCGCGGGCGCGCAGCACGCTCATACTTTCCGGGTCGGCTTCGGGCGAAGTCGAGGAAGTGCGGCGGGGAAAATTGAGCGAGAGCAAAACCGGAATGTCCTGCGCTTTTAATTGCTCGGCAAATCGCCCGCTTTCCGCGCCGCCCGCGATTATCGCTTTTAAGTTAAATTCGCGGGCAAAATTTAAAACGCGGGCGATTTCGCGTTCGGTGTTCGCCTGAAAAACGATTGGAGCCTGACCCGGAGTTTGGCGATATAAATACGGAAACAGAGCTTCGAGCGATTTGTTTGAATCGGGACGCTGCGCGCCGCGCGGATTTTTTTCGTAATTCGTTTGCGCTTGCTGTAATTGCTGCGCGTCCAGAAACATTTGGCGCACAGCTGCGAAAGAACCCATCAAGCTCGTAGGAAATTGCCCGGCTTGCAGCGGTACGAATGAGAGATGCAGCGCGACGGGCGCGCGGACAATTGCTTCGCCCGCCGTTTCGCCCGACAGATTTATGAGAGCCGATTGACCTTGAAAAATTCGCTCGCGCGGCACGACCAAAACTGTGGTGAATCCGCTGTTGCGCGCGGTTTCAATCGAAGAATCCGACGTTCGTATCAAATCAGCCGCCGCAATTTCTGGCAGCAGACCAGCCGGATAAACCGAATTCGACTGAGATTGTGATTGCTGTTGAGCTTGTTGTTGCTGCAAAAACTGCGCGACGTTTTGACCGCCGCCGGCTTGCTGCGCAGGGCGCGGCGCTGGAATTCCGGTGCTGGCGCTGGCGTCAATGATTCCGGGATAAACGGTCAAGCCATTGGCATCAATCACGCGCACGTCAACCGGAACCTGCAAGTTTCCCGCGCCGACGGCAACAATCAAACCGTCGCGGACGATAATCGTGCCGCGCTCGATGTCGGCGCCGGAGGCGGTGACGATTCTGGCATTCGTAATTGCAAAAGCTCGCGGCGCGTTGGCGCTGCTTTGAGCCGAAACTTGCTGGTAAAACAAGGACGACAGAAGCAAAACGGCGCTGGCAAAAACGGCGAAAAACCTCGATAAATTAATTTTCATATTCTACGGATTGGAAAGTTTTGTTGAGCGAAGATAAAACGAAGCGGGGTTTTTTGCAAGCGCTTTTTTTGGAAAAAATTTACGCTTTCGTAAGATTCCGCATTGCGGAGGCGATTGCCAGCGAATTTTCATCGGCGTTTTCAATTAGCCCGCTGATGACTCCGGCGTGAAATTCGGGGCGATGCTGACTGAGTTTAAAAGCGGCTTCAAAACGCGAAACCGCAATGCGAAAACCGACGATTCCTTTCGTCAATTTGTCCACAATTTCCGGTGAGATAGTTTCCAAATCGTAGCCGGTATTCGGCTCGAATTTTGCGATTAAACGTCCGAGCATTTCAACGAGCGCGTTTTTTTCTTCGACGATTTGCGGTTTTCCATAGGCGTGAATTGATTGATAATTCCAAGTCGGCACGTTTTGTTCCGGCATATTGTACCAGCGCGGCGAAATGTAAGCGTGCGCTCCGGCGAAAACGGCGAGAATTTCTTCCGCAACGGCAAAAGTTTTCCATTGCGGATTCGCGCGGGCGATATGTCCGACGAGATAAATTTGGTCGTTTTCGGCTTGTTCAACTAAAAGCGGAGCGTGAGTGGCAATCGGTTTTTCGCCGTCAAAAGAGATTAAAGTGGCAAAGCTGTTTTGCTCGACGAAATTCAAAATCGTTTCGCGGTCGGTTTCCAAAAATCTTGTCGGGATGTACATACGCGCCCTTAGTCAAAGCTATATAAAAGGATACTATCTGAGATTTTCGCCGCTTGCCAAACGGCGCGCGTCTCGTTATAGTTTTGTTAATCCTTATGAAGAGCAAAACGCGCAAAAATCATTTCCAAACTTTCATGCAAATTCATTCGGCGTGGCGCGCGACGGCTTTCTGGTGGGCTTAGCGCCCAATACATCTTTTTTCTCCACCCAAATCGTAATTTCGTTTGTTTCTCAACCTTTTGTTGATTTGTATCGCCGTTTTTATGGTGACAAACTCCGGCAAATATTCACCGAATTTGGAAATGCCAGAAAGTTTTAATTTTAACGCCGAGATTTTTAGCGCCAGCAGCGACAGCACGACGCCGGTCGCGCTCTACGCCAATTTGCGGCAAATTTTTCCCGAAACTCTGCTGCTCGAATGCGTCGAGCCGCACACGCCGGAAACCGCCAGCTCGTTTGTTTGCGCTGACGCCGTTGCACGGTTTTCAATCAAAAACGGAAAAGCCGAAATCGAACGCGAAGGACGCAAAATCTCCGAGATTGATTTGACGGCTAATTCCGCCGTCGCCGCTTTTGACGAATTTCAAAATTCGATAAAAATCGAGTCGGGCGAAAACAACGATTCAAGCGGTTTGTTCGGCTATGTCGGGTTTAGCGCGATTCCGCATTTTGAAGACATCCGATTTGCCAAATTGCCGCCGCCGGACGAGCAAATCGCGGATATGCAGTTTGCGCTTTATCGCTTCGTCTTTCGCTTCGACCATTTCCGAAATTCGCTGACGGCGACAAAGCTGAGCGATGCGGAAAGCCCTTTAAACACGACGATTGCGCTTTCCGATTTGTTTGCAAAAATCACTCGCCGCCGGGCGGTCGAATTTCCGTTTGCTGCGGAAGGCGGCGAAACGGCGGAAATAAGCGACGCGGATTTTGCAGAAATCGTCCGAACCTGCCAGCGGCATATCAATCGCGGCGATGTTTATCAAATCGTGCCTTCGCGCAAATTCGCGGCAAAATATCGCGGCGACGAGTTTGCGGTTTACCGCGCTTTGCGCCGAATTAATCCATCGCCGTTTTTGTTTTTCTTCGATTACGGCGGTTTTTCCCTTTTCGGTTCGTCGCCCGAAGCGCAGCTTTTAATCAAAAACAAAACCGCCACGCTGCATCCGATTGCTGGAACTTATCCGCGCGGCAAACACGAATCGGAAGACCGCGAATTTGCCGCGAAATTAATCAACGATTCAAAAGAAAACGCCGAGCATGTAATGCTGGTTGATTTGGCGCGAAATGATTTAGGACGCCATTGTTCGAGCGTGCAAGTCGAAAAATTTAAAACGGTCGAATTTTATTCGCACGTTATTCATCTGGTTTCACAGGTTTCCGGCAAATTGAATGAAGGCGTATCCGCATCGCAGATTTTTGCCGACACATTTCCGGCGGGAACTTTGTCCGGCGCGCCGAAATATCGCGCGATGCAGATTTTAAATGAATTGGAGCCTTCGGCGCGCTCTTTTTACGGCGGCAGCGTCGGGTTTTTCGGTCTGGACGGAAGCTGCACGCAGGCGATTATGATTCGCTCGTTTCTGGCTCGAAAACTGCAACTGATTTTCCAAGCCGGAGCCGGAGTCGTCGCAGATTCCGTGCCGGAAAAAGAAACGGCTGAAGTGCGAAACAAGCTCGCCGCTCTCAGACGAGCAATTGAAAGCGCCGAAAAATTGCACCACAGAGACACAGAGGCACAGAGAAAATAAAGGTTTTAAAACTCTGTGCCTCTGTGTCTCTGTGGTTAAGATTATGAAGATTTTGCTTTTAGACAATTACGATTCGTTTACGTTTAATCTTTTCCAGCTTGTCGGCGAAGTCGGCAGCGTCACGCCGGATGTCGTCAGAAACGACAAAATCACGCTTGAAGAGGTTGAGAAATACGACAAAATTTTGCTCTCGCCCGGTCCCGGTCTGCCTTCGGAAGCCGGAATTATGCCCGAACTTGTCAAACATTTCGCCCGGAAAAAAAGCATTTTAGGCGTTTGCTTGGGGCATCAATGTATTGCCGAAACTTTTGGCGGACAGCTCGAAAATTTGGAGCGGGTTTGTCACGGGCTGGGAATCGAAACCGTCGTCGAAGATGAAAACGAGCAACTTTTTCGCGGGCTGCCGAAAACTTTTCAATCCGGGCGTTATCATTCGTGGACGGTTTCGCGCGAAAATTTGCCCGAAAGTTTAAAGATCACGGCGAGCGACGGCGAAGGAAGAATTATGGCTTTAAGTCATCAGGAATTTGATGTTCGCGGGATTCAGTTTCATCCCGAATCGGTGCTGACGCCCGAAGGCGCAAAGATTATTCAAAATTGGTTGGAGTTATGAAAGACATTTTAGCGTCAATTTTGAGCGGGCAGATTTTGACCGAGCAGGAAGCGGCTGCGGCTTTGCGAATGATGCTGTCGGGCGAAATTCCGCAGGCTCAGGCGGCGGCTTTTCTGGCGGCGATCACGATGCGCGGAATCTGGCTCGAAGAATTGCGCGGTTTTCACGGCGTTTTGCGCGACATCGGGAATAAAGTTGATTTTTCCGATTTAGCGCCGATTGACGTTTGCGGGACGGGCGGCGATGGCAAACACACCTTTAATATTTCGACAGTTTCCGCTTTCGTTTTAGCGGGAACTGGCGTGCGCGTTGCCAAACACGGAAATTCATCAGCAACTTCGGGCAGCGGCTCATCTGATGTTTTGAAATATCTGGGCTTTGAATTTACTAATGACGAAAGCGTTTTACGCCGACAACTCGAAGAATTTAATTTTTGTTATCTCCACGCGCCGCTTTTTCAACCTGCTTTGAAACAAGTCGCGCCGCTCCGCGCGGAAATCGGTTTTCGGACGTTTTTCAATCTTCTCGGACCGCTGTTAAATCCGGCTTCGCCGCCGTTTCAGTTCGTCGGAGTGGCGGAACCTGCGGTTTTACGGCTTTATCGTTATTTTCTCGAAACTACGCCGACAAAATTTGCGCTCGTTCACACGCGCGACGGTTACGACGAAATTTCGCTGACCGCCGCTTTTGATGTCGTCACAAACGATGGTGCGGAGACTTTTTATGCGGAAGATTTGGGATTTGAAACCGTGCGGGCGGAAGAATTGCGCGGCGGCGAGAATGTCGAAGAAGCCGCCCGACAGCTTTTAAATATTTTGCGCGGGCAGGGAAGCCGCGCGCAAAATCAAACGGTCATTGCTAACGCAGCTTTTGCGATGCGCGTGGCGAAATCGGAATTTTCATTTGAAGAATGCCGCGAACGCGCAACGGAAAGTTTGCAATCAGGCGCGGCTTTCGAGGTCTTTTCAAAATTAATAAACCGCCGAGACGCGGAGACGCAGAGAGAAAATAAATGATAAAACCTCCCCGTCTCCGCGTCTCGGCGGTGAAAATTTAATTGTGATTTTAGAAAAAATTATTGCTCATAAACAAAAAGAAGTCGCCGAGAGGCGAGAGCTTGTTCCGGTGAAAAAACTTGAGCAAAGCGAGCATTTCGGCGCGCCTTGCGTGTCGCTGGTGCATTATCTGAATCGTTCGGATAAAGTCGGAATTATTGCCGAAATAAAACGCCGTTCGCCTTCAAAAGGCGCGATCAACGAATACGTTTCGGTGGAAAAAGTTTCAATCGGTTATATGCAGGCGGGCGCGAGCGCGCTTTCGATTTTGACCGACACGGAATTTTTCGGTGGCTCGAACGAAGATTTAATCACGGCGCGAAAATTTAATTACTGCCCAATTCTGCGCAAGGATTTTACGATTGACGAATATCAGATCGTCGAAGCGCGTTCAATCGGCGCAGACGCGATTTTGTTGATTGCGGCGGCTTTGGATGAAAAGCAAATCAAAAATCTGGCGGCTTTCGCGGCTTCTTTGGGATTGGAGGTTTTGCTCGAAATTCACGAATTCGAAGAATTGCCCGGCGATTTGGAAAACATTTCGGTCATCGGTGTTAACAACCGAAATCTCAAGGATTTTTCGGTTGACGTAAATCGTTCGTTTTCGATTGCCGAAAAGCTGCCAGCCGGAATCGTCAAAATTTCCGAAAGCGGTTTGAGCGAAGCCGAAACAATTGTCGAGCTAAAACGAGCCGGATTCAAAGGTTTTTTAATCGGCGAAACATTTATGCGCGAAAGCCAGCCCGAATTAGCGTGTGGTGAGTTTATTCGCAAAATTCAGGCATTGGAAGGGAAATGAACGAGCCGAAAATCAAAATTTGCGGGATGCGCGAGCCGGAAAATATGCTTGAAATAGCCGCGTTCAAACCTGATTTTTTCGGAATGATTTTTTATCCGAAATCACCGCGTTTTATTTCGATTGAGCAAGCGGAAAAACTTCCTGACTTTCAAAACATTCGGCGCGTAGGCGTTTTTGTTGATGAAGGTTTGGAGAGTATTTTGGAGATTGCTGAACGAGCAAGGTTATCGCTCGTTCAGCTTCACGGCGGCGAAACGCCGCAGTTTTGCGAATCTTTGAAAAAACAAAATCTGCAAATCGTCAAAGTTTTCAAAGTTAATGAAAATTTCGACGGCGAGCAGCTTAAAGAGTTCGAAACAATTTGCGATTACTTTTTGTTTGACACGAAAACCTCCCAGCATGGCGGCAGCGGTCACGTTTTTGACTGGCAGATTTTGCGCCGGTTTTCAATCAACAAGCCATTTTTCCTGGGCGGCGGAATCGGCGTTGAAAATGCTGCAAAATCAATCGAGGCTAGTCGAAATTTGCCGCTGTTTGCTTTGGATATTAACAGCCGCGCTGAGATTGCGCCCGGCGTTAAATCGCCCGAAATTATTGCTGAAATAATAAAAAGTTTATGAATTACAAGGTTGACGAAAACGGATTTTACGGCGAGTTTGGCGGCGCGTTTGTGCCGGAAATGCTTCAGCCGAATATTTACGAGCTGCAAACGCGCTATCTGGAGATTATCGAATCGGAAGAATTTCAACGCGATTTCCAAAAGCTCCTCAAAGATTACGTCGGGCGACCTTCGCCGCTTTATTTTGCCGAAAGATTGTCTGCGTCGGTCAATCAGCGCGTTTATCTCAAGCGCGAGGATTTAAATCACACCGGCTCGCACAAAATCAACAACACCGTCGGACAGATTTTGCTCGCCCAAGCTCTGGGCAAAAAACGAATCATCGCCGAAACCGGCGCGGGGCAGCACGGCGTTGCGACGGCGACGGTTTGCGCGCTTTTAAATCTCGAATGCGTTGTTTTTATGGGCGCAGTTGATGTCGAAAGGCAAAAGCCGAACGTCGAAAAGATGAAAATGCTCGGCGCGACGGTCGTTCCGGTTTATTCGGGGAGCAAAACTTTAAAAGATGCGACAAACGAAGCTCTGCGCGATTGGATTGCGCATCCGACAAACACTCATTATTTAATCGGTTCGGCGGTCGGACCGCATCCTTTTCCAGATATTGTAGCGCGTTTTCAATTTGTCATCGGGCGCGAAACCAGAGCGCAATTGCTCGAAAAAGAAAACCGTGAAACGCCGGACGCCGTTGTCGCCTGCGTCGGCGGCGGAAGCAATGCAATCGGCGCTTTCGGAGCGTTTCTTGAAGACGAAAACGTCAAATTATTCGGCGTCGAAGCCGCCGGACGCGGCGTTGAAACGGGAGAAACGGCGGCGACAACCGCGCTCGGCAAACCCGGAGTCTTACACGGCAGCAACACGCTGCTGATGCAAACCGCCGACGGGCAGGTTCTCGAAGCTCATTCGATTTCCGCAGGGCTTGATTATCCGGGAATCGGCGCGCAGCACGCTCATCTTTTTTCGACCGGGCGCGTTCGATACGTCAATATCACCGACGACGAATCTTTAAGCGCCGGACTGCAATTGACCAGACTCGAAGGAATCATTCCGGCAATCGAATCGGCGCACGCGATTGCATATTTGCCGAAAATGGATTTGCCGAAAAACTCGCTCGTCGTTGTTTGTTTATCGGGGCGCGGAGACAAAGATATGGCAACATATTTGGATTATTTCAACCAGACCACAAAATGAACAGACTCGAACGGCTTTTCGCCCAAAACAAAAAGATTTTCTCAGTTTTCGTGACCGCCGGTTTTCCAACCCTTGAAGCGACAGTTCCGATTGTCGAAACTCTCGCGGCAAGCGGAGTTGATTTAATCGAGCTTGGAATTCCGTTTTCCGATTCAATCGCCGACGGCGCGACGATTCAGCACGCCAACGAAATCGCTTTGCGAAACGGCGCATCGCTCAATTGGACGCTCGAAGCTTTGCGTGAAATTCGGGCAAAAGTTGAAATCCCGATTATCTTGATGGGCAGCCTCAATCCGGTGATGCAATATGGCGTTGAACGGTTTTGTCAGGATGCCCGCGTGGCGGGCGCGGACGGCGTGATTTTGCCGGATTTGCCGCTCGAATTTTATCTCAAAAATTATCGTGAGTTATTTGAGCAAAACGATTTGGCAAACATTTTTCTCATCACCGAAAACACGCCCGAAGCGAGAATCAGAGAAATTGACGCTTGCAGCAAGAGCTTCGTTTATGCGGTTTCGATGGCGGGCGTGACGGGAAAGAATTTACAGTTTGACGAGAACAGAAAATCGTATTTAGAGCGTCTTGCTGCAATGGATTTGCGTTCGCCTTTAATGGTCGGATTCGGCATCGAAACAAGAGAGCATTTTCAAGAGGTAACGAAATTTGCTGCGGGCGCGATTGTCGGCAGCGCGTATTTAAGAGCAATCGAAAACGCTGCCGATGCGCGACAGGCGACAGCCGAATTTGTTGCCAAAATTATTTGATTTGAGGTTTTTATGATTATTCAATGCGCCGAAAATATAGAGCAGAATGAGTTGGCAATTCTGCGCGAGGAGATTAAAAGTTTTGGTTTGAAAGTTACCGAAGTCGCAACGCAGGTCGGGCGATATTTGATTGCTTTGGGCAGTTACGATGTTGATATTCGTCGGATTGGCGGTTTGAAAGGCGTCAAAGACGTACATCGCGTTTCGGATGCTTACAAGCTGGTTTCGCGCAAATGGAAAGTTTCGTCAACCGTAATTGATTTGGGCGATGGAGTAAAAATAGGCGATGGCAATTTCGCTTTTATGTTCGGACCTTGCTCGCTCGAAAGCGCCTCCCAAATCGAAAGCGTTGTTGGTTTTTTAAATAAAAACGGCGTTCGGATTATGCGCGGCGGCGCTTTTAAACCGCGCTCGTCGCCTTACGCTTTTCGCGGGCTTGGCATCGAAGGCTTGAAAATGTTTTCCGAAATCGCCAGACCGCACGGCATCAAGCTGACGACCGAAGTTATGGACGCCGCGCAAATTGAAGCAATGTATCCTTATGTTGATGTTTATCAGGTCGGAACTCGTAACGCGCAGAATTTTACGCTTCTCGATGAGCTTGGAAAAATTGACAAACCAGTGCTTCTCAAACGCGCGATGTCCGGCACAATCGAGGAATTGCTGCAAGCCGCCGAATATATTTTTATGAATGGGAATGAGCGAATTCTGCTTTGCGAGCGCGGCATCCGCACGTATGAAAAAGCGTATCGCAACACTTTGGACATCAATGCGATTCCGGTTTTAAAAGAAAAAACGCATTTGCCCGTAATCGTTGATCCGTCGCACGGCATCGGCGTCCGCCGCCACGTCGAGGCGATTGCGCTCGCCGGTTTAGTCGCAGGCGCGGACGGCGCAATCATCGAAATTCACGAAACACCCGAAAAAGCGGCTTCAGATGCGGCTCAAACTTTAAATTTCGGCGAAACCGAAAAGCTCTTGAAAAAAGCAAAAGCCATTAGCGCCGCGATAAAATCTGTTTGAGACATACGTTTGAGCTGAAGATTAAACGATGAGAAATACGTATCAAAGCGATAAAGCAATTGTTCTTTTCGACGGCGTGTGCAATTTTTGCAACGGCACGGTCAATTTTATTATTCGCCGCGACCGAAAAGATAATTTTCGTTTTGCCGCGCTGCAATCGGAAATCGGGCAGAAGCTTTTGCGCCAATACGATTTAAATGCGCCGGGCATTGATTCTGTCATTTTAATCGAAAACGGGAAAGCTTTTACGCATTCGACCGCCGCTGTGAAAATCGCCCGACAACTCGGCGGAGCCTGGCAAATTTTTTCGATTTTTCAATTTGTGCCGCAACGGGCGAGAGATTTCTTTTATCGCCTTTTCGCCCGCAATCGCTATCGTTTGTTCGGCAAAAAGGACGTTTGTATGATGCCGACGCCGGATATAAAAGCGCGGTTTTTAAGCGAAAAGGCTGAAATTAACTAGAAGCCGTCTCAAAAATCGGATTCGGATCTTCCGAGTCCCGACTTTAGTCGGCTAAAGTCGGGACTCAGAACGATTGATACTGTTTTTGGGACGTTTTGTTTTACTGCTTTAACTTGAAATTGTTCGGCACAAATTCGAGCGCGACTATTTCTCCTGCGGCTTTTGCTTTGGCGTCAGTTGCGGTTTTGTAAGTGGCGACGACGAAATTTTCCGGTTTGCGCGCGCCGCAGTTGATTTGCCCGCCGTTCATTTCGGGCGTGAAAGCCATCAGCAACAAGCCTTGTGCCGCGCCGAGACGCAGTTTTAACGTCTGATTGTCGGCGCGCACGACAAAGGCTTGACCTTTCGAGTCGCATTCAATCTCGGTCAAATGACCCAAAACGCGCGTTTCTCCGGCTTGCGGTTTTCTGAGAGCCTGATTGATGGCTTGATTCATCGCTTCTTCCGGCGTCGTCGCTTCTGATTGTTCGACGACCATCACATTATCGCCGCGCTCTTTCAAGGCTTTGATATGCGCCGTTTGTTCAGCCATCGAGTTTATTTGACCTAAAATCGCTTGCGAACCCGAACGCAATTCCGGTTCGACGGCTGTTGCCGCGATTTTTTCGGCAATCTTTCTGGCATCGTCAAATTTTTCCTGACGCGCGTAAATCTGCGCCAGATCGAGCGCAAACCATTGATTTCCCGGTTCGTATTGCAGAGCGCGTTTGAGCAGCGTTATTCCTTCGTCAAGATTTTCGTTGTTGACCAGATTAACGAAAGCCGCCAAACGATATGATTCGGCAAAATCCGGTTTGAGCTTAATCGCCTGAACCAGAGAGCTGCGAATCTTTTCAGCCGCGCCGGATTCGTAACGCGAGACATAACCGTTTTCGCCGCCCATCGGCTCGCGGCTCAAAACATATCCGTAATAATAATGCGCCAGATAATTGTTGGCGTTGAGCGCAACGGCTTTTTCCAAATGCTTTTTGGCTTCGGGGAATTTTTTCTGCCGCATTCTGGTCATTCCCATCGAAGCGTGCGCCATCGCCAATTTGTCATCGGCGGCAATCGCCTGCTGCAATCTCGCGGCGGCATCATCCAAACGATGAGTGTGCAGCAGCAAATCGCCGAGAAAAGCGCTGGCTTCCGCGTCGGAAATCGCTGCGGATTTGATTTCGGCGTCAAACGTCAGCTTTTCTTTAAAGGTGATGGTTTCGTAATTGAAAGAACGCCGCCCGACATAATCGCGCAATTCTTTTTCCATCGTTTGATAATCGGTTTGAAACGCTTCCTGAAAAGCCTCGCGCGGCGTTTTGTTCGCTTGCAGCAAACCGATAAATTTG
>DASVTY010000166.1:0-47473 GCA_036387315.1 Pyrinomonadaceae bacterium
ATCTTTTCGCGGAATTATTTTGATTTTGATCGGATTGCCCGTTTATTATTACTTATCGAGGCAAAACGCCCATTTGCCCGAAAATGTCGAAGACGAAGAAGATTTCTCATAACAAATGGTTGCGTTAAAAATAAATCGTCCGAATGAAATCGCCATCCGCGACCGACGCGCCGGACGCGAACGCCGCACGTCGGCGCGTTTTGCCGTGAATATCGAAATCACATGGGAATCAGTTCGCGGCGCGCACGGCGGAACAATCAGCGACATCAGCACTCGCGGCTGCTTCATCCTTTGTTCGGGCGAAGTCGAGGACGGCGAAACCGCCAAAATCAAAATTCCGCTGATGAGCGGCGAAACAATCGAACTACAGGGCGAAATCGTCAACCACGTTTACGAAATGGGTTTCGGACTGCGTTTTGTTGAGCTTCGCGACAAAGAGCGATTGTTTTTGGAACGTCTCTGCCACAAGCTCAAGCAGCGGAGCGAGACAAATCGCAAAACTCGCCGCTAACTTTAACTGGAGTTTTTGTTAATAGAATTGAACCGCAGAGACGCAGAGACGCTGAGTTTTTCAAGAAAAGAGATGAGAAATCGAGTATAAAGCTCATAGATTTCTCATCTCTTTTCTTGAACTTTCTCGGCGTCTCTGCGTCTCTGCGGTGAAATAAATCTTAACCTACAATCAGGCTAATCAGTCTTCAAACTGCCTCAGAGCCTCGCTCGCAATCTCGCGGTCATCGAAATGAAATTTTTCCGAGCCGATAATTTGATAAGTTTCGTGACCTTTTCCGGCAATTAAAACCAGATCGCCCGCCCGCGCCTGTTTTATTGCTGCGTAGATCGCCTCCCGTCGGTCGGGGTTTTTGACAAAAGGGCAAGCGGTTTGTTTTAAGCCGACTTCGATTTCATCCAAAATTCTGAGCGGGTCTTCGGTGCGCGGATTGTCCGAAGTTAAAACGACGAAATCGCTGTAACGCCCGGCAATTTCGCCCATCGGAGCGCGTTTCGTGCGGTCGCGGTCGCCGCCCGCGCCGAAAACCGTAATAACGCGCCGAGCGCCCAAATCGCGGGCTGTTCTTAAAACGTTTTCGAGCGCATCGTCAGTGTGCGCGTAATCAACCACGACGGCGAAATCGGCTGCGCTTTCGACTCGCTCGAATCTGCCGGGCGCGCCTACGCAAATTTTGATTCCGGCGGCGATTTCCTCCAAATCGTAACCGAGAGCGAGCGCCGCGCCCGTCGCCGACAAAATGTTGTAAACGTGGGGACGCCCGACAAGCGGCGAGCGTATTTCTCTTTCTCCAGCGGGCGTTTTCAAACGAAAGCTGGTCCCGCGCAAAATCGAGATTTCGATTTCCGAAGCGGTTAAATCCGCTTCGGAATCAAGCGCAAAAGCAATGACTTTCTGACCGGATTTTTTGAGTTCGGCGGCTAATTTCGCGCCCCAGCCGTCGTCAACGTTTATCACGGAATAATTCGGGGATTCGCCGAGTCGCCCGTCAAATAAACGTTTTTTGGCGTCGAAATAATTTTCCATCGTGCCGTGATAATCGAGATGGTCGCGCGTCAGGTTTGTAAAAATCGCGGCTTCAAATTTGAGAGCGTCGCAACGATGCAAATCGAGAGCCTGCGATGACGCCTCCATTGCCGCAACCGAACATCCGTCGGCGAGAGCTTTTTGCAAAAATCTCTGCGTGTCTGAGGCTTCGGGCGTCGTTCGAATCGCAGGTTCGGATTTTTCTCCGATTCGATATTCAACCGTGGTCAGCATTGCGGCGCGCTTTCCCGCTGCTTCGGCAAGCGCGTGAGTTAAATAAGTCGTGGTCGTTTTTCCGTTTGTCCCGGTGACGCCGATTAAATTTAATTTCCGCGAAGGCTCGCCGTGAATCGCGTTTGCCGCTTGAGCTAAAGCGACTCGCGCATTTTCAACCTTCAGCCAAGAACCGTTAAAATCCGCCGGTTTTTCGAGTTCCGAAACAATGCCGATTGCGCCGCGCCGCATTACATCCGGCACAAAACGATGCCCGTCGGTCGTCAAACCGCGAATTGCGACAAACAGCCAGTTCTCTCCGGCTTGCCGTGAATCGTGCGTGACATCAACGGCAACCGAATCCGCGTCGCCGTTTAGATTTGCATTAATCGCAGCGGCAACAGCGCCGAGCATAGTTTTGTTGGTTGATTCGTCGTGCAGATGCGTCTCCGTAAATATAAGTTAATAAATCCGTGGATTATAAAAACAGATTATGGTTTCTTTGGCATACTATAGCTTATCTTTTTGAAATCTTGTGATTCTTTGAAGCCAGCTTAAAAAATCTTCATAAGTACGTCCGCTTTTTGCCATATTACAGTCACGACAGCAACTTACTACATTGTTGAGCGTGTAGCCCAAATCATTATTCTTGCGATCAATTCCGTTATAATAGAACAAATCTCCACTTTTAGTTTTTCTGCAATTGCTCGGAGGGTCTCCGCAATAATGACAATTGCCCTCAAATAAGCGATCAAGGTCTCCATCAGACAGTTCCCAAACGCGTCCAGCTTTGACTGCGCTTTTTTTGTAACCGTTGACAACGGTATTTCTGGCACTAATGCCTTCCGGAAGTCTTTTCAGTTTTGCGTTTCGGCTCGCAATGTCACGAGCCAAACACCCGCAGCTTCGGACTTGCCCGCTTGTCAGATTGGCTGTTCTGACGATGTTTTGTTTTCCGCAATCGCAAATGCAAATCCAATATCTTTTCTTGTTTTTGCTATAAAAAGTGAGAGCTTGCAGCCGACCAAAGCGTTGACCTGTTAAATCTTTGTATTTGGTTGTTGATTTACAGTTGGCAGAACCGCAGGATTTTACAATTCCGGTTCTCAAAGAATTGCTTATGATTTGTTTAGTTACGCCGCAGTCGCAACTACATTCCCAATAACCTTGTTTTCGCAATTCCGAGTCAGAACTTCGCCCAAGGACGCTCAATTTATGAAAGCGCATCCCTTCTAAATTATTTTTCAAGTAAGCCATAAATTTATTGATACAAATAAAGACCTAGCCCAAACTTTGTGCAAGCCCGCCGGAGAGCCATACTCTCCGCGTTAGAGCTAGGATCACCGAAGCTGTTTGTATCTTCTTCTTCCTGTCCGGTAGCTTCTCGCCAGACCATTCCTTCGGAGCAAGGAATCGAAATTCTAACGGTGATAACGAGCCTGCCGCCGATTGAAGCGACGTTTCTGACTTCGTAGCACCAGCCGGGCGCAAAGTGGTCTAAATATTTAATCGCGTCGTGCCACGAGATATAAGTCAGCTCTTTGCCGCCTTGTTTGCGAGTTCGCAAATGGCGCGGGCTGATCGGTTTGCGTAAATCTTTGATGATCTCGCGGATTGAGCGCAGCTCGGTTTTGCTTGACGTTTTTACGGATTCTTCCGTTTGTTCAGTTTCGTTTGCTTGATTTTCTTCCGCCATAAATTTTGAAAACTATTTTAATCTTGCTCGTCGTATTTTGAAATAGATTCACGCAAAAGTTTTCTTTCGCGGCGTTAATGTTTTAAAATCCGATGAGATTTTTAGTATTATCTTCAAGATGACAGCCAAAATAATCGTCATAGTTTTTATCAGTTTGTGTTTGGAAGTCGGCGTTTTGCTGACGTTGCTGCCCTGGGTCAGCCCAAGGCTCGGTTTTGTTGACTGGGGCGATAATTATTTATTAGTCTATGCCGCGAGCCAAACCAATCTGCCGATTTTGCGAACCGCAATTGCGTCCGGCTGGGTACGCGGCGCGGTGACGGCGCTCGGCATTTTAAACATCGCCATCGCTTTCTGGGAAATAGCGCATTTTTCGAGCGCCGTGCGCGCCATCGAAGGCAAAACCGAAACGAATCAAAATGCTTCCGTTCAGCAGCAACCCGCTAATTTATCTGATCACGACGGGCGCGGCGAGCGACAATAATTTTTCGGAAGCGAGCCGACGGATTTTGAATTTGATAAAAGCCGCCGTCGAAGCCGAAATCCCGCTTGTTCAAATCCGCGAAAAACAGCTTTCCGCTCGCCGGATTTTTGAACTCGCCGGAAAAGCCTCGCAAATCACCCGAAACACCGCAACAAAATTGCTGATTAACGACCGCGCCGACATCGCGCTTGCGGCTGAGGCGGACGGCGTGCATTTAACCGCCGGTTCGCTTTCGGCAAAAATCATCCGGCAAAATTTTCCAGAAAATTTCATCATCGGAGTTTCCGCACACACGCTCGAAGATGTTTTGCGCGCCAAAAACGAAGCGGCGGATTTCGCAACATTTAGCCCGATTTTTTCAACGCCTAACAAAGGCGAGCCGCAAGGTTTGGCGAAATTGCGCGAAGTTTGCGCGGCTGCAAAGCCTTTTCCAATTGTCGCTTTGGGCGGCATTGATGAAACTAATTTTGAATCGGCGTTAAAAGTTGGCGCGCAAGGCGTGGCTGCGATACGCTTATTTAACGATGTGGAAAGGTTATTTAGATTTGCAGGAAAAGCGCGAGAATTTAAAAGCTCTCGATGAACCGCCGGTTTGTTTGACGATTGCCGGACACGATCCGTCGGGCGGTGCCGGAATCGTCGCGGACATTAAAACTTTTACGGCATTCGGCTGTTTTGCGACCGCTGCCATAACGTCGTTGACTTTTCAAAACACGACCGGCGTTTTCGGCGCGACGCATCAAACCGGGGAAATCATTCGCGGACAGGTCGAGCCGGTAATTCAGGATTTTCCGGTCGCCGCCGTCAAAACCGGAATGCTGCCGACCAGAGAGATTATCGAAGAAACCTCCCGTCTCGTCAGAGAAAACAATTTGCCCAATTTCGTTGTTGATCCGGTGGTCCGCTCAACTTCGGGTTTTGATTTGATTGACGATGCCGCTTTGCGAATTTTAATCGAAAAACTTTTCCCGCTGGCAGCCGTTGTCACTCCGAATATTGCCGAAGCAGAGCGAATCACAAACTTAAAAATCGAAACCGAAAAAGATCGTCGCGCCGCAGCCGAAAAAATCCGTGAGCTTGGCGCGCGGGCTGTTTTAATCAAAGGCGGACATTTTGCGAATGCGGAATTGGAAAACCAAAGAACTGCGAGCGATTTGTTGCTGGATGAAAGCGGTTTTACAGTTTTTGAAGCCGGATGGATTGAAACGACTGCGACACACGGGACAGGCTGCACTTTGGCTTCGGCGATTGCTGCGAATCTGGCTTTGGGAAAAGATTTGAAGACGGCAATTTCAATCGCCAAAAAATTTGTGACCGAGGCGATTCGCACTGCGCCTCGCCTCGGTCACGGAAATTCGCCCGTTAATCACGGGTTTACTGTTCTTCAATCGTAACTTTTTCCATCACGATTTTTTCAGCGGGGTTGTCGCCGCTGCCTGTTTTAACATTGGCGATTGCGTCAACTACTTCCTGACCTTCGATGACGCGCCCGAATTTTGTGTAAGAAGGCGGGAGTGCATAATCAACGTGCATAATAAAAAATTGCGAGCCGTTCGTATTTGGTCCCGCATTTGCCATCGCCACTGTGCCTTTTGAATAAGCGCCGCGATAAAGCTCCGAACCGGAATTAATCTCATCGGCGAATTTTCCGCCCCAGGCGGATTCGCCACCACGTCCGCTGCCGCTTGGATCGCCGCCCTGAATCATAAAACCCTTGATTACGCGGTGAAAAATCACGCCGTCGTAATAACCGCGCTCGGCTAAAAGCCGAAAATTCTCCGTAGTTTTCGGCGCGTCTTGTTCTAAAAGCTCAAATCTAATCGTGCCTTTGTTGGTTTGAATAACTGCAATTTTATTTGCCATTCGTTTCTCCTAATAAATTAATTTGATTTAGCTACTGTATCGTTTTTGCCGAGAATTTGCGAAATGTTCTCCGGTTCCCGTTCGAGACAGCCGATGGCATCCGCCTTTTTCGAGATTGGAAATCTAAATTCTTCTCCGCGCTGCAAACATCGCGCGTTTTCCGCTGGAAAAATGGCAAAAGAATTTGAAACGATTTTGACGATTAAAGAATGAATCTCTCAATTGCGGCGGCAACGCCACTTTCGTCGTTGCTCAAAGTTGTTTCGTATTTCGGATTTTCCAGCAATTCGGGCGCAGCGTTCCCCATCACGACCGGTAAACCCGCAAATTCGAGCATTTCGAGGTCGTTGAAATTATCACCGACGACCATAATTTCTTCCGGTTTGATATGGCGGAATTCGGCAAATTTTTTGAGACCGTAGCCTTTCGACGCTTCTGCGTGAAGAATGTCGAGCAGCGTAAAATTTTGTGCGCTGTAAACGGTAGCCAAAACTTTGACCGCATCGCCCAGCTCGCTTTCGAGCGCCGCTTGCAGCTCGACCATCGAAGCGCACGAACCGGAAAACGAAATATGAACGATTTCAACCGAATGCAAAACCTCTTCGAGCGACGAAACGTGCCGAACGGCTTCTTCGGCTTCGTCGCCGTGCAGACGACGCGACCAGGCGATATATTTTTGCAGCGGCACATTCGATTCGCTCACGCTATCGTAAAGCAGCAAACCTTTCCCGCGCGGGTCGCACGAAACCATCGCGTCGGCGCAAAACTTTCTGCCGACGCGCAAAACTTCGCGCGCTTCCATTTGATTTAAAATCGCGGCATTAACTGTTTCCAAAGTTTGGGCATATTTCGTCAGCGCGCCGTTGTGCGTAATGAGCGGCGCATTTAGTTCCGCCTCAAGCCCGACCGGACGCGCGTCACGAAAACGCCTGCCGGTCGCAATCGTCACCAGCACACCTTTCTCTTCCGCCGCACGAATGGCTTGCAGATTTTGCTCGGAAATTTTGCCGCGCGAATTTAAAAGAGTTCCGTCAAGGTCAAGCGCAAGAAACTTAATTTCGTTCATTAATTTTTGAGCCAATCAAATATAATCAAACAAGCTGGTGCAGATTGTTTTTTATCACCGCTTAGCCTGAGCGATTTTTTGGAAAATTTTAACGAGATTGCCTCGTTCTACGTTAGACACGTTCACGCGATATACTTCAAGGATTTTTGAATAAAATAGATCATTTGATATTTCGCCGTGAAAATCCCAGAGACTCGATTCATCCGTGATTAAGCAATCATCACGATTCATATTCAAAATCTTCTCAAAAAAATCTGTCGCAAGGCTCTCAAATTTGTCTATCTCCGTTGTTGAAGCAAGCTCAAACTTAGTGGGAGATTTTCTTTCAGATTGGTCAAATTTTCTGTGCTGAAATCTCATATTATTTCATTTTAACGCATTCAAATTATAACTACAGCAGGCTAATTTGAATTCTGATTCTGCGCGGCTTTTATTTTTCGCTGTTCTTCGAGCCAGGCTTGATAAACCTGTTTGCCGCGCTCAAAATCTGCCGAATTGTTGTAGAAATTATGCGAGCCGTCGGCGCTTTGCGGGTTGAGAACGTAATAAATATAATCGGTTTGAACCGGATTCAAGGCGGCGCGAATTGCAGAAGCCGACGGGCTGGCAACCGGAGTCGGCGGCAGACCTGCAACTTTTCGGGAGCTGTAAGGCGTGTCGCGCTGAAGATCGCTCATGTGTAATGTTCCATCCCAAACTCCGGCGAGCTTTGCGGCATAAATGTAAGTTACATCCAGACCGAGCGGAATTCCTTTTTGCAAACGGTTGTAAATCACCGATGCGACAACGGGGCGTTCGGCTTCGACTTTCGATTCAGTTTCGATGAGCGAAGCAATCGTCACGATTTCTTTCGGCGTTCTGCCCAAAGTGCGAGCTTTTTCGGTAAATTCCGGTTTCCATTCTTTCTTAAAACGGTAAACCAGAGCTTTGACGACTTGTTTCGGCGTATATTCGCGCGGCAGGCTGTAAGTGTCCGGGTAAAGATAGCCTTCGAGATTTTTCGCCGCCGGATCAAAATCGGCGATTAAGCTCGTGTCGTTCAGCAAAATCATCACGTCAGCCGGATTAGTGGTTTGTCCGGGTTCGGCGGGCGGAAATTTTTCGGCGATTTCTTTGGCGATTTCAAACCGCGTCCAGCCTTCGATAATTGTCAGACGATTTGCGCGCTCTTCACCTTCTTCCAATTTTTTAATCACGCCGAGCGGCGTAATCGGCGACGGAAAACGATATTCGCCTGATTTAAAATTTGAGCCTTTGCCGTAAAGACGAAGATAAATTTGCAGCGGCAGCGCTGTTTTTAAAATGCCTTCAGCGTTTAGACGGTTGATGATTTCCGAAGGCGAAGAGCCGCGCGGTATTTCAATGTATTGATTCGCTTTCTCATGCGCGACCGGCGTCGTCATTTCTCCGTAAGCCCAATATCCGAAAGCGCCTGCGCCCAAAAGCAAAATTATGAGCAGTAAAAAAACGTATTTTAAAAATCGCATTACGCTCAAAGTGTAGCAAAAATTATGATGTTTTTGGTTTCACAGGCGCTTAGTTTTTAGGTCTTCAGCGACGGATTGTAAAACTTCGGTAGTCCCTTCAGTGACGCTGGCGGGCGTTGGATACAGCATCGGCGTATTTGCTTCTTCAAGCATTTTAGTTTCGGCAGCGGGCAATCGAGAGGTTTCGTTTTCAAACGAAGCTTCACGTCGCTGCAAGCGAACCAATTGCCAGATAAACATTATTTCAACCGCGAGAACAGCCAAAAAACTGATAGACACAAACAATACGATAAGTTGTGTGTCTAAATTTAAAACTTCTTTCAGAACGGCTGCCAAACCGATAATTATACCGAGTCCGCCGAGAGTAATGGCGATCAGCAGACCATTGAGGTCATCTTTTTGCTTTTTGAGATCATCGGTTTTCCTTTGCAAGCTGTTTCCGCATTGCGGGCAATAGCTCAAATTTTGAACCAGTTTTTTACCACATAACTGACAAAACATTCATTCACTCCTTTGTCGCTATAAAATCACGTAAAATGATGGCGGCGGCTTCCATATCAACCAGACTTTTAATCTTACGCCGGTCGTGGATGCCTTGTTCGCGCAGATTTTCTTCCGCTTCCCGCGAGGTTAAACGCTCATCCTGCAAATAAACGGGAATTGATAAATTTTCAGTAAAATAATCGGCAATTTTGCGGGCTTCGATTGTCCCCGCGCTTTCCGTGCCGTCGAAATTCAACGGCAAACCAATTACCAGCGCAACGGCGTCAAAGTCCTCGATTAGTTTTTGCACGGCGGCAAGCAACTTTTCTGATGTTTCCCGCGTAAACACTGAGACGCCTCGCGCGGTCATTTGCAATTCGTCGCTGACGGCAACGCCGATGCGCTTTGCGCCTAAATCAAGTGCGAGAATTCGTCCTGAAGTTTTCATTGAATTAAACGTTTATTTTACGCAAGAAACGGCAATAAATTTAGTTTTTTTGTCCCGGTTCTTGTATCATTGCCAAAGTAACCGATTTTTGAGGTATCAGCCAAATGTCATTTCGTACCAAGTTTTTGTTTGTCATTCTGTCGGCTTCGATTGCGCTTTATTCGTTCGTCGGCGGTTATCTAGCCACCCGCGCGCAGCAATCGGCGAACGACGCCGGTTCGCAGCTTCGCATTTTTGAAAATGTTTTAAGACATATTCAGGAAGATTACGTTGACGAGCCGAATCTGGAAAAAGTTCGCGCGGGCGCTCTGCGCGGTCTGGCTTACGGACTCGACCCGTATTCATCTTATTTAACGCCCGAACAGGTCAGAGATTTTCAAGCGAAAAAAGCGAGCAATCGCGCCGGAATCGGCGCCGAATTGTCGCAAGTCGCTTCGTATTTGTACGTGATTGCGCCCGTCAAAGGCGGACCGGCGGAAAAAGCCGGATTGCAGCCGGGTGATGTGATCGAGTATATCGAAAACAAAGCCACGCGCGACATTTCGCTTTACGACGCCAAACAAATGCTGCTGGGAGATGCCGGAACGCGGGTTAAAGTCCGCGTGCTGCGCGCCGGAGCGAAACCGCAAACAATCGAAATCGTGCGAGGAACTTACAAAACACCGGAATCCGAAGCCCGCGTCGAGACGAACGGTAAAATCGGCATTTTAAAAGTGAACAGTCTTGAAGAAGGCAAATTCGCCGATGTCCGCACTCGTTTGCAGGATTTGCAAAAACAGGGCGTTTCAAAAGTCGTCCTCGATTTGCGCGGCGTGGCGACGGGCAACTTGCAGGAAGCCGTCAACGTGGCGAATCTTTTCATCAAAGACGGAACGCTTGCACAGACTTTGGGACGTGAAAACAAAGTCGTCAAAACTTACGTCGCCGATCCGTCAAAAGCCGTTTGGAACGGTCAAGTCGCCGCTCTCGTTGATTTCGGGACGGCTGGTGCGGCGGAAGTCGTTGCTGGTGCAATTCTCGACCGTAAACGCGGCGAAGTCGTCGGCGAGCGCACGTTCGGTTCGGGAACCGAGCAGCAGCTTTTCAATTTGCGCGACGGCGACGGATTGCTTTTAACCACAGTCAAATGGGCTTCGGCAAACGGCAACCCGTTTTTAACGGATGACCGGAAAACTTCGGGCGTGTTGCCTTCGACCGAAATCAAACCTGCGGAAAAACCCGAACCGCTTGACCCTGAAGAGCTTGAAGGTCAGGAGGCAGAACCGCAGCCTTCGCCGGAAGCCGCGCCCGCACCTACTCCGAAAGTCGTGCAGGAAGACGTGCAATTAAACAAAGCTCTGGAAATCTTGCGCGGCGTACCGGCAAGCGCGGCGAAAGTCGAATAAAAACGAATGAAATTAGAATCGAGAGGCGAGAAATTTCTCGCCTCTTTTTGTTTCGGATTAAAAAGGTTGTAGAATTTCGGCTGAAGTCTCTCTCGCACAAAAAAATGAAGCAATTCGGTTTAATTTTTGTTTTCTTTCTGCTGCTCGCGCCGGTTTTCGGGCAAAGCGCGAATCAAGATTTTCCGTCGCCGGTTATGCGCGATGAAATCAGCGGCGCGATTGCGGCGCGCGACATCGGCGATGCGCGTTTGACGCGCCATTTTTACACTTTTTACGCGGGCGTCGGCGATTTGTTTTTGAATCTTGAAACGGCAAATTTTAACGGCGATATTGATTTATTTGAAGCGGCGACGCTCAAACCGATTTCAAAAATTTCGATTTACGCTTCCGATTCCGCGAGTAAAACAAGCCGGATTGTTTATTTTCGCCAGCGAACGCAAGTCGTGATGCGAGTCGAAGGCAGAACGCCGAACGATGAGGCGGCGAGTTATCGTATCAATTTTTCCGGTAGCTTTGCCGCCGCTACGGATTTGCCGCAGCCGCCCGAAGATTTAGACCCGAAAACGACCGGCAAAGTCAGCAGCGAAGCAGTCGCCCGCGTCAATTCCGCCGGGGCGATTATCGAAGTTTTAGAGCCGAAGAAGCAACCCGAACCTGAGAAAACAGAACCGGAAAAAGCGGAAACCGAACCTGCAAAAGAAACGCCTGCCGAAGAAACAACCGCGACAACAACGCGCCCGCCTGCCGCCCGGCGAAATTCAAGAACAAGACCGCCGCGTCGAACCGCACCACCGAAAACGGCAGAAGCGGCGAAAACGGAACCAGCCGAAACGACTACCGAAAACGCTCCCGCCTCGACACCGACGACTCGCACTCCGCGCCGCGTAAATACGCCTCGTCGAACCGGACGAGCTTCGGCGGCAAGAAAAGAAACACCGACTGAACCCAAAGTTGATCCCTTAGCAAATGTGCGGCTCGTGGTTTTGCTCAAAGACGGTTACAAAATCGAGCGACCGATGTCGGAAATTCTCCGGGCGTCGGTTGATAAAGGAACTCTCGTCGTCATTGCCAAAGACGGGAAAATCGAGCGTTTCGCTTTGCTCGATGTCATGAAATTTTCCATTGAGCAATAAATAAAGCCGCTGTCTAGGCGGCTTTATTTATTGCGTCCGAAGCTCTTTTAAAGTTTTATTGCCGGGGTTGACTTTTTCCAATTTTACCAGCGTTTCCTTCAAAGCCGCCGCGTCGCCTTTTTCTTTGAGCGCGAGCGCCATTGATTGCAAGGTTATTTCGTGATTTGGATTGGCGGAGAATGAGACTTGAAATTCTTTGAACGCGCGTTCTATATCCTTTGGTTTTCGATATAAATAAGTTAAACCCAGATCAGTTCGTACATCCGTATCGTTTGGTCTTTTCTCCAAAGCGGAAGCGTAAATTTTTTCGGCTCGTTTAAAATCTTCCGTCCCGTCACCGCCGTTTTCCATTTTAATCGCTCCTGCATCGAAACGCGCGTTTCCGGCTTTCACTACGGCGTCATAATCATCGGGTTTGATTTGGATTGCTTTTTCAAAAAAATCGGCGGCTTCATCAAAACGTTGAATCCGATTATAAATCTCTCCGGCTTCCATCTGTGCGGCGAAATTCCCGGGTTCGTTTTTTGCGCGGTCAATCGTTTGTTGAATTTGCGGCATCGCGCCGCGCGTGCCGGGTTGGTCTCTGACAACCTGATTTGAAACTTGCGGCTGATTGCCTGAAAGCGCGGCGTTCGGCGCGCTTTCAGTAGCCATTTGACTGTAAGCGTTGCGGTTTATCGAATTCGTTACGACGAAACCGATAATTAAACCGAAAACCAGACCGACAATTCCGAATAAAACATTTTCCTTTTTCATAAATGCGGATAAAAAAAAGCTGTCAGCTTATAGTTTGCGGAGACATACCGTCACTGTCAAACGGCAGGAGAATTAGAATTGCTGCTGCCTTTAATTGAAACGGAGTTGTCTCATAAGCGAACACCGGCAAAAGGTAATAACGGATAAAACACAATGTTTTCACTGGTACAAAATTTGCTGTTTCTGATTCCTGCTTTCGGAAAACCGAATCAAGTTGCAGCGTCTAATAACAAACGCAGATTGGATAATTTATGAGTATTATCGGCGATTTCTTTTCGGAAGATTTGGCGGTTGATCTCGGAACGGTTAACACAATAATTTTTGCTCCCGGAACAGGCGTTGTTTTAAACGAGCCTTCCGCCGTTGCCATCAACAAATACAACGGGGAAGTGCTTGCCGTCGGCAGCGACGCGTACAAACTTTTGGGGCGCGAGCCGCACGACACCGACGTTCATCGCCCGGTTCGCAACGGCACGGTCGTTAATTTCGATGCCGTCGAAAAAATGCTCTCGGCTTTTATACATCGCGCTCACGGAAATAAGAACAAACGCAGCCGCCTTGTTATCGGCGTTCCCGGCGCGAGCACGGCGCTCGAACAACGCTCGGTTCGAGATGCGGCGCGCGACGCCAAAGCGGTGCGCATTGATCTGGTTGATGAAGGATTGGCTGCCGCAATCGGTTCGGGGTTAACGATTGAAAACGAGCAGGCGCATTTAATTGTTGACATTGGCGGCGGCACAACGAATATCGCGGTCGTTGCCTCCGGCGCGATTGTTTCTTCAAAGAGTCTGCCGGTTGCCGGTAACAAAATGGATGAGGCGATTCAGTCGTATGTCCGAACGAAATATGAAATGCAAATCGGCGAGCGCACGGCAGAGGAAGTTAAAAAGGAACTCGGAGCATCTTTCACAGAGCTTGAAGAACAAAGCTCCGAAGCGAAAAAGCTGGAAATTATCGGCAAAGGCGTAACCGACGGAATGGGGAAAATCGTGATGCTTTCTACAGAGGAAGTGCGAGAGGCTCTTGAACCCGTAATCGTGGAGATCATCGCTGCGATTCGGCGCGTGGTCGAGGAATCGCAGCCGGACGTAACTGCGGACGTTTATCGAACGGGAATTTTATTAACCGGCGGCGGTTCGTTACTCAAAGGACTGCCCGAACGCTTGCAAAACGATTTAAAGCTGCACGTTACTCTTGCTGAAGAACCGTTATTGGCGGTTGCCGTCGGAGCCGGGCGATTGCTGACAAATCCCGATTGGTTACAGCGTGTAGCTATTCGTGAAGATGTCCCCGTCTGGCAAAATTCGGAAGAGCTTATTGTTAATTGGTAAACGGAATTTTGATTGCAGTTAAAGTAATAATTTGAGCCGCCAAATTTGGCGGCTCTTTTTATATACGGACTTCAATTATTTGTTAATCCTGGGTTTACGAGGCGTGAAAGCTTTTACTTCCGGTTCTGTCAAAAAACGGTATTGTCCGCTTTGTATCTTTTCGTCTCGGATATGACCGATAGCGACTCTTTTTAATTTCGTCACCGAATGCCCGATTGAATCGAACATTTTGCGGATTTGCTGGTTATGACCTTCGCGCAGCGTGACTTCGTACCAGGCATTGTTTTCGGTTGCGCCGATTTGAACGATTTCGGCGGGCGCAGTACGATGACCGTCTTCGAGCCTGACGCCGCGACGCAGAGATTCGATTTGCTTTTCGGTCGGAATGCCTTTGACTTTGACTTCGTAAACTTTCGGAACTTTGTTTTTCGATTGCGTAATAAAATTTGTCAAATCTCCGTCGTTGGTCAGTATAATCAAGCCTTCGGTCATATAATCCAGCCGCCCGACCGGATAAAGTCTGCCCAAAGACGGCGGAACCAGATCCGTCACCAATCTTCTGCCTTCCGGGTCGGCGGCGCTCGACAAAAAGCCGCGGGGTTTATAAAGCAGCACGTAAACTTTATCGCGCTCTTTGAGCGCCGTATTAATCAATTTGCCGCGTACCTTGATGTGGTCTTTTTCCGGGTCGGCTTTCGTTCCAAGCTCGGTCACGATTTCGCCGTTGACCGAAACTTCTCCGGCTTTAATCAATTCTTCAGCCGCGCGCCGCGAAGCGACTCCGGCTTGCGAAATAAGTTTTTGCAGTCGTTCTTCCATCTTTAGCTATTTACAGTTAAATCCTCAAAATCCTCAATGCTCGGCAATTCCGATAAATCTTTCAAACCGAATTGAAGCAGAAATTCTTTGCTTGTTCCGTACATCATCGGACGCCCGACAGTTTCTTTTCTGCCTTTTGCGATGATTAAACGGCGGTCGAGCAGAGTTTTAATCGCCGAACCGGATTGCACGCCACGAATTTGCAGAATTTCCGGCACCGTCACGGGTTGTTTGTAAGCAATCACCGCTAAAGTTTCGAGCGCGGCGAGCGACAATTTGGCGTTCGGGCGTGTTTTCAAAAAACGTCGTATTTCTTCGTGAAATTCAGGGCGAGTCGAAATTTGCCAGCCGCCCGCGACTTCACGAAGCTGCAATCCGCCGGCGCGCGAATTGAATTCTTCCACCAGATTTTCCAGAACCGAAAGCACGATTTCACGGTCTTCTTCCAAAACTTCGGCGATTGTTTTCGCCGCAATCGGTTCGTCGGAGACGAAAATCAGCGCCTCGACAGCCGATGCGATTTCTTCCAGCGAACGCCCGCCGGTTTCAATTTCAACTGTTTGCAATTCGATTTCCGACATTTTTTGGTAAAGATTCGTTTATTCCCGCCAAACTGCGAATCGCGGCAATCAATTCATTCGGCTCGACCGGCTTTGGCACAAACATTTGAAAACCCTGTGACAAAGCGTGGATCCGGTCTTCAATCCGGGCAAAAGCCGTCAGCGCGATTGCAGGCGTTTTGCCGCCCTCGGTTTCGGGTAAACGGCGAATTTTTGCGATCAGCGAATAGCCGTCTTCATCCGGCATTCCAATATCGGAAACCAGCAAATCGGGTTTTTCGCGCCGCACGGCTTCAAACGCTTCACCGGCGGAGCTGCAAATCGTAACCTCCGCTCCATAAGTCGTCAGCAGCGACCGAAGCAATTCGCGCGCGTCCCGTTCGTCGTCAACCACAACGATTCGCAAGCCGTGCAAATCAATTGACAAATCGCCGCCGGAAGCTAAATTCAAATTTAAAACCGACGCTGCTCCGTTTTCATCGGGCACGGCTTCCGTGAGAGCGCGAAGCGGTAATCTGACGGCGAAAACCGCGCCTTTCCCGACGCCTTCGCTCTCGGCTGAAATCTCGCCGCCGTGCAGCTCGACCAGATGCTTGACGATTGCCAGACCTAGTCCCAAACCGCCTTGTTTGCGCGTCGTCGTGCCGTCCGCCTGTCGAAAACGCTCGAAAACATACGGCAAAAATTCCGGTTCGATTCCTTTTCCGGTGTCTGACACAGTAATTTGAGCCGCATCTACGGCGCGTTCCAGACGAACCGTGACGCGCCCGCCTTTCGGCGAAAATTTAATCGCGTTTGAAAGCAGATTCCAGACGATTTGCTGGAGGCGTTCGGCGTCGCCCGAAACCAGCGCCGGATGTTCGTCGAAACGCTTTTCGATTTCAACGCCTCTCGCTTCGGCAGCCGGACGAACCGTGTCAATCGCCGTTTCGACGATTGAAGATAACTCGACCGGCTTGACGTTCAAACGCAGCTTGCCGCTGACGATGCGCGTTACATCAAGCAAATCTTCGACGAGCTGCGCCTGCGAGCGCGAATTGCGCTCGATTGTTTCAATCGCTTTCGGAAGCTGCTCGTAACCGACGATTCCGTTTTTGAGCATTTGCGTCCAACCTAAAATCGCGTTCAAAGGCGTGCGCAATTCGTGCGAAACCGTAGCCAGAAATTCGTCCTTCATCCGGTTGGCGATTTCGGCTTGTTTGTGTGCGGTCTGCGCTTCTTTGAGCAATTTTTCGCGCTCGGACTCGGCTTGTTTGCGCTCGTGAATGTCAATGCACGAGCCGATATAACCTAAAAACTCGCCGTTCGGAGCAAAACGAGGGACGCCATTGTCCAAAATCCAGCGATACATTCCGTCGTGACGGCGCAATCTATATTCCATCGAAAACGGTTTGCGAGCGTCAAAAGACGAATTGTAAATCTCCAAACACCGCTGCAAATCGAGCGGGTGAACTCCCGACCAGCCGTTGCCTGTTTCCTCCTCTACGGTTCTGCCGGTAAAATCGAGCCAGGGCTTATTAAACCAGGTTGAGCGTTTGTCGGTTCCGGCAATCCAAATAAAAACCGGCGCGGTGTCAGCCGCAAGGCGAAAACGATTTTCCGATTCTTTCGCCGCTTCTTCGGCTTTTCTTCTGACTTCCGATTCGGCTTGGGCTTCTTCGGCTTTTGCTTCCGCAATGTCGCGCGCTGTCCGTAGCTGTTCGATAATCCACGAAATTGTGACGCCGATAATAAAGAATGAAATTACTTTGACGAAATCGGTCTGGGTGTTGATTTTAAAAGAATAATAAGGCTCGACAAAAAGATAAGTTCCGAGGGCGGCGCCGAGCGTAGTGGTAAATAATCCGGGAAACAGCCCGCTGTACCAGGAAACAAACATTACGGCAAGCGTAAAAAACAAAAAAGGAGCGCTTTCTTCAATGAACGACTGCATCGTAATTTTTAGAATTACGACGACCATAATCAAAATAACGGCAATCGCATATCGCCATATCCAGTGCCCGCGCTCAAGCATACTGCCGTTTATCTTAAACGAACCGGACGGAAAAAAGAAACGCTGTATTTTAAAAGAAAGAATTGAGACTCAACATTTGCCGCTGCTTTTTGAAGTTTAGTTTCATCGTTAATGAAAAATTCGCTTAATTTGAGGAAATGAATTTAAAATTGAATTCAGTATGAAAGACAAAGTTGCAATTGTAACGGGAAGCAGTCAGGGAATCGGTTTCGCCATCGCTCGCGGATTTGCCGCAGCCGGAGCAAAAGTTGTGGTTAACGGCAGAAATCTGGAAAAGCTCGAAGAAGCCTGCGACCGGCTCGCCGATTTCGGGGACAACATTTTAGCATTGCGCGGCGACGCGGCAAGCGAGACGGATATTAACCGAATCGTCAAAGTCACCGGACAGCGTTTCGGACGAATTGACGTTTTGGTCAACAACGCCGCAACAACGGGCGTCGGCGTTCCGGTCGCGGAAATGTCTGCGGAGCTTTGGGATTCGGTTTTAAATGCTAATTTGCGGGGAGCATTTTTGTTTTCGCGCGCCGCGATTCCGCATCTCATCGAATCCGGCGCGGGCAGAATTATCAACATCGGCGGTCTTTCCGCGAAAAATCCGACACCGTTTACCGCCGCCGATGCCGCGGCAAAAGCCGGATTGCTTGCTTTAACCAGAGTTTTAGCCGCAGAGCTTGGCGCAAACAGCATCACGGTCAATGCAATAATTCCCGGTTTTCAGCCCGACACGGAAACCGGCGCGGAATTTAACAACAAACTTGCCGCCGCTTTTCGCGCGCAGCCGGAAAGTATGATTGCGATGACGCAATCGCGCACGCTGCTGAAAAGATTTGAAACGGCGGAAGAAATCGCGGCGACAGCTTTGTTTCTCGCTTCGGAAGCGGGCGCGGCAATCACCGGACAAAATATCAACGTCAATTGCGGTCTGGCGACTTATTAAAACAAGATTGCGCGTTAAACGGATTTGAATAAGCTCAATGGAAAAATGCTTTTGTTTGCCGATGTAGATTTAAAATATTCAAAAAATATTTGACAGACCGGTCAATAATTGCTAGATTCCGCAACACTGTACGCATAAACTACTGTAAAAGCGACGGCAGGTAAACAGATGTGGCGCGCTTGTTTTGGTCAAAGCCGCGTCGCTCTAAAGCATCAATTCAACTGATTCCAAAAAGGAGAAAACAATGGCAAACGCAATGGTAATTTTCGACGGTCCGGGACCGCTTCCGCAAACGGCAACTTTCAAGTCTCCGTTAGATGGTCCGGCAGTGTTCGTTTTGTCGGGAACAGCCCGAACCGAAAGCGCAGCGATTTTAATTGGGATAAATCTGAGTCTTGACGGTAAGCAGATAGGCAGCACGGCGATGTGCTGGGCAAACCAGAATAACAATCATCAAGCGATGAGGACGACTTATATTCCCGTCAATAATCTTACCTTTGGTGAGCATACGATTGAAATCACCAATGCTTATTCAAATACGATTACCGATGTAAATGATTATTCTCAGGTCACTTTGTTGTATTAACTTCAAAAAAGTAAAAAACGCACTTGCCGAAGAATCTTTTGCAGGTAAATTCTAATAAGGTTTGAAATTGCCCGGAAAGCTCGCCCGAAATGCTGCTTTCCGGGCAAATCCTTAATTTTATAATTTGTGCGAACGGGCGTTATCGGCTATCTGTTTCTTCTTTCCTGTCGCAATCTATTCTGCTCAGCAAACCTAGCTCGTAACCGATTGTTTCGATTTGCTGTTTGGTGAGTACGACGCCTTCCGGCTGGCGTTGTTTGAGCTTGAAGACGAGCGCGATGTCGCTCGGAGTTTGAATAAAATTGATGCGGTTGTTTTCGACCGGATATTTGAGCATCAGAGTCATCAATTCGGCGGTCGAAGCGTGTCCGATTGCCGATTGAATCGCGCGTCCCAGATTGTGGAATTCCTGAACCAGATTGCGGGCGGCGGTCAGCGTTATCGGCTCGTATCTATATTCGCCCGGAGCCGTTAAAATCGGCGCGTTAAGAAAAGTCAGCCGTTTGGCTTTAAAAACCCCATTTTCCATTTCAGGTTTCGCCTGTGTCATATCCATTTTTTGACGAAAAATCGGCGCGGCAGAGTTGCCGAAATCGAAAACTGCCCGCCTATGCTGTCATATTTGCAATGTTTTCCGCAACAATTTTTCGATTTTAATTTCTTTTGCCGCTATCCGGCGGAACGGCTTTCATCGTAAAATGCGTTGCGGTTTCTTCGCAAATCTCAAAGCCCAAGCGTTCATATAAACGACGCGCCGGATTTACCTTTAAAACCTGCAATCTGACAGGCTTTTCAGATTTATCAAGCAAATCCCGGATGATTTTTGAACCGATGCCGTGATTTTGAAGTTCGGGCAGCAAACGAATGGAAGCCAATAAAACTTCATTCTCTTTTTCAATCACCCACAAATAACCGGCATCTTTGCCGTCAATTACAATTATTTTTCCTTCCAACGGATTAAACGCTTTGATGAAACTTTCTCTTTGCCAATTTTCGTCCCAGCCCCAGGTTTTAGTTACATAATCTTTCAAAGCGGCGTTATGAAGCCGCCATAAAAAATCAAAATCGGATGTTTCTATTTGCCGCAATTCGATTTGCATTGACGGTTATTTGCGCTTTTTCCCGTGGTCGCTTTTATGAACCCAATAATAAGACCTGACGACCAAAACGTATGAACCGATGGCGATCAGGCAAAAACAGATGAAAAAAATTGCTAACCAGGCGTAAAACGACATATTTAAAAATTATGAAAAAACAATTTAGAGTTTAGCAAATACGTTTTCGGATTTGTTTTTTGAAAGATGATATTTCTTCGAATATTCTGATAAAATCATGGCAACGGAACGCTTTGTTCGACACATCTTGTTTATGTTCGACCAAATCGTTCGATTCCATTCACAATTTACAAAACAGGCGCTGATTTTCCAGCTTTTTCAATTGTTCTCGAAAAATGAAGAAATTAATCAATAATAAAGCTCCGTTCGCCATCGTTTTTTCATCAATCATCGCTGCTTCCGCCTTTTTCTTAATTTCTCAATCAATCTCAAAACCGCAGGCGCAAAGTTTGGCTCCGCAAACTGTAGGAAGTTCTATTTCGGATAAAACGGCTGCAATCGAAGTTAAAAACGCCGCTTCGCCCGCGCCTCTCGTCAAACCGGTTTTTGCTGCGGCAGCAGGACAAAATTTGAATTTAAAAAACAGCATTTCGTGGGCTTTCGGCGGCAAATCGCAAAAAGGCTGGTATTTGTATGAACTGCTTATCGAAGAAACAATAAAAACTGAAAAAAGCGCTGAAAGTGAAGATTTTGCTGATGCCCTCGCCGATTGGCAGAAATCCGCCGGATTAAACCCGACCGGAATTTTAGACGAAACAGTTTTAGCTGCATTCATCAAAACCTGGCAATCGAATCGTTTGAAGTTTGCTGGTTCGGCGTCGCCCGACGAGTTGCTGACTGCGCCCGCAACGGATTTCTGGGATTCGGCACGACCTGAAGATTTCCGACAAGTCGAGCGCGAGGCTTACGCGGCTTATAAGAAAATGGTCGCCGCCGCGGCTGCCGATAAATCTTTGAATTTAAAAACCGATGCGCAGGGAAATCTCGCGGCGGAAGAAAAAATCTTGAAAATCGTTTCAGCGCACCGCTCGCGCGAGCATCAGGAACGGCTGCGCGCCGCTTCGCCAAATTCCGGTCGCGCCGGTTTAGCCGTTAACAGCCCGCATTTTTCCGGTCGCGCGCTCGACATTTACGTCGGCGGCGAGCCGGTCACAACGCGCGACGACAATCGCGCGCTCCAGGTCAAAACTCCGGCTTACCGCTGGCTGGTCAAAAACGCCGCCAAGTTCGGTTTCAAACCGTATTTTTACGAGCCTTGGCACTGGGAATACGCGCCCGACGAAAAGCGATAGAAATCGCTTTTTTAGTTGCAGCATTTTCAGAAAATCGGGAATCATCCGCAACTATAAACTTTCAACTGTTAACTATAAACTGTCTTGCAAATTAACATTATTATTGCAAAACAGTTGAAAGTTGACAGTGTATAGTTGACAGTTTGATTATCCGAAAGTCTTGTTAGTAAATTTCAAGCCGGAAGATTCAGGATTCTTCCGGCTTTTTGATTTTCGCCCGGTAACTTAAAAACCATGCGACGCAGCCCAAAACCCCGACGACAAAAACCGCGTCCGTGTTTCCAAACCACAAAAAAATGGCGGCGACAAAGATTGAGACGAACGAGGCGGCAGTACAAATTTTTCCAAATAAATTCATTTGATTATTCGGCGGTTTTGATGCAAAACGCGGCTTTATTTCTGCCTTTTTTTGTTTTCCCAAAACGCGAGCAGCCGCGAATAGCGGTTAAACTGGCTTTGATTGTTAATCGTCAATGTGCTGCCGAGATTAATTTTGCCGACTCCGGCGTGCTGCAATCCGGTTAAATCTCGCCGCTCGTCCATTTCCCAAACTTGGGCTAAAAGCGGGCGAATAATTTTATAATTCCCGTCAAAAAACGCATTCCGCGCACGATGTTTAAATTCGTCAAGCAAAATCTCAAAGTTCTCGTTTGCCAGCAAACTTTTTTTCGCGCCCAGACAAGAGAAATCGAAGCTTTTCGACGAAACCCGATAGCCCAGAAGATTTTTCAAGTCGTAGAAATCGAGCACGCGCTCGTCGTCGCTGAATTCGCTGGCTTCGCCGATTTCCTTCGCTTCGCCCTTTTTGCGTTGTTCGAGCGCCTCGCGCTTGCTTTCAAAAATTCTGCCTTCGACAAGAACCGATAAATCTTCCCAATTCAAGGTTTCAATATTGTCGTTTCCGGTAAAACGAATCGTCAGATTGTCGGAAAACTCCAAACCGCGAACTCTTTTCGGCGCTTTTTCGGGCGATAAATCTTCGTCCGTGACGATAAATGCGTTTAGATTGAAATCTTTCAACCGGTTTTCAACAATTCCGGCTTCCTCGGCAATTTCAACGCGCAAAACTGGCAGGGGAAATCCGAATTTGAGCAAGTTTTTAAGAACGTCCGGCTGAAAGCCTAAAAACGCGGAAGCCGCTTTCAAATCAGAATGGCTCAATTCATTCGCCGATGACGAAAAACAAACTACATTAAAACCTTTTTCCCAATTTTCGAGCTTTCGTAGGACCGGACGAATGAGCTTTTCGTTTTTCTCGCTGATTTCTAGCCGCGAGCCGCAATAAAAACAATTTATACGAGTCGGCGCATTCGGTCGTCGGCAAGCTTCGCATTCGACCATTTGTTCGGACGTAAAGCGGTGCACACTTTCGTGCTGCGAATCAGTAAAATTTTTGAGCCAACCGGGTTCGTGAGTTTCAAGCGATTCTTTTTTTTCCATTGAGGTTACGCCTCCCGACGTGCATTATAAGCCGAACGCAGCAGTTTTTTCGATAAAAATCAATAAAAAAGATACTTGACCGGAAGGCGGTCAAACGGCATCCTAAGAAATGTATTAGCGGTCTTTTTTTAACAAATCTTTTATCAGAATCTAATTTTTAAGGAGTTTATTTGACAATGAATTTTGATATTACGCAGGCGCAAAATTCGTGGCAGCTCGGGCATCGCGGTTTAGTTGCGGTTTTTATTGACGGAAACAATCTTTTTCACGCCGCACGATTTCACAATATTGATATTGATTACAACAAACTTCTGCGCTTTCTCTTAGGCGACGGGCGACTGCTGCGCGCGTTTTTCTACACAGGAGTTGACGCCGGAGCGGAACGGCAACAGGGGTTTCTGCTCTGGATGCGGAGAAACGGTTTCCGCGTCGTCCAAAAAGAGTTGAAAACCTTTTACGACGGAACGCGCAAAGCGAATCTCGATGTTGAAATTGCGGTTGATATGCTTTCTTTAGCAGGCAGATACGACACGGCGGTGCTGGTTTCGGGCGACGAAGATTTCGTTTACGCCGTCAACGCCGTCGCTTACAAAGGCTGCCGCGTCGAAGTCGCCGGTTTTCGTTCCAATACCGCGCCGAAATTGATTGACGTGGCGGATTATTTTATTGATTTGGGCGAAATCGGCGACAAAGTGCGGAAAGATTTTTCTTCGGGAATGCGCTACGACGAACAGCCGATTCCGTATGTGATTGCCGACAACACGCAGCCGACACAGCCGCCACCGGTTTCAGAAGACGCCTATGTCGAGCCGCCGCGAATCGAGCCGGTCGAGCGTTTCAAGACCGTCAACGAATTCAAACCGACGGACGATTTTAAACCGGCAAACGGCGATTTGGTCGAAGATAAAGATTTAATTCGCGTGACAGACGATTTTTAAATTTAACGAGAGTTCAAACGAAAAAGGCAAAAGGAAATAATCCTTTTGCCTTTTGTTATTTGAAATGCAGTTCTAGAGCATTTCTTGAATCAGTCTGCGGGTTCAGCGAAAGTAGTTCACTACCGTTCGCGGTACTGAACCGTACATGCAAACTTGATTTGCTCTATTTTTTGACGACGGGCAAAACAATCATCGAAGCGTTTTTGCCGCCGAAATAAACGCGCTCGGTCGCTTTTTGAAAATCGGCAGCCGTGGCGAGCTTGTAATTCGGCATAAATTTCTGCGGGTTTCGCGCGACGAGCGGAAACCAGGTGCTTTGAATTTGCAACATTATCCGGTGTCCTTTTTTGAAAGTGTGCGCGATTCCGGGCATCGTAAATCCGATTTTCGACGGGACATTCGGCGTCAAAGGCTCGGCTTTTTCAAATCCGTTGCGAAAACGAGCGGGCATCGGCTCGCCGCGCAGCAGCATTTGATAACCGCCCGGCTGAAAGACGCTCGAAGCGAAATTGTCCGGCGGTTTGATTCTTTCCGGCTGACCGTTCGGCAATTTGTTTCCGGTTTCGGGAAATCTGTAATCATCGGGGAAAACGTCAATCAATTTGACGATGAAATCCGAATCCGTTCCGGTTGAAGAAACAAACAAAGAAGGCTTAATATCGCCCGCAATTGTCACGTCTTCCGCTAAAGGCTCGGTTTGATAAACCAAAACGTCCGGTCTGCTCGAAACAAAACGCTGGTCTTCGGTCATAAAATCGCGTGGATAATTCAACGTGATTTTTTGGGTGTAGGGAACCGGATTCGCGGGATCGGAAACGTATTCGTCAAAACCGTTTTGCGCGTTCGGCATTTGAAACGAAAGTCCGCCGTTCGCAGTCAAATATAATGACGTATTTGTTCCGGCTGTCGGTTCATATTGTTCAAAGCTGCGCCATTCGTGCGAGCCGGTGTCGAACAGATTGACTTCTTTGATTTTGGAAATGTCGCCTTTGTCTTTCAAAAAATAATTGAAAAACGGGACTTCGATATTTTGGCGGTAATATTCTCCCGTTTTCTGCGTGAAATAAGCCGTGCCGAGCCAATCGCCGTCGGCGCGCGACCAGCCGCCGTGATCCCACGGACCAACTACGAGAACGTTGAAAATGCCCGGATTTTGTTTCTCGATATGTTGATAAGTCCGCAGAGCGCCGAATAAATCTTCGTTGTCATACCAGCCGCCGACGGTCATCACTGCTGTTTTGATGTTTTTCAGCTTCGGCAGAATATTACGATCTTTCCAATATTGATCGTAAGTCGGATGCGCCATCATCTGGTCCCAAAACGGAATGCGAAAGCCCAGAGCTTTTTCGTAGCTGTCGCCGACTTCCTTCAAACCGCCAAGCTCCAAAAAGTAATTGTAACCGTCGGGCGTCTGGCGTCCTTTCCACTGCGTTAAATAAGCATTGCTGGATGTCGGAGCAGGGCGCGGTTGCCCGAAACTGGAAAAGAAAGCGTAATTTTGCGCCAGAAAAAGCGCGCCGTTGTGGTGCATATCGTCGCCCTGAAACCAGTCTCCGATTGGAGCTTGCGGGCTGGCAGCTTTGATCGCCGGATGCGTATCAATGATTCCGGCGGATGTATAAAAACCCGGATAAGAAATGCCGTACATGCCGACGCGACCGTTGTTATTGGCAACGTTTTTGACCAGCCAATCTACGGTGTCATAAGTGTCGGTTGATTCGTCAATTTGCTGCGGAGTGCGGTTATCAGTGTCCGGGCGCACGTCCTCAAATTTCCCTTCGCTCATCCAGCGCCCGCGCACGTCCTGATAAGCGAAAATATAACCTTCGCGCGCAAACAGCGCGTCCGGTCCGAGCGAAGCTTTGCATTTGTCCTCGCCGTAAGGCTGCACCGTATAAGGCGTGCGATTGAGCAGAATCGGATATTTTTGCGATTTGTCTTTCGGCTCGTAAATCGAAGTAAAGAGTTTTACGCCGTCGCGCACGGGAATCGAAATTTCGCGTTTGGTGTAATTTTCGGCGATGTACCGGGCAAGCTCGTTTTTCTCCTGTTCCGGCGACAGCTTGCAATCGGCAGCAAAGACGAAACCGCTCAAAGCGACAAAGAGCAAAAAGAAAACAAACGATTTCAGAAAAATGTTTTTCATAACTTTTGTCCCAAGAATTTCAGATTTTTATTTGGCATATTACGCCGCTGGCGCAAAGGTTGTTTTGCCGGAATAATAACAGAAAAAACGAAGCTGCATAAAATTATTGCCCTTTCGTTTTTGAATGATGATTTTAACTGAAAAGTTTTAACGCTGAGTTGATGCGGGAGGAAACAACTTAAAATTAATCAAAGTATGTGTTTCCGCCTTACGTCCAATGATTTGCTATGTCTTAGCCCTTGCGACATATAAACCTCTTCCAAAAATTCCATCCGGGTCATAGCTGGATTCAAGCCCAGCCTCCCGAAAGCAATGTGTCATTTCTTCTGCTGTAAAAAGCCCAAGTTCGTGAGTCTCTATTTCGTGATGGATTTCTTTCGCAGTGCCGATTAGATATTCAAAACGAATCTTCGATAAATTGCCTTCGCGGTCAGTCAAACTCATTCGGCATATTTTAAGATTTTCCGACTCTACAGTTTTGATATCAATTCGTCCCGATGTCCAGGAGTCTGGAGTAAACCATGGCTCAATGATTATCAAGCCGCCCGGAGACAAATGATTTTTAAAACAACCGAATGTTTTTCGGACGTTTTCCAAACTCCGAACATAACCAATCGAGCTAAACAGACACATCACAACATCGTATTGCCGTCCAAGATGGAAATTTGTCATATCGGCTGCTTCAAATCTCGCACCTGGTACTTTCCTGCGCGCTATCTCCAACAAATCTTCATCGAGATCAATACCGTCCACATTGTAGTTGTGATTCTCGTTTAGAAACTTTGCGTGTTCAGCCGTTCCGCAGGCAACGTCGAGTATTGTAGGAGCGTTCGGATTCAGCTTCTGAATCCGGCGGGCAATTTTTCCCGCTTCGCCCGGGTAATCCTTAAACGAAGAATAAATGAGATCATAGTATTGGGCAGAAATTTTCTCCGTCTCCTGTTTCGGTTCCGCTCGCCTAAGAAATTCTTTAATTTCCTTATCGAGTGAAGTTTTTGCGCGCTTCTTTCCCTCTTTGTCAATTTGGTGTTTATATTTACGTTCCGCCCGCTCAATAAATTCTTTAATTTCCTTATCGAGAATTTCCTTATCGAGTGAAATTTTTGCGTATTTCGTTTCCTTCTTGTCAATATTTTCAAGCGTCTTTTTATCCAGAAAAGGTCGCAGAGCAGGATAGAAATTTTGTTCCTCAAGCTCTGAAATATTCAATTCATCCGATTGTTTGTCTAGCCATAATTTCGCACTTAGAATTGTTCTCAGCCAGTTCCTGTCTCTTCGCTTCTTAAGATTTCTTTCCAATAAACTGGCAATCAAGGGTGTTGATAATCCGGCAATCAGGATGAAAATTGATACCAGATAAAAAATCTGCGTATTTGAAGGTATCGCTAAGGCTGTAAGTGTAAATAAATTTGAAAAGGTTACATGTCCCAATAAACCTGGAAGGATCAGAAAGGCTATAGGTATAGATAAATTTGAAAAGACTACACGTCTCAATAAAAATGGAAGGATTAGAAATGACACTACCACAAGAAAGAAGATAACGCTGAAAATCCAAAGCAATATGATAAGAAGATGTGCATCATAAAATTTTTTAATACTTAAGCCGAGCCGATTACGCAATTCATCTCTGACATCATCAAGGTTTTCGACGGCTTTTATTTGCAGCCCCGCTCCATAAAAGAAAAGACCGCCCAGGAATGAGCCGAAAAGAATCGGGAGCAACAGAAAAAACTCCAAATCAGGTATCGTCTTTTCTTCAAGAGTATATTTCAAATAAAAAGCAAGAACGCCGCCGGTGGTAACATAGTAAAAAACATTTGCCTGCAGAGCAATTGTAATATAATGCTTGTAGTGCTGGATGCGTATCTCAAGTTCCTTAGACTTCAATTCGCGCTCTTCTTCAGGTTTTATAGATTTACTGTCTGCCATCCTGATACCTCCCTTACACTTGATCAAAACGTTGGGGGATTTCCGTTTAGGAACTTATTTTTAGGTTCCTAAATTATACAACTTTATTTTTTTTAAAACAGGCTTTAAGAAATAGAGGTATGACTTGTTCTTTCGTAATCATCGCTTAACAAGAAAGACATAACTTTGACTTTTACTGAATTATAGCTTTCTTAAGCCGGATTCTTATATGCTGATTTAATTTCATAAGTCAATAAAAACGTTGATTCAGTAAAATCTAAATTCACAATTTTGAGTCAAGGATTTCGCCGTTTGCAACGAGCTTTCTTAAAGATTCGATGTGCGGTTGTAAATAAGCGTCGGAGTCGAAATAATCGGTTGACCGGCGGATTTTTTCATAAATTGAGCGCGTTCCGTTTCCGAGACGGGAATTTTCGTTAATTCGCCGGTTTGCTTCGTGTTTCGAGTCGCGTCGGCGGCAGTCAACGCCTTGCGCCGCCGACAGCAATTCGAGAGCGAGAATCGTTTCGACGTTTTTCAAAATCTGCCGTAATTTTAAACCCGCCGTCACGCCCATTGAAACGTGGTCTTCGACATTTGCCGAAGTCGGAATCGTATCTGCGGACGCAGGATGCGCGAGAATCTTGTTTTCCGTAGCGAGCGCAGCCGCCGTGTATTGGACGAGCATAAAACCCGAATTCAACCCGCCGCGCTCGGTTAAAAACGCTGGCAGCAAATTGTTATTGCAGTTTGAATCAACCAATTTCGCAATCCGCCGTTCGCTCATATTCCCGATTTCCGTCAGCGCTACTGCCAAATAATCAAAAGAAAGCGCGAGCAATTCGCCGTGAAAGTTACCGCCGCTGATTACATCAATTTTCTCGCCTTCGACAAAAATCAAAGGATTGTCGGTTACGGCGTTTAATTCCAAATTAAAAACCCACTCGGCGTAATCTATCGAATCGCGCGCCGCGCCATGAACCTGCGGGATGCAGCGCAGAGTGTACGAATCTTGCACGTTTGTCGCGTCAAACGAGCGCACAAAATCGCTGCCTTCGAGAATTTTTCTCAAGTTTGCGGCGCATTTCTGCTGTCTCGGATGCGGGCGCAGGGCGTGAATGCGTTCGTCAAAAGCGGCGGTCGTGCCGTTTAAGGCTTCGAGTGAAAGACACGCAGCGATGTCTGCGGTTTCTTTTAGATTCTGACATTGATAAGAAGCCAGAACGCCCATCGCGCACATTACAGAAGTTCCGTTCGTCAGCGCCAAACCTTCTTTCGCGGCGAGCGTCAACGGTTTTAAATTAACTTTTTCGAGAGCTTCTGCGCCCGACAAAATCTCCCCTTTAATCTCGGCAAAACCTTCGCCGATCAAAGGCAAAGCCGCGTGCGCCAGCGGCGCTAAATCGCCCGATGCGCCGAGCGAGCCTTTTTGCGGGATTAGCGGGTGCAAGCCGAGATTTAAAAACGCGAGCATCGTGCGAAGCGTTTCGAGTCTGATGCCGGAAAAACCGCGCGCCAGCGTGTTTGCGCGAATCAGGAGAATTGCGCGCGTCGTCGGAACATCGAAATTATCGCCGACGCCGACCGCGTGGCTCAATAAAATATTCCGCTGAAGAGTTTCAACGTCTTCGCGCGCAATAATCTTGTCTTTAAAAGCGCCGAATCCGGTCGTGATCCCGTATGCGATTTCGCCGCGTTCAAGCAAAGTCTGCACCGCTTCGGCGCTGCGCAAAACGTTTTGTTCGGCGTTGTCGGACAAAGAAACGCGCGGCTGGTCGGGAGCGCCGTAAGCAACGGCGACGACTTGTTCGATTGTGAGGCTTTCGCCGTCTAAAACGATTTCCTGCATTTAAAAAAAACTATTCCGGGGTACAAATCCTTAGCGTTTATATTCGCCCCCAAATTCGATTCCGCGATAAATTTCGTCAACGCTTAAATCGAAACCGAGCGTTTCGACATGCAGCGATTCGCCGATTGTATAATTGCTTTGCAGCCAAAAACGCTCGTTGTGTTTGAGAAAATGCGAAACGTCCGGCGTGTCCTGCGAAACGAGCATATATTCGCGGAAAGTTTCAATTGATTTGTAAAGCCTGAATTTCTCGCCCTGATCGTACGCTGCGGTTGATTCGGATAAAACTTCGACAATCAAAACCGAATTGACAAGACATTGCAGACCACCGATCTCTACAAATTTAGCGCCGCCGCAAGCAACCGATAAATCAGGATAACGATATGTCGGCAATGCCGGAACCTTGATTCGAAGATTTGCGGGAAAAACCTCGCAGCCTTTTTTGTCGGCAGGAATTCCCAAAATTCTGTTCAAACGATGCTCAATTCTGGCGTGATTCGGTGAAACGCCGCTCATTTCAAAAACTTCTCCGTTGAAATATTCAAAATTGGCTTCCGAATTGCGGTCAAGCTCAAAATATTCCTCAAGAGTGTATTTTTGTTTTGGAATCGCGGACATAAATTTACTCCAGATTAAATCGGCGAAACGATTCTACCTTTTTTTATCACAGTTTCAATCAAATTCGCGCCGAATTCGTAAGCAATTTGTCGATAATCCGGGGTATCGAAAATCAAAACGTCAGCGTATTTTCCAATTTCGAGCGAGCCTATTTTATCGCCGAGACCGATTGCAAAAGCGGCGTTGACGGTCGCCGCGTTAAAGGCTTCCGAGGGCAGTAGTTTTTGATAACGACACGCAATCGCCATCGCCGCGGGCAGCGACGGACAGGGCGCAGAACCCGGATTGTAATCGGTCGAGACGGCGACGGCGCATCCCGCGTCAATCAATTTTCTGGCGTCGGCAAATTCTTTCGAGCCGAAATTAAAATTTACGGTCGGAGTGACGACGGCGATTGTTTCGGAATCTGCCAGCATTTTTATTTCTTCATCGCTCGTTCTGTCCAAATGGTCAATCGAAGTCGCGCCGAGTTCAATTGCCATTCGCGCGCCTCCCAAATTTGTAAATTCGTCAACGTGCGCTTTTAAATTGAATTTAAGCTTTTTTGCCGTTTCCAAAACGCGGCGCGATTGCGCCAAGTCGAAAGCGTTGCGCTCGCAAAAAACGTCGCAGAAAAACGGCGTTTCTTCCAGCGTAAAATGCGAATCCTGAAACCATGCGGCAGCGAGCCGCAGCATTTGCTCGCAAATCAAATCAACATATTGATCGGTTTTTTCTTTGAATTCGGGCGGAACTGCGTGCGCGGCTAAAAACGTCGGAACCAAATCAACCGGATGCGTATGGTCAAGCTCGGCAATCGAATCGAGCATTTTAAATTCTGTATTTAAATTCAATCCGTAGCCGGTTTTGACTTCCGCAGTTGTCGTCCCGTTTTTGAGCATTTCATCAAGGCGGCGGCGCGATTGTTCGGACAATTCGTTAGACGAGGCGTTTCGGGTTTGATTGACCGTCGAAATGATTCCGCCGCCTTTTTCGAGAATTTCGAGATAATCCGCGCCTTTGATTTTAAGCTCAAATTCATCGAGACGATTTCCGGCAAACACAAAGTGCGTGTGACAATCAACAAAACCCGGCGCAACCGTTTTGCCGCCCGCGTCAATCGTATTTTCGGCTTGAAAGCGGCGGCGAATTTCCCCGGTTTTTCCGACGCCGACGATTTTCCCGTCTTGAACCGCCACCGCGCCGTCTTTTATCAGCCCGACATCCTGCATCGCAGCCGCGCCGCCTTTCGGTTTTCCGCCGCTCGCGCAAGTGATAATCTGCGCCGCCCGTTCAATAATTAAATCAACTTTTTTCATCGCACAACGCAGAGTTTATCCGTCTTTGTTCCGGTCAACAAGCCTGCTTCAGTTTACCTTTAATTGATTTTTAATTTACTTTGATTTAATTTAGCTGACAAATCTTGCTTGTTCGATTCTGGAGGAAACGAAAAAAATGAATCAAAACGCCGCGCCTTCGCCGCAATTATTCTGGGAAACAATCACCGCTTTTCAGCGTTCAGCCGCAATCAAAGCCGCCGTCGAGCTTGACGTTTTTACCAAAATCGCTGAAGGAAACAAAACCGAATCGGCGATTGCCGAAGCCTGCGGCGCGCAATCGCGGGGTATCCGAATTTTATGCGACACAATGACCGTAATGGGATTTTTGACAAAGGAAAACGGCGAATACGATTTAAACGAGATGTCAGCCGCGTTTTTAGACCGCCGTTCGCCGATGTATTTGGGTGGTACAATTGATTTTATTTTGTCACCGATGCAGCAACGCGGTTTTCACGATTTGACAAACGCCGTCCGCCAGGGCGGTTCGACCATCACGGAAAACGCATCACTTTCGCCCGACAGTGAAATGTGGGTGAAATTTGCGCGCGGAATGACGGGAATGATGATGCCCGCCGCGCAAATGATGACGGAGAATCTAGGTTTTGAAACCGACCGCAAATTCAAGGTTTTAGACATCGCCGCCGGACACGGAATTTTCGGAATTACTATCGCCCAAAAATACCGAAATGCCGAAATTTATGCACTTGATTGGGCAAACGTTTTGCATGTCGCAACTGAAAACGCCCGAAAATTCGGCGTCGCCGACCGACATCACACAATTCCGGGCAGCGCCTTCGATGTCGAATTCGGCGGCAATTACGATGTCGTTTTGCTCACCAATTTTCTGCATCATTTCGACCGGCAAACGTGCGAAGATTTGCTGAAAAAGATTCATCAATCGCTGAACGCGGACGGAAGAGTTCTGACGCTCGAATTCGTCCCGAACGACGACCGCGTTTCTCCGCCCTCCGAAGCGATGTTCGCTCTGGTAATGCTGGCGGCGACTCCGGCGGGCGACGCCTACACTTTTGCCGAACTGCGAGTAATGTTTGAAACGGCGGGCTTTTCGCGCAACGAACATATTCCGCTCGCGCCCCTGCCGCAGCATTTGATTGTTTCAATGAAGTAGCGATTTTTTAATAATTAATCTACCTTTTTTCGTTTTGTTTCTGCTGTCGTCAGAGCAGGCAAAGGCTATAAGGCGTAGTTTAAAACCAAACACCAAATAATTCATTCGATGCACTAAATAGTTACAAAAATCTTCTTAATTAAAGGTAAACTCAATGTATTGCACTCAAAAAAGGCGGCATCGTAATTGCTTGTAACTTGATGTTGTAATAATTAAGCAAATTAATTTTGCAATAAAAAACTCAAAGGGGAAGGCAATAAAATGAAGAAATATTTAGCTACACTCATTATGATGGCGTTCATGGTCGGCGTAATGCCGCTTTTGATGCCGGTTACTGCTGAAGCTCAGCAAAAAATATACGCCAGACGAGTTGTCGGTAGAAATGGGCGAGTTCGTTACGTGAGAACACAGAAACCGAGTTTTTATCGTCGTCACCGCAACCGCGTTAACGTGGGTGCCGGAGCACTCGGCGGCGCGATCCTCGGCGGTTTGATTGGCGGCAAAAAAGGCGCTTTGATCGGCGGCACTGCCGGGGCGGGCGGCGGCGCGCTTTACACATATAAAATTAAACCGAAAAAAAGGAAATACGTTAGAGTCAAAAGGTATTAATTCGTCTCTGACTACTTAATCGAAAAACCGTGAAGTATTTTATACTTCACGGTTTTCTTTTGTGATCTGGTTAATGCCTTAAAAATTAGAAACCTTACTTCTGCATTTGCTTTGCAACTTTCTGCACTTCGTCCAAAACACGCAGAAGATTTCCGCTCCAGAGTTTGGCGATTTGTTTTTCTGTATAACCGCGACGGACAAGTTCAAGCGTGACGTTAAATGTTTCGGAAGCGTCGTCCCAACCTTCGACTCCGCCGCCTCCGTCAAAATCCGAACTGATTCCGACGTGATCAATACCCATCTTTTTAACCAGATAATCTATATGATTAACAAAATCCTTAACATTGACATCGGGCGCGGCAGTTTTCAATCGCTCGTTGATTGCCGGTCTCATCTTCGCCCGAAAAGCCGTCAATTTTGTCCCGTAATCAGCCCGTTCAGTTTCAGGTAATTTCAGGACATCAGCCCGTTCAAGCATTTTGAAGCCTTCTTTTTCGCCAAGTTCTTTCAATATTTCGGCTGTCATTTTCGCGCGCAAATCGCTTTTTTCTTTACTGACATAACCGCGAAACGCAACAGTCTGGACGACTCCGCCGTTTTTTCTAATCAATTCAAGCTGCTCATCGTCAAGATTACGACTGTGATCACAAAGCGCGCGGGCTGATGAATGCGAAGCAATAACCGGCGCTTTTGAAAGCTGAATCGCCTGAATATTCGCCTGTTTTGAAGGATGCGAAACATCAATCATAATTCCCCATTTGTTCATTTCATAAACAGCTTTTTTGCCGAGTTCGCTCAAGCCGTTATGCAGCCATTTATTATCTCTTTCGCCGGTATTTGAATCCGAAAGCTGGCTGTGACCGTTATGCGAGAGCGACATATATCGCGCGCCGCGCATTGCAAAATCCTTGATTCTGCTCAAATCCATGCCAATCGGATAAGCATTTTCAACGCCGATCATCGCCACCAATTTGCCGGATTTATTAATCCGCCGGACATCGTTTGAAGTCAAAGCCAGTTCGATCTGATCGGGTGCTAGTTTTTTGGTCAAACGCTCAATTGCGTCAAATTTATCAATCGCGTTTGCATACGCCTTTTTATAACCTTCTTCATTGAGTTCGCCCTGCCCGGTATAAACGATCATCCACGAAACATCCAATCCGCCCTGCCTCATTTTCGGCAGATTAACCTGCGTCGGAAGATTCTGCGTATAGTTGACCGTTTCCGTAAAGTTTTTCGTATCAATGTCGTTATGAGTATCAAGCGTAATCACTTCCGCGTGAATCTTTTTCGCACGGGCGACAAGCGCCGCATCGTCCGTAAACTTTTGCGCATTTACGGGGACGCCCGAAAATGCAAACAAAATGGCAACCGTGACGAGCGCAGACAGGAATCGTTTCATAATTTTCTCCAGATTATTTTGAATCAAGCGAGTTTAGTTTACTTTGTCACAACTTTCGCGGGCAAGAACGATTGAAATTTGCGCCCTAATTTCGAGCGCATTTATGAATCAATATAACCGTCCTTTTCATCGCGTTCTTCGTCGCGCGTTCTGCCGTCGGCGATGTCAAACCAGCGTTGATAGCCGTGTTTTGCCAATCCCCAAGCTGCTTTGCCGAAATGCTTGATGATTTTTTCTTTAATGCGATTGCGGTTGACCAAACCTTTGCGGCTCAAAAGAAAAACCGCGTCTTCCTGATCTTTAAAGCGCCCGGCAATGAATTTCAAAATCACCATCCATTCGGGCGTGAGAACCGGAACGCCGTTAATTTCAACCGCTTCATTCAAAGCCTCTTGAAACAATTTCTTAAACTCGTCTTTGCGGATAATCCAATCAACCGCGACTTCCTTTTTATCGGTTTTAATACAGTAACGCTCGCCGCCTTGACGCAGCAAACCTCGATTTTCCAGCGGCAAAAGTTTATCGGCAATAATATCAATGTCTTTGGTCGTGCGGTCGCTTCCATAAATCGCCATCGCCAAACCACCGACCAGCGCCCAATCAACGCCGTTCTCTTCGGCAATTTCCGCAACCGTTTGAATCGCCTGCGATGCTGATTCGGCATCAAGCAAATCGAGATTTATGGTCATACAAAAATCCTAAACTTCTTTTCTCTATTAGCTCTCTAAACTATTACCGCATAAACTTCCGCCGAATTGCCAACGCTAATAACGCTGCTTGCAACGGCGCAATTATCTTTTCTGAAACCATTAAAAATACGCTTGTATTTGAGTTTGGTTTGATATGTTCGATATTTTGGAAAGTTGCAGTTGCCACACTTTGTAAAATTGCTTGACTAAAAGAAAGGTGAATTTGAATATCACTAATTTTGAAGTCTGCGAAATAATATCCAATCGCGTAAATCAATATGATTATTCCCAAAACTACTGCTGCTTTTAGAGGACTTTCACCATAGTTAGACGAAAGCCAGTACCACCACTGCAAAGACCAGACCTTTCACTTTATTTTTATCTTCTTGTCGATAAGATTCTTGAGCAAACTTTCTAAAGTCTGAGGCTGTTGCGTAACTTTTACTTTCCTCATGGTTGTCTGCTAATTGCCAACAAGTTTTAGTCAAATGTTTATGCGGATTTTCAATATTTTGACTCCTTAACTTTTGGAGTTCTGTTGCTAGTTTAATTTTTTCATTGTCAGAGTATTGCCAATGACATATTGTGAAAACAAATTTTCTGGCATCAATATCGACAAACCAATTAGGTTCAAGTCGAACCGTATGAAAACTTACTTTTTCTGGCTTTTCAATCATAGCATTCTGTAAATTTAGAACGGCATTCTCATTAAAAACAAAATTTCTGTTGTTTCCTCTAAAAATGACAAAGTTCAGAAATTCTGCGGATTCAAAATTTACGATATTAGAGAATTCTGCATCTCTAAAGTTTGCGATAAATAATTTTGAATGTTTAAAATTAGCTTCTTTAACAAAAATTGCTTCGATAAAATTAGCGTGTCTGACAAATTCCGAAGATTCAAAATCAGCTATTTCCGAAAACATAGCATTTGTAAATTTTCCGTTTGAAAAGAATGTGTATTTAAAGTCAGATTCGGCTAAAAACTTAGCCGAAAAAAAATAGGCATCTGCATTAAATCTCGCAAAGATAAAATAAGCTAATTTGTGAAAGGATACTGAATCAAAATTCGCATAACCAAGAAATTCAGTTTTCATAAAATAAGCATCATCAAAAAAAGTAGCGTGACTAAAGTCCGCCTGAATTTCAACTGTATGTCCAAGACCAAAAACACAAGGAAATCGAACATAACGGAAATCATATTTTATTTTTGCTTTCTCTAATTTCTTTTTATCATCAGTTAAATCATTTAATTGTTTTATTTGATTTTGAATTTTGGTAATTACTTTTCCTGAGGCTTTACGAAATTCTTCTATGTTTTTATCTTTATTAGGAAGATGAAAAATACAATAATAATTATCATCTGAATGTTTATGAGTTTGTAAATCGCTGCATAAATTTCTTCTTATTTCACTGCGAATCCTTTCTCGCTCCATCTCCTCAACTTCATTTGAACACTTGTTCGCAAGGTTATGGTGAATTTCGTTATTAATATGACAGCTTATATCCATAATTTTCTATTTCGTCGGAATTTTTACATCTTCCTTTCGGCAAATTCAATCGCTTCTTCATAACCTGTATCAACGTGGCGGAAATAACTATTTTCAAAAGGATATAATTTTTTTGCTCTTTTAAATTTATCATTTTCCTGTTAAATTCCATTCGCGATTTTACAGGAGGAGATACAGCTATGACGAGGTCAAATCTCAGGACATACTCGCTTTTTCTGGCGATTATTATTTGGGGAATACTGCTGGGCGGGATTGTTTATTCGCATATCGCTTTTTTTCCGGTTTACCTGTCCGATTTGCCGAATTCGGCGGCGGTGGTTAACGGGAAATACGCCCTTAACGAAGCCCCGTTTTGGATGACCGTTCATCCGCTGCTTATTTTATCGCTGATTATCGCGCTGGCGCTGAACTGGAAATTTAAGGCGCGACGCAAGCTGATAGCTTTGAGTTTCGGAATTTATATCGTCGCGCTAATTGTTTCCGCCGTGTATTTTGTTCCCGAACTGATGGCTTTTGCCAAAAGCCCCGAATCGAATCTCCCGGCGTCGGAATGGCTTGCGCGCGGGCATCGCTGGCATAATTTAAGCCTGGTTCGTGGCGCATGGTGTTTTTTAGGTTTTGTCCCTTTGCTAATAGCTTTGAGCAAACCGGCAGTTGAGCCGCAAACATTCAAAACGCCAAGTCCCGCTTAATCCGCTTTATTTTATCATCGGAATTTTTACATTATTTTTCTCTGCAAATTCAATTGCTTCTTCATAACCTGCGTCAACACAGGGAAACGACACCCATCACAATATAATGTTTTAGGTGCGACTTTTATTCGCAGGGGTTACTTCTTATAAAAAGTTTGTCTTTCGCGAAAAAATAGAATTGCCGCAAATATTAAAAATAAAAGTCCAAAGATAGAGCCTATCAATAAAGCAAATAAAAATCTCATTGATTCGGCAAAACCTCCATAAACTCCCGTGTTTATATGATTATTGTCAGTTATGCCAAGGCTAGCGCGAAACTCCAAAAGTTTAATGTAATTATAAATCCAAATTAATAGAATTGAGAAAATTGGCGCAAAGATACCTAGTATTGTTAATACGAGCGGTTTTTTGTATTTCATTCTCTTATCCTAAATTTTCAACATCGGAATTTTTACTCCCTCTTCTTTGGCAAACTCGATAGCTTCTTCGTAACCAGCGTCAACGTGGCGGACGACACCCATTCCTGGATCGGTGGTTAAAACCCTTTCGATTCTTTTTGCTGCTTCGGGTGTGCCGTCTGCGACAATAACTTGTCCGGCGTGCAAGCTGTAACCGATGCCGACTCCGCCGCCGTGATGGAGCGAAACCCAGGTTGCGCCGCCGACGGCGTTGATCATTGCGTTGAGATAAACCCAATCGGCGATGGCGTCCGAGCCGTCTTTCATCGCTTCGGTTTCGCGGTTGGGCGAAGCGACCGAGCCGCAGTCGAGATGGTCGCGCCCGATGACGATTGGCGCTTTGAGTTCGCCCGAAGCGACCATTTCGTTTAATTTCAAACCGGCTTTGGCGCGCGCTCCGTAACCGAGCCAGCAGATTCGCGCCGGGAGACCTTGAAAACGGACTTGTTCCTGCGCCATTGTCAGCCAGCGCGCGAGATGGTCGTCTTCGGGGAACAGATTCATTATCGCTTCGTCGGTTTTGTAAATGTCTTCCGCCTCGCCCGACAGCGCGACCCAGCGAAACGGACCTTTGCCTTCGCAAAACAGCGGGCGGATGTAAGCCGGAACAAAACCGGGATAATCAAAGGCGTTTTCCACGCCGTTGTCTTTGGCGCGTTGGCGAATATTGTTGCCGTAATCGAAAACAACTGCGCCGCGTTTTTGGAATTCGAGCATTGCTTCGACGTGCCGCGCCATCGAATCCATCGCTCGTTTTTCATATTCAACTTGATTTTCCCCACGCAATTTTGTCGCTTGTTCGACGCTCAAACCTGCCGGAATATAACCGTAAAGTACGTCGTGCGCCGAAGTCTGATCGGTGACGACATCCGGGATGACGTTTCTTTCCAAAAGCTGCCAATGAATTTCCGCCGCGTTGCCGTGCAAAGCAATTGATTTCGGTTCTTTTTTAGAAACAAATTCGTTGACTAATTTCAACGCTTCATCCAAATCCGCCGCTTCGACATCAACTTGTCCCAGATTTAAACGTCTTTCAATCCGCCATTTATCAACTTCGACAAAAAGACCGACGCCGTCGTTCATCGTGACTGCCAAAGGCTGCGCGCCGCCCATTTCGCCCAACCCGGCTGTCAAAACGAATTTTCCTGCCAAGCTTCCCCAACTGTGTTGCCGGGCAAGCGAGCCGAAAGTTTCATAAGTGCCTTGCAAAATGCCTTGCGTGCCGATGTAAATCCAGCTTCCGGCGGTCATTTGCCCGTACATTATCAAGCCTTCGCGCTCCCATTTATCGAAATTCTCCTGCGTCGCCCAAGCCGGAACGATGTTTGAATTGGCGAGCAAAACGCGCGGCGCATCCGCGTGCGTTTTAAAAACCGCGACGGGTTTACCCGATTGAACGAGCAGAGTTTCGTCCGGTTCGAGATTTCGCAATGATTCTAAAATCGCGTCGAAACATTCCCAATTTCGCGCCGCTTTTCCGCGCCCGCCGTAGACGATTAAATTATCGGGATCAAACGCGACTTCCGGGTCGAGATTGTTTTGAATCATTCGATAAGCGGCTTCAATAAGCCAATTTTTGCAAGCGAGTTCGCTTCCGCGCGGAGCTTTAATAATTCTGTTCATATTTTTAGCGAATTTATGATAGCTTGAGCGTTTCTAACAGAAATTACAGATATTTTTCAACTGACAAGTAAATTCAAGCTCAAATAATTCTATTGTTGCAGCCGGTTTGGTGCTACTTTTTTGCAGCCTTTTGCGCTTTTAAAAGTAAGAAAGTTTTTGGAGAAAAAAATGCAGCGTTTTAAATTTGCCTTTTTGATTGGTTTGATTTTTGTTTTCGGCGCGTCAGCGCAAACGCCCGAACTGAATCGTGATCCTGAAAAAATCAAATTCGTTACTTCCGACATTGATAATTTCTGGCGTGCTTACGATATAGCAGGCAAAGAAACCGATAAAGAAAGGAAAATTGCGGTTTTCCAGAGCGAATATTTTGATAAAGGCAGCATCGGATTGCAGGATTTTACTTCCGCGCGTATTAAAAGCTCGAAAAATTTGGTTGAATCAATCGAAAAACATCCGAAATATTATGCTTCGATTCGACCTTCGACTTTACGCATCGCCGATTTTGAAAAGCAGATGCGAAAAAGTTTTCGCAATTTGAAAAAGATTTACGCGGATGCGGTTTTTCCAGATGTTTACTTTCTGGTCGGGGTTTTAAATTCCGGCGGCACGCTTTCAAAACGCGGTTTGCTTATCGGTTCGGAAATGTACGGCTTGACACCGAAAGCGCCGCGCGAAGAGCTTAACAACTGGCTCAAATCCGTTTTATTGCCGGTTGAGAATTTGCCGTATATCGTCGCGCACGAATCAATTCATTATCAGCAGAAAATGACGCCGCATCAATCTCTGCTTGCCAAATCAATTCAGGAAGGAATGTGCGATTTTATTGCCGAAATGATCGCCGGAAAACACGCCAATCAAGTGCAAAAAAACTACGGCGAAGCAAATGAAGTCGCGCTTTGGAAAGAGTTCCAAACCGCAATGTGGGAAAAAGATTATTCAAAATGGATTTACGACAGCGTTAACGCCAAAGACCGCCCGGCTGACATGGGTTATTATATGGGCTACAAAATCGTTCAGTCGTATTACAACAACGCCAGAGATAAACGGCAGGCGATTAAAGATATTCTGGAAATCAAAGACGTGCGAAAATTCTACGAAGCAAGCAAATACGGCGAAAAGTTTGGTAATTAATTTCGTAAAAAACTGCTTTATTTTACGAAATATTAAATTTAGAAAGCGGATTGTTTGGTTTAATGAGGTTGTAGCGTTCGAGCTTCATATATAAATTGCGGCGCGAAATGTCGAGTTCGCGGGCAACGCGCGAAACGTTTCCGTTATGTCTTTGAAGAGCTTCGAGGATAACCCGGCTTTCAATTTGCGAGATTACTTCGTCGAGCGTTCCGGTTTCTCTCTTGACGCTAAAAACGGCTGCAGAAGATTCGTCGGTCAAATTAATTGAACTCGGTTCCTGCGAAAGCGGCAGGCTGGTGCGCCTTAGCTCCGGCGAGAGATGTTCGGGCGTAATGATTTCATTATCGTCTGCGCGAACAACGATTCTTTGCAATTCGTTGCACAATTGACGAATATTTCCGACCCAATCGCAAACCATCAACAAATCCACAGTCTGCGGAGTAATTGTCACGTTTTGCTTGTTATATTGAGTTGAATAGTGGTTGACATAATGGTTGACGAGAAGCGGAATTTCCGAGCGTCTTTCCCTAAGCGGCGGAATTCTCAGGCGAATTACGTTTAAACGATAATATAAATCTTCTCTAAAAGTGCCGTCAGCTACTTTCGACTCAAGGGAAACGTTTGTCGCGGCGACAACTCTGACATCTACTTTTATCGGTTTCTTTTCTCCGAGCGGCTGAATTTCTCCTTCCTGTAAAAATCTGAGCAGTTTCGGCTGTACATCGAGCGGCAAATCCCCGATTTCGTCAAGAAAGAGCGTGCCGCCGTCCGCAGAACGGATTACGCCGGGAGAATCCTGCGACGCGCCTGTAAAAGCTCCTTTGCGATAACCGAAAAGATGTCCTTCTGCGAGTTCTTTCGGCATTGCAGTACAGTTAAAGGGCACGAAAACCTGATCTTTACGGTTTGATAGTTGGTGCACGGCGCGCGAGACAAGCTCTTTTCCGGTTCCTGATTCGCCCGTAATGAGAACTGTAATATCGCTGGTTCTGATTTTATAAATTTCTTCGACCAGTGTTTGCATTCCCGGGCTTGAATGAATAAAGCCGGGCAAAGGGCTTTCAACCTTTAAACGTTCGGATTCGACAAGCGTTTTTTGAGTTTTATGTCTCTCTTGCAGCGAGCAGATTTTTAAACCAAGCTCAACCGTTTTGATAATCGGTTTGAGGCTCGAATTATCGGATAATCTGGCTCCTGAGCGCGGAAAAACCAGCAAAAATGAAGGCGTTGCGCCTGTGTCAGGCATTTCTATGACGGCAAAATTGTTTGCTTCTGAAAATTCTGAAAGGTTTCCGTTTTCCTTTGTCCGCTGCAAATCCGCGAGCACTTTCTCTGATTCGGCGGCGGTGAAACCTGAATACGAAACAGCCGAAAGCTTGCTGTGAGATTGGCTGTCGAAAGGGCGCGCTATTAGAATTTTCCTGGCTCTGCTCTCCTTTTGTAAAATGGATAACAATTCGTGAAAAAGCAATTCTCTGGATGTGGCGGCTTCGGCTAATCTTGTGGTCAAAAGCCCGATGTTTTGCGCCGGATGTTTGATTTCAACGGCGGTCGTTTTCAGATTGGCGCGAGCTGTTTTTGCTTGCTCGAGCAACCTTTTGATTTGCAGGTAAAGAAAGTTTTCGATGGCTTGATCGAAATATTCAGCAGCTCTTTTCGGATTCGTTTCACTGAGAACCGTGCCGAGTTCGTAACGACAAAGCGCCGAATGATAATAATCATGAATTACTTCGTACATCGAGAGACCGCGACTCAGATGATATTCGGCGAGCGTCGAATCATTTTTGGTTTGTGCAGCGAGACCCTTTAATCTTTCGTAATAAGCCGCAATATACAAATCCGTTTCGTGGTCTTGGTCCGGTTTGGCGAGATTGATTTCGGTTTCAAAATCGCCCCATTCTTCCTGCTGGCGATAAATGTCCGCAAGCTGTAAATGAGCGTGCTGGATGAAGGAGTGGTGTTTTAGTGCCTCTGCGGTTTCAATATATTGTTTGACGATGCTGACCGCGCGTTTATATTTTTTGATTGCCTGATGATAGCGCCCCCAATTGTGAAGCGCCTGAGCGAGATACCATTGACGGTTTTGAATTTGACTGATCTCGACGGCTCTTCTTAAGCATTTTTCGGCTTCGTCAAAATCTTCTCGCAATAAATATAGCTCGCCTAACGAATCATAAACTACAGGCAGAGCTTTGTGATTTATTTCAACTGCAATTTTGAGTGCCCGTTGCAGCGCTTTTTCGGCTCTCTCCCAATTCCCGACTCTGACCAGATTAAGACCGAGATTGTTATAAGCGTTCAGTACATTAGCGGTGTGTTCGGTTTGTTCAAAATAGCGAGCCGATTTTTCCAGACAAGCGATGCCCTCGACCGGGCGATGCGTGATTGTATAAGCCGCCGCCATATCCGTGTAAGCTCTGCCAAGAACGTAGTGTTCCGGGCGGCTGCCGACAATATTGATAATCTGGTGGCAGAGTTCGATGCTTTCTTCAAACTTGTCTTCCTGGACGGCAATGGTCGAAAGAGCCGTATAAGCGTGAGTCATACCGCGGCGGTCGCCGATTTCGCGATAAACTTCAAGTGATTCAACCGCAAAATCGCGAGCAATTTTAGATTGCCCGACCGCACGATATGATCTCGACAAGGAAGCCTTAATCAGCCCTATCAGTTGTTTGTCCGTATTATCCGCCGTCGCTTGCTCCAAAATATTTTTGAGAAGGGAAATCGCTTTCGGGGCATTGGCAAGATAATTATACAGCAGTGCGATTTGAGCTTGAGTTTCGAGGTCTAAGCGACGGTTGAGAGGCAATCGAACTTCTTCGCTTGCATACATTTTCAGGACATCAAGCGCTTCTTCATAGCGAGCCTGCAATTCAAGCGCTCTTGACAGAAATAAACGCAGCTTCGCCAGCAAATTCACATCGCGAGGTTTGAGTTTTAAAAGAGAATTGGTTTTCTCTTCTGCGACGCGCGCAACTCCGAGTTCAATTAACTCTTGTATTTGCTGTATTTCGGCATCGAAATCTGTGTTTGAGAAATATTTTGACGATGCGGCTCCGATTTGATGAGCGTAAAACTTTTTATCAAATCCGGAGAGATTTTTGTTTTGAGGTGTTTTAAGCGCCATTATTTTGAAGTGCTTTGTGACAGAAACCGAAAGATTAGGATGTTAAATTAACACCAAACTTCCTTTTGAGCAAAAGACAATTCAAAAAACAACGCAAAAAAGTTAAAAAAGAGTTCGATTTTTAGAACCGAACTCTTTTTTAACTTTTGAGACAATTAATTTGTTTTCTAAGCCTGCTTAGTGAGTGATTAATCACCCAACAAAATTCCTTTGCCCGTGAAATCCGATAACAAAATTCCTTTGCCCGTGTAATCCGACACCATGATTCCTTTTCCAGTGTAATCAGAAACCATAATTCCTTTTCCAGCGTAATCCGAGATCAAGATACCTTTGTTTGAATTGTTTGTGTTTTTCATTTTTTTTCTCCTTCTTCTTTTTTTGGTTTTTAGTTTTTAACTTCTGCCATATCTAATACAACCGGCGTGCCAGACAATATTATGATTCTCTTTGTTGAGATAAGGTGTTGTGAGACAGGGGGTTACGGTTTTATTTTAATCCGTTTTACCAATCCTGGCGTTTCAATATTGACTGACTAAAATTTAGCCGGATTTTTATTCTTTTTCAGTTTTATGTTTATTTTTTCGCATAAAAGCCTTTTATTTGTTGTTTGTGAATGGTTTTGCTTTAAATGGGAGCAGTGTGCAAAAAATAGCCAATCGTTGACTGTTTTTGATTGAGTATTAATAAAGATTAGTTTTTCTTTCAGTAAATCTCAAACAATTTTGCATAATGAGTCGCATTTATGTTTCAAATAGCGCCTCGAAAGAAAGGACATTTCATGAGGAATTTAATTTTTGCCGCGTTAATAATTTTACTATCAATTTACTGTATTCAGGGACAAACGACTCAATCTAATACTGATCCGGACAAAGCCAAATTTGTGACTTCAGACATAGATAATTTCTGGCGCGCCTTTGAATTAGCCGCAAAAGAAACCGACTGGGAAAAGAAGATTGAAATTTTTCAGCGCGAATATCTCGACAAAGGCTCAATCGGCTTAAAAGATTTTCTGCGTCTGCGAATCAAAAGCGCGAAAACATTGACCGAGACTGTTGAAAAGCTGCCGCGTTTTTTTGCTTCGATACGCCCATCAACTCTTCGCATCAAACAAAGGGAAAAACAGATGCGGCAGAGCTTTCGCAAATTTAAGAAAATTTATCCCGAAGCCGTTTTCCCAGATGTTTTCTTTGTTATCGGCGTAACGAACACAGGCGGAACAGCTTCGGAAAACGGTTTGCTGATCGGAGCCGAGCTTTACGGCGCAACAGCCAACACCCCGCGCGACGAATTCCCGGATTTGTACAAAGCCTTTCTGCCGGATGAAAAAGACCCGAATCAATTGCGTTTAAAAGTAAACAAGCTGCTCGATATTTCATTAAAACCCGTCGAAAACATAGCGCCCGTCGTCGCGCACGAATCCTGTCATTTCAATCAAAAATATCCAAAGCTCGACACACTGCTCGCCAAATCAATTCAGGAAGGCGCTTGCGATTTAATCGCCAAGCTAACCGCCGGACAACCGATAAATCCGCCGCAGCACGTTTACGGAAATCAACACGAAGCGGAACTCTGGCGCGCATTTCAAGCGGAAATGAACGGCGCAAGCACAAAAAACTGGATGTACAACGGTTTGACCGCAATAAATCACCCGCCGGATTTGGGATATTTTATGGGTTATAAAATCAGCGAATCTTACTACAAAAACGCCCACGGCAAACGACAGGCAATCAAAGATATTTTAGAGATTAAAGATTTTCCGAAGTTTTTTGAGCAAAGTAAATACGCCGAAAAATTTGCTTAAAATTAGTTTTCAATTTTGTATTGTGTAATTTAACAATTTGAATTATAACTATTCCGCATATAGGCTACTGTCAGGAATCATCCGGGATAATACATCTTTGCGGTACTATCCCAAATGATCCGTTTCCAATACAAAAAATAAAATTACCTTCGATGAATACTGAATCATGGACTTGGACAACATTTTGGGCAGCGGTTACGGCTCTCGCAGGGCTTATTCCAGCGGGTGTCCTCGTATGGCAAATTCTGAAGAGGTTGAGACGAAAGCAGAAACCTCGCCTCTTTTTATCTATGCAAATGTCAGAAGTATCGGGTGAAGAGTATGTGAAGGTACGCCAAGAAATTATGGAGCATGTATATGATCTGAGAAAAGATTATAAAGTTTATTTCTTCAATGAATTCATTCAAAGAATAGAAGATTTTGATGAATCCGCTTTTGATGGGAATAAGTACTTAAATGAAATTGATGAGTGTGAGTTTTTCATCGCAGTAATTTCTGACAAGGTCTTAAGTAGCATCTACTTTGAAGCCGCTTACGCTTTAGCGCGTGGAAAGAAGTCCATCTATTTCGTAAGTAGCGATAAAGTAATGCCTCTAGTTATGAGAAAACTGAGTAATAATCGACCACAAGTCCGCGCTATTAAAATTACTTCTTTACCAGAAATTAAAGATACTATTAGAAGTATTATAAATAAGTCAGCCTAAGTAACAACCATCCGTAACTGCAAACTCAGTTGTCACAGGAAGAATTTTGGAAATAACCTGAAAACCGTCCGCTTGCGGCTTTTGCATTTTGCTAGTTAAAATAAAAGTTTCTGCGATGAGACAAATTTTCAACTGTCTGGCGCTGCGGAGACTTTTATTTTTATGGCAATCGAAAAAATCACGGTTCGCGGGGCACGCGTTCATAATCTCAAAAACATTTCGGTCGAAATTCCGAGGGAAAAATTGACGGTGGTGACCGGGCTTTCCGGTTCGGGGAAATCTTCGTTAGCGTTTGACACGATTTATGCCGAAGGTCAGCGCCGCTATGTCGAATCTTTATCGGCTTACGCACGGCAGTTTCTCGACCAATTGGAAAAACCCGATGTTGATTCGGTCGAAGGGCTTTCGCCCGCGATTTCAATCGAACAGAAAACCGTTTCCCGTTCGCCGCGTTCGACTGTCGGGACTGTGACCGAAATTTATGATTATTTGCGATTGCTGTTTTCCTCAATCGGTCAGCCGCATTGCCCGAATTGCGGCGCGGAGATTACGCGCCAATCCGTCGAACAAATCAATTCTAATGTTTTGAGCTTGCCGGAAGGCTCACGGGCGGTGATTTTCGCGCCCGTCGTCAGAGGCAGAAAGGGCGAATTTAAAAAAGAGCTTGAAAAATTCTTAAAAGACGGTTTTACACGCGCCCGAATTGACGGCGAAATGCGGATGCTCGACGAAGAGATCAATCTTCAGAAAAGCAAAAACCACACGATTGAAGTCGTCGTTGACCGCTTGATGGTTAAAGAGGGAATTAAAGAGCGTCTGAACGAATCCGTCCGCACGGCTTTGAAAATGACTGACGGCGCGGTTCTGATTTCGGTTGTTGATGGCGAAGAAAAGCTTTATTCAGAAAAGATGGCTTGCGTTAATTGCGGAATCAATTTGCCGCCGCTCGAACCGCGCTCGTTTTCGTTTAACTCGGCTTACGGCGCTTGCAAACGGTGCAACGGAATCGGCACGGTTTTGGAGGTTGACCCGACAAAAGTTATCGCCGAAGGCAATCTCGCCTGGAAAGAGCAAAACTTTTTCGGCGCTGCCGACAAACAAGGTTCGAGTTATTTGAAGACCGCTTTGCGAGCCGTGATTGAGAAATTCATCGAGCGCGCTCAGAAAAAAGGCGAAA
>DASVTY010000167.1:0-75237 GCA_036387315.1 Pyrinomonadaceae bacterium
ACAGGACCGTAAGTCGCAAATTGCGGGCTGTTAGCCGTAGCAGTTGCAGGCGGTGCTGTAAATCCGGTCGTTCCCATCGAACCGAAAACGCTAAAGCGGAACAGCGTTCCAAGCGGAATACCGGGTCCGGCAATCTTACAAACTTTAACGACGCCCGGATTTGAGCGGTTAAAGAAGTCTACGACTGTTTCAGCAGCAGCGCTGCCTTCGATTACGCGAACAGTCGTGAAACCGCCGCCAAGCGTGGAGTTGTTACATGTTACTGTACCGACCGGTGCATTCGCCGGAGCCGGCGTAACGATGGCAGTCGGAGGAGTAATAATGCAACCGAGAACTTCGCCGCCGGCTCCCGTTGCCGGGTTGGCGCCAACTTCTCTGTCAAAAGTCGGACGAGTCGTGACGCTTTCCAGGTAGAAGCCCGGTCGAGGTAATTCAGAAACTCTAACCGTTGATTCTCTCGGAGTCGTGGTCGTCGGCGGAGAACTGTTGGTTGTAACGGCAATCGGTCCGCTGCACTGTCCGACTGCAACCGGGAATACCTGATAGGTGCGGGTTACTGCCGGGCTGCTGCCGGGAGCATTAATACTATTCAGCGAATAAACGCCTTCAACCGTAAATTCAAACGTACCGGTGACATTAATGTCACCGGCTGGATTAAAGGTTTGTGCCGCAAAACCGGCGAACGCCGATGTGGTGGTCGGTCCGGTAGCGGAGTGTTTACAAATTTCAACGAAACCTGTAATCGCAAAGACGTTCGTGAATCTAAGTACCAATGGGGTTGTTTCATTACCTGCAATGACATTGATTGCAGCCGTACGGGTGCCAAGGTTAACAACACCGAGGCTCGAAGCACCTGCCGGTGACGGCGGCGGCGGGTTAAGCTGTTCGACGTTAATCAACTGGAAGTTGAAAAACATCGCTTGCGCTTGTCCCGGAAGACGAGCTAAAGGTTCTTCCATGATTGTTTGCGGACCTGCCGTTACATCAAACGGAGCCGAACAGCCCGTGCTGGTCGTAGCACCCGCAGGTGTCGGAGGAACGAAAACTTCAATTACTCCAGCCGGACCACCCGAAACCGTAAAACGATAGAAGCGATTTGAAATGTCGGTGCCGCCAGCAGTGGAGGTTGTTTTACAAATCTGAACGGTTCCGGTATCGCCGCCCAAGTTGCTTTGAACCGAACCGTTGACTTTGCCGTCAACCGACATCAATCTGCCTTTGACTGTTGAAGCATCATTAACATCAACGTCGTTTGCGGCAATAAGATTTCCCGCAAAATCAACGTCTTCTCCAATACGTATCGAATCTTCGGCGACAAAGAAAACGTTAGCGGCTTGAGCGCCGTTTTCCAGAGAAATGCCTGAACCGCTGTTCACACTGAAATTTCCCCGAACCAAAAAGACGAATTTCGAGGTCGAATCGTTTTCTCCGTCAAGAGTCATTTGACCGGCTAGTTCGGCAGAATCAAAGCAATATACGCCCGAAGCAAAGCTCTTGCCGCTCATTTGCGCGCCGTCTATTTTCGTGCACGGAAGCTGGCTGATGGCTGAAAACGTATCGGACAATTCTTTTTTGGTTCGAGCGCTCACCTCATCAGATTTAGCGGCTAAAGTTTGATAACCGGCAGCCGACTTGAAATTTAATGCATAAGCGAGCATCTCGGGAGTAGCTTGCTCATCACCGGGGTTTTGGGTAACTTTTTCCTGGGCTGCTTTGCTCGAGCCGTTAAAGTTCGACGCTAATGCGAACCCTACGGCTGTTATTATTACAAGAGTGATAAACATCTTGAGATAAGCGGGTTTAGCGCTTACACGGGGTAGAAAAGTCTTTCTGAAATTCATAAATGTTTCCTTCTCGGTCGGCTGCAGTTGAAATGTCAGCTAAAGGGAAATCGTCTGCTGCGAAGCAGAATGGTTTAGACTGTTGACTTGATTGTGCGCTTTGCACAGCGAAAAACGCGATTCTTCGAATTTAAAAAAGTATTCTGTAAAATTAGAATGCCGGTAAATCTTTTAAAATCAAATGCTCAGTACTGGACTCGAACCAGTGACCCCACGCGTGTGAAGCGTGTGCTCTACCAACTGAGCTAACTGAGCTAAGAACCTTTGTTTGCCAAAAATTGCAACGCATCTAATATGCCTTAAAAGCCGATTATTTAGCAAGTTTGGCAAATCCGCCGAAAAGCGATAAAAAGGCAGAGGGCAATTTATCAAATAACCGCCAAGCCAAAGCGGAAAAAACAATCGGCGCGGTAAACATTATTTGAAAAGTCGGCTTGATTGCTGATTTTTAGAGATTGGGCGAAAGCGAAGTTTGTGGAAAAAACTCAGAAATTATTCGACGGCGTTGCTCATGCCGAAATCTCCTCTCCTATGACGCCTGTCAAAACTTTACGGCTTGAGCGGACGCGGTGCTGTTTGTGCGAAACGGAAGACGCCGCACCGGTCGGCGTCGGCGAAGATTTTGAATATCGCACGAGCGACGACACATTTTTGGCGATGCAATGCCGCTCGTGCAGCTTGATTTATCTCAACCCGCGCCCCGCACCGGAAGAGTTTCAGACGATTTATCCCTCAAATTATCACGCTTTTGAGTTTTCTCCCGACCAATTCGGATTTGTTTATCGCGTTCGCCGCAGGCTCGAAGCGAGACGACTTTTAAATTGGTGCCGGGATTTGCCGGAAAACGCCCGAATTCTGGATGTCGGATGCGGCGACGGTTTTCATCTCGGCGTTTTAAAAGAATTCGGCAAACAAAGCTGGCAGCTCGAAGGCATTGACGCCGACGAGAGAGCCGCGCGCGCGGGCGAGCAAAAAGGCTTGAAAATTCATTGCGGAATTTTGGAAACCGAGGATTTGCCCGCAAACGCTTACGACCTCGTGCTTTTGATTCAAACCGTCGAGCACGTCGCCGATCCGCCGCAGCTTTTAAAGCAAATTCACCGCGTTCTAAAACCCGGCGGAAAGCTCGTAATTATCACAGACAACACCGATTCGCCGGACTTTCGCATTTTCAAAAGCCGTTATTGGGGCGGCTATCATTTTCCCCGCCACTGGAATTTATTCAATCAAGCCACGATGCGGAAATTAGCCGAAAAATGCGAATTTGAACCCGAAAAAATCGTCACGGTCGTCAGCCCGGTAAATTGGACTTATTCGATTCGCAATTTGCTCGACGACGCGGGCGCGCCGCATTTTGTCGTAAATTTTTTCAGCTTAAAATCTACAATCGCGCTTGGCGCTTTCACCGTTTTTGACACAACGCTTCAATTTCTCGGCAAAGGCGCGCTTCTCAACGCCCATTTGCGAAAGCCTCTATGAAACAAAATCTAAAAAAACCGGTCGTCATCATCGGCGGCGGAATCGCCGGACTCACTGCGGCAAACTTTCTGCGCCGCCAAAACGTTCCCGTCCGTCTTTTTGAAGCCGGAAAACAGCTTGCCGGACTCGCACAGAGCTTTCACGACACGGACGGTTTTACCTACGATTTCGGCGCGCATTTTCTGACAAACCGTCTTGCCGCCGCCGTCGGAATCGGCGCGAATTGCCGGGACGTTCCGCGTTATGGCGAAACCGTCTGGCTCGCAGGCAAAAATTACGGTTATCCGTTCGGTCTTTTGCGCGTTCCGCGTTTTGCCGCAAGCGGCGCGGCGACGCAGCTTAAAAGTTTTGTTTCAAAAGACGAAGCCGTTTCAGCCGAAGAATGGTTCAGAGCGAAATACGGTCGCGCTCTGGCAGACGAAGTTGCAGTTCCTCTGACCGAAGCGTGGTCTGGCGCGAGCGGCGCGGATTTGTCGCGCTCAGTCGGCGACAGCATTCCGGGCAGCATTGCCAAAACTTTGTTTTTAAAAGTCGCCGGAAAATTAACCGGGCGCGCCGTCGCCTGCGGCTACAGCCGCGAAATGCCAGAAAAACCGAGTGTCTGGCACGTTTATCCCGAAAACGGAATTTCCACGCTGTGTCAAAAATTGGCGGAAAATCTGGAAGACGCGATTGAGCTTGAAACGCCGGTCGAAGCGATTTACGTCGAAAACGAGCGCGCGGTCGGCGTTCGCGCCGGCGGGCGCGACATCGAAGCCTCGGCTGTCGTCAGCACCGCGCCGGTTCACGTTTTGCCGAAATTAATCAAAGGCTCGCAAAAATTAAATTATCTTCACAGATTTCGCTATCGCCCGATGGTTTTCGTCAATATGCGTTTTGAAGGGCGCGGCTTGCTCTCGGATGTCGTCGTCTGGACGCCGGAAAATCGTTTTCCGTTTTTCCGCCTGACCGAAACCCCGCTCTCGATGCCGTGGCTCGCGCCCGAAGGCAAAACCTTGATAACGGTTGACATCGGCTGCGAAAAGGGCGATGAAATCTGGCAAATGGAAGATGAAAAATTGGGCGAGTTGTGTCTGGAAAATCTGACGCCGATTATCAAAGACGCCAAAGAGCGTTATCGCGGCTGCCGTGTTTTGCGAACGCCGCTCGCTTACCCGATTTTCCTGCGCGAATACGAAGCCGACCGAAAGCGTTTCGAGCAGGGAACCGGAATCGAAAATCTTTACAGCGTCGGGCGCAACGGCGAGTTTTCGCATATTTTTATGGAAGACGTTTATTGGCGCACGCTGGGCAAAATGCGCGAATTAATGGGAAATTTAAGTCGTCAAAGCGATGACAAATTTGAACCCGCTGAATCGGCGCTTGTTATAGAAAACGCGGTAAGCGTTTAAATTTTCTTAAAAAAAACAAGCCGCGAGTGTATCGAATAACACTTGCGGCTTGTTTTTTGTTCTAAATGCCAACGCGCTTTAAAGATTAGAGCGGCGGCGAAGTCGGTCCGGCTTCTCCTTCTTCGCTGAATCTAATGCTTGAGCCGTTAGAATCAACATAAAAATGTCTCGAACCGGAAGTCGGCGTTTCCGGGACGGCGCTTACCGAATAAAAATTTACTTTGCCGTTCGGACTTTTTTGAGTTTTGAGGTCGAAAATGTAGCCGTTGAAAACCGGCTTGCCGCCGCTTTCGCCCTTAAAGTTTTCGTTAAATCCGGTGTCTTTAATCAATTCGTCAAAGCTCTCGGCAAACGAGCCTCTGCGTTTTGAAGCGTACTGCACCTGACGTTCGTTGATTTGGCGAAGCGAGTCAATGGCGGCGGTTTCGTTGCCGTTTTTGACCATATAGCTCCACGCCGGAACGCCGACCGCAATCAGCAAGCCGATAATCGCAATTACAATCATCAGCTCGATCAGCGAAAAACCGGCGATTTTTTGTTTTCTGTGGTGGTTCATAAGATTTTAAAAATTAGCGTCTCCTTACGGTTTGTTTACACGAGAAAACCTCTCGGAAGTTTCAAGAAATTTATAACACTCCAAAACGTACGGTTTCAAATTTTTGGTACAGTAATTAATGCACCGTTTGATTAAGGAGCAAACTGTTGCACTCATAACCGCTAAGTTAGATGCAAATGATTAGGCAGCGCCCTACATACCCAAATTAGATTTTACTCTTCATGTCACGACACAGTCTATGGATTCCAAAAGCAACAAGCGCCTCACCAAGGCAAGCGAAGCCTAAAGAAGAATGGGGTATTTGGTAATTCAAAGGAATGTAATGCGAAAGCAAGAGATAGATACCATGAGCGGCAGCAAAGCCAATACTTACATGACCTTCTACATTTTGGATAACCTTACAAGCCTCTTTTCGGAAATCATGAATCTTTTCCTCGCTTACTCGAAGCTTTCCTTGCTCGACTATAGCTTGAGCTAACCTCATTCCTGCTCTAGCTTCACTTTCAATCTCTATATCTGAAGGTAGAGATTTACCTTTTCTTTGAAGCCAATCTTTGATTGCTTGCACATATCTGCTCTCATTAGTGAGAAAGTCGTTAAATTCACGCGTGGATAAGCCCTTACGCTGTTGCTCAAATAGTTCATCGAGGTCCGAAATAAGATTACGAATTTCATCTTCTCGGAACTCGTTTTGTATATTTCTCATTGTTAATTTCCTCTAACTTATATTAGGACATCTGCTTTCCGGCTGCATATAAATTGCAGTGATCTCCACTTAACTTTGTATTTACGGTCAGCATTAAAACTACTTCAACCAACGACTGTTAAACTCCTTTTACGGTTAATAAAATTACAAAAATGAAAGGAAAAAGCAAAAATCTTTGTCAAAATGGTAATGTCTCAGATTGAGTGTTTGAGCAAAAAAACAATAGCTTCCAAATTTCCTGCTGCAAGCTGATACGGCAAACGGTTAGAATAAATCGGGCATCTTTGCCTGAGAGCAATTTTTAGCCGAAACAATGAGAGATTGGATTAAAACCATCGCGCCGAAAACCGAGGTTGCACCGGAAAAATCGAGCGCCTCAACCGATTCCGCTTTTACAAAACTCGGTTATCTGCGAGAAGCGGTCGAAACGGTTATCAAAGGCAAATCCGAAACCGTCAAGCTCGCGGTCGTCGCGCTGCTGGCGCGCGGTCACGTTTTGATTGAAGACGTTCCGGGAGTCGGGAAAACCACGCTCGCGCAGTCTTTGGCGCGCGCTTTGGACGCGCAGTTTCAGCGGATTCAGTTTACCGCCGATTTGCTGCCTTCGGACGTGACCGGGCGTTCGGTTTACGACAACCGCACAAGCGAGTTTTTGTGGCAGCCGGGCGCGATTTTTGCCAACGTTGTTTTGGCGGACGAAATCAACCGCGCGACGCCGAAAACGCAATCGGCGCTGCTCGAAGCGATGGCTGAAGGTCATGTGACGACCGAAGGCGTGACGCGCGAATTGCCGCGCCCTTTTGTCGTGCTGGCGACGCAAAATCCGGTCGAACATCACGGCACTTATCCTCTCCCGGAATCGCAGCTAGACCGTTTTATGCTGCGTTTGACGATGGGCTATCCGTCGCTGCAAGAAGAAAAAACGATTTTGCGCGACCGCGAGCAATCAGACCCGCTCGAATTCGTCCAGCCGGTTTTGTCGGTTGACGACGTTTTGGAATTGCAAACCAGAGTCGGCGAAGTGCGCGTTGACGACAGCTTGATTGATTATTTGATGCAAATCGTCGCCGCAACGCGCAGCACTGACAAACTCGAACTCGGCGTTTCACCGCGCGGAAGCCTAGCCGCGGCGCGCGCCGCGCAGGCTCTCGCGCTTGTTGAAAACCGCAATTTTTGCATCGCCGACGATTTTAAACGATTAGCCATTCCGTGTTTCGCTCACCGCGTTCTCGTAAATGCGCGTTACGCCGCTTTTAATTCCGGTCAGCAAACGGCGGAAAACGTCCTGCGCGAGATTTTAAATCAAATTTCCGTACCTGTTTGAGAGTTGAGAGTCTAGAGAGTCTGGGGAATTAAGAGTCAACTCGAATTTTTATTTGACTTAGATTCCTTTGACTCCCCAGACTCTTGACTCCCCAGACTCTCGACTTTTGAAAGAAGGCAAAATAAATTGGCGCAATGTTCGCTCGATAGTTTTCGGCTTGATGGTGGTTTTCGGCGGGCTTGGATTGGCGTTTGTTACGCTTTACGCGCAGTATATCGGGAATCCTGATCTGGCGGGCGCGTCGGCGATTGCTTCGCTGGTTTTTGTCGTCTTGATTTTGCTGTTCGTCGTTCCGCCGCTGGCGCGCGGGGCGAGCCGCGAAGTCGCTTATTTCGATTTGCCGCTGGAGATGACGAGCGGCGGGTTGATTTTTCTGGGAATCATCGGAATTGTCGGGTTTGCGGCGTGGAACACGGGAAACAATCTGCTTTTTCTGGTGCTGTCATTTTTGCTTTCGGCTTTTGCGGTTTCGTTGATTTTGGGCAGCTCGAATTTGAAAAAGCTCGAAGCGCGAGTGCGATTTCCCGAAGCGATTTTCGCCGAAGAGCCGACCGTTTTTACCGTCGAATTGAAAAACCGGAAATGGCTTTTGTCGAGCTTTTCCGTCACCGTCACTTTGCGAGGCGCGCTGACGGACGATAAATTCGGCGGGCGCAAATTTAAATTCATCAAACCGCCAGACCGATTTGCGCCCATTTTTCGGCTGCCGTTTATCAAACGCAGAGTCGGTTATTTCATTCACGTTCCGCGACGCGGCGAAGCCGATCAGCAGACCGAGCAGCTTTTCCAGCGGCGCGGGCGTTTTATCATCCGCGATTTCGAGCTTTCGACGCTTTACCCGTTCGGATTCTGGCGGCAGCGCAAGCGTCTGCAAGTCGTCGAGACGGCGATTTACACTTTTCCGAAATTGCAGGACGTTGGCGGATTTTTGCGAAATTCGGAAAGAAGGCTCGGACAATTTACCACGAACCGGCGCGGCGCGGGACAAGACCTTTTGAGCTTGCGCGATTATCAAGCTTCGGACGATATTCGCCGGATTGACTGGAAAGCGACCGCCAGAACCGGGCAAATGACTGTGCGCGAATTTGCGAGCGACGACGACCGCCGCGTGACCGTCGTTTTGTTGATTGACGCCTCAGACGACGAAAGATTCGAGCGCGGAGTTTCCCTTGCCGCTTCTTTGATTTCTTTTTACATCGCCGAAAAAGCCGAAGTCCGTTTCTCCGCAAACGGCGAAACGACCGATTTTGGAATCGGCAGAGCGCATCTCCACGAACTGCTCAGAAAACTTTCGATTGTCGAAGAAAAAGAAAAGTCTGCGGAAACCGAGATTCCGCCATCGGAAGGCGATTTGCAAATCGTTGTTACGCCGGACGCCACGCAGGTTTATGAAGCGGATAATCGAGTGATTTTTACTTATTAAGAACTGGGTTAAGACATTTTTCACCGCAGAGACGCAGAGACGCAGAGTTTTTTAGGGGAAGAGAGGAAGGAAAATTCTTTTCTCTTATTTTTCTTTCTTCTCTTTGTTTTTGCTCGGCGTCTCTGCGTCTCTGCGGTGAAAATAATCTTTTAAGCAAATGTCGGTTATTTTTGCGCGAGAGCTTTTTCGATTGCCTGCGTTACGGCTTCGCTTTGCGGCGTGTCTTTCGAGGTGAAACGCGCCAGGATTTTTCCGTTTTTATCTACCAGAAATTTGTTGAAATTCCAGGTAATGTCGCCCGCATATTGCGGATTTGTTTCCTTGCTCGTCAAATATTTATAGAGCGGTTCCTGGTCTTCGCCCATGACCGAGATTTTGGCGAACATTGGAAACGTAACTTTGTATTTCGACTCGCAAAATTCTTTGATTTCCGCGTTTGTGCCGGATTCCTGATTTTTGAAGTTGTTTGCCGGAAAACCCAGAACGACAAAGCCCTGAGCTTTGTATTTTTCGTAAATCGCCTGTAAGCCTTCGTATTGCGGAGTGTAACCGCATTTGCTCGCCACGTTGACGACGAGCGCGACTTTGCCTTTATATTTCTTGAGCTTTACGTCGTTTCCGTCAATGTCTTTAACGGTGAAATCGTAAATCGTTTTGGCTTTTTTGGGCGGAACGGCGGCAAGCAGATTTCCCGCGCCGAAAGTTGTCATTAATGCGATTGCAATTAAAATTTTAGTCATAAATTTATTCCTCTTTGAATTTATTCGCTCGGCGGCAGCGTACGCTGATTACGTTGCTGCGGCAATTGATTTTGCTGTCTATTATCGTTTTTCTCTCCGGTTTCGGCGAAAACTTCTTTCAACGCGCCGACGGTCGAAAGCACGCTCGATGTTTCCATCGGCATAAAAATCACTTTCGAGTTCTGAGTTCTGGTCATATCGCGCAAACTTTCGATGTAACGCGCCGTGATCAAATATTGCGCGGTTTGTTTCGGGTCGCCGATTGCCTGCGAGATTTGCGCGATTGCCTGCGCTTCGGCTCCGGCGGCTCTTAATCTGGCTTGCGCCGCGCCATCGGCGGCTAAAATTGCCGATTCTTTTTCGCCCTCGGCGCGAGTGATTGCCGCCTGTTTTTCGCCTTCGGCGCGCGTTATCGAGGCTTGGCGCTCGCCTTCGGCTTGCAAAACGAGCGCGCGCCGATTGCGTTCGGCGGTCATTTGTTTTTCCATCGTGATTCGCACATCTTCAGGCGGATTGATGTTTTTAACGTCAACGCGCGTGACTTTAACGCCCCATTTGTCGGTCGCTTCGTCGAGAATAATTCGCAGCTTGGTGTTAACCTGATCGCGCGAAGAAAGCGTGTGGTCTAAATCCATTTCGCCCATCACGGCGCGCATTCCGGTGATCGTAAGCTGCACGATTCCGCCGACTAAATCGTTGACTTCGTAAACGGCTTTAACCGGGTCGGTGATTTGCCAGTAAACGACCGAATCAACGTTGATCGTGACGTTATCGCGCGTAATGACGGGCTGCGGCGGCAAATCAATAAACTGCTCGCGCAAGTCAATCGAAGTTATTCCCGGACGGGTGTTTGTCCAGTAATACGAGCGCGGGTTGTCAATAAACGGAATGACAATGTTCAACCCGCTGGTCGCCATCCGATTAAAACGTCCGAGCCTTTCAATCAGCAAAACGGTTGATTGCGGCACGATTTTGAGCGTCTTCCACGCCACAACCAAAAACGCAGCCGCCAAAAAAATGAAAAACAGCAAACCTGCGGTCGCCACGCCTTCGATTTGAAATAAGAAAATTAGCCGTAACATTCTGCCTCCTTAAATTTTCAGAGAACCGACGCTTGAGCCGTAATATAACCCGATTTCAGAAAACAAACAAAACGATTCAGACTTCCAGATAACAAAACTATCAACTATCCACTTTCAACTATCAACTATTACTCATTGAAAAACAGTTGATAGTTAATAGTTGACAGTTGATAGTTTCAGGCTTTTAATTTTGCGTAATTGAATTTAATCGAGCAGCGTACCGTAAATTCCGAGCGGCAAACGATAAACGGCTTCGTTCGCGGCGACAAACATTTCGCCCCCTGTGCCGAAACAAAGACCCACGATGTTCATTCCCGCAACAAACAATTCGGCATTGATGCCGTCGGGCGAAATCCGCACGATTCCGCGCCTTTGACGAAGTGAAGCGGCGATGTATAAATTGCCTTCGCGGTCGAAAGCCAAACCTTGCGGGCGTCCCAAACCGCGATAAAACATTGTAGCTTCGCCGTCTTCGTCAATTCGCATTACTGCGTCAAAGCTGGCGACGTTCGGTCGGCTGACATAAAGCGCGCCGTCCGGTCCAAAGGCTAGATGATAAGCGGCGATGGATTGTTCGAGAGACGCGAAAAATTCTGATTCACCGATTGAATTGATTTTATAAATCGTTCCCGAACGGTCACCGACAAACATATTGCCGAGCCGGTCAAACGCCAATCCCGTCGCAATGCCCAAATCCGAAGCAAACGGCAAAGCCTCGTTTTCTCGGTTAATTCTATAAACCGAGCCTTCGGCGCGGCTCGTGACGAAAAGCTCGCCCGAAGGCGAAAAAGCGATTCCCGTCGGATTCATTATATCGCCCGAAATCTCTTCCAGATCGCCGTCCGGGTAAAGTCGGAAAAGCGTGACGGGAAGCTGCTGCCCGCGCGAGCCGGAACGGGTGACAATCAAGCTGCCGTCCGACGAATCAACCGCCGGATTGGCGACGAGATGAAGCCCGTCGCGCAATTTTATGCCGGTCACGATGCGGCGGTAAGTGTTGCTGTAATGACCGTCGCAATACAGTTTGACTTCGGTTGCGCCGTCGCCGGTCGGATGCGATTTTTTTGGCATCTCTGCCGGAATCGTCGCCGTCACGCGTGTTGGCGAAGCGCCGTAAATTTCTCCCCGCTCATCATTAAAGTAACAGCGAAAATCGCTTCCTCGTTCAATCGGGAAATTTTCGCATTCAATTATTACCTCGCCGCCCGGAATCGCGTTTGGCGGCGTAATGCGCCGAATTATCCCTGCTTGTTTTTTCTCCATCATAAATTCCTTTGCGGGCAATTTTACGACGCGCTCGCCGTTGGTGTCTATTTAACTGTTACAACACGCAGACTTGTTGCCGGTTCAAACTCAAGCCAAAAAATCTTGATTGCGCGAAACGCGGCGTGTTAATTTGGCTTCAAGCTAAAAATGAAATTGATTGTTGCCGACCAATTTTTTCCGGGTTAACGACCGTTTTTCTTTTTTTCGCGTTTTGATTTGAAACGCAAACTGACAAGGGGATTTTGAGCAAATGGAGCAATCTGCTTTTCCGGCAACTGCGGCGAATGAAAACATTTCAACAGCCGAACCAAAGCCCGCTTTGAGTTTGGTTGATGCGGTAGCGTTGATTGTCGGAATTGTCGTCGGAGCGGGAATTTTCCGCGTCCCGTCGCTCGTCGCCTCGAACGCGGGAAGCGAAACGGCTTTTCTCGCCGCGTGGGCTGTCGGCGGTTTGGTTTCGCTCGTCGGCGCGCTTTGCTATGCCGAGCTAGCTTCGACTTTTCCGAGCGCGGGCGGCGATTATCATTTTTTGACGAGAGCTTACGGAAAAAAACTCTCTTTTCTCTACGCCTGGGCGCGGATGAGCGTCATTCAAACCGGCTCAGTCGCGCTTCTGGCGTTTATTTTCGGCGATTTCGCTTCGCAGATTTTCCGGCTCGGCGAGCTTTCCTCCGCAATTTACGCGGCTTTGATTGTCGTCGCGCTGACGGCGATTAACATTGCGGGAATTGGTTTCGGAACGGGAACTCAGAAACTTTTGACCGCGATTGAAGTTTTGGGGGTTACGGCTGTAATTATCGCCGGAATCGCCGCTTCTTCGCCGCAGGAAACGCAAACGGCGGCGGCTTCGACCGGAACAGGTTCATTCGGTTTGACGATGGTTTTCGTGCTTCTGACTTACGGTGGCTGGAACGAAGCTGCGTATATTTCCGCCGAAATGCGCGGCAATCGTCGCCGAATTGCCGAGGCGCTGATTGCCGGAATTTTGATTGTCACCGCGCTTTATTTGCTCGTTAATCTGGCGTATTTGAGCGCGCTTGGGCTTTCCGGTTTGGCGCAATCCGAAGCGGCTGCGAGCGATGCGGTGCGCGGAGCGTTCGGCGGTTTCGGCGCGCAATTTATCGGCGTGCTGGTGGCGATCTCGGCGATAACTTCGGCGAACGCGACGATTTTCACCGGCGCGCGGACGAATTACGCGCTGGGGCGCGATTTTCCGGTTTTATCCGCGCTCGGCAAATGGAACGAGGGCAGCAATGCGCCGGTCAACGCTTTTCTCGCGCAGGGCGCGGTGGCGCTGCTTTTAATCGGTTTGGGCGTTCTCACAAGGAAAGGTTTTGAAACGATTGTCGAATACACCGCGCCGGTTTTCTGGTCGTTCTTTTTGCTGACGGGAATTTCGCTCTTTGTTTTGAGACGAAAAGAACCGCACGTCGAACGCCCGTTTCGCGTTCCGCTGTATCCGCTGACGCCGCTCGTTTTTTGTTTGACGAGCCTTTATCTGCTTTATTCAAGCCTGGCTTATACGGGCGCGGGCGCGCTCATCGGCGTTGCGGTTCTGGCAATCGGCGCGGTTTTGCTTGCGTTCGTTTCACGCGGAAACGAATTTTTAAACACAAATCCAACGCAAGGGGGGAAAATTGATGCAGACCAAGAAAATTAAAATCGGATTGATTTCGCTCGCGCTTTTAATGCCTTCATGCGCGGGCGAGAACGCAGTTCAGCGGACGCAGAATGCAAATCGCGCGGCGACAAATTCCGCTGCCAATCAAACTGCGGGAAAATCAAACTCCGATAATATGACCGCAGACATCAGAGTCGTCGAAAACGTGCCGGAAGTTCCGTATGTTCCGACGAAAGAACTGGTGGTGGACAAAATGCTGGAAATGGCAGATGTCAAAGGCACGGACGTATTGTGGGATTTAGGTTCGGGCGACGGGCGCATTCCGATCACTGCCGCCAAACGTTTCGGCACGCGCGGCGTCGGAGTTGACATTGACCCGGAGCGCGTCAAGGAAGCCAACGAAAACGCTCGCAAAAACAACGTTACGGACAAAGTCCGTTTTATCGAAGAAGATTTATTTAACGTTGATTTCAGCGAAGCGACCGTTGTAACGCTTTATTTGCTGCCGGAAGTCAATCTGCGATTGCGTCCGAAATTGCTTGATTCACTCAAACCCGGAACGCGCATCGTCTCGCACAATTACGATATGGGCAACTGGCAGCCGGAAAAAGTCGAAGTCGTCAAAACGGCTGACCAAGATGACCACATTGTTTATTTCTGGCGTGTGCCGGAAAACAAAAATGAATTAAAGGAGATTTTGAAATGAACAATCGAGCGAAATTTTGGTTAATGACAATCGCCGTCGTTTTAACTTTTGTTGTCGCGCCGGTTTACTCGCAAATTCCGCCTCAACCCAATCGTAAGCAACCGCCGCCTATCAGCGTCCGAAAAGATGTGCCGTATGTTGCGACTTCGCCGGAAGTCGTCAAAGCGATGCTCAAAATGGCAAACGTCGGCAAAGACGACGTGGTTTACGATTTGGGTTGCGGCGACGGGCGAATCGTCGTTTCCGCCGTCAAAGATTTCGGCGCGAAAAGCGGCGTCGGCGTGGATATTGACCCGGAGCTTATTGCCAAAGCCAAACATAAAGCGAGAAGAGAAAATATTACGGACAAAGCAACATTTATCGAAGGCGATTTGTTTAAAACCGATTTGCGCGAAGCCACGGTCGTTACGCTTTACTTGTATCCAAGCGTTAATTTGCGATTGCTTCCGAAATTGCTTGACGAGCTAAAACCCGGAACCCGAATTGTGTCGCACGATTTTGATATGGGTGAATGGAAACCGGAAAAAACCGAAAAAGTCGGCGGCGCAACCATTTATTACTGGACGATTCCGCAAGACAAAACAACTGTACCGACAGTTCGTGTATTTCGCGGGCAAGCTCAGTAGCAATTAATTAAAGGTCGGATTTGAAGTCGTGAAATTGAAACGCAGAGCCGCCGGGAAATTAGGAAAGGAAAAGAGCTTAAGAGAAATTCTATTCTTTTTGCATCTTTAAAAAAGCGCAGCCGAATATTCGGCTGCGGTTTCTTTTATAAAATATGGTAAAAGTCCGTATTATTAGCTCTGCTTTTCTCGTTTGAAGAACTCGGTCTCAGTTACGAATACTATTATTGCCCGTATTGTGATTCCAGGTAATTATAAAAATCGTCCTGAACCGTGTAAAAGTAGCTGATGTTGGAAATCGGTTTGTTTTTAATTGTGATTCCCTGATAATCCGAGTTTCCGTTCACGGTCTCTACCGATGTTCCGTTGATAGCGGTCACGATGCAGTGGTGAACGAGATTGCCTTTTTCAACTGCAATGTCGCCGATCCCGATTCCGGCTGAACCGGCAATTTTCTTGACATTCGGTCCGGCAACTCCAGGCATCGCCCATCTTATATCCGGCACCCCGGCTTTAATCCAAACGTAAGTGGCAAATATTCCGCACCACGAGACGCCGGATTGTCCGGGCTGCGGAATCCGTTTGCCGCGAAGTTTAACGCCGTCCAAATAGCCGGGTATTTTCCAATGTTGCTCTTTAAATTTTGCCGCGACTTCAAAATACTCCTTGAGCTTGCGCCAGCCAAAGCGGACGTTTTGTCCTTCGCCCGGCTGGAAACTGGCATCGTTTACTTTTCCATATGGCTGCGGGCTGGCTTCCGCCATTGCAATTTGTTTGATTGTTGCTGCAAATCTGCTATCCATATCTTTTATTCTCCTTATTTAGGTCAATACCTTTATTGCATTTAACCTTTACGAACGGCGCGTAAATTTTTGCGCAGAAAATTGCCTTTTTTTTTATCCGATCAATGAAAGAATTATCTGATGATGTTTCCCTTTCAGATACTTTTCCGGTTCTTTCTCCGCGTTTGTAGGTAAGAGCATTTACAACTGCTCTGCTTTTGCCCTAGGGAGAAAATTTTATGCGGCGGAAATCATACTTGTTATTTTTGACGGTGGTTTTATTCAGTTTCGGAGCATCCGGTTGTCTTCCGTTATCTCTGTTAAACAGCGGCGACCAAAAGACGGCAAAGAAAACCGGGAAAAAAAGCCAATCGAAACCAAAATCGGAAAATAACACCAAGCCAAATCGCAAGCCGGGCGAGCCGATAGTGTTGGACGTTGATAAAAACACGGATTACATCAACGTGATGGGCAAGGAAATGCCGGAAATGCCGGACTTCGATGAGCCGTCGCCGGAACCGGGTAAGGTTTGCGGCTATGTCAAGGATTTGGCGGGCAATCCACTCAAAGGCGCGCAGCTCGGCGTGCGTTCAACGGCAATCGGCGGCGCTTATTCCGGCTCGCAGGGCGAAACCGATGACGACGGTTATTACGAATTTGAAGTTCCCGCCGGTGTCGGGCACTTTTACAATGCAGGATACGCCATCGAATGGGGCGAAGACGGTCTGGCGGCAATCGGTCTGCATCCGGCGGACGGCAAGCTCGACAGCTTTGCTTCGACAACAGGCGGAGTTGAAAATTTTGTGCTGTTGCCTTACGGCGTGACCAGCCGCGAAAATACACAGCAAAGCCCGCATCTCGCTTCAACTTATTACGGCGGCTCGGTTTATTTTAGTTATTACGCGGCGGAAGCCTCGGATAATAATCCGATGGAAGGCAGCATCATCTTAGGTTCGGTGATCGAAATAACTTTCACGCCCGAAGGCGAAATGTTCGGCGGAATCGAGCCGACAAATATCACAGTGCGCAAAACAATCGGTTACAGAGGCGGTTTTTACATTAACAATATTCCGCTCGGACAATACCGAATTGAAGTTAAAACCGCCGACGGCGAACCGCTCAAAATGGAATTGAACAAACCGCGCAACAGCGAATACGGAATCAAGCCGACGGAAACGACCGACGGCGCGATTTTGACATTTGCGCCGGGCGACGCCAGAGCCAATATGGTCACACCGCAATACGGCGGCTGGAGCGCGGTCGAAATCAACGTCAGCCGCCCATGACCACGCGGAAATTATTTCATACGAATTTCAAATTACGTAAGATAAATGAAGCGGATTGATTCAATTCGTAATTCATAATTTGAAATTCGTAATTAATTTTGCCGTGTTATAATTTCCGCCGCTCGTGTTGCAACGCGAACCGCTTAAATTTCTTCAAAATCCTACAATTGTGAAAATTTACGGAGGATTTTTTTATTAGCAACGTTTTCGGAAACACCAACGGTCTTAAACAAAATCAATTGCGCCGCATTGAAAAGCTCTTTTCGCGGCGCGTCGCTCCAAGTCAAATCGTTTCGCCCGAACTAGCGCGCCAGCTTTCGGAGATTTCACACGAAATCAACCGGCAGGTCGGCGTTCTTCTCGACCGCAAAGGTCACGTCGAATACGTGATGGTCGGCGACGCGAAGCAGATCGAAATGCCCGATTTCAAACGTACGCGCGCCGGCGAAGGCAGGTTTCGCGGTCTGCGGTGCGTTCACACGCATTTGCGCGACGAAAAATTGACGCAGGACGATTTGACCGACTTAGCTTTGCTTCGTCTCGATTTGATGGCGGCGATTCAGGTTGACGACAAAACGGGATTGCCGAACGAAGTTTTCGCCGCGCATCTCGTTCCGGCGACCGCCGCACAGCTTGAAGAAGCCGACGCTGCGCACGCTTTGCCCTACGCTTTTCTCGAACCGCAGATTCCGTCGCAGCTTGACACGGATTTTCTTCAGCTTATTAATTCGCTCGAAGAAGAAATGGTGCGAAATCGCCAAACCGCGCGTCAACGCCAATCATCGCGCGACCGCGTGATTCTCGTCGGCGTCACGACCGGCAGCGTTTTCGACGCGCAGGAATCAATGGTTGAGCTTGAAGAATTGGCGACTTCGGCTGATGTCATTGTTTTGGACAAAATCATCCAGCGCCGCCCGCAGATTGATTCGAAAACTGTTCTCGGAAAAGGTAAGCTCAATGAGCTTTTGGTTCGCGCGATGCAATTGGGTGCGGATTTGATTGTTTTCGACACGGAATTAAGCCCGGCGCAAATTCGCTCGATTTCCGAAGCGACGGATTTTAAAATCATTGACCGCGCGCAGCTCATTCTCGACATTTTCGCGCAACGCGCGCAGAGCCGCGAAGGTAAAATGCAGGTCGAGCTGGCGCAATTAAAATATATGCTTCCGCGTCTGATCGCCGGTCAGGATTCGGCGTTTTCGCGTCTGGCGGGCGGAATCGGAGGACGCGGTCCCGGTGAAACGAAATTGGAAACCGACCGCCGCCGCGTGCGCGATAAAATCAATCATCTCGAAAAACAGATTGACGATTTGAGCCGCCAGCGCGCCGAACGACGACGCACACGCTTGCGCCGCGAAGCGCCGATTGTTTCGCTCGTGGGTTATACCAATGCCGGAAAATCCACGCTTTTAAATACGCTCACAAACAGCAAGGTTTTCGCCGAACAGAAAATGTTTGCGACGCTTGACCCGACTTCGCGCCGCCTTCGTTTGCCAATCGAACGCGAAATTATCATCAACGATACGGTCGGATTTATCCGTGATTTGCCGCCCGCTTTGATTGCCGCTTTCCGCGCGACGCTCGAAGAAATCAATGAATCCGATTTGCTGCTGCACGTTGTTGATGCGGCAAATCCGCGCTGGGAGCAGCAAATCGAATCGGTCGAAAATATTTTGACCGAATTAAAGCTCAACGAAATTCCGCGTCTCATCGTTTTCAACAAAGCCGATCTTTTGGAAGATTTTGAGACGGAAGCCGTTTTGCGTCAAACGCAAAACGATAAAAAGCTCGATGCAGTTGCGATTTCCGCAATTAAGCCTGATACTCTGCGCTCGCTGCTCGAACAAATCGGCGAAAAATTAAATCGTGATTTTTCGGAAAATGAGGCTTCGGAGGTTGAAGAAACTTCACAGTTAGCTGTAACGTATCAAAGCCGCTAAATCTTCCTGAACACATCCGACAATTTTTTGCCTTTTGTGTTTTTGGCGGCTTCGTCTTAAATGAGCAAACGTCGTCCAAATCTTGCGCCGCCGTTCATCAGGACGCGCAATGCAATCTGGCGTTTTTTAAAGCGTCGGCTCGGCGTTTTTTCTCCGACCGCGCGCTCCGTCGCCATTTTCGCACTGCTTTCTCTGGCGACGACGATGCTTATCGTTAATCCTTACACCCGAACCGCAGGCGAAAACTATGAGGAAGGCGACGTTTTAAAAGAAACAATCGTTTCGCCCGCCGACATTATCGAAACCGACCAAAAAGAAACTGCCCGCTGGCGCGAGGCGGCGGCGGAAACCGTCAAACCGATTTTCCGTTTTGACTCAAACCGCGCCGTCCAAGCCGCGCGCTCGTTTCGCGCAGCGTGGGAAGATTTGGAGCGTCAGAATCGCGCTTCAGGCAACGCCAATACCGGCAGCTCAAACGCGCCGAAAATTGATCAAACCTGGACGGGACACGGCGGCGCGGAAGTTGGTAAAACGATTGCAACGCGCGGTTTTCGTCAAGCGGATTTGGAGCTTTTGACCGATATTTTGCGCGACGCCGGGGACGGCTATATTTATGCCGACAGCGATGCAGCGCGAATTGATTCGGCGGAAATCACGCTCGTTGATCGAAGCAATCGGATGCAGCAATTCAGTTTGCAAATGCCGGAAAGCAAAATGATTTCGCTTTCGTCAGCGCGTGCGCGTTTGCGCGAGCGGATTTTTGAGTCGAACAATTTTACCAAGCCGGAAAAAGAAGCGTTTTTTGAAGCTCTCGTACCGCTCGTTCAGCCAACCGTTGTTTATGACGAAACTGCCACCGCGCAGGAGAAAGTTGCAGCCGCAAATCGAGTGCCGGTTGAACAAATCGCGCTCAAACGTGGTCAGACAATTGCCCGCGAAGGCGATACAGTGACGCCGCAAATTTTAAAGCAGCTTGCGGCGATTCGCGCTTATACGGCTTCGACGCGGCAATGGAATCGTTTTTTCGGTTTGCTTTTAATCATCGGCGCGATGTATTGGGTTGTGCGGCAATTCGTAATTTATCGCGCCCGGCAGACGAAATTGATTTTGTCGTCTGAACGCGCGTTTGCTTTCGTCGGGCTGGTGCTTTTGCTGCAAACCGTTTTGCTCGCCGTCGGTTTTCGGCTCGCCGAATTTACCGCCGCGCAAAATTTGCGCGCGCCGTTTAGCGACCCGAATAATTGGGCTTTGGTTGTTCCGTTTGCCTCCGCCGCGCTGCTCGTCACGCTTTTGATTGACGGGCAAATCGGAATTATCGTCGGCGTTTTTACGGCGCTCGCCGCCGGATTGCTCGCGCCGACCGGAATCGAGTTTGCGGTTTATGCGGCGATTTCCTCCGGTGTAGCGGTTTACGGTTTCGAGCATTATCGCACCCGCCAAGCCGTGACATACGCCGGACTTTTGATTGGCGCGGCAAATGCTTTGATCGGTGTGGCTTTACTTTTGTATTCGCAGCAGCCGTTGATTTTGAACACTTTTTTGCTTGTCGCAAGCTGCGGGATTCTGGGCGGAATTGTTGCGGCGGCGGTCGCTTCGGTTTTGCTGCCGGTTTTTGAATCCACGTTCGGAATCCTGTCCGACGTTAAGCTGTTAGAGCTATCGAACGCCGATTTGCCGATTTTGGGCGAACTGGCTCTGCGCGCACCAGGAACGAATCAGCATTCGCACGCCGTCGGGCAAATTGCTGAAAACGCCGCCCGCGCAATCGGGGCAAATCCTTTGCTCGCCCGCATCGGCGCGCTTTATCACGACATCGGAAAGCTCGCCGCGCCGCAATATTTCGTCGAAAATCAAAACGGAACAAATCCGCACGATGGATTAAAACCAAAACACAGCGCGAGAATTATCGTCTCGCACATTACTTACGGCGAAAAGCTCGCCAAAGAAATCGGGCTGCCCGAACGAATCATTGATTTTATCGTCCAGCATCACGGCACGCGCACGCTCCATTATTTCCTGAAAAAAGCTCAGGACGCGGCGAAAGAAGGCGAAACGGTGGACGAAAAAGATTTTCGCTATCACGGACCGAAACCGCAGACGAAAGAAGCCGCCGTCTTGATGATTGCCGATTCGTGCGAAGCGGCGGCGCGCTCGCTCTCGCACCCGACCGAGGAAAACATTCATTACATCGTCAACAAAATCGTTGACGCGATTGTCGCCGACGACCAGCTCGCCGAATGCGATTTAACTCTGCGCGAGCTGACCGTCATCCGCGAATCAATGCTCAAATCGCTCGTCGCAATTTATCATTCTCGTGTTTCTTATCCGGGCTTCACGCCGCCCGCCGAACAAAATTCAAACGGCGCTTCGACAAACGGAACTTACCAATCTCCGAAAGAAATCCCAATCAGCAAAGGTGGCGAAGTCGAAGGCGAAATTGTTAGCAAAGCCGCGAGCAAGTGAATTTGTACTCACACAGTAAGTTTAAGCGATTATTCCTTTTGAACAACAAAAATAAAGGTAAGTGTAAATTTAAAAAACATGGTAGCTTGACGTTTTAAACGGAAAACTTTATCTGCATCAGAAGGTTATTGAATCGGTGTAGAGTTTGGATTTGCACGAGGTGTTGTAGTTTCTTCAATTAGCCAGTGACCATCAACTTTACGAAGCATGTATTCTACAGGATAAGGACCTAAAACCGGATTTTTATTGATTACCCGGCTGCCATCAGAGCTATACAACGGCAAAAACCATTTTTCAATTGTTCCAACTTCAGCATAATCACGTGGCGCAAAGACTTTGACAAAACGAAAATCAAACTGCAACATTTTCGATTCTTCTCCATAACGCTGTTTTGCTAATTGCAATCGAGTTATTGAGGTTTTAACTTCCTTAATTTCTTTTCCCCCTTGTGATTCAGCAAGCCAATATTCATTTAGTTTTTCTTCGCTAAACTCATGTGGATGAGTGTATAAAGTAAGATTTTCATAAAACTGCGATTCTGTAATTACACGACGAATCTCAGCTTCGTCAGTTGGCGAATTGACAACAATACGTTCTTGTCCTGATTGACGGCGAGATGATTTATTAAAAGCGAAATACCAAATGCCGGCTATTATACAAAATACAAATATAGTAACCAGACCGATAATTATAATGCGACGGGAAAATCTCTTATTTCGACTTGGCGAAGCCGATTTCTTAGGCTCTATCGGCATCGGCAGATTGTCTTCAGAAGGGACAGCAGAGGAGTTGATTGGGGTAGAAGTGCTTTCTACCTCCGGTAATTTAGGTATTGCCGGCAAGATTTGAACTGGGGCTATAAAACGGTAGCCATGTTTTGGCACTGTTTCGATGTAATGTGGCTTAGACCTGTCATCTTCAAGAGTTTTTCTTAATACTGAAATACTGTTAGTCAAGCGATTTTCCTCGACAAACGGTTCATCGGACCAAATCATTTCGAGTAAAGTTTTTTTCTCGACCAATTGCCCATTAGCTTGAAGAAGGATAACCAAAACATCAAAAGCTTTGGGCGTGAGATTGACTATTTCCCCGTTACGAAACAACAGTCTCTCACGGCTTTGCAGCGTGAAATCTCCGAAACCATAGATTCTATTTTCCTGCCCAGGCGTCATTTTAAGAATACTTTAAGATAATTTAACGTTTTTTCAAAAGATTTTCTGGCTAGCGGAATTTAATATCAAAACAGAGAGGGGAAGCACCAGTACCGAATTGGTCGAGAATAAATTCCCTCTAAAGTCAAATTGTACTAAAGAGTAAAGGAGCTTCAAATAAATGAGTAAATATGGTTACGGTCTGTTGATTCTGATATTGGGCGTTTTTGCGGTTGTTGCTATCAATCGAGTAACCGCTCAACGCAATCAAGTTAATGAGGTGCAAAATACTGTTGAAAGTGCTAAAGCTGACAAAGAAAAATCTGATGAGAATGAAATAGTTCAACGCATCGGAATTTTTCCTCCAGGCTTTGAGGCAGAAATCCCGCAGGTTTTGGCAACATATGAAAATTATTGGGGTGTCGGAAGAACAGAGACAAGAAATTACAAGGGCTATTCTTTAATTGTTCCACCGAGTGGCGAGACACTTCTCGTAGCGGCTGAACGCGAAGTTGATTCAATTATTGATAGTCAAAAGTATCATATACCATCACTGAAACAGCAACGTGCTGATCGAAATGCAATCAGTACATTATTTGGAACGGACGACCAAATCAAATATAACGAATTCGTAGGTAAATATACAGATACCAATGGATATCAGTATGTTGTGGAAGACGGCATAGTAATCAGCAAAAGTATCGGGGTGACACCAGATTTGCAAAACAAATGGCTGATTCGGGTAGCTCAGTTAGAAAAGCCTAGTGGATTGCTAGCGGATACTAACATTCAAAACTTAGCTGATGAAATCGTCCACCGAGTGGCTTCCAAAGGATCAAAACTACATAGTGTCGGCAAAATAGTAGCTAGTACCGACCAGCAAATAGCTTTAGATTATGGAAACATTCAGTTGTTAATTGATCGCTCAACTGGAGAGATTATCAACTTTAACCATTATCTGAATAATAAGGAGGAGTTTGTAAAATGAAAATCAAGAGTTCAGTTTTAAGCTTTGCATTATCAGTAGCATTTCTGATGATTTGCCAAACTAGCTCTGTTAAAGCCAGCTATTGGGTAAATGGCTGTCCGACCTCTTCACAGCTAAGTGGAAAGTGGTATAGCTTTTCTCCAACTTACCGGTTATGCCAGACTGATTATTACACTTGGAACACGACTGGAGCCGAGGAATCAAGCTGGAAGAGCGATCCGGTTGGGCTATTATGTAGCTATCGCCCGTGGGATAGCCCAGGTTATACACAGGCGCGGGTTTATATACCTTATCCCGATTCTCGGCAGACTACGAATGCTCGCTATTTCCGGTGGGGAACCAGCAGTAATTATGTAATGATTGGGAGCGTCAATCAGTACAACTCTTACGGTTGGGTTTACTTGAACACTATAACTTGGAGCCAAACCGACCGTTTGAAGCTGTATGATGTTACTATAAATGAAACAAAATACAGCAAGCATGTTGATCTGGATGCATTTGGCGTTACTTGCGGCAATTAAGTAACAATTTGCTAATCAGTATCGAAAATAAATATGCTCTGCGGAATAAGCATCTTAAGATGCTTATTCCGCAGAGCATATTTATTTGAAAATAAAACAAACCTTTGGGGGCAATTAATTCAGTGTTTATGGAAACATCAAAATATTTTTCAATTCATCGCTGAACACAATCTAAAAACTAAACAAACTTGTTAAGTAAAAAACACTTTAAAGTTACCTTTCCATTCGTGAAAAACAATTTTTTTCGGCTTTATGCTATGAAGAAAAGCTTTTGCTGGATAAACTTGACCTGCAGCGGCGAAAAAGGGTTTAATACTTGATTCGCCTGTCGGCAAATTTTTTATCTGTACAGAAAAATTTAAGGAGTTAGAAAAGTTTAAATGGCATTAGTTAATCTCAATCCCGGCGAGTCAATCGAAAGCGCGCTGCGCCGTTTCAAGCGCAAAGTGATGACCGAGGAAATCATCAAAGATTTAAAAAAACATCAGCATTTTATTCCGCCCGGTCAAAAAGCCAAGCTCAAATCAGCCAACGCCCGCAAACGCAATCGCCGCAAAGGTCGCCCGCGTATGATGAACAATCAGCAGGGAAATAATCAACAAGGCGGCTTTGGTCAGGGACAGCAGCAACAAGGCGGTTTCCAGCGTCCGCAAGGCGGTTTTAACAGAGAGTAGTTTCGCGGTCGAACAAAATGACCAGAATTCTGCTGACGAATGACGACGGGATTTTCTCCAACGGGTTAAAGCAGCTTGAAGAAGCTCTCAAATCCGTTGGAGATGTTTTTGTTGTTGCGCCGCTCTCAGAAATGAGTGGCGCTTCGCATAGTCTGACGCTTTCGCGCCCTTTAAGAATCAGACAATTCGACGAACGCCACTGGGCGGTTGACGGTACGCCGACCGATTGCGTCTCGATTGCTTTAAACAAAATTCTGCCGCTCGAATTGCGACCGGACATTTGTTGTTCGGGAATCAATTACGGCGGAAATTTGGGTGATGACGCATCGTATTCCGGCACGGTCGCGGGCGCGCTCGAAGCCACGATTTTGGGCGTCAGCGGTTTGGCTTTCAGCCTTGTCACAACCGAAAATTTCGATTTCACGCACTCGGCGCGATTTGCCAACGAAGTCGTTCGCAAAGTTTTGGCGGAAGGATTGCCCGATGGTATTCTCCTGAACATCAATGTTCCGCCGGGCGAAATTCAAGGCGTGCGCGTCACAAAACAGGGCGTTAAAAACGCGCGTCCCGTCATTCACGAGCAAATTGACCCACGCGGAAAGCCTTATTATTGGATTAGCGAAGAGCGTCTCGGTTATCATCCGGGCGAAAACACCGATTTCGAGGCAGTCGAACAAGGTTTCGCTTCGATCACGCCGATGCGCTCGGATATGACCGATCACAGCGTTTTGGCTGAATTGAGCGATTGGAACGATTTTTCATCGAAGTTTTAGTCAGAAGTTGAACTCCCTACTACAACCCCAATTTGTCAACGACGGATACGCGATTCCGCGCAAGCGGATGGTCGAACGTCTGCGCGAGCATTACGCAATTAAAGACGAGCGCGTGCTGGCTGCGATGCTCGCCGCGCCGCGTCATCTTTTCATTCCCGAAGCTCTGCGACCAAAGGCTTACGGCGACCACGCGCTGCCGATTGCCGCCGGACAAACCATTTCGCAGCCGTTTATTGTCGCCAAAATGACCGAGCTGCTCGAATTAACACCGAAAAGCCGGGTGCTGGAAATCGGTTTCGGTTCGGGTTATCAAACCGTCGTTTTATCGCTTCTGGCGCGCGAAGTTTTTGCCGTCGAGCGACAACAGGAATTGGCTGACGAAACCGAAGAACGCCTGCGGCGGCTCGGAGTCCGCAACGTTTATCTGCGCTGTGCCGACGGAACGCGCGGTTGGGAGGCAGGCGCGCCGTTTGACGCGATTCTGGTTGCGGCGGGCGGACCGGAGATTCCAGACCCTTTGCTTTACCAGCTTGCCGTCGGCGGGCGTCTTGTGATTCCGGTCGGACATTCGCGCGAATCGCAAGTTTTAACCCGCGTCATCCGCAGCGATGAAGATAAATTTATTTACGAAGAACACGGCTCGTGCGCCTTCGTGCCTCTGATTGGAAAACACGGTTGGGAGAAGTGAGTCTAGCGAGTCTCGCAAGTCCGGGGAGTCCAGCGAGTCAAAGGAGTTTAGATCAAAATAAAATTCCATTTGACTTGCAAGACTCGCTAGACTTCAAATTGTATGGAGTCAATCTGGAATATTTTGAAGTATTTAAACCCCAAGTTTTTGATTGAGACTTTGCTCAATGAATTCGGTGTTTATGTTTATGTCGCGCTTTTTTTGATTGTTTTTGCCGAAACCGGGTTGGCGGTCGGCTTTTTTCTGCCCGGCGATTCGCTGCTGGTTGTCGCCGGGCTGATGGCGGCGACTTACCCTGATAAGCTGAACGTCTTCGTTCTTTTGATCTCGCTTTTTATTGCAGCCGTTTTGGGCGATGCGGTCGGTTATTTTACCGGCAAAAAAATGGGAAAAACCGTTTTTTCGCGCCCGAAATCCTGGTTCTTTCGACCCGAATATTTACGAAAGGCTCACGATTTTTACGAGAAACACGGCGGAAAAACGATTATTATCGCGCGTTTCGTTCCGATTATTCGCACATTTGCGCCGATTGTCGCAGGCGCGGCTGATATGACTTATAGAAAGTTCGTCGTTTTCAATATTGTCGGCGGTTTTTTGTGGGTTTTCAGTATGATTTTGTCGGGTTATTTTTTAGGCGGGCTGGTTGAAAGAACATTCGGGATTAAATTGGAAGATCATATTGAAAAGGTCGTGGTCGTTGTCGTTGTATTGAGCTTAATGCCGCCGCTTATCGAATGGCTCAAAGCGCGGCGCGAAAAAAAGCGGGCGATTGAGAACAAACCGATTGAAAGCGGCGAAGTTTAAACGGTCAAATCGCCCGAATTTGACTTTCTTCGCGCGGCTTGCGTAGAATCTAGTTTCGTTTGTCGGGGCGTGGCTCAGCCTGGTAGAGCGCTCGGTTCGGGACCGAGAGGTCGGATGTTCAAATCATCTCGCCCCGATTTTTTAAACAAAGTTACGGCTGCTTTTACGAGCAGCCGTTTTCTATTTCCGCCTTTTTTAAAAGAAAATTTAATTTGCTAAAACCGATTGAATGGCTTAAATTTATTTAACGTCAAAGAAATCCGAGAATTAAACGGTTACACGCCTCATGGAACTAACGGAATACGGAGTATCGCGCTAACGAGCGATTTGAGCGGTGGCTGGATTCTTAGTGTCTGATATTTTTACCTCGAATGCAGCGTTAAGTTTGGCAAAATAATTGTCGTATCGCTGTCTAAGAATTGCTTAACACGTTTTACCGCCGCTTTTTATTTAATGAGAAAGAGGTAATGTAATGAGAAAAGCAAATTCGGCTCCTGTTAGTTTTCATAAAGGTATAAATAAAAATCAACTCCAGAGAGCTAATTTGCCCGAGGAATACTCAAAAGAGAGTTGCGCCGCGTTTCCGATTAGACGGCATTGCGTCTCTATAAGCGTCTTTTTAAGAGCTGCAATACCTCCTGCAATCGTCTGCTCGCCTTAGTAATTTTTTTATCAAATGAGGATTCTAATGAAAGACAAAAACCTAGAGATTCAAAACCAGAATGTGAATGAGAGAAAGTTTGTTTGTCGTCTAAACCTGATAGTTCCGATTCTCTGTCTCTTGATCGGTTTTACCGTCTCCGCTCTCCCGGTTAAAGCTCAAAGCAATGTAACGGCAGGGCTTCAGGGATATGTTTATACCGACAATCAAAAAACACCGGCTGTTAATGCCAGAGTTAGAATCACCAGTTTGGATACGCAGATTCCGCTTGGAACGGCTGTTACAAATGCGGCGGGTTATTTTGTCAGACCCGATATTCCGCCCGGCAGATACAGAATTGAAATCTCTCTGCCGAATTTTGTGACTAAAACCGTAATTTACGAAAAGCTTTCATTGGGAATACTTAACGATTTTGTTCCGCCGCAGGTTTTGGAAAAGGAATCCAATCTCGCTGTTAATACAACCCCGACTCCAAATCCTTCAGCTAGCCCCGCATCGGCTTCAGGCTCTCCGCAGGATGTCGGGATAGGCGTTGGTTTGGAAATCCAGCGAGGCGGCTCTTTTAGTAATAGAGAAATTAGAGCATTGCCTTTGGGCGGGCAAACATACATTCGTTCGTTCGACGAATTGGCGCTGCTCGTGCCCGGTGTCTTATCTGCGCCGGAACCTATCGGAAATAATGTCGGTCCCGGAATCGGACCCGGCGTGGGAACGACAGGACAATTTTCGGTCAACGGGCTGCCGTCGCGCAGTAATAATTTTATGGTTGACGGCTCGGATAATAACGATGAAGACATTGGAGTCAGGCGTCAGGGATTCTTCTCGCTCGTTCCGCAGCCGATTGAATCGGTACAGGAATTTCAAATTATTACTCTGCTCGCTCCCGCGCAATTCGGGCGCAATCTCGGCGCTCAGGTAAACGTTGTTTCCAAAGCCGGAACGAGCGGTTTTCACGGAACGCTTTATGCGTTTTTCAATTCCAGCCTACTCAATGCCCGCAATTTTTTCGATTTTAAGGGCGACACCGCGCAAACAGCTTTAACGGGAACGCGGTTAAATTCAGGCGGCGCAGTCCCGGTTTTACTCGACAGCAGTCCGGTGTTTGTTCAAAATCCAGCCGGAAGGAAAGATTCTTTGACGCTTTTACACGACGGCGGAGCTTTGGGCGGACCGATTGTGCCGGAGAAAACATTCTTCTTTGTTTCCGCCGAAGGGCAGTTTTTAAACGCTGTGAAAGAATCGCATTTTGCCGTGCCGACAATTGAGCAGCGCGGTTTTTTGAACAGCGGCGCTTCGGGGTTGACGACTTTGGGGCAATCGCAATTGCAGCTTCGTCCGACAACCGAATCGGGAAATTTAATTTTCAGCCTTTTTCCGTTTCCAAACGATCCGACCGGAGTTTACGGGCGCAATACGCTGACGCAAGTGCTTCCGGCGAACGCGAGAGGAAAAGTTTTTTCCGGCAGAGTTGATCATTATTTTCTCGCGGGCGGGCGTCTGCAAACTTTGACCGCTCGCTATAACTTAACCGACGATTCACGCGATTTGCCGGTGACTGGCGGAGCGATTTTCTCAAGTTTGGAATCGCTCGTGCGGACGGATAACTTCTCTACTTATCTGACCGGAGATTTGTCAAATAATATGTCGAATTTATTGCGCTTTTCCTGGGGACGGACGAGACTTAAATTTAATGAAATTCGCGACAACAGCTTTTTGCTTCCGACATCTTCGAACTTTGGCAGCGCGGATCAATCGCGCTTTCTCTTAAACGCCCGTTATTTGGCTAACACCACAGCGCCGGGCAGCAGCGCGGTTTCATATTCGACCTTGGGATCAACGGAAGCAAGGTTGGGAGCCGTCGGACAGGTCGTTATCGGCGGTTTCAGCCCGGTTGGAGTTGACGTTTTCAACTTCCCGCAAAATCGCGTCAACAATACGTTTCAAATCGCGGACACGCTGCGTTTAAGCAGAATAAAAAATCACAATCTCGCATTCGGCGCGGACATTCGCCGGACGGTTTTGGACAGCGATTTGCCGCGCAATTCGCGCCCTTTAATTACATTTTACGGCGCGCCGAATTTTGCAGGTAATTCAATTCCGGTGACGCAAACAACTTTTCTGCCTCCCGGCAGTACGGCTTGCGGCGCGCCGGGAACTGTCGGAAACGCGCTCGGTTGTTCGAGAGTTGAATCCGCAGGCAGTTTATCGGGACTCGGCGGTTTTATCAGTCCGCTCGATCTCGCCGCAGTCGGCGCGCCGACCGGATTTTTCCAGAGCTTGGTTGAGCCGGGAAAAGACGCCCGAATCAAATTAAACTATTACCAGCTCAACTTTTTCGCTCAGGACGATTGGAGAATTAAGCCTAATCTTTCTATCTCTTACGGGCTGCGTTACGAATACAACACGCCGCCGAAGGAAGCTGACGAGAAAATCGAAAGCATTTTTCGACAGGCTTTGCCGAAAGTGCCGGTTCCGAATTTAACCGCCGTCGGAAATCCGATTATTGTGCCTGATGCAATCGCCGGGCTAAATGAATTTATTGACGGAAGAAGCGGAATTTACGAGTCCGACCGCGATAATTTTGCGCCGCGTTTTGGGTTGGCGTATTCACCGAATCAATCAACGGTTTTCCGGGGCGGTTACGGAATTTATTACGACCAGATTCTCGGTTCGGTCGTCAGCCAGTCGCGCAACGTTTTCCCGACCTTTACAACCGTCAACTTCGGCGGCGGTTTGCCGTGCTATTTATTTTCGGTAGCGCAAGGCGTTTGCCCGGTCACGATCAGTCCGAACAACAACGGTTATGTGTTTAATTTATTAACTCCGACGGCAAATCCGACTGCCAGAGGAGTTCAAGCCGGAACTTTAAATACATTGGATTCGAGCGGCATCCGGGGCGCTTTCGCTTTCCTTCACCTGGCGAAAAACGGAAACGGCTCTCCGTTCGGCGCGACGCTTCCAGCGAGACAATTAGAGACGCCGATGTCTCATCAATATTACGCGGGAATCGAACATCAGCTTTTCGGCAGAGATATGTTTCTCTCCGTCTCTTATGTCGGAACAACCGGACGAAATCTGCTGCGTTTTACGACTCCCAATTTGGGCAGCAATTTCATCGCTCGAATTAACGAATTGAGCATTTTGAGCGCGCCGTCAACAATTTCCGGCTATGTCAGCGGCGTGCCGACATTGCGGGGCTTTACTTATGATCCTTCGGCGAACGGTTTGAGCGGCGGGCGTCCGGTGGCGAACGTCGGAGCGATCAATCAGTTTGAGACAACCGGGCGGTCGCAGTTTCATTCGATGCAGCTTCAATTAAGAGGTCGTCTCGTTCCGGCTTTTCAATATCAGGTGAATTACACGCTTTCACAGGCAAAGGACGATGTTTCGGATGTGTTCGATCTCGCCGGCGCTTCGTCTCTTCCGCAAAACAGCATCAATTTTGCCGGAGAATACGCCGCTTCAAATTTTGACAGCCGTCATAAGGTTGCCTATTCTTTGGTTTACGATCTGCCCCAGCTTCGGAGTCAAAGTTCGTTTGTTCGCTACGTTTTCGGCGGCTGGCAAATCGCCAGCGCGGGGAGATTTCAAACCGGGCAGCCGTTTACCGTAAACAGCATTTTTGATGTGAATTTGGACGGCAATTTAACTGATCGGTTGAATAATGCTCAGTTTATTACGGAAAACGGTGGAAACAATTCCGAGGTGCTGATCAGTACCGCGAGCAACAATGCACAGTTTCAATCAATGCTTGCTCCGATAGGTTCTGACGGCGCTGTCGGGCGCAATAGTTTTCGCGGGCGCAGCTTGTTGAATCTGGATGCGTCTTTCAGCAAGCCGTTTTCAATTACCGAGCGGCAAACTCTTCAGTTCCGCATAGATGTTTTTAACTTTATCAATCGCGCTAACTTCGCAATTCCGGTGCGGTTTCTGGAAGCGCCCGGATTTGGACGAGCCGTTGATACGATAACGCCGGGAAGGCGCGTACAGTTTGCTTTGAAATATTTATTCTAAGCATTTAACGCGCGGCATCTCCGTTGTTAAAAGATTGGGAGTTTCAGTTAGAGGTTTTTAAATCATAACCTCTAACTGAAACTCCCAATCTTCTCGATTTACAAGTGAAACGGTTAATAAGTTTAGCAATTTGTCTTGTTTCGGCTTTTGTCTTGAGCGCAATTTCGTCAAAAGCGCAGTGCATCGAATGCCCGAAAGATTCGCCGCCCAAACGTCGTCCTAAACCTTCATTTATTACGCGCACGCAAACCGTCGTGGTCGTCAAGAAAGTGCCGGAAGTCAGATTTCAAAAAATTTCCGGGATTGCGATCACGACCGTTCAGCCTTTTGCGGCGGTAAATTTAAAATCCATAAGCTCGCAGAAACAATATCAGCAGCAAAAAAAAACCGACGAGATTGGTGTTTTGGAATTGCAAAACGTGCCGCCGGGAAAATATCTTTTAAACGTCTCGCTTAAAGGTTTTGTTACGGAAGAATCCGAGATCGAAGTTAAACCTCAGGAATTAGTCACAGTGCCGGTTAATTTAGCGCCGATTACACACGACGTTTTTATCAAAACAAATCTTTCGAGCGGCGAAGTGCGCTACGCGCAAATTGAAAAACCGGGCGAAAGCGGCGGCGGTTATTGTATGGTTCCGATCAACAGAGACGGCAGCGCCGCGATTATGCAAATGCGCGAAGGCGACTATCAACTCGAAATTCGCCCCGGCGATGTTGAATACAAACCCATCTCAAGGAAATTAACGATTTCCGAAGAAGATTTAAAGAAAATAAAAAACGCGGACGATGAAATCCCGTTTAAGCTCAACCGCACCGTTAGCACAGAAGATTTTCTTGCCAACTGGCTGCCGAACGAGTGGAAAATGCCCGCAGGCTGGAAGCTGGAAAATAAAAGAATGCAAACGAACAGCGCCGGAGTCGCGCTGCTGCAAAATGAAAGATTCAACCATTATCGAAACTTTCAGTTGAAAAGCAGTTTGCGCTCGCTCGATAATAAATCAATGGGTTTTGTGCTGCGGGCAATTGACGACAAGAATTATTATTTGATTCAGATAAACGGCTCTGCCGCCGCCGAACCGTATTTTTTAACCGGCTATATCGTTAAAGACGGCAAAGTAAAAGATGTTCTGGTCAACACAAACATCAAAAGCTTTGCGTCGTCTTTCAACAATTCCAAGTTTTTTAACATTACGATTACCGCCAAAGATAATGTTTTTAAAATTTCGCTGGAAGACACGGATACCGGCGCGGTTTACGACATCGGCATCGTCGAAGATCAAAATAACACTTTTCCGATAGGCGCAATCGGAATCGGCACGAAGGATTCGGCGAGATTTGAAGTTAGCAACTTTTTCATCAATTATAAATAAGTCCAAAGCCGAATAAATGCGTTTGTTTAATGACAAATTGTCAGCAAAATATTGTGCGTTCTTTGTCTTTCAAACAGGATTAATATTTAAAGCGACAATGTAAGATGAACCTGGAGCGATTCAAATTTGGATGTGCGGTTCAGTACCGCGAACGGTAGTGAGCGGGTCAACTAACAAACCCGCTCACTACCGTTCGCGGTACTGAACCGCAATAATATCTTGTACACTAATTCAATAACCGCTCTAAATGTTTCCAATACTCAGATATAATTTTTTAAGCTAAATCTGAGCAACAATCAGTTATGAAAGAGTGTCCCAGTTGCAATTCCTGTTTTGATGATTGGGATAATCTTTGTCCGAACGACCGCCAGCCTCTGCAATTCTCCTTTGAGTGCGAAACAATTTTGGGCGGGCGCTATCTTTTGGAAAGAAGGCTGGGCAAAGGCGGAATGGGAACTGTGTTTAAAGCTAAACATAAGTTCATAAAAACTCTACACGCAATTAAAATTATCTCGCCGGAAGTCGTAAAACTCGATGAAACCATTTTGCTGAGATTTCATCAGGAAGCCGTTTTGGCTGCTTCGATCCGCCATCCGAATGTGGTTACCGTTACCGACTACGGCGTTGAAAATAATATTCCGTATCTGGTGATGGAATTTATTGACGGAATTTCTCTGACCGATTATTTGCAGATAGAAAAACGGCTCGCGCCGGAAAAAGCGTATGAAATATTGTCGCAAATCGCGCTCGGTTTAGGAGAAGCTCACAAAAAAGGAATTGTCCACCGTGACTTAAAACCTTTGAATGTGATGCTCAAGAATGGAAATCCGCAAAATAAAGGCGTCAAAGTTCTCGATTTCGGATTGGCGAAAATCAAAGCGTCGGAATCTTACGCCTCGCTGATTCAGGCGAAAACGACAAATGTTTTAGGCTCGCCGCTCTATATGTCTCCCGAACAATGGTCGAATGAAAATATAGATAACCGGGCGGATATTTACAGCATCGGCGTAATGCTGTTTCAAATGCTAGCGGGCGAGCCACCTTTCACCGGCGAAACGCTCGTTTCGCTGATGTATAAACATTTGCAAAACGCTCCGCCTTCGTTTGCCTCGCTCGGAGTTTCGGTTCCTCCCGAAATTGAAGCCGTCGTGCAAAGAACTCTGGCGAAAGAGCGCGAGCAAAGACCCGCGACGGTCGAACAGCTATTGTCCGAATACGAACAGGCTCTTTCAAAACTGGGTCTGATACCGGAAAACGAATCGGATTTTATTTCCTCCGATCCGATTTTTAATATCGGAAATCCAATTTCAAAAAATGAAACAGGTTTAAAAAGCGATTCTGATTCCAGTTATATTCAAAGTCTTTTGTCGCCGAGCGAAAATCAAGCGATAAATACATTTCTCAATCTTCCCAACACAATTGATTTAGAAGGCAAAGAGAATTTAGCGGAAGAGTTTATCCAGGCTCAAAACCGGCTCGAAGACGCTCGCTATCAAGAAAACCAAGCCGAAAAGTTGGCACAGGAATTTGCCGCCGCGCAGAGAACTGCCGAAGAAGCCCGCCAAAAAGCCGTCGAGGCGCAGCAAAAATTAGAGGAAGACGCTCGCCGCCGGATTCATGCTGAAATGGAAAGCAAGCTCGCCGCCGAAAGAGAAGGGCGAGAAAAGGCGGAAGCCGAAGCGAGACGACTTCTGGAAGAAGTAAAAGTCAGAAAAGAAGCCGAAGAAAAAGCAAAAGCCTCGGTTCAAGCTGCTTTGGAAGCCCAGCAGCGCGCCGAGGAAGAACGCCGCAAGGCTGAAAAAGAAGCCGAGCAAAGGCAAATCGAAGAACGCACCCGCCGGAAAGCCGAAGACGCGGCGCTGAAACTGGCGGAAGAAGCCGCCGAAGCTAAAAGGAATTATGAAGCGGCGAAAAGGGAAGCTGAAGCCGAAGCCTACAGGCGTTTGGAAGCTGAACGAAAACACCAAAAGATAGAAGCCGAAATCAAGCGCAACGAAGAATATGAAGCCGAACAAAAAAGAATAATTGAGGCTCAAGTCAAAGAACAGGCTGCGCGTCTTGAGAAACAGGCTTTGGAAGCCGAAAGCAAGGCAAACGAAGCCCGGCTGCTGATAGAAAACGAAGCAAAGAAACGTCAGGAAGCGGAAGCCGCGAGAATCAGAGCCGAAGAAGCGGCGCTAAAATTAGCCGGCGAAGCCGCCGAAGCTAAAAGGCAGTATGAGGAAGCGAAAAAAGAGGCTGAATCGGAAGCATATCGCCGCGTTGAAGCCGAACAAAAGCGCCAAAAGATAGAAGAACAGATAAGGCGGAATGACGATTATGTAGCCGAACAAAGAAGAATCGCCGAAGCAAAAGCCGCGCAGGAAATCAAAGAACAAGTCGGACGCTTAGAAAAACAGGCGTTTGACGCAGAGCGACAGGCAAATGAAGCGCGCCTTTTAGTGGAAAACGAAGCAAAAAAACGCCTCGAAGCCGAGTCTGCCAGAATCAAAGCCGAAGAGGAAGCGCGGCGTTTAGCCGAAGAAATTATCGAAGCTCAAAAGCGTTTGGAAGAAATGCAGCGATTCGCGGTATCCGAATCTCGAAAAAGAGAACAGGAAGAGGAAGCGCGCAGGAAGGCAGAAAATTCGGCTCGTTCATTAATTGAAAGAGTCAAACAGGAAGCGGCGAATAAAGAAAGCAGCAATTCGGCTCAAAGCGGAAACGATATTCCGAGAGAAAATTCGTTTCAAGAATGGCGAAATCACAGTCCGACACAGGTTAGCGCATCAACCTCGGCGAATATTTTAGATACGAACCTGATTCCCAATCGGAGCCGCCTTAACAGTACGTTTTTATATGCAGGAATTTTGATTTTTATTGTCGCCGCGTCCATCGGCGGTTTTATGCTTTTTAAACCGACAACAGAGCCTTTAAATAATAACAATGCCGGTGAATCTGATGCTGGTCGGAAAGTTGGGACGCGGGACGAACAAGAGCTTTCGACAAATTCTGCGAATTTAGCCGGTCTTCGGGTAAAAAATAAGATGATTAAGATAATCGGCGGCGCATTTCAAATGGGGCGAGATGATGTTTCTCCTGATGAGGGACAGTTTTACGGCGCTCAATTTCCCGCTCATCCGGTTAACATCGGCGATTTTTATCTCGACAAGACGGAAGTAACAAATGAAGAATATGCCGAATTTGTCGCCGCTACAAATCACGCGCCGCCGGATAACTGGCGAAACGGCAGGCTTGCTGAGGAGCAAAAGAAACTGCCGGTTACAAATGTGACTTTCTTCGATGCGAGAGATTTTGCCGACTGGGTATCAAAGCGCGACAATATCCCTTGTCGTTTACCTACCGAACAGGAATGGGAATATGCCGCCCGCAGCGGCGCGCAGCAAAACATTTACCCTTGGGGCGGCGAGTGGTTCGCGGATCGCGTAAATATCGCTACGGGTGTTCTCAAGGAAGTCGGAGCATCCGGCGATGTGACGAATGTCGGGGAACTCAAAGATATGATGGGGAATGTTATCGAATGGACTTCTACGCCGTTTGCTTATTATCCCAATTTTCCTGAAAACTCGAAAGACAGCCGCTATAAAAACAGCGGTAAATTTACCTTGCGCGGATTGTCGTTTAGCAAAGAAGGCAGTTCATTAAAAAAGATTAATTTAAACCTTACTTATAGACAGCCTGCATCAGGCGGAGTTAAGCAAAATTATATCGGTTTTCGACTTGCTTGTAATTTTAAGTAAAGTTAAAGTACTAAAGTAATTAAAACCGGAGAATGTAAAAAGCCTGTATAATTCGGCTTCGATTCATTTTTTTTGCAACCCGATCAAACAAACACGAATCTTTTAAGACCAAATCGTCTTTCCGCAAGTCTAAAAAGTTGTTCCGTTAAGGGCATTAAATAATCAAATCTTTTATTGTGGATAAATTGAGAGAAAACTTGTAGTTTGATTCGATTATTTATAAAATGAGAAATACGGTTTAATTAACCGCAGTTCTCACAGTCATTTGATTCTAAAAATTGATAGCCAAAAACCATCGGATAAAAAGACCAAAAGCGCGATTTTTTTCAAACGACACGCTTCGCGCCCGACAAAATTAAGGAGAGCAATATGGAGACAAAACTAAGCCCCGGTCTCAGGATTTTCGGACGAAAATGTTTGAGTTTTTGTTCAATCGCGCTTTTGCTGTGCTTTGCCGCAAACGCCCTCGCTCAAGACGAAATCCCGGATTCGAGTGATCCCGTTTTAATCAGCGTTTCGGATTCAACCCGCGCTTTGGCGGCAAATGCCGACACTTTTCGCGGCGCGCTGCCCAAAAAGAACGCCGAAGTCTTTCAGCCGGGCGCGCGGGCAATCGTTTTTGTGACGAACGTTGATTTAATGGCGGACGAAGCTGCAAATGCATTTCGCGTTTACGCCGAAGATGCTCGCGGGACGCAATATCGTCTAACGGTTGAAAACGTTCAGCCGATTCGCAGAATGGATTGGGTTTACGCTTTGACTGTTCGCCTCTACGATGAAAACGGTTACAACGGTCAGCCCGAAGCAAACGGCGATATTTTGATTCGCGTTTCGTGGCGCGGAAATACGAGCAATCGCGTGCGTTTGGGATTGGGAACAACCGGCGGCAAAATCAGAGACGACGCCGGAGCAATTCCGACTCCTGCGCCCGCCGCGCATTTGTCGAAAGCAGAGCGTTTTGCCTCGACCGGCGGTGATCGCAAGCGCTTTATGGAACAAGCCGCCTTCGGTCCGACTCCGGCTCTTGATCTCAGACTCCGACAACTTGGCTTAAGCCGTTGGATTGAAGAACAGTTTACAAAACAACCTACATTTCCTTATCCGAATTTCCCACTGAAAAGCGTCGCTAACATTAACGACCCTGTTAACGGCTGCGGCGCAACGACTGATCCAAATTATCAAATGTGCGTCCGTGACCATTACAGTCAATATCAAAACCAGAATTGGATGTTTAAAGAAGCTCTTTACGGCGAAGATCAGTTGCGTCGGCGTACGACCTGGGCTTTACACCAGATTTGGGTTGTTTCGGGGTTGGACGGATTCCAGCAGCGTTGGGTGCAGGAATATTATGAAATTCTCGACAAACACGCTTTCGGCAATTACCGCGATTTGATGAAAGAAATGACGCTCAATCCGGCGATGGGCGAATATCTCGATATGGTTCGCAGCACGCGTACCAACCCGAACGAAAATTACCCGCGCGAAATTCTGCAATTATTCACCATCGGGTTGGATATGCTCAATCAGGATGGAACGCCGATTCTCGACAATCAGGGAAACCGGATTCCGACTTACGATCAGGATAAAGTCAACCAATTTACCAAAGTGTTTACGGGTTGGTCGCTTTGTAATAACGGCGCAAATCCGGCTTGCCCGAACTTCTCCAGTGGCACTCCGAACTACATTGACCCGATGTATCTAGCGACGCCCAATAATCACGATCAGACGGCGAAAACTTTGTTTGATTATCCGGGCGCGCCGAATCCGACGATTCCGGCTTGCACAAATTGCACGACCAACGACGCCCGAATCGCATACGCCAACGATTCGATGAATAAAACGCTCGATAATATTTTTTATCATCCGAACGTCGCTCCGTTCGTCGGAAAATTAATGATTCAGCATCTCGTCACGAGCGATCCCAGCCCGGCTTACGTTGCCCGCATTGCAGCAGTTTTTAACAACAACGGCAATGGAACTCGCGGAGATATGAAAGCGGTCATCAAAGCGATTTTGCTCGATGCGGAAGCTCGCGGAAGCCGTAAAACCGATTCGACTTACGGCAAATTGCGCGAGCCGTTCCAATACGTGACAAACCTGCTGCGGACTTTTAATGTAAAGGCTTCCAATCCAATCAATGTCGGCGGTGTTCAGACGCCTGCACCCGCTTCGTGCCAAAACAGAAGCGACGGCGTTCTTAACAGCATAACTGCCCAGCTAGGACAAAACGTCTGGAATCCGCCAACGGTTTTCAATTACTTCCCGCCGGATTATGTAGTGCCGGGAACGGATATAGTGGGACCTGAGTTTGCTCTTGCCAACACGGGAAGCTCATTCACCCGAATTAATAACACGAATACGCTGGTTTTCAATCAGGTTCCTTTTCAACAGCCGACTGCTGCAACGCCATCTCCTACCCAACCGTGCGGAACTTCGATTGATCTTGCGGAAGCCACAGCTTTGGCGACGGCTGATCCGACCGGAAACAGCTTGATTGAAGCATTGAACATAAAAATGATGCACGGAACGATGTCCGAAGCAATGAAAGGCAAAATTCGCCCGGCGATCAACGTTGCCGGAATGACGGCGCTGCAAAAAGCGCAGCAAGCCGTTTATCTTGTAGCGACTTCGTCGCAATACCAAGTGCAAAGATGAGGTGAAAAACGATGAAAGAAAACAGAAGAGAATTTTTGAAAAAATCGGGTTGCGCCTTAAGTATGCTGGCATTGGCGACGCAGGCGCGACATTTCGGAATGATGAGCGCGCTGGCGCAAACAATGGAAGGCAAATCCTCCGCTGATTCGTCCGCCGCCGTGCCTTCGGATTATCGCGCGCTCGTTTGCATTTTCCTTTCCGGCGGCAACGACGGAAACAATCTCATAATTCCAAACCATTCGGACGCCAACATCAGCAATTATGCGGCATACGCGGCGACGCGCGCGACGCAGGGATTGGCGATTCCGCAAAACCAATTGCTTCCAATCAATGTTCCGCGCCTGAATAATCTAACTTACGGCTTGAATCCCAATTTCGGACCCGTGACGGGACAGCCGAACAACGGAATTCACGAGCTGTGGGGGCAGGGCAAATTGGCTGCCGTGACAAACGTTGGCAATTTGATTCGTCCGATGACGAAAACTCAGTATCAGCAAATGCCCGCGTGGAGACCGTATCAGCTTTTCTCGCACTCCGACCAGGTTCAGCAGCAGCAAACCGCACGCTCCGACACCCGCGAGTATTTAGGCTGGGGCGGCAGAATCGCTGATTTGTCGAATACTGCGAACAATCCGGGCGCGCTCGTGCCGATGATTACTTCGATTTCGGGAACGCAGCTTTTCACGCTCGGACGAACCACGACTCCGCTGGCAATTGCGAGCGGCAACACGGCGCTTAGTCAAACATTGGTCTTAGCGGGATATGGAACTGACGCGAGGTCTGTTGCTCGGCGAACTGCTTTGGCTGAACTGCGGACAATTGATCTGGATTCCCAAGTCGTAGCGGCGGCGAGCAACATCACAAATCAGGCGCAGTCTGCCAGCATCGCTCTCAGCAATAATCCGCAAGAAGTAACCGTTGCTTTCCCGAACACAAATATCGGAAATCAGCTCAAACAAGTCGCCCGCGTGATTAAAAAACGCACCGATTTGAGCGTCAACCGACAGGTTTTCTTTGTTCAGCTCGGCGGTTTCGACACGCACCAAAACCAGTTAAACGCGCAAAACGGTCAAACCGCTTTGTTCGTTCAACTAAGCCAGGCAATGCGTGCGTTTTACGATGAAATGGGCGTGCAGGGAATTCAAGATAAAGTGACTCAGTTTACTTTGTCGGATTTCGGAAGAACGTTAAATCCTGCCGGAACCGGAGCAATTGTCGGCTCAGACCACGCCTGGGGCAATCATATGCTCGTGATGGGCGGCGCTGTGATGGGCGGCAACATTTACGGCAGCACCAGACCGGACGGAACGGGCAACATTTTCCCGACTCTACAGCTCGGCGGTCCCGACGATGTTGACACGGGATCAAGCCCGCGCGGTCGCTTGCTTCCGACAACCGGGGTCGAACAATACGCCGCGACGCTCGGACGCTGGTTCGGTTTGACCGACGCCGATCTTCCGGTCGTTTTCCCGAACATCGGGAATTTTTCAAGCTCAAATCTCGGATTTATGAATCCGTAATTTGTGAAAAGCAAATTGAATTGAAAAAGGCTTGCATCGTTTTTGATGCAAGCCTTTTTCTTTGAACAAAACAAACTTGAAATTTGTAATTCATAATCCTCGTGACTGTGGATTCTGCTTTCGGTTGAGCTTGTTCGATGATTTGCTTGAAAGAGTGCTGTGTTGGGAGCAATTCATAAAAGCTGTGAGTGGATTGTCATCTTCAGATAACAAAGATATAATCACTGGTCTCCAGAAATCAGCTCTACAAAGCTAACAATCTTGAAAGAAAGGAAATCTGTAAAAATGCGCAGCTTCAAAAACATCTCAATTCTTCTCTCCTTAGCCGTTGTTCTTTCAACGCTCTTCGTCCCGGTGCGAACGAAAGCCATTACTTATGGTTACGTTGATAAAGAAAACACTTACAGCAACGTCGGAGCGTTTATCGTCAAATCTCCGAGCGGTGAGATTTATCCGCTTTGTTCGGGAACATTAATTACCTCGAACGTCTTTTTAACCGCGAGCCACTGCACCGAGTATTTTACGAGTACGCTGGCTCCGCAAGGCTTTACGGCTTACGTCAGTTTCGATAAATCAATTCCATTCGGCAATAAAACAACGAGCAAAACCAAATTACTCGCCGTCAGCTACGTTGTTACCAACCCGAATTACAATCAAAGCCAGAGCGACACAGGCGACATCGGCGTGTTGATTCTCCAATCAAACGTTCGAGGAATTACGCCCGCAACGCTTCCGACGTGCGGACTGTTTGACCAGCTTGCGGCTCAAAACTTATTGAACGATACAATCTTTACGAATGCCGGTTACGGTTTGCAAAATCGAGTCGTTGGCGGCGGAGTTCCATATTTTCAGGACGTTAACCCGATTCCCAGAATGTACTCGTTTTCCAGCTTCAACGCGCTGAATAATACTTTTATTCGTCTATCGCAAAATCCCGCGACCGGAAACGGCGGAGCTTGTTTCGGCGATTCCGGCGGACCTAATTTCCTCACGGTAAACGGGCAGCAAATTCTAGGCTCTATAACGATTACGGGCGATGCCGTCTGCCGCGCAACTAACGTTTCCTATCGTCTGGACACGCCTTCGGCGCAAAACTTTTTTAAATACGTCAACGCAACATACGGAACTTCAATTCCGACAACTTGTTAAAGCCATTAAGTATTTTGTCGGCGAAAATAAAAAGGGGCAGAAACAATTTCTGCCCCTTTTTGATTTTATTAATAAAGAAGTTACTCGTCTTCTTCGTGCGTGCGGATTCTGCCTTCGGCGCGTGCTTGTTCAATGATCTTGCCAGAAAGGTGCTGCGGCACGGGATCGTAATGCGAAAACTGCATATGATACGAGCCGCGCGCAGCGGTCATCGAGTTTAGCTTCGATTGATAATCGAGCATTTCCGAGAGCGGAACTTGAGCTTTGATAACCTGCTGTTTTCCTCTCACGTCCATTCCCTGCACGCGACCTCGGCGCGAGTTTAAATCGCCCATAATGTCGCCTGAGGTTTCCTGCGGGCAGAAAACTTCAACGTCCATAATCGGTTCGAGCAGAATCGGGTGCGTTTTTTCGATGGCGGCTTTTAAAGCCTTGCGTCCGGCGGCTTTGAACGAGTGTTCATCCGAATCAACCGAGTGATACGAGCCGTCAATCAGCGTGACTTTGAAATCAACCAGCGGATAGCCCGCGACCGCGCCGCCGGAAGCGGCTTCGATGATTCCTTTTTCAATCGCCGGGCGGAATTGACCGGGAATTGCGCCTCCGAAGATTTTGTCTTCAAAAACAAAGCCTTCGCCGCGTCCCAAAGGTTCAAAAACGCATTTGCAATCGCCGAATTGCCCGCGTCCGCCGGATTGTTTTTTGTGGCGTCCCTGCACTTCGGCGCGCGCCGTCAGAGTTTCCTTGTACGGAACTTTCGGCGGGTGCAGAGCGACTTCGACGTGATAGCGATTCTTTAATTTTTCGACCACCGTTTCGATGTGAAGCTGACCCGAACCGGACAAAATAAACTCTTTGGTCTGGGCGTCGCGGTCGAAATGAAGCGAAGGGTCTTCTTCCAGAATTTTATGCAGAGCCTGCGAAATTTTTTCTTCGTCGGCGCGCGATTTCGGTTCGATGGCGAATGAAATGGCGGCTTCCGGGTATTCGACCGGCGGATAAACAATCCCCGATTGTTTATCGCACAAAGTGTCGTTGGTCTGCGTCTCTTTTAATTTGACGACGGCGATAATGTCGCCGGTGTGCGCCTGATCAATTTTCTCCATATTTTTCCCTTGAATAACCTGGAGAGAACCGATACGTTCGGACGCGCCGCGCGAACAGTTGGAAACATTAGCATCGGGAAAAATTTTGCCGGAGATGATTTTCATTACGTTGATGCGACCGGCAAACGGATCGGCAATTGTGCGGAAAACAAAGCCGGAAAACGGCTCATCGTCCGAGTATTTACGCATCACGGGATCGCCCGTCAAATCCGAATCTTTAAAACCTCGCTCGGCTTCGTGGTGCGCCGGGTCGGGAACATATTCGACAATCGCGTCCAGAATGTTTTGCAGACCGACGAGCGTCAGACTCGAAGCGGCGAAAACCGGACACAGACGGCTTTTGGCGATTGCGTTGACCAGATTCGGAATCAAATCTTCGTCCTCAAGCGTGCCGTTTTCAAAGTATTTTTCCAAAAGCGCGTCGTCAGATTCGGCGACAAGCTCAATCAAACGAGTGCGGGTTTCTTCGAGATAACCTTTTCCTTCTTCGGGAACCGGAATTTCGCGCATTTTGCCTTCGCTGAATTCGTAGGCTTTTTGGTGGACGACATCAACGACTCCGCGAAAATTCGCTTCAGAACCAATTGGCAGCGTGAAAGGAACAATCGAACGCGCAAAGCTGTTTCGCGCCGTGTCCAAAGCGTGACCGAAATCGGATCGCTCTTTGTCCAATTTGTTGATGACCATAATGCGCGGGAGCAAAAATTCGTTGGCGTAAGTCCAGGTTTTTTCGGTTTGGACTTCGATTCCGTTAACGCCGTCAACGACAACTACGGCGCAATCCGCGACTCTCAGCGCCGGTCGTGCGTGCGCGACAAACGCGGCGTAACCGGGAGTGTCAAGCAGATTTATCTTGGTGTCTTTGTGTTCGAGATAAGCGTGATTGGTGTTGAGCGTGACTTTGCGGGCGATGGAATCTTCATCAAAATCAGTGACGGTCGTTCCTTCGTCAACTTTTCCCCAACGCTGCGTGGCTCCGGCGATATGGAGCAGAGAACTGACAAACTGGGTTTTACCCGCGTCGCCGTGTCCGATGACAGCCATATTGCGAATATTTTCTGTTAGATAGGCTTTCATAAACGGCAAAAATCTCCTTTCAGATTAAAGAATTTTGCCTGAAGTCGTTTTGAAGAGACTGATAGCGCAAAGAACTTGCGGAGTGGACTTCAGGTGAAACGGAAGTTTAAGCCAGACTGCCGCGAGACGCAAGAGCGGATTCGGTAATCAAACGGCGAAGGTTGAAAAAACGAGCAATTCGGCATTTACTCATAACAACAGAACGGCGCAAATATGCGAAAAACAAACAAGTTTTTAAAAAGATACGGTTGGCTCGACGCGAGAGTTATCGGGATTGTTTTGATAATTAAAATTCTGATTTTGCTGTTCGCAATTCAAAGCCACCAAATCGTCGCCGACCAGCCCGTGAGTGATTTGACGACGGCGCTCGGCATCTGGAATCGCTGGGACGCGAAAAGTTATTTGAGCATCGCTCATTACGGTTACGCGGCGGGCGGCGAAGACCGTTTTCAGTTGGTTTTCTTTCCGTTTTATCCGCTGCTCGTCGCTTTTTTTACGGTTTTCACCAAAAGCTATCTGGCGAGCGCGTTTTTGGTTTCCGCCATCGCGTCAATCGCGCTCGGTTTGTGTTTCAGAGAATTGGTGCGGCTCGATTTTTCGGAAAAAACAGCGCAGCTTGCCGTTTTGTTTTTGTTCATTTTTCCGACCGCGTTTTTTCTGCATATTCCTTACACCGAAAGCACGTTTCTGGCTTTAACCGTCGGCTGTTTTCTGGCGGCGCGCAAAAGAAAATGGCTGCTTGCGGGGATTTTGGGCTGTCTGGCTTGTTTGACCAGAATCAACGGGCTGATTTTGTGCTTTGCGATTTTGTTCGAGGTTTGGAATGAGCGTCGGGAAACCGGAAAATTTAATCCGAAATGGCTGTTTTTGATTTTGATTCCGGCTGGTTTCGCCGCGTATTTGGGTTTGAATTATGCAGTTGCGGGAAATCCGCTGATGTTTCTCGATTTGCAGCGAGAGTTTTGGGGCAGGCGTTTGTCGCTGCCGTGGAGCGGTTTTAAAGGCGCTTACGAAATGCTTTATTACAAATCGCCATCGGGACTGCAAATGCACGGAGTTCAGGAATTGATTTTCGTCGGAGTCGGATTGCTGGGGACAATCATCGGTTGGCGAACACTGCGCGCTTCTTACCGCGCCTGGATGGTTTTAAACTGGCTGCTTTTCGTCAGCACGGCGTTTATTCAAAGCGTCCCGCGCTATACTTTGACGCTTTTTCCGCTGTTTATCTTAATGGCTCTGGCGGCGCGGCGAAATTGGTGGGCGCACGTTCTCTTTACCGTTTGGTCGCTGCTTTTTCTATCGCTTTTTACGACTCAGTTTGCGCGCGGCTGGTGGGCTTTTTAATTGCTAGAGAAACAATAATTTAATAGTCTTGCCGCGAAAAATATGATATGTTTTTGATAAAGCCCGATGCCGAAAAGCATTGCTTTTTTAACTTTCAGCCAAAGCGCGAAAACAATTCGCGCGTCACACGAGGAAGGAAGCAAAATGTCTCAGCAAATCTCTTTAAATAAAAAAACGAAAATCAATCTCTCGGTAAAATTTCTCTCAATCCTGTTCGTTTTTCTGCTCGCCGCCTTTTCAGCAAAAGCGGCGGGCGAAGTTGACCCGAATTTTAACCCTGCGGTTCAGAAAATCGGCGGGTATGGTAATGTCGTTGCAATACAGCCGGATGGGAAAATTCTGGTCGGCGGTAATTTTACGGTTGCCAACCGAGTCGAACGAAGCGGGCTTGCCCGGTTTAACCCGGATGGCTCGCTTGATACTTCATTTAACCCGAACGCCGATATTATCGGAATATTTTACGGCGGCGTGGTCAATGCGATAAAAGTTCAGCCGGACGGAAAAATTCTGATCGGCGGTAATTTTACCAGCGCCGCCAACGCTCTACACAAAGGCATCGCGCGGTTAAACCCCGACGGCACAAACGATAATACTTTTGTCACCACAACCTCTCCGTTAAGAGGAATAAACGGAACCGTCAACGATATTGAAATCAGGCAGGACGGCAAAATCTTCGCCGCCGGGACCTTTAGCTACGATGACAGCAGCGGCAACACAAGGTTTCGAAACGTCGCTTTATTCAACCCGGACGGCTCGCCCGATACTTCGTTTTATTATGACGGACCGCAAGGCGTATTGGATTTGGCTGTGCTGCCGGACAATCGGATTTTGGTCGGCGGATCCAGTTTTTTGCATCGCTACAGTGCAACCGGCACGGGCGAAATCGCTTATTCGGTTAACGGAACGGTCAACGCCATCGCTTTGTTGCCCGACGGACAAATTTTGATCGGCGGCGGTTTCACGCAATACAACGGCTTTAATCAGGGAAAAATCGCAAAGATCGCGCTCGACGGAACTCTCAACGTTTCTTTCAATTCAAACGGAACCGGATTTAACAACGTTGTCAATCGAATCGTCCTTGCGCCCGACGGCAAGATTGTTGTGGGCGGTTCTTTTAATAACTTTAACGGAAATACACGTTTCCACGTCGTTCGTCTAAACCCGGACGGGTCGCTCGATACCACTTTTAATTACACGCCGACCGAAGTCATTGCGCCGCCGCTTGACGTCAAAGTTCAAGCCGACGGCAGAATCGTTCTCTCCGACTTTCTTTCCACGCCCGCTGTTACGAATCGCCGCAATGTTAAGCGGCTGAACGTTGACGGCACTCTTGACGCTTCTTTTGGCGTCGTTAGTTTTAGCAGTTACGGAACTATCTATGACATTCTGCCGCTGCCGGACGGCAAAATTTTAATTGGCGGAGCTTTCGATGCGATTAACGACGTTCGGCGCGTCAGTTTGGCGCGATTAAATGCGGACGGAACACTTGACTCAAGTTTCACCGGAGCCGTGGTCGGGTGTTGCGAATCCATCACCGCCGTGTATTCGATTGCGGTTTTGCCGAACGGCAAAATTCTGGTCGGCGTAAATAGCAATTTGATTTTGTTAAATTCGGACGGAACAGGCGGATTTAGAGTACCCGGCAATTTCGGATTCGTTAAAGCAATTGTTGTGCAGCCGGACGGAAAAATTTTAGTTGGTGGCTCTAACGGTATCTTTAGGCTGGGAGCCGACAATTCGATTGACACTTCGTTTAATGCAATTGTTAACGGGCAAATCGAAGACATTTTGTTGGCGCCTGACGGCAAGATTTTGATCGGCGGCAGCTTTACGCAGGTTAACGGCTTAAATCGCGGCAGAATTGCCAGAATCGGCGCCGACGGGGCGCTCGATGCAACGTTTAATCCGGCTGGAGGAGCTAACAACACGGTGGAAACCATTGCCTTACAGCCGGACGGCAAAGTCGTCATCGGAGGTGCGTTTCTTGCCGTTAATGGCGTCACTCGAAGATATTTGGCGCGTTTTAACGGCGACGGATCGCTCGACAACGGATTTGTCGCCAACGCCAATTATTTTGTGCATAGCGTTGCTTTGCAGCCCGATGGCAAGATTGTCGCCGGCGGCGAATTTATCCTTTTGAACGACGCGCCCGCACGCCGCTTTGCGCGCGTAAACGCGGATGGTTCGCTCGACACTTCTTTTAACGTTGGAAGCGGCGCGAACATTTTTGTTTACGACGTTGCACTGCAAACGGACGGCGCGATTCTGCTTGGCGGCAATTTTACGCGCGTAAACAATAATTCTCGAATCGGTATTGTCAGACTTTTAAATTCAAACACGGCACGACGAACTCCGTTTGATTTCGACGGCGATGGGCGGGCGGATTTCACCGTGTTCCGACCGTCAAACTCAACCTGGTATATTTTAAACAGCTCAAACAATTCTTTCACCGCCGCTCAGTTCGGCGCGGCTGGCGATTTGATCGCACCGGCGGATTACGACGGCGACGGGCGAACCGACATCGCCGTCTTCCGCGAAAACGTACCCGGAGCGGGCGGCAGAGCTTATTTTTATATTCAACAAAGCTCCTCAAACAGCTTTCGACCGGAGCAATTCGGCGCGGTAGGTGACAAGCCGGTTGCGGCGGATTTTGACGGAGATGGCAAAGCGGATTTAGCGGTTTATCGAGACGGTTCTCTGACCGGCGGTCAAAGCTATTTCTTTTATCGCCCAAGCTCGCAGCCCGGAGTTGATTTCCGCACAATTGCGTGGGGCGTGACCGGAGACAAACCTGCGCCAGCAGATTATGACGGCGACGGACGACAAGACGCTGCGGTTTTCCGCCCTTCAAACGGCACCTGGTACATTTTGAGAAGCTCGGATAATCAGATTTTACCGATTCGTTTCGGGCTGGCGGAAGATATGCCGACTCCGGCAGATTTCAATGGCGACGGCAGAGCCGAAGTTGCCGTCTTCCGCCCGTCAACCGCCACCTGGTACACTTCGACCGATCCGGCGACAAATTACGGCGCGATGCGTTGGGGCGTTTCGACTGACATTCCCGTCGCGGCGGATTACGACGGAGACGGGCGCGCTGATATTGCCGTTTTCAGACCGGAGAACGGCAACTGGTATGTTCTGAGAAGCACATCCGGTTTCTTGGGAATTCAATGGGGAACGACAAACGATAAACCCGCTCCGGCGGCTTATGTTCCGTAATTGAGTTTTTGTTTTGATGAGCCGGGAAATCGCGCGTGAACAAATGTTCACGCGCGATTTCCCGGTTTAATTTTGCCTTTTTTTTGTCGAACAGGCTAAACTCGAAAACGTTTTTCCGAATTTTTCAAAATGCGTCAAATTTTATGAAGATACACGAATATCAAGGGAAAGAAATTTTAAAAACTTACGGCGTTCCGGTGCCGCGCGGAATCGTTGCGCGCACGCCCGAAGAAGCTGAAGCGGCGGCGAGAGAATTGGGAACTGAAGTGGTCGTCGTCAAAGCTCAGATTCACGCGGGCGGGCGCGGCAAAGGCGGCGGCGTCAAATTGGCGAAATCGCCGGAAGAGGCAAAAGAAATCGCCTCGAACATTCTCGGAATGCAGCTCATTACACATCAAACCGGACCCGAAGGGCGCGAAGTCAAAACGGTTTTAATCGAAGAAGGCTTGCCGCTCGACAAAGAGTTCTATCTGGCGATTACGCTTGACCGGCAAACCGGCAGAAACGTTTTTATGGCTTCGACCGCCGGAGGAATGGACATCGAAGAAGTCGCGGCAGAAACGCCGGAAAAGATTTTAAAAGAATACATTGATCCGGCTGTCGGCTTGCGCCCGTTTCAAGCCAGACAATTAGCTTTCGGGTTGGGAATACCGAGCGAATTGATCAATCAGGCGGTCAAATTTATGCTGGCACTGTATGAGGCTTACGAAAAATCCGACGCGAGCCTGCTCGAAATCAACCCGTTTTTGCTGACAAAAGACAATCGTTTGATCGCTCTCGACGCAAAAGTCAATTTCGACGACAACGCGATGTTTCGCCATAAAGATTACGCTGGTTTGCGTGATTTGGGTGAAGAAGAGCCGCTTGAAATCGAAGCCTCGAAGTTTGATTTGAATTACATCAAGCTAGACGGAAACATCGGTTGTATGGTCAACGGCGCGGGGCTGGCGATGGCGACGATGGACATTATTAAAATCGCGGGCGGCGAACCCGCCAACTTTCTGGATGTCGGCGGCGGTGCGTCGCAGGAAAGAGTCGAACAGGCGTTCCGCATTCTGCTTGCGGACGAAAACGTCAAAGCCGTTCTGGTCAATATTTTCGGCGGAATCGTGCGAACCGATATGGTCGCGCGCGGCGTTGTCGAAGCCGGGCGAAATCTCGGCGTCAAAGTTCCGGTCGTCGTCCGTCTCGAAGGCACCAACGTCGAGGAAGGGAATCGCGTGATTGCCGAGTCGGGAATGAATTTTATCGTCGCAAAGGGAATGGCTGATGCGGCGCAAAAAGTCGTCGCGGCAGCAGGAACAGCTTAGTCAGACAAAATAATTTTTCAAAAAAAAGCGGGCGATGAATTAGTTTATCGCCCGCTTTTTCAAAAGCTTCTCCCAAACTTTCAAACCTTTTACAAAACTTTAACAGTCTTTGTGAAACCAATTGAGCTTTAATGCGTTTATAATTTTGTTCGATTCGGGACACAGATTGATGTCACAAATCGTAACCGCGCGGTGTTCTTTTAATCAGAGAACGAAAGTCTTCGAGCAATGTTAGTCGGAAAAAAAATCGGACGTTATGAAATTCGCAAAAAAATCGCCGCAGGCGGTATGGGCGAAGTTTATCTGGCGCACGACGAACAGCTCGACCGTTTAATCGCGCTCAAAATTTTATCCGGCGAATTTTCTCTCGACGAATCTCGACGCAGCCGTTTCCGGCAGGAAGCAAAAGCGGCTTCGGCTCTGAATCATCCGAATATCATCACGATTTACGAAATCGGCGAGACGGAAAACGGAACGTTTCTCGCAACCGAATTTATCGAAGGCGAAACTTTGCGCGAATATCTGAAACGCCAGCCGCTTTCCATTGCGAGATCGTTAAAAGTCGCCGAGCAAGTCGCCAACGCTCTTGCAGCCGCGCACGCCGCCGGAATCGTTCACCGCGACATCAAACCGGAAAACATTATGATCCGGCAGGATCAAATCGTGAAAATCCTCGATTTCGGTCTTGCCAAACCCGTTCTGCGTAACGTTGACGGCTCTCAAAGGTCGGACGAGTTTGCGCAGACGACGCCCGGCGTTGTCGTCGGCAGCGTACGTTATATGTCGCCGGAACAGGCGCGCGGGCTTGGCGTTGACGAGCGAACCGATGTTTGGAGTCTCGGCGTCGTGTTGTACGAAATGCTGACCGGACGCCAGCCGTTTAACGGCGAAACCGCAAGCGACACGCTCGCCGCCGTGATTTACAAAGAACCGGAGCCGCTCGCGCAATGGGTTCCGAACGCGCCCGCCGAATTGCAGCGAATCGTTCGCAAAGCTCTCCGCAAAGAACCCGAAGAGCGTTATCAAAACATCAAAGATTTCGCGCTTGATTTAAAAAATCTGCTTTACGAAATCGAACACGAGATCAGCGCCGAGAATAAAACGCAGCCTTTACCGGCATATTTCATAGACAATTCGAGCGCGCCGAACCGCATTCATCAAACTTCGAGCGCGAATCATCCGACGCAGGTTTCAATTGCTCCGAACGCTTCGAGCGCCGAATATCTTGTCGGGCAGGTTAAAACGCACAAATGGCAAAGCGTTGTTGCTTCAATCGGAATTATCGCTTTGCTCTCGGCAATCAGTTTCGGATTTTATCGCTGGATGAAAGTCGAACCTTCGGCGGCGAAAGCTCCGGCGTTTGAAAAAACGCAGATTTCGCGCATCTCGACCGACGGCAAAGCGATTATGCCGACCATTTCGCCCGACGGTAAATACATTGCTTATCTGAGCGGCGATGTCGGCAGCCGGAGTCTGGTCGTGCGTCAAGTTGCGACGGACAGCATAGTGACAATCGGGCAGCCGAACCCGTATATGTATCGCGGAATCACTTTCACGCCCGACGGAAATTATATTTATTACGTTCAATTGACCGGCGACAACAGCCTCGGCACGCTTTATCAAGTGCCGACTCTGGGCGGAACTCCGAAAAAGTTGATTGAAGACGTTGACACCGGCGTCTCGTTTTCGCCCGACGGCAAACGTATGGCTTTTATCCGCCACGTTCCCAAAGACACCAACGACCTGGTTTTTACCGCCAATTCGGACGGCTCAAACGTTCAGCCGCTCGCCGGTTCCAAGGATTCCGAATTTAATTTCTTTCTCAAAGTTAATCCGCAGTGGTCGCCGGACGGCTCGAAAATTCTGGTGGCGGGCGGCAAAGTCGAAGGCGGCGAGTCGGAGGGAACGCAGCTCGGCGAAATTGCGGTCGCCGACGGGAAATTCAATGTTTTCAATCCGAAAAAGTGGAAACACATTGTTGACTACACCTGGATTAAAGACGGCTCGGCGATTTTGCTGACCGCCAAAAACAGCGAAGAAGGCGCGACGCAAATCTGGCGTTTCGGTTATCCTAGCGGCGAGATTCACGCGGTCACGAACGATTTGAACAATTATTTCCGGCTCGGTCTTTCGGCTGATTCTGCATCACTGATTACAATTAAAAACGACGTGGTTTCAAATCTCTGGTCTTTCACGCCGCAAACGAAAGAACTCGTACAGATTTCTTCGGAAAATCGCGGCGCGGACGGCGAAGCGGGACTGGCTGAAATCGGCGGCGGAAAACTGCTTTTTACGCGCCACGACGACAAAACAGTCAACCTTTGGACAATCGGCGCGGATGACAAAAACGCCGCGCGTTTAACCGACGAAGCCAAATTCAACGGGTATCCCGTAGTTTCGCCGGACGGACGATTCGTCATTTTCTCCTCGAATCGTTCGGGAGGTATGCGAATCTGGCGAATGGACATTGACGGAAACCGCGCCGTTCCGTTGACCGAAGAAAGCCCGAACAGCGGCGATTTCGATCCGCAAATCACGCCCGACGGAAACACGGTCATCTTTCAGCGCGACTTGAAGCAAAACGGAAACCCCGCGTTGATGAAAGTTTCGATTGAAGGCGGAACGCCGACGCAGATTTGGACCGACGAGAAAAAGGCAATTATGTATCCGCGTTTATCGCCGGACGGAAAACGCCTTGCTTTTATCACGTTCGACATGACTACCTTTAAAAAATCTCTCTGCGTCGCCGCGTTTGACGGCGAGCGCGTCGGAAACACCGAGCGCGAATTCGATTATAATTTAATCAGCAGCTTCGGTTGGTCGCCCGACGGCAAATCTCTGACGTATCTGAGCGTCGAAGGCATCCCGAATTTATGGCGTCTGCCGCTCGACGGTTCAAAGCCGCAGCCGATAACCGATTTCAAATCCGGCAGAATCTTCAATTACGCCTGGTCGCGCGACGGCAAACGCCTGTTCATATCGCGCGGTATCGTCAATAATGATTTGGTTTTGATTCGGGACGCTGCCCTCGTTAAGTAACACTCATTTAATCTGTGTCCCGCTCAATGATTTGTTCGATACGATTAACTATAAATAAGCAACCTCTCGATTTCTTCGCACGTTTCTTCCGGCGTTTTACCTTTTGTATAAACCGTATGTCTGGCAAGCTCGTAATTACAGCGGCTTCTAACGAAATTTTCATGAAAATCAAAACCGTTGCTAACATAACCGCCGGTTCTTTCGTTCAAAATTGCGATTGATTCTTCCAAATCAGGGGAAGGCATAATCAGAATTACATTCGGAAACGGCGACAACGCTTTTTTCACGCGAGCGAATAATTCCGCGTCATCGTAAATGGAATGCCCGCCGCCCAAGTCAATCACCGCCGCTTCCGGTTCTGCAACAATTTGCTCGACGCCGTAAGGCTCAAACGGCTTCCAGTATTTCGTCAACTCATAAAAACCTATCTTTTTAAGTTCAGCGGCGTGTTTTCGGTCATAACCGATTCCATCCAAATAAGAATCAAAAACTATGTCCAGAGAGCGTTGCGGCAAATTCAGCCGCTCGGCGAGCAATTTCCCGACGGTGGTTTTTCCCGCGCGAATAGGACCAATTAAAACAACTTTGAAAATCATTTGATTTCGCCTCAATCGAAATTATCAAAGATTACGCGGAAAGAAGCGAGACTGTTCCGACCGCGAAAAGAATCAAAAGGGTGAACAAAATTGCTGGCAATTGAACGGATTTAATTTCATCAATTTCATCGAATTTTCAATTCGATTTTTTCTTTAAGTTTTTGTTTTGTAATTTTTGCTCCGAAACATTGACGCAATCGAACGGCAGTGTTTAATAATGATTAGAAAATAATTGTTAGTCGTTCTGTTTTTTTATGGCTTGGAGCGATTTGTACAAATACATCTCGGAGAAACTCGAATCGTTGCGGCATTTGATTGACGTTGAAGATCAGCCGGAAGAGCGAGCCGACCGTTTAGCGATTGAAGCCGAGCGGAGCATTCGGCAATCGCGGGCAGAGCGGGCTTTGCAGCGGATTGCGATGGCGGTTGACGCGCTGCTCGCCGAAGAAATTATTCGCACGCCGAGCGGCAAGGCTTATGTGCCGGAAAAATTTGTCGTCTTTTTAAATCCGCAGGACGACCGCGATTGGCAAGGCAGAAAACGCGAGTTCGTGCAGCAGGAGCTGTCTGAAATGATTCTCGTCGAAGCCGAAAAACGAGCGGGCAACAGCGAGTTAATCACGAAAAATATCGAAATCGAGCTTCGCGTTGACGGCACGCTTGAAACCAATCTCGTCCGCGTTCAAGCCGTGCTGGAAAATAATCGAGAATTAACGGTCGTCGCGGATAACGAAAAAACATTTGTCGTTGCCGATCAAAGAGAACCGAAAGAGCCGACGGTTTTTGAAGAAGTTCCGGCTGATGAGCCTTTTTATTCAGTCGAAATCCGGCAGGAGGGAAAGCTCAAAGTCAGCGTTCCGGTTTACAAACGCCACGCGATTGTCGGACGCGGAACGGCTAATCTGCCCGCCGACGTTCCGTTGCGCGAATCGGCAATCAGCCGCCGCCACGCTGTTTTGGAATTAGACGAAAACGGAAAATTCTGGATCACACACGCCGGTGCGAATCCGACCATTGTCGGCGACTACCCGCTCATTCCCAAAATCAAAACTCCTCTAGCTCCCGAACAAACAATCAAAATGGGAGATTTCGAGCTGAACATAAAAAAATAAGGCATAAATATATTTGATTACCTATCTTAGCTATTCACACACTGATTGATAGTATGAATTGGAACGCAATATTTACCGCTGTTTTCGCATTGCTGCTATTAGGGACTTGCGACATTGCACGTGGTCAAGATTTTAAGACGGGTGTCTGGATAGAAGACTTCACTCAATTGAAGCGAGAAATGTCCGCTCATTATGCCAATCTTGAGTGGGCTATTGAGATGCGCGGACTTGATCTCAAGCAGTTGTCGGAACAAACCGAATCTCGCCTTCTTCAAGCGCGTAGCGAAACTGAAGCGAAAAAAACAATCGAATCATTTCTGGATGCTTTTGGAGACGGACATCTAGGTGTTCAATGGGTACAAAATAAGAGTAATAATTCTTCGCCCGCTGATAATGCGCAACCAGGTAACCCAATGCCTTTGTGCCAGCGACTCCGCTACAAAAGTCAAACACAGGCATCCAGAATCGCTTTTACGAGGCTGAACAATTTCCGGGAAATCGCCACTGAAGACTCGAAATATTTCTCAATCGGAGTTCTGAGCGTTGCCGCCAATAAGAATGTTGGCGTAATCAGAATTCCCCTCTTTAGCGAATATGCATTTCCTGATTTATGCGAGCAGGCAACCGCCGAAATGAAGTTGACGAAAGATTCTCCGTGCGATGACGAGTGTGATGATCGAGTAGAACGAAAGGCTGCGAATCTGCTGACTGCGGCACTTTCCCGACAGATTGAAGCTCTTAAGTGCAATAAGATAAGTGTTTTGCTGGTGGACATCACCGGAAATGGCGGAGGGACAAATTGGACTGAGCCAGCCGCTCGAACTCTTTCGGCTAAATCGCTTCGTTCGCCTCGCCAGCAGTTCATCCGACACGAGCACTGGACGAAGCAATTGAAGAGGCGTTTGGAAATAATTGAAGCCGATGCTCACCAGCCTACATCACCAAATCGAGAACTTTTACTACAGGGCGCAAATATTCTAAGAAAGGCGATATTGGAATCTCAACAGCCTTGTACGCGCGATGCTGTTTGGGAAAATCGGAAAACGGACTGTTCACTTGTTGCGACAACTCCGCCGTTATACCCGCAGAGTGTTCTTCCTTTTGCTAAGCCGGGTTCATTGCCGGATAAACCATCGAGCCGTTTCCTTTTTTATCCGAGCCGTTATGCGTATCGTGAGGGCGTATATTCAGGACCCTTGATGGTACTGGTAGATCAGGGAACGTGGTCATCGGCGGAATATTTCGCGGCTATGTTGCGGGATAATAATGCGGCAACGATTATCGGCGAGCCTACGGGCGGCGCGGGCTGTGGTTATACTAATGGAGGAATACAGACTTTTCTCAAAAACAGCGGTGCCGGAGTAAAGATACCGGATTGCGTCCGGCTTCGAGCCGATGGCACTAACGAAGTGGCTGGCATTACGCCGGACGTATTAATTCCGTGGAGATCGAACGATAACCGCTATCAAAGAGTAAAACGAGTCTTTGATGCGCTGTCTGAATATATAAAGTAGGCAAACAAAGATATAGTTGAGTGAACTATATTATTACCAAAAATAACTTTCATCCTTCCGTCTTTATTTTCTCGCTGCGGCACGGCGTTTGTTTAATGTATTTAACAGTACGCTCCCCGTACTATTTTAGAGCAGAAAGATGCTTCCCAGAGATACATTGCTTGACGACCGTTATCGGATTATCGAATTGCTCGGCACGGGCGCGATGGGTTCGGTTTATCTTTCGCTTGATGAACGATTAAGCTGCAACGTCGCGGTTAAGGGTACGATAATCAAACAGTTTCGGCTTGACCCGGAAAAGGAAGCCGAGCTGCGGCGCGCTTTTGAACGCGAAGCCAAATTGCTCGCCAATTTGCAGCACGAAGCGATTCCGCGCGTGGTTGATTATTTTACCTTTGAGGACGAGCAGTATCTCGTCATGGAATATATTCCGGGCAAAGATTTGTTCGAGCAAGCCGAGAAAATGCGCCGGAAGGACGAACATTTCGATGTCGTCAAAGTCTCGGATTGGGCTTTGCAGCTTCTTGACGCGCTCGTTTATCTGCATACGCAGCCCGAACCCGTTATTCACAAAGACATCAAGCTCTCGAACATCAAAATCAACGAGCGCAATCGTGTGAAGCTGCTCGATTTCGGAATCTCAAAAGGTTATGCGGGCGAAATGACCAAAGTTGACGCTGGAAGCCTGCAAATGGGAACCGAAGAATATTCGCCGCTCGAACAGTTTTTGAAATTTCCGAGCCGCGCAGCGATAACTCTGCGGCAAGCTCTCTCAATCAAACACGCCGATAAAGTCGAGGAGGTTTTAAGTCAAAACACCGACGCGCGAAGCGATCTTTATTCGCTCGCAGTGACGATTTATCGTCTGTTGACCGGCAAACCTCCCGCCGATTATTTGCCGCGCGCTCTGGCTGTTTGGGAAGGCGAGCCTGACCCGCTGGTTCCGGTTCACGAGATAAACCCGGAAGTTCCGGTTCCGGTTTCAAACGTTCTGATGCACGCGCTCGCGCTCGATAAAGAAAACCGTCCGTGGTGCGCCGAAGCGATGCGCGAAGAATTTCAAGCCGCCTGGCAGGAACATTACCGCTCGACCGAAGTAACCAAACGAGAAGAGATTGCCGCCGAAGAGCGTACCGAATTTGAACGTCTGCTGGCTGAAGAAAGGCAGCGACGCGAAGAAGCCGAGATTGCGCGTGAGGAAAAAGAGCGTGAATTGGCGGCGATTAATTCAAGACTACAGGAAATTACCGCCAGCATGCAGAGCGCGCCGCCGCAAGCAACAGCCGCATCGTCTTCGCCCGAAAGACGCAGCATTTTGCGTTTTCCGGGCAGAAAATACGCATGGTTTTTCCTGATGTTTTCGGTCGTTGCGGGCGTTATTTTGTTCTGGCAGGCGCGCGAGGAAACAGCCAAAGCGCGCGAGTTTGAACAGCATTTTTCGCGCGGCAAGGCTCTGCTTGACGAAAAATCGTACGACGCTGCGATTAATGAATACACCGAAGCCATCGGCATCAATCCGAAATCGTCCGACAGCTTTGCCAATCGCGGCGAAGCGTTTCGCAAAAAACAGGAATTGACGCGCGCCTTGCAGGATTACAACGAAGCGATTCGCTTGAACAAACAAAATCTGTTTGCGCTCGTTAATCGAGCCGATGTTTATTGCCAGTCGAACGATTTCGACCGCGCGTTCGCGGATTTCGGAGAAGTTCAAAAACAAAAGCCGGATTACGATTTTCTCTACGAAAAACGCGGCGCTTGCTACGAAACGCGCGGAATGTACGACGAAGCCGTCAACGATTACTCCAAAGCTCTGACGCTCGACCCGGACGAAACCTGGACTTATTTCAAACGCGGGCTGGTTTATTTCTTGACCGATAGGGACGAAAAAGCCGTCGCCGATTACACCGAAGTATTGCGCCGAACGCCCAACGATTACGCCGCATATGCCAATCGCGGCGCGGCTTATCAACGCCTCGGCAAAAAGAATCTGGCAGCAGCCGATTTTCAAAAATCCGAAGAACTAAAAGAAGTTAGCGAAGCCAGGAAATAAATTGTAAAGTTTACAGCTAAGCGGCAAAACGAAAACTCGCAAGAATATTAATTCGCCCAATTTACCGCAAATGTTAACACTTTCTAAGGGGGCAGCCGTGACAAGTGAGCGTTTTTTCATTATTCTGTCCTTCTTTGTTTGTTTTTATAAAAGTTGAGCGGGAGTAAGAAATTGAGCGTTTTAGTTGATCGAAATACGCGCCTTGTCGTGCAGGGCATTACGGGTAAAGAGGGCACTTTTCACACCAAGCAAATGATCGAATACGGCACGCAGGTTGTCGGCGGCGTGACGCCCGGAAAAGGTGGAACGACGCACGAAGGCGTGCCCGTTTTTAATACGGTCGAAGATGCCGTCAAACAAGCGGGCGCAAATGCGAGCGTGATTTATGTTCCGCCGCCGTTTGCCGCCGATGCGATTATGGAAGCGGCGGACGCAGGGCTTCCGCTCGTCGTCTGCATCACCGAAGGCATTCCGGCAGCCGATATGGTCAAAGTTCATCATTTTCTCGCCGACAAAAAAACTCGCCTGGTCGGACCGAATTGTCCCGGCGTGATTTCGCCCGGCAAATGCAAAGTGGGAATTATGCCCGGACATATTCACAAAGAAGGAAGCATCGGTGTTGTCTCGCGCTCCGGCACATTAACGTATGAAGCCGTCGGGCAATTAACCGCGCTCGGTCTCGGACAGTCAACGGCAATCGGAATCGGCGGTGATCCGATTATCGGCACGACGCACACCGACGCTTTGCGGCTTTTTCAAGCGGACGATGAAACCGAAGGAATTGTTTTAATCGGTGAAATCGGCGGAACGGCGGAAGAAGAAGCCGCCGCTTATGCCAAAGAAAACGTCACCAAACCGATTGTTGCGTTCATCGCCGGACAAACCGCGCCGCCCGGACGTCGAATGGGGCACGCCGGAGCGATTATTGCGGGAGGCAAAGGAACTGCCGCGGAGAAAATGGCTGCGCTCGAAGCCGCCGGAATCCGTGTCGCCAAATCGCCCGCCGACATCGGCGAAACAATGAAAGCCGCCCTCGGCTCATAGTTATTCGGAAGCGGTGAAATTCGAACATTCGCTTATTGTTAAAGCCGAAGATATTGACCGGCAAGATCATGTCAACAATGTTCGCTATTTGCAATGGATTCAAGATATTGCCGTAGCGCATTGGTTGAGTCGCGCGACAGACGAGCAAAAAGCGCAAATAGTTTGGGTTGTAATGCGGCACGAAATTGATTATTTGCGTCCGGCTTTTGAAAATGAGGAAATCGCGGTAACGACTTGGGTTGGAGAACCACAAGGGGCAAAATGGGAGCGTTTTACCGAAATCAGGCGCGGCGATAAAATTCTGGTGAAAGCGAAAAGCATTTGGGTTGCGCTCGATTCCAAAACTTTGCGCCCGCGCCGCGTAACTACGGAAATAAAAGAAACTTTTGTAAAAACAGAATGATTTCTCTGCGATGCTGCCAATTCATTTTTTTGATTTCCGCTTACTTGTTTTTAAGTCAATGCGTATTTGCTCAAACTTCAAAAACAGTTCTAAGCGGAGTTGTGACAGATCCGTCAGGTGCGGTAATTCCTAATGCGAAAATAATTAGTGAGGGAAAAGATGGAAAACGGTTTTCATCTTTGACAAATGACCATGGCTTTTTTGAACTGGAATTAGCGGAAGGTTTATACAAAATTGAAATTACATACCCGCCATTTACAAAATTTGTAATTGCCGATTATTTGGTTGTAAAAGGTACGAATGTGCCGTTTTATGTAGCATTACAATGTAATCAGGACTGCGGAATTATTCATGACCTTTTGCCGCCGGAGCCGGGTATAATAGTTGAATCGGAGAATTTAGCAGTTTCAAATCAAATTTTAAGTAGAGCTAAGCCTAATACAAGAAAGGCTGTTAAAAAATCGAAAAAAAGAATAATTAAACAATGAGCAATTTAACATTTGGAATTATCAAACCGGACGCCGTGCGCGCCGGAAAATACGGAACTATATTGCAGCGCATTTTGGACAACGGCTTTAAAATTCGCGCGATGAAATTAAAGCATCTTTCGCGTAAAGAAGCCGAAGGTTTTTATGCGGTTCACCGCGAGCGCCCGTTTTTCGGTGAATTGACCGAGTTTATGTCGAGCGCACCCTGCATTGTGATTGCGCTTGAAAAAGAAAACGCCGTGAAATCGTGGCGCGATTTGATGGGCGCGACCAATCCGGCGGAAGCCGCCGAAGGAACGCTCCGCAAAGAGTTTGCGACATCAATCGGCGAAAACGCCGTTCACGGCTCAGACTCGGAAGAGAATGCGCAAATCGAAATCAGCTATTTTTTCAGTAAATTAGAATTAGTGTAAAACGAAACGATGAATGATGAATGATGAACGATGAATTAAAGTCGTTCATCATTCATCATTCATCATTCATCATTTAAGAATGAAACGCTGCCCAACTTGTCAACGGACATTTGACGACAATATGAAATTTTGCCAGGCGGACGGGACCCCGCTGGTTTCCGACACCGCCGGTGCGGGCGGTTCGGCGCAGGGTGCGGATTTTGATCCGATGAAAACCGTCCTCGGTGCTCCGCCGCCGGTAGATTTGCCGCCGCCTTCGCCGTTTGGCTCTTCGAGCGAGCCGCCTCGATCACCGAGCGCGGATTTAAGCTCGCCTTCGTTTGGCGATTTGGGTGGCTCGCCGCCGCGAGACAGCGGGTTTTCCGACGCACCGCGAAGCGCACCGACTTTTCAGGAGCCGGAGCCGCAGTTTGGGCAGCAGCCGTTTGGTAATACGCCTTCGGATTGGAGTCCGCCGCCCGCGCCCGCAGCGGGTTGGGGAAATCAGGGGTTGGGACAAAATACACCGTTTACGCCTCCGCCGATGGGCGGTTCGGGCGGTCAAAATCAGACTCTGGCAATTGTTTCGCTCGTTACCGGCATCTTAGGATTGTGCTGTCAGATTTTAGGACCGGTCGGTTTGATTACCGGCTATATCGCGTACAATAACGCCAATAAAAACCCGGGCGTTTATGGCGGTAAAGGTTTGGCGCTGGGCGGTATGATTGTCGGCGGCATTGCCACTTTGCTGATGATTTTATGGATTATTCTCAATCTTTTGGGCGTCGTCTTAATGCCGCGTTAAAGTTGAAAACAAATTAAAGAAAATTTTATGTCACTAATCGGCGATATTATTGATTCGACAAAAGCGATTATCAAGGGGATGAGCGTCACGCTCTCAAAAATTCCCCAGGAAAAATGGACTGTCCAATACCCGGACGATCCGATTACGGTTCAGCCGCGTTATCGCGGGCAGCATCTGCTTCACGTTGACGAAAACGGAAACGAAAAATGCGTCGCGTGCTTTTTGTGCGCGGCGGCTTGCCCTTCGGATTGCATTTACATCGAAGCCGAAGACGATCCGCGTCCTTACCCGGAACGCATCGGGGTTGACGAACGCTTTGCGCGCGTTTACAACATTGATTACGGACGCTGCATCTTCTGCGGCTTCTGCGTCGAGGCTTGTCCGAAAGACGCCATTACGCACGGCTACAATTTCGAGATTTCCGTTTATACGAGAGCGGATTTGCTCAAAAACAAAGACGATCTTTTGATTACCAAACAAAAGCAGTCGAAAAACTATCGCGTCGCGCTTTCGAGCGAAGACGTTGATTCGGAATACAAAGAAGTCTAAACAATTTTAGATTTTAGATTTTGGATTGCGGATTGTTTTTAATGAAAAAGCAGTCCGCATTTTGCTTTTAAACCGATGAGTAAAAACGTTAATTCCGCATTCTTGGCTTTTCTTGTTTTAGCTTTCACAGTCGGCTGCAACTGCAATATATCCGACTGGATAAACAGCGCGGTTCAAACTTCGCCGCCGAGCAACAGCAACACGGCGGTCGTGGTTTCAAACGCCAACTCAAACACCAATCGCTCAACAAACGAATCGGTAACCGACACGGTTTTAAACACCGAAAAAACCGGCATTGCGGAATGCGACGAAGTTCTCGCGCTGATCGAACAGCAAATGCAGAACGACCCGGAGCAAACAATCCCCGAACGCATGGCGCGACAGGCAGCAAAAAATTTGATTTACAATCAGGTGCGCAGCAATCTGGCGAATATGAACGAGCAAAATCGAGTTGATCTTGCCAAAACTTGCCGGCAGCTCAGAGACAATTTTAACGCGGCTAATTAATAAACCGACATTTGCTCTGTTTGCGGCAAAATCAGTAAAATGTGCGTTTGTTTAAGCCAAAAATATTCTTTAAATTTTTCAAATGATTAAAGCCATTCTTTTCGATTTCAATGGCGTCATTATCAATGACGAGCCGATACAGATGAAAGCCTATCAAAGTGTCTTAAAAGCCGAAGGCATCGAATTAACCGAACAAAATTACTACGATTCGCTCGGAATGGACGACCGAACTTTTGTCCGCGCCGCTTTTGAACGCTCGAAAAAAGATTTGACTGACGAAACTCTCTCTCGCATTGTCGAAGAAAAAACCGCCGCGCACGCCGGAATGATTGCCGAAGAGCTGCCGCTTTTCCCCGGAATTGTCAATTTCGTCAAAGAGATGCATTTTCACTACAAGCTCGGCATTGTTTCGATGGCGCGGCGCGTCGAAATCAATTCGATTTTGCAGCGCGCAGACCTCGCCGGTTATTTTTCGGCGCTCGTCAGCGCCGAAGACGTGACCGCCTGCAAACCGGACAAACAATGTTTTGATTTGGGTTTTAGAAAACTCGACGAAGCAAATACGACACGCGGCGAATTTCCGTTCAGCCGCGAACAGGTTTTAGTGATCGAAGATTCCCCACCCGGCGTCGTCGGCGCAAAACGCGCCGGTATGAAAGTTTTAGGCGTAACGAGTACCGTTTCCGCCGATGAGCTGCGCGCGGCAGGCGCTGATGTCGTCACAAAAAATCTCTCGGATTGGATACCCGAAACAATTGAATTAGTTTTCAAATAGTTCGTTGTTCGTTGTTCGTTGTTCGTTGCAAAAGCAATTTACAACGAACAACGAACAACGAACAACGAACAAATGAACGGTTTTATAGAAATTGAACGCGCCGAATCGAATCCTTTTGATTGCGCGGCTTTTATTGCCGAGCGAATCGGGAGCGCTGACGGGCACGGCGAAGCGATTTCGGCGATTTCGTCGCGTTTTGCGGCAAAGGGCGAGCTTGATTTGGCGGCGCAGTTAGCCGATGCGATTCAAGACCCGCACACGCGCGACATTGCGCTCGTCGAAATTGCCGCCCGCTGCGCCGAATTTAATGACGACGAATACGGCGTGCAGCTTGCCGGAGCAATCGAAGAATACGGTTTTCAGCAGCAAGCCCTGTCAAACATAGCCGTCAAACAAGCCGAGCGCGGCGCGTTTGAAGAAGCCTTGCAAACCGCCGGTTCTCTGGACGACCCGTTTACAACGCAGGGTGAAATTGCTCTGCGTTTCGCTCGTCGCGGCGAATGGGAGCAGGCAGAAGAAATTCTCAGCCAAATAGATTTACCCACGGTTCGCGCGCAGGTTTTAAACGAGCTTGCTTTAATAAAAATCAACCGGAGCGAAGATGCGAACGAGATTTTGTCCGAATCTTTGGGGGAAACCGAACAAATCGAATTTGTCGAAGAACGTATTCAGCTTCAGCTCGAAATTGCAGCGCGCCGAATTCAAGCCGGGCAAAACGAGCAGGCTTTTTCGATTTTGGAAAATGTGGGACAGCTTGCCGCCGAGCTTGAAGGGCGATTCCGCGATCAGGTTTCGACGCAAATCAGCGGTCTTTATGCTCACGCCGGAAATTTCGAGCAAGCCGAAAAAGTGCTGTCGCCGATTACCGACAAACAGCAAACGGCGATTGCGCACACTGCAATCGCGCTCGAACATCAAACTGCGGGCGAGACCGAAAAAGCCGTGCAATCGCTCGAAGAAGCTTATGCCGTTTTAAAATCGCAGCCCGAACGCGAAATCCGCGACAGCCGCGCTCGATTTAATTTAATGGCGACAATCGCCGTTCGCCTCGCGCAATTCGGCAAACCGGAGCGCGCAATCGAAACCGCGCTCGAAAATCCGATTGACGAAATGCGATGGCAGGCTTTGGGACAAATCGCCGCCGTCTGCGCGGCAAACAGCAAAGACGAATTAGCCGGTCAAGCGACTAATTCAATTGAAGATTTGGCTGGGCGCGCCGCGGCTCTGGTTTTAGTCAGCGACGGCGAAATCAAAAACGGCGAAACGGAAAAATCTTTGCAAACTCTCGCGGAAGCTCATTCTCTTATCGAAGAAGTCGAGCAATTACCGGCGCACGTCGAAGTTTTAAACGACATCGCCGTCCGCTTCATCGAACGCGGCGAGCGCGAGGAGGCAAGAGAAGTTCTGCGCGAAAACCTCGAAATTATCCGAATTATTTTGGACGAAACGCAGCAGGCAATTTCGCTCGCCAATACCGCCGAAATCTACGAGAAATTTGATCTCGAACTCGCAGACGCGGAACGCGAGATTCTGCGAATGATTGTCAGGAAGAAACTGTGAACCGCCGAGACGCCGAGATAAGAAAAAGAGGTTTTAGGAAAAAACTCTTTTCTTTTTTGTTTTCTCAGCGTCTCTGCGTCTCGGCGGTTCAAAAAAACTTTTAAATCTCAAAAGCCCGAATCGCCGCTGCCAATTCGCGTTCGAGGCGTTCGCGTTCGGCAATTAAAGTTTGCCGTTCTTTTGTGATTTGCTCGATGCGGGTTTCCTGTTCGTTGGCTTTGGCGATATAGCGCGCAATTAATTGTTTGGCTTCGGGCGTTTTTGCCAGAACTTCGATGTTTTCGCGCAATCTGGCTTGGTCTTCGGAAATTGCGGTTTCTTCTGCTTCGAGCGTTTTTAATTTTTCCTCAATTTCCGAAACGCGGGCGCGCAAATCAATCAGTTTTTCGAGCTTTTGGCGCACATCGTCGTTCATCGAACGCTGGCGGATAAACAAATCCAAATTGTCGCTCGAAAGCTTTGTCAATTGATAGCTGTCCATCAAAGCCTGTCGTTCGGTCACCGGAAACACGACTTTTGCAAACGGTTTCAGCTCAACGCGAAAACGATAATAATTTTGCGTCGTTTCAGAAGGGCGCGCTGTGTCGTCAGATAAACGCCAGTTTTCACGCGTCGGATGTTCGATGTAAATAATTCTGGCGCGTTCGGTTTGATTTTGCAGCGTGTAAACTTTGCGGTCGGTTTTAAAATAATGAATCTGAAACGCGCCGTTAGCGGCTTTAACTAATTTTGCAGGCTCGCGGTTTTCATTCTGCTTGACCTGAACGAGCGTTTCCAAATCGAGCGCAAACGAAACGAGCCTTTCCTCCGCCGGTTTCAAACGCTCCATCAGGGATTCGCCCGCGTAAGCATTGCGCTCAAACACAGTCATCGCTCCATTTTCAAACGTCAAATCGGTCGTGTTTTTTAACAACAACCCACTCATCGGTCGGTCTTCTCGAACGGATTCGTTATAAACCGAAATCCGCTCGCTTTGTACGCTCCAATTCCTGATGATACCTTTTCATAACTCGCCTCTTTCCGGGAACTCATTGTAAGATGCGTTCCCTTAATAGTGAAAAGATTCATCAGATAAGTCATATTTTCTTCGAGCATCTTTTTCTCCCAAATATTAAGTTAAAATCCCTAAAACTTTACGCCTTTTCCAGCTTGGCGTATTTTTCAATCAGTTTTTTGCGTTATTCTCCAACAAGTTTTAGTGCTTCTTCACGCAAAGCTCGACTGATGAAAAAACTGTTTAAGTCGAGTTCGTCTAAAATTGGTTTGATCGCCGAAACCACGCCGTTTTGTTTCGCCCGCACTAAAACACCAATTGTTCCAATCACTTTCACTCCAAGAGTTTTTGCTGTTGCGCGTGCCTGTTTATCGTCGGAGATTAATAAACAGCCCTTTTCGCTTGCCAAAGCAATAGCTTCGGCTTCACCCGCATCAACCGCCAATTGCAAAGCCATGACTAATGATGAGTTGGTAATATTTTCTGTTTGTAACCACAAAAACTTACTTTCAAATTCGCGCTCGACTTCCGGCGGAATCATTATAGAAGCAAACAAAGCAGGCAAAATGTCTAACTCTCCGACACGCTCAAGTCCAATCAAACAAGTGCTGTCGGAAACAACCGGCTCTTTCACAAACCAAGCTCCTCGCGCAAATTATCGGGAGAATAATTGACGACCGCAACTTGATGATGTCCCAAAACCTCGATAAAAGCGCGCTTGGAATAACCTGCAAGTTTCGCAGCTTGTCCCAGAGAAATACGTCCGGTTTCAAACAACTTGACGGCGAGCAACGTTTGCACTTCATCCTTCGACAAATTCAACGGTAAATCCAATTTTAACTCGACTATGTTTTGCATATTCAATGAATCATTTTACGCCTTTTCCAGATTAGCGTATTTTTCAATCAGTTTTTTCTGACCGAAACCGGGAAAGCTGACGGTTAATTTGGCGTCGTCGCCGGTTCCTTCGCGGCGCAGGACGAGACCTTTGCCGTATTTCGGATGTTTGACGTAAGTGCCGGGCAGGAATCCGCTCTGGTCTTTGAGTTTGGTGCTTTTTTCGCCGGGCGCGGGTTTGATGATTTGCGGTTTTTGCGAGCCGAAAGAAAAATTCGGGCGTTCGGGTTGTTTCGGACTTTGAGATTCGGATTTCGGACTCTGATTGCCGCCGCGATTTTTGAAGAATTCGCCGATGGCGTCAGCCGAATTGTAGGTTTTTCCGGTGTAAGTCGCGCGCGGTTTGTCCTGTTCGCCTTTGAGAGCGCGCAGGGCTTCTTTGTTCGATTTGGTCGCCGGATTTTTGGCGAACGAGAGCCACGAGCCTCCGCCGCGCGTCATATCTTCGATCAAATCGAGCGGCAGTTCGTTTAAAAACGGCGAAGGCTCGGCTGCCAAATCTTCGCCGTAAACGCGGCGGCGCATCGCGTGCGTGACGTACAAAAGTCGTTCGGCGCGCGTGATGGCGACGTAAGCGAGACGGCGTTCTTCTTCCATTTCCTGCGGATTTGCGACGCTCCGCGCGTGCGGGAAAACGCCTTCTTCCATTCCGGCGAGAAAAACTACCGGGAATTCCAAACCCTTCGCCGCGTGAACCGTCATCAATGTGACAGGCGCGTTGCGGTCGAATTTGTCGGTGTCGGAAACGAGCGCGGCGTGGTCAACAAAATCGCGCAGACCGCTGCCGCCATTTTTGTCATAATCAACAGCGGCGTTGACGAGTTCCTGCAAGTTTTCCAGACGCGCTTCGGCTTCCTCGTTGTTTTCTACCCGCAAAGCGCCGCCGTAGCCGGTTTCTTCAATCGCCGCAACGACGACTTGCGAAACAGGCTCGCCCGTACGCGAAGCGTCCTGAACTTTTTGCACCAAACGATTGATGATTTGCTGAAACTGCCGGAGCGAAGTCAGCGCGCGGGCATTGAGTTTCTGTACCGTTCCTTCGGGCGGATCAAGGGCGACGGCAATTGTTTCCCAAATCGAAACGCCGTAATCGCGCGCCTGATATTGCAATTCGTCGAGCGTAGTTTTTCCCAAACCGCGCGTTGGAGTGTTGATAACTCGCAAAAGAGCAATCGAATCGTGCGGATTTAAAGCCAATTTTAAATACGCCACAATATCTTTGACTTCGGCGCGCTCGTAAAACGAAAAACCGCCGACGATGTTGTATTCAATTCGCTCGCGACGCAACGCTTCTTCAAAAACGCGCGATTGCGAGTTTGTGCGATAGAGAATCGCAAATTTCGCCGTGTGGTCGCGGAGCATTATTTTTTTGATTTCGACAGTGACAAATCTGGCTTCCGAATCGGCGTCGTAGGCTTGAAAATAACGAATCGCGTCGCCGCCTTTTTGCGCCGTCCAGAGTTTTTTCTCTTTGCGCTCGGTGTTATTTTTGATAATAGAATCGGCTGCTTCCAAAATGTTTTGCGACGAACGATAATTTTGTTCAAGCAGAATTGTTTTCGCTTTTGGAAAATGCTCTTCAAAATCCAGAATGTTGCGAATATCAGCGGCTCTGAAGCGGTAAATTGACTGGTCGGGATCGCCGACTACGCAAATGTTTTGCTGTTTTTCGGTTAAAGAATTTATCAGTGAAAACTGCAAAGGATTTGTGTCCTGATATTCGTCAACAAGAATATATTTGAATTTGTCGTTGTATTTCTCGCGCGTTTCTTTTGAACGCCGGAGAAGCTGAACCGTGCGAATCAGCAAATCATCGAAATCAAGCGCATTGTTATTTCTCAAACGCTCTTCATAAAGTTTAAAAACGCGGGCGATTGCGGCGCGGCGTTCGTCGTTGTAATCCGAACCTGCGGAATAGCTTTCCGGGTCTTGCCCGCGATTTTTCGCGCCGGAAATCGCGCTCTGCACGGCTTTCGGCGAAAGCTGTTTGTCGTCGTAGCCCAAATCTTTAAGGCAGATTTTGATTAATTTCTGCTGGTCGTCGGTATCGTAAATCGTGAAACTCCGGGTGTAGCCTTCTTTTAAATGCTCGATGTCCTGCCGCAAAATACGGACGCAGAGACTGTGAAATGTGGCGATCAGCGGCGCGGCTTCGAGCTTCATATTGTGCTGGCGCAGAATTTTTTCCACGCGCTCTCGCATCTCTCCGGCGGCTTTGTTGGTAAAAGTGACGGCGAGAATGTTGTAAGGATTGACCTGTTTTTCGGCGATTAAATAAGCGATGCGAACCGTAATGACGCGGGTTTTTCCCGAACCGGCGCCCGCTAAAACCAGCAAAGGTCCTTCAGTAGCCGTCACAGCTTCACGCTGCTGCTCATTGAGTGAAGATAAAAGATTATTCATTAAATAGTGAATCGTAAATCGTAAATCGTGAATAGTGCGAATTGATTTTACGATTCACTATTCACGATTTACGAGTCACTTAATAAGTTTCTGAACCGCTTTAAACTGCTCGTGCCGCGCATCGCGCATCAGCTCAAAGAGAGCCATTTCGAGCGAAGACAAAATCGCGCCGCTCGCCTGCATTTTTGCCAGAGCGATTTGTTTGTTTTCGGCGGCGCGCGACGAAATGCAATCGGTTAAAAGATGCGTTTGAAAACCTTGCGCGAGCAAATCGTGAACCGTTTGATTGACGCAAACGTGCGCTTCGATTCCGGCGACGATGATTTGCCTTGCGCCGATTGCTCCGAGTTTTTCGACGAAAGCATTTGCGCCGCAAGACGAAAACGCGGTTTTCTCGAAAACTTCGGTTTCCGTTGTCAATACTTCAGCGATTTCCGCGACAGTTCGCCCCAAGCCTTTCGGATATTGTTCCGTGACTAAAATCGGCACATTCAAAAGCTGCGCTCCCCGCGCGAAAACGGAAATCCTTGAGGCAATTTCGCTTAAGTCCGCAATGCTTTGCCGGAACGCTTCCTGCACGTCAATTATCAGAAACGCGCTTTTTTCAAGTCCTAAAACGTTTTGATGCATAGATTCAGGCGAGCTTTAATGTTTCTCCGGTGTCTGCTCTTCGGCTTTCTTTTTTTTGGCTTCGGTTTTTGATTTCATTTCGCGTTTGTATTGCCGGAAAAAAATATAAACGGCGGTAAAAGCGATTAACAAAATCAACGTCATATAACCGACGATTAGATATAATTCCGCAGTTCCCGAATTCATAAGCAAGCCAAATTATAACAAACCGACAGTCGAGATTGACAAAACGCCCGGTAGTTTCTAAATTTATTGTAGCTTTTTGGGAGGTCGTCTAATGGTAGGACTGCAGTCTCTGGATCTGCCTATCGGGGTTCGAGTCCCTGCCTCCCAGTCGCTTTAATTCGTTATTTTTGCGATGCGGAATTTCTCTTCCGCATTTTTTGTCAATGTACGACGCGGAACAAATTGCAGACGATGCAGCGCTCTGGCACGAAACGCGGGTGCGCGTGCGTTATTCGGAAACCGACAAAATGGGCGTTGTTTATCACGCCAACTATCTTGTCTGGTTTGAGATCGGGCGCACGGAATATTGCCGCGCGCGCGGTTTTTCTTATCGCGATATGGAAGAACAGGACAACGCTTTTCTGGTCGTTGCCGAAAGCTATTGCCGCTATAAATCGCCCGCTTTTTACGATGACGAAATCGTCGTCCGCACGCGCATCAACGAAATGAGAAAACGCTCCTTGCGTTTCGGGTATGAAATTTACCGGCTCGCCGACGGCAAAATCTTAGCCGAAGGCGAAACCACGCACGTTGTCACCGATTCCGAAAACCGCGTTCGCTCTTTTCCGCCCGAATATCAGGAAATGCTGCTCGCGCCAAAACCGGCGACAGCCGACGCTCGAATACACACTTCAAAAATCCCCGAAGACCAAGCGCCGAGTTAGTAAATAGTGAATCGTAAATCGTGATTGAATAATAATTCAAATTCTCAGTTTTAGAAAAACGATTTACTATTCAGATTTACGAAATGTGAGTTAATTTGAGTCTTTCAATACTGCGAGCTTTTCCGGTTTCTTCATCAACGTCAATCACGACGGCGCAAATCCAGACGTTTCCTTCGGCGTGTCCGGCGCGTTTGCCGGGAACGCGCGTAAAACGATAAATCACATCGTCTTTGTTCATCCCGATTACGCCGTTGTAGCTGCCCGTTAAACCGACATCCGTAATGTATGCAGTCCCGCCGGGCAAAATCCGCTCGTCAGCGGTCGGAATATGCGAATGCGTGCCGACGACAGCCGACACCCGACCGTCCAAAAACCAGCCCATCGCGCATTTTTCGCTCGTCGCTTCGGCGTGAATATCAACCAAACGAATTTTTACGGTTTCCGGCAATTCATTGATGATGGCGTCGGCGGCGCGGAAGGGACAATCGGCGTTGGGAGTCATAAAAACTCGCCCGATAAAATTCATCACCGCGAACGGCGCGCCTGCCCGCGTTTCGCCGATATAAACTCCGCTACCCGGCGTTCCATCAGGATAATTTGCCGGGCGAAGAACACGCGACTCTTTCTGGTAATAAACGGCGGATTCAGGCTTGTCGAAACTGTGATTGCCGCCCGTCATCACGTCAATTCCGTGTTGAAACAATTCTTTTGCAGCCGATTCGGTGATGGAAGAACCGTGAACCGCGTTTTCGCAGTTCATTATTGCCAGATCAATTTCATACTGCTCGCGCAAATCCTGAATGCGCTCGATAACAGCCTGCCTGCCGGGACGCGCGAATACGTCGCCGATAAATAAAATCCTCATAAAACAGTAATAAGTAATAAGTAATAAGTAATAAGCGAAAACATAAACTTATTACTTATTACTTATTACTTATTACTGACAAAGGGTTTCCGCGAGAACCGTGCCGAAAGTCGTAATTGAACCTGTTCTCAACAGGTGGGTGGCTTTTGATTAAGCCGCAATCATTAGCCGCCTTTCGCTGAAGGCAACACTGACCGACGGCATCAGCCTCCCGTAAACTACGACATTGGCTCAACCGTTGTACTTCCGGTACACGCGCTTCGCAGAACCGTTAGCCCTCTGTCAATTTTTATAATATCACGCCGAAACGCCTGCAATAAAGCCTGTCAAACGCATTTTTATTCAATTTTACACTTGACTTTTTTAGCTCGGCAAATTAGCGGGCGGTTCAAGACTTCCGGTTTGCGGCTTTAACAAACGGTCGAGCATTTCCGCACATTCGGCGCTGCGCGAAGCAAGCTGCTGGTCAACAGATTCGTGGACGGATTTCAAGCGATGCAGTTCATCGGCGATGTGCAGCGCGGCTAAAATCGCCACTTTGAGCGAATCAACGGTCAAAGTCCCGTGCGCGATTTCGCGCATCCGCTCGTCAACAAAATCGGCGAGCCGCATAATATATTCGCTGTCGCCGTCCGAGCGAATGCTGTAAGTTTGATTGTAAATCTCGACCCGGATTGATTGTGGAGGCTCGTTTTTATTGCGGTTGCTGCCAATCATAAAACCGTTTCCGTCGTTTTTCATCTGCGCATTACTTCAGCCATTTCCGGGTCAATCACCGCGATTGCGTCCAGCATAGCTTCGACCTTTAAACGAATTGTGTCGCGTTCGGACAAAAGACGCTCGACTTGTTCTTCGAGCCGGGATTTTTCTTCGAGCAGGCTGTTGACCTGATGCCGAATCGAAGACATTTCCTTTTCGAGACGATCTTTTTCCTCGCGCAAATTCTTGGCGACTTCGATGGTGCGATAAATCTTGTCTTCAAGATGCGAAAATTTTTCTAAACCGGGTAATCCGCCCATCGTTTATCTCCAATAATTTTTACTCTGTGAATCAATAATCGCCTGATTATGCGACGATTTTGCGAAATAAAGCAAGCCTCCGCCTTTATTAAAAGGATTTTCCTTAACTATAGCTTAAAAACGAAGCTTCGCCCCAAATTTTTCCTCGATTGCCGCGACAATTTGCCGATGCACCGTTTCAGCATCTTCGTCTTGAAGCGTCAGATTGTCCGAGCGATATTCGAGTCTGACGGTCAGCGAGCGCTCATCGTCGGCGATGCCTTTGCCTTCGTAAATTCCTACAAATTTAATGTTCCGGCATAATTCAAAATTCTGCGAGCGTACAAAATCCCGAATCTCGCCGAACGAAACCGCCCGTTTGATGAGAAACGAAACGTCTCGCGTGATAGCCGGGAACCGCGGCAATGGACGATACAAAATCGGTTCCGTTTTTGCCGTGAGCAGTTTTTTTAAATCAACTTCGGCGAGGAAAACCGGCTGGCGGAATTTGTAATTTGCCCCAATCTCTTCGGCAAGTCTACCGACAGTTCCGATTTTGTCTCCGTCAAAATAGATTTCCGCTGATTGTCCTTCACGCAGATGTTTGACGCAAGCCGCACGAAATTCCAACTCCGTCACACGCATCGCCGAAACAGCGGCTTCGAGCGCGCCTTTGACTGAATAAAAATCAAGCTCGCTGTCGGATTCGGCGTGATTGGCAAATCTTTCGCCCCCGGTCAAAACCAGAGCGAAAGATTCTTTTTCGGTTGGCAGCGCGCCTTCGCCGCCGAACGCCGCAAAAACTCTTCCGATTTCAAACAATTTAAGATTTCTTTCGCCGAAATTGAAATTGGTTCTGACCGATTCGAGCAATCCGGCAAGCAGAGTCGGGCGCATTCTGACCGCGCCTTCGATAATTGAATCCCGCAGAGCGACAAACTTCTCAGAGGCAAATTCGTCAATCAAGCCCGGAAGCAGCTCAAACGTCTCGTCGTGTTTAGTGTCAATAAAACTGTAAGAAACCGCTTCGTTAAATCCCAAATCAGCCAGAGTTTGCCTAAGAGCCTTCTTTTGCGGCTCGGCAGGCTGATATTCGCCCGCGCCGAAAGCGGGCGGCAATTCTTCGGCGATATTTTCATAACCCGCGTGTCGCGCAATTTCTTCAACCAAATCTTCTTCAATCGAAACATCGTGCCGCCACGTCGGAGCAACAAAAGTGATGCTTTCCGCCTCGGCGTTTTCGCGCATTTTAAAACCGAGCGCAGTCAAAATTTGTAATGTCTTTTCCGGCGCGACCTCCAAACCCGTTAACGCATTGACGCGCGAGGCGCGAAACGGAATTTCCACAAGCGGCTGCGGATTCGGATAAACGTCAACAAATTCGCCCGCTTCGCCGCCTGCTAATTCACAGATTAATTCCGTAGCACGATTTGAAGCGCGAATCAGATTTTCCACATCAACGCCTCGCTCAAAACGATAAGCGGCTTCGGTCGTTAAACCCAACGCGCGCGAAGTCCGGCGAATTGATTCGCGTTTGAAATATGCGACTTCGAGCAAAACGTCGGTTGTTTCTTCCGAAATGCCCGAAAACTCTCCGCCCATCACTCCGCCGACCGCAACGGGCTTTTCCGCGTCGCAAATCAACAGCATTTCGCGGTCGAATTTACGCTCGATTTCATCAAGCGTTTTCATCGTCTCGCCCGGTTTCGCACGCCGTACAACAATCCGATTTCCCGCCAATTTATTCAAATCAAAAGCGTGCATCGGATTTCCGAGTTCGAGCATTACGTAATTCGTAATGTCCGCCACATTATTAACCGAACGCTGCCCGATTGCTTCCAAACGCCTGACCAGCCAATCGGGCGACGCGCCGATTTTTACGTTTCGGATAACGCGCGCCGTAAAACGATGACACAAATCAGAGTCTTCAATCGTGACGAGATTTACGTTCGTTGTTCGTTGTTCGTTGTTCGTCGAATTTGCAGCTTTTAATTTTGCGTTTTGAATCGCCGCCAATTCGCGCGCCGTGCCTAAATGCGACAGCGCATCGCCGCGATTCGACGTTAATTCAACGTCCAAAACAAAATCGTCGCCGTGCGGATGAACGCCTTCGACCGCCAAACCGACGCTCGTCAATTTCTCCGCCGTTTCCTGCGGCGATAAATCAATTTCTACTAAATCTTTCAGCCAGTTATAACTAATATTCATCGAGTATTAATCTTCAACTTTAATAAGTTTGCCAAAAATAGAATTCGTTCCAACCCAACCGTTTATCAACCCACGATTATTTCCGATTTGAAAACGAGAGCCTTGAATCGCTTTAATCAAATGCAGATACTCGTTTCCATTAACTTTACACAAAACAATATCGCCCTTTTGCAGAGCACTGAAATCTTGTATCGGTTCAACAGTGCAAAGCTGTCCCGATTCAATTTTGCCTTTCATAGAATGTCCGCGCGGACGAAAAGAAACGGTTTCGCCGTTTCTGAGTTTTTGGATGTAAGGCGTTGCCCATCCCATTTATTTAAACTGCTCTAAAAACCGCACGTCGTTTTCAAACATCAGCCGAATATCGTCGAGCGAATACATCAAAGCGCACATTCTTTCCAGCCCGAAACCGAAAGCAAAGCCCGAATAAACTTCCGGGTCAACGCCGCAGGCGCGTAAAACATTCGGATGCACCATTCCCGAACCACCGGCTTCGATCCATCCCGAACCTTTGCACGGGCGGCA
>DASVTY010000168.1:0-12367 GCA_036387315.1 Pyrinomonadaceae bacterium
GCCTCCAAACAGTTTTCTGGCAATTCAATGGGGAAAGTCCGGTTCGTCTGGAGAAGGTGATTACCCCACAAGAGAAGCCGATTATGACGGTGACGGCAGAGATGATCTGACCGTCCTCAGAAGAGTGGACAATAAATGGCATTGGTATTATTTGCGGAGCAGCAATAACACTTTCGCCGCACTCGTTTTCGGACATGGTGACTATACTTCACTGGAAGACCAGCCGCTTCCGGGAGCTGATTACACTGGAGACGGGCGGGCTGATATCGGTGTGATTCGCCGGACTGACGGAGGCGGGGACACTTATCTAATCGGCGACAGTAACACCGGTGCAATCGTGCTAACTCAACAATGGGGTGATTTTCCGGGAGATATTTATATGACCGGAGATTATCTGGGCGACAGTCGCGCCGATTTTGCAGTCTGGCGCGGCGTTAACTTTCCCAATGGAACAACGCGTGACGGCTACTGGTATATTCAGGAAAACGGCGGAAACAATAGGATAATCGTTCAGTTTGGAATTCCTAGTTCTCCGTTTCAAATTAACGACCTTCCGGTTTGCGGCGATTATAACGGCGACGGCAAATCCGATATCGCGGTTTACCGTTATACGAACAATACTTTTTACTGGCTCAACAGTCCAAGTTTGACCAGTGTCGGCGCGCAACAATTTGGTCAACCGGGCGATATGCCGATTGCTTGGAGGAAACATGCGTCTCCGATCTTTTGATCGGGCGGTGCGCTGGGAGATTTCAATGGCGACGGAAAACAATTTACCGAATTATTGTTTGCTTTCTTCTCCGGTTTCCAATTTCCGCGTTGTTTGTTCGAGATTAATAGGAAGAGCTTTTGACCGATGTCAGGCGGAGACCTGATCTCTCGGGGTTCCGCTTTGAATTTTGATTTGCATTTGCGGCAATTTACTTTTTGTTGTGCCTGCTGGTTTGTGCGTTTTATCAAAATGGATAGGAATATTGCAAACCCTTTGCACGGCGCTAAATGCCGACGCGCTTGTCGAAATGTATCAAGCGATAAATGTGGGTTGTCTGATTTTAGAAATGGAAAACTAAGTCGAAGGAAGAACAACCTCAGAAGATTACGGATTTACACAAATATTCAGTTGAAATGAATAAAATCACCAATTTATGTAATCAGTTTTGAATATTTGTGCAAAGCCCACAAAGACAGTAACGAAATACCGCAGGTTATTTTTATAAATATAACACGGTGCGAGCCGAATTTCTAAATCAATAAATCTTTAAATCGCAGCCACAAAAATACGCAAAAAAAATGTTTTGTGTTATTTTTGTGGCTGTTTTTATGTTCAGTTATCGAATAGACGACGAAGCCGAACTGCGCCTGCCGACCGAGTTGGACGCGATTGAGATTTATCAGGTCGTCCGCGAAAATCTAAAGCATTTGCAGCGCTGGATGCCTTGGGCGACCGATGATTATTCGCTCGATTCGGCGCGGGATTACATCAAAAGAAATCTGCAAAGTCTGGCAGAAAACCACGAATTTAACGCGAGCGTCGTTCTCAATCACAAAATCGTCGGGCAAATCGGTTTTCACAATCTCGACTGGGCGAATAAAACCGTCAGTATGGGCTACTGGCTGGCTCAAACTGCCGAAGGCAGAGGGTTGATGACGCGCGCGAGCAAAGTTTTTATCAACTACGCTTTTGACGGAATGCGCTTGAACCGCGTGCAAATCAACTGCGCTGCCGACAACCTGAAAAGCCGCGCGATACCGGAACGGCTCGGTTTTAAAATAGAAGGCACGTTTCGCCAAACTCAATGGCTGCACGATCATTTTAAAGATTTGGTCGTTTATTCGATGCTCGCAAAAGATTGGAAAAAAGTGAGCGGTAAGCAGTGAGCAGTGAGCAGTGAAAACAGAGAAATCTTCTGCTCACTGCTCACTGCTCACTGCTCACTAAATAAATGATAATTGTAATTATCGGCGCTCAATGGGGCGACGAAGGAAAAGGAAAAGTTGTTGATTTATTGGCTGACCGTTTCGATACGGTCGCCCGTTATCAAGGCGGACACAACGCCGGGCATTCGGTTTATGTCGGCGAACGCGCGTTTGTGCTGCGTCTGCTGCCTTCGGGAATTATTCACCCGGACAAAACCTGCGTGCTGGGCAACGGAATGGTGATTGACCCAAAAGCGTTTTTCGAGGAAGTTGACCAGATGACCGCGCAGGGAATTGAAATCACGCCCGAACGCTTGAAAGTTTCATCGCGCGCGCATCTGATTTTGCCGTATCACCGCGTTTTGGATCACACATCGGAAGAGCGGCTCGGAAACGAAAAAGTCGGCACGACTTTGCGCGGAATCGGTCCGGCTTACGAAGACAAAGCCGGACGGCGCGGCATTCGAGTCGCCGACGCGCTCGATTCGGATTTGCTCAAATCCAGAATTGTGCGCGGGCTGGAAGAAGCCAATCGCGTGATTGTTTTGTACGGGCGCGAACCGCTGCGCGCCGACGAGATTTTCGATGAAATTTCCGCTCTTGCCGAGCGTCTGCGACCGTTTGTGACCGACACGACGACGTTTTTGAACCGGGCGATAAAATCCGGCAAAAGGATTCTTCTCGAAGGCGCGCAGGCGACTTTGCTTGATATTGATCACGGAACTTATCCGTATGTCACTTCGTCAAATCCGACGGCGGGCGGCGCGGCGGTCGGCGCGGGAATTCCTCCGCACAGCATTACCGGCGTTCTCGGAATCGTTCGTACCTATACGACTCGCGTCGGCGAAGGACCTTTTCCGACCGAGATGCTGGCGGGCGAAGAAGAGCTTGCCCATTTGATCCGGGAGCGCGGCAACGAATACGGCTCGGTGACGAGAAGACCTAGACGCTGCGGCTGGTTCGACGCCGTTGCCACCAAATACGCTGCCGATTTAAACGGATTTAATTCGGTTGCGCTGACAAAACTGGACGTTCTGGACGCGCTGGATGAAATCAAAGTTTGCGTCGGCTATCAGTTGGACGGACAGACGATTGATTATTTTCCGTCAATCGCTTCCGAACTCAGACGCATCGAGCCGATTTACGATACTTTGCCGGGCTGGGCGACTTCAACCGTCGGAACCACGAACGTCGAAGAATTGCCTGAAAACGCCAGAAAATACGTCGAGTTTTTATCTTCATCAATCGGCGTCGAAATTGGTTTAATCTCAACCGGACCCGAACGCGATCAAACCATTTTATATCCCGGCTCGATAATGGAAAGCTGGTTTAAATCCTAAATTGCGTGAAAGTTTTCACCAGGAACGGTTGCGTGAACCATTTACGACGTGTAAAATCAAAATTTCGGTTGGCGATAATCCGACGCGCCGACTGCTAAAATGAGCCCATAGCTCAGTCGGTAGAGCAAATGGCTTTTAACCATTGGGTCGAAGGTTCGAGTCCTTCTGGGCTCATCATTTTAAAGCGTAGAGGGAAAGACATTTAAAGTCTTTCCCTTTTCGTTTTCAAAGAGCTAATGGTGTGCCAACTATTCAATTAACTAACTATTTGAACAACTGGTTTCTATTCGCAAGTAATTAAGTGATTGATGTTTGTATAATGTTTGTATATCTGAATAATACACCTTGCAAAAACGCAGTCAGGATGTTGATTGGGAATAACTTGAAAACGAAAAAAGACTAGCCGTTATTTAGCCAGTCTTTTTACTTTTAATTTCTAATTTGCCCGATTAGTATCCGCGACGATTGCGGTTATTGCGGCGATTGCGGTTGTATGCTTCGTTGTAGCCCTGAATAAATCCATTGCGATAAGCCTGTCTCTCGACTTGACTGTTTTCTCCTCCGGCTCTTCGATAATCTCTGTTGCCCTGAGCATTTGCGCGGCGTCTTTCACGAGCATCTTCCGCTCCTTCGCGTAAACCGTCGTTATAGCCGTCTTGTCGCGCGTCACGGCGATCACCGCGGCGTTCCTGACGCTCTTCTCTGCGGTCTTCACGACGTTCCTGTCGAGGCGTTTGCGCATTAACATCCATGCTCGGTAACAGCGTAAAGCTGAAAAGTAAACCTAAACCTATTCCAAGTCCCTTGATTGTACGTTTTGTTGATTTTTTTGTATTCATAAGAATCTCCGCCGAATGTAATAGCAACAGGTGTGCCTTTCAAAGAATACTCGGTTTTACGACGATTTATTGGCTAAATGCCTTTATAAATTTGCTTATTAACCCTAAAAAGTATGTGTTTAGTCCATTTGAGTATTAGCAGGATTTGGAATGATATTGATTTCTTGTCCGTCAATGTAATGAAACACTTTGTTTATAGTTAACGTTTAATAAAGCATGAAACATCCAAAAAACGCCGGTTTTGCTTTTATAGCTCTTGCAATAACTTTTTTTGCTGTTGGTATAAGTACAAATAGAACTTTTTTCGGGGTTGCTGTTGTTTTTCTAGTGATTGGTATTCTCTTTATAGTACGCTCAAAACGAAATTAGAAATAGATTTATTTATGAAGTGTTTTAGACTTGTCTATTCCCTGTGGAACTTAGATAGAGTTAAAACTTGTCTCATTAACAGGCAAAAGGGGCTGAAAGTATTTCCGGCTTGAGATGCGAATGCCCTGATTCTGCTGTATCATCTTAACTTTGTAGTTTAAGATGAGCAAAGTAAATATCGGCACCTGCGGTTTTCGAGGCAATAAAACCGAATACGCCAAAATTCTTTCTACTGTCGAGATTCAGCACACTTTTTATCAACCGCCGCAAATCAAGACGCTTGAGAGCTGGCGCGCGGTGATGCCAAACGAGTTTGAGTTTGTGTTGAAAGCCTGGCAATTAATTACTCACGAAGCGAAAAGTCCGACTTACCGGCGTTTGAGAAAGAAATTAACCGAAACCGAAAAGCAGGAAGCCGGAAGTTTTAAACCCAGCGAAATCGTCCGCGAAGCCTGGGAAACGACTCTCAATTGCGCTGAAGCGTTAAAAGCCAAAGCCGTTTTATTTCAATGTCCCGCGAGCTTTGAACAAACAACCGAGAACATCGAGAATCTCGAAAAATTCTTTTCTTCAATCAAACGCGGCAAAATGATTTTCGCCTGGGAGCCGCGCGGCGATTGGAATCCGCAGATCATCAAAAGCATCTGCGCGAATTTGAATTTATGGCACGCGGTTGACCCTTTTAAAAATCAAACGGTGACGCCCGGTAAAATTTATTACCGGCTGCACGGCAGAACAGGCTGGCGTTACAAATATGAGGAAAGCGAATTGGAAGAGCTTGCCGCGATGCTCCCGAAAAACAAAACCGCTTACGTTTTCTTCAACAATATCTTTATGACGGACGATGCGATAATACTGCAACAAATAACAAATAATACTCTTTAATTGCGACAATTTGGGAGAAGCCGATTACGAAACTTCTTTTTCTTCATAGAGTGATTGGAACAAAGTCGAGATAACGCGCGTTGTTATTTTGTTGTTGATTTTAATTTATATCTAAGGAGATTCTTATGCGTTTTATTACTACTGTTATCATTGCAATTATCGCCGTCACCGTTTTTTCCGGCGCTGCTTTCGCGCAGTCGAAAAATGTTGAATCACCGGCACAGCAGCAAATGTTTGAGGAGCTGGCGGAAAAGGACAGGGAGGTGTTTGATTCGGTTTTCAAAACCTGTAATCTCACCAAACTCGGCGAATTAGTGACGGAAGATTTCGAGTTTTATCACGATAGAGCGGGGCAAAATGCAAACTCTGGAAAGCAGTTCGTGAATTCAATTAAAGATGCGTGCGAAAAACGAAAGACAGGCGCGGATGTTCGACTAAGAAGAGAATTAGTAGAAAATAGTGTTCAGGTTTATCCGCTCAACAATTACGGCGCTATACAAATGGGAGTTCATCGTTTTTACATTATAACCGATGGTAAAGAGCAGTTAGCGGAAATCGCTAAGTTTACTCATTTGTGGAAAAAGGAAAACGGAACCTGGAAACTTGCCCGCGTGCTCAGTTATGACCATAAGCCCGCTAAGTGATTTCCAAGTCATTAAATAACGAACATTTTAAGAGAATGATAAAAATGTCCCGCGTCGGAATGACAAAATCGAATTTGTGAGCAAACAACCGAAAATCAGAACTGTCAGCGTCACGCGCTATGTCACGCCTTTGCGCGAAGGCGGTTCATTGCCTGCAATCGTTGAAGCGGACGATGACGGGATGTATGTCTTAAAATTTCGCGGTGCGGGACAAGGCGCAAAAGCTCTCATCGCCGAATTGGTTTCCGGCGAGATAGCCCGTTTCCTCAATTTACCTGTGCCGGAAATCGTTTTTGTCAATCTCGACTCGGAACTCAGTCGCACCGAGCCTGACCCGGAAATTCAGGATTTACTGCGGGCGAGCGCCGGGTTGAATCTAGCTTTGGATTATCTGCCCGGTTCAATCACTTTTGATCCTCTGGTTGAAACAATTGCGCCGCTTCTCGCTTCCGAGATTGTCTGGTTTGATTGTTTTGTGATGAATGTTGACCGGACGCCGCGCAATACGAATATGCTCGTCTGGCACAAAAAACTGTGGCTGATTGATCACGGCGCTTCGCTTTATTTTCATCACGCCTGGCAAAACGCTGAAGAGCAGGCGCGCCGCCCGTTTGTTCACGTCAAAGACCACGTTTTGCTGCCCGTCGCCGCCGAGCTTGACGCCGTTGATGCGGCGTGGCGCGATTCTCTCACCGCTGAAAAGATTACCGAAATTGTTTCTTTGATTCCCGATGAATGGCTGGCTGACGCGCCGCAGTTTGAAACAATTGCGGAACACAGGCGAGCATACGAAAATTTTCTGCAAACGCGACTTTCCGCATCGCGAATCTTTGTCGAGGAGGCGCAGCGTGCGAGAAAAATGCTTGTTTGAATACGCCGTGATTCGCATTGTGCCGCGCGTAGAGCGAGAAGAATTTGTTAATGTCGGCGTGATTATCTATTGTCCGGCGCAATCGTTTTTAGCCGTCGAATTTGAAATCAACGAGAAGAAGCTGCGCGCCTTTGCGCCCGATTTAGAGATTGCGGAAATCGAAAAACATCTGCGCGCCTTCGAGCAAATCAGCACGGGCGGAGACGCAGCCGGAGCAATAGGCAAATTACCAGCCGGAGCGCGTTTCCGCTGGCTAATCGCGCCGCGCAGCACAATTGTTCAAGCGTCGCCGGTTCATACCGGATTTTGCGTGGATGCAAAAACTGCTCTCAACCGATTGCTCGATTTAATGGTCAGATAAAGCTAATCCGCTTTTGTGCTTACAATATCGGCGCAATTCAAAAACAGTGAAGCCGCCGTTTCAAATGAGGAGAATGTTTTCAAAATTGATTGTTTATTTCCAACCGACAAGTTGTAATATGATAAATCTAAATTATTTTCTGGAGGGTAAAATTAATGGCAGAACAAAACAGTCGGTTTGATGCGGATACTTTCGACAACTCTTCTAGCGTTCCAAATCTAGGCGGGGTTGGCGATAATATTGATTTTGACGAAAGTTTACCGGCTAATGATAAAGAAACATCAAGCGTTATTACAGACGATGAAGGTGATGAGGCGGCAGAGGATGCACAGGAAGATGCCGTTTAGATTAGACTAAAATTCGACTTAAAAAAAGGGAGATTAATTTCTCCCTTTTTTATTGACATCCCGCGCATTCAGAGTTAAAACAGTTTCACTTTTCACTCTCGTCTGAAAAACCAAAGATGAGTTACGAACACTTCTCTCGAAAAAGTGCGGGCGCGGCTCAGGTTTTTATCAAATGTAAGTAGAAGAGGACAACATAAAAGACGGACAAGGGAGACAAACTATGAATGCAGCAGGAATGACTTTTGTATTAGGCGGGGTTTATTCGGTTTTACAAATGCCTTTTTTCCAATCAATCGTGACAAACGGCAGCGTTTCTCAAAATGAGTTTAACGGGACGCTGAGCGATTTAGGTGCTGTCATCACGACCTTAAAAAATACGCCCGGAAGTAAAATCGAGGCGATGGTTGACCAGTTCAACGACGAATTGACGGCGCATCTCAATAGCTTTAACAGCGAGTGGGGAAACGACCTGCTCGCTGCGTTCAGAGACGCGCAGATTATGATGGGGTACGTCGCGACGATTATGGCTAAATCCGGTCTTTCGGAGTAGAGCTTCTTTATTGGAATCAACTGTATTAGTCGTAAAAAGCATAATCACAACAAAAAACGACCCACTCGGTCACAGAAGAAAGAAAGAAAATAATGTGGAATCTAACAATCATTAACAACTATCGTGAGGCAATTCAGGGATTCGACATGGTCATCAACCAAAACGACAAAGGTCGTGTTCCACACGCTTTGGGTAGCGGTTACATCAAGGTCTTCGGAGTGGGTACGGTCAACTTTACAGACATCGGAGAACAACACATCGGCGGGTTTAGCAAAGCGACTTGGGGAGTTCTAATCAGCTATCAGGGCGAGGAACTGGTCTTTCGATATGAGGGCGGGGGCGAGATTGAAGTCACTATCAATCAATTCGGACAAGCTGAAATCACGGGAAACGGGGGATTCTCTAGAATTCCGCTTTCGTCTTTTGTTCTGCCGGGAGAGCGTTCAGGCATATCCTTAGTGAACGAATAAGAGGAACAATAACTTACTTTAATTAACTCCGTTTTGCTTGCGCCCGCGTCAATTTAGTTGTTAGACGGCTATCGCTAAAACGGATACGGCGTCGGAATCTGTTTGAAATATTATTCTTTATTATGGCTCTTTTATTTTTCTTTGACAGCTTAAGTTGTAAAACGGAAATCAGAGACGCCAAAAGAATCGAATAATGCCTTGGTTTTTATTAAAGATTCTTCGTATTCTGCCTCCGGCTCGCTGTCAAAAACAATTCCACCGCCGACGTTTAAAACGGCTTGATTTTCGCGGACGGCAGCCGTGCGGATGGCGACGTTTAGATCAATTGAGCCGTCGAAGCCGAAATAACCGATTGCGCCCATCGAAATTCCGCGCTGTGCGGTTTCGATTTGATCAAGAATCTGCATTGCGCGCACTTTCGGAGCGCCGGTAATCGAACCGCAGGGAAAAGCCGCTTTTATTAAATCGCTCGCTTTTGCGTTTTCCCGCAAACGTCCGCTGACGGTCGAGACAGAGTGAAACAACGTCGGATATTCTTCGATTTCGCAAAGTTTTTCGACCTTGACCGAGCCAAATTCGCAGACGCGACCGAGATCGTTTCGCAGCAAATCAACAATCATCACGTTTTCCGCCCGGTCTTTTCGGCTTTGTTGAAGCTCGCGGCGCAAGAGCAAATCTTCTTCCGGCGTTTTTCCGCGTCGTCTGGTTCCTTTGATCGGCGAAGTCGTCACAATTCGGTGACTTTGAGCTTCGGATTTTGGACTTTGGACTTTCAGAAATCGTTCGGGCGATGCGGAAACTATGCAATCGTTTTTGCGTCGGATGAAAGCCGCGAACGGCGCGGGATGAGATTTTCGCAAATGCAGGAAAACCGATTCCGGTGAAATTTTTTCTTCGGATTCGAGCAAAAACTGCTGCGTCAGATTCGCCTGATAAATGTTGCCGGCGGCGATGTGTTTGCGGATTTGATTGATCGCTTGAAGATAATCGGATTTTGAAAAATTGCATTTAACCGAAATTGATTTGGGGCGATTAAAAGCTGGTTCGGCGCGAGCTTTCTCCAAAAGGTGTGCGATTTGCGCGGATTGTTTTCCGACTGCGAAAGTTTTGCCGGTTTGATAATCGTGAACAATTAAAGTTTCGTAAAAATCGAAAGTTGCCGACGGCTGTTCAATAACTTGAAATTCTTTCCGTTGCGGCTCTAAATTCTCGAAAAGCATTCCGAATTCGTAAGCGAAAGTCGCCGCGCAAGCGCCGGAATCGAGAAAAAATGATGAATGGTTTATGCGGCTTTCGAGCTTTTCGTCGAGAAAATACAGTGCGGCTTCCGCGTCGGATTTTGTGCGGCAAAAAAACTCAAAACTTTCGATTGGATTGATTCCGGCAATTAAATATCGAGAATTTCCCAGACGGCTTCCGCAGCTATCGAGAATTGCGAGGTTTTCCGAAGGCTGTGCGAGGCATCGCAAAATCAATTCTTCGGCGTTGATGGCGATTTCGTGCATTTCGGCAAATATATCAATTTTACTGCCCGGCTTAAAATTAAGTAGTCCGCAAAATAAACCGTTAGAAATAATCACGGATAAACACGGATTTAAAAACGGATAAATCAAAGATGAAGAAATCAAATCTTTAATCAAAAACATCCGTCATTTATCTGTGTCCATCTGTGGTAAAAGGTTTTATTAATTTATTCTGTCCGATTATTTATTTCGGCAAAGAATGGAATTCAAAAAACATTTTCCCAAACCGTATTTTATTGAAAAAAACATTTGCTCAAAATGAGGAGTTTGATTATAGTGTCAAATGCTTTTCGTGATTTCTGCTCAATATTTATAGACAATTGCTGAATCTCAAATTAAATCAATATTTAAAATCAGAAAAAAAGCCGCATCGCTTGATAAGTTTGTTCGGCTTTTGGAGTTTAAATAATCAGAGAGTTTCGGCTTGTTTCAAACAGCAGAGAGAGGAGAAATGTTTTTTGTTTTCAACCGATGATTACTGAGTTTTTGGCGAAATCGAAAACAGGCTCGTCGGGGAAAGAAAATATTAAACCGGCTTAAAATATAAATTTTGCTGCGCTCGGAGAAGAAGCGCATTTGCCTTAGAGCTTGGCGGCTCTCTCGCTAGCGTCTCAAGCCGCTTTTTTTGCCGCGAAAGATAACGTGAAATAAACGCACTGTTGAGCGTCTCGCGTTGTTTTTCGCGGTTGTTTTTTTTCGCGCGGTTTTCAAATCCGGCGATTTTGTCGTAACATTTCGCGCCGGGTATTTTCTGCAAAATTATGACTTCCAATCAACAAATTACTCTCGTTCGCGGTTTGGGATTGATTGCGGCGATTTCCGTGATTATCGGAAACGTCATCGGAACAGGTGTTTTCCTGAAAACCCGCGTGATGACGTGCAACGTCGGAACGCCCGGATATGTTTTGCTGGCGTGGATTTTAGCGGGCGTTTTAAGTCTGGCAGGCGCGCTGACTTACGCCGAGTTGACGGCGATGATGCCGCGAGCGGGCGGCGAATACAATTTTCTGAAAACCGCTTATGGGCGTTTGTGGGGGTTTTTGTTTGGCTGGGCGCAGATTTTTATTATCCGAACCGGCTCGCAGGCAGCCGTCGCCGTTGCTTTCGGCGTTTTTTTAGACCAGCTTCTAGGCGGCAGGTTCAAACGGATTTTTTTTACGACCGAGATTTACGGATTTCCATACGAATTCTCAAATCTGCAAATTGTCGGCGTTGTTTTAATAATTTTATTTACCGCGATTAACTGTGCCTCCGTCCGCATCAGCGGTCAAATCGCCACTTTTCTGACGTTTATCAAAATCGCGCTCGTCGTCGGACTCGGCGCTGGCGCGTTTCTGCTGGCGGACGGCAGTTACGCGCATTTTACGCAAACCGCCGTCGGCGGCGCTTGCGAAGGCGTCGCTGATACGGCTCGTTTCGGCGGGGCGGCTTACAGTTTTTCCGCCGGTTTCGGAGCCGCGATGATTGGCGCTTTGTGGGGCTACGACGGCTGGAACAATTTAACGCTCGTCGCGGGCGAGGTGAAAAATCCGCAGAAAAACATTCCTATCGCTTTAATCGGCGCGACCGCGCTGATTATCGTGCTTTATGTGTTTGTCAACTTCGCTTACTTTTACGTTTTGACGCCGCAGGAAATCGCCGACGTTTCAAAAGATTCTTCGGTCGCAATCGAAGTTGCGATGAAATTTTTGGGCGGCGTAGTCGTCAGTTTTATGGCAGTCGCGCTGATGGCTTCGTCGGTCGGAACTCTGCACACCTCGGTTTTGTCGAGCGCTCGCATTCCTTATGCGATGGCGCGCGACGGTTTGTTTTTCCAAAGCCTTTCAAAAGTCTCTCCGCGCACCAGAGTTCCGATTAAAGCTCTCGTGATGCAGGCAATTTGGGCTTGTTTGCTGGTGATGTCCGGCTCGTTCGACGTTTTGACCGATTATGCGGTTTTCGGTTCGTGGATTTTCTATTTTCTGGCGACCGCTTCGATTTTCGTTTTCCGGCACAAAATGCCCGACGCCGTTCGCCCTTACAAAGCGTTCGGTTATCCGGTGATTCCGGTTTTGTTTTTGTTTGTCGCGGGTTGGCTGCTTTTCAACACGCTGTTTACCAGTCCGCAAGCATCTTTTCGCGGAATTATTTTGATTTTGATCGGATTGCCCGTTTATTATTACTTATCGAGGCAAAACGCCCATTTGCCCGAAAATGTCGAAGACGAAGAAGATTTCTCATAACAAATGGTTGCGTTAAAAATAAATCGTCC
>DASVTY010000169.1:0-20231 GCA_036387315.1 Pyrinomonadaceae bacterium
GACCGATGTCGTCAGCTTGAATGATTTTGATTTATCAATTTGATTGATTGACGGAATCGGCGAAAACCTGAGCAATCAAAATGCAATAAAAGCGAGCATTTCTCGATAAATACTCGCTTTTATTTTATATTGCTAAATTTGTCGAGATTTTTTTGCCCCAAAAGGACTTAAGCCCGACCGTGGCTGGTCGGGCTTAAAAATGGAAGGAGAACTGAAGGAACGCTCGGTATGTTTTAAGCGAAGCGGCAAGCAACGCTCGGAGAAGAGATGGCGACGGGTCTTGCAAAATCAGGTTGAATTTTCTTTCAATTTTTAGCTTTTGCAAGCTAGCCGATTTTCTCTAATACAAACGCCGTGCCACAAATTTCGAGCGTTCCAAAATTATTTCGCTTTGCGTTCGATCTGGCGCATTAGAGCGCTCGCTTCCTGATTGTTCGGCGCGATTTGCAGAGCGTTTTTGGCATAAGTTTGCGCCTGCATAAAATCACCGCGTTCAAGGAAAATCTTACCCAAAGCAACGTGTCCTTCGACCAAATCGTTTTTCCAGAAAACCGCCGTTTTCAAATTACTAACGGCAGGCTCGACATCGCCGCGTCGCAGATGAATGCTGCCGATTAAATAATAGGCTTCCGCATTCATCGGATCGGTAGCGATGATTCGGCGCAATTCGATTAACGCTTCGTCGTCGCGCCCAGCTTTATAAAGATCGCGCGCTTTTTGAATCGGATTTTCCGCGTCGGTTTGCGGAACCGGCGTTTCGGGCGTTTGCCCTTTTAAAAATTCCGTGCGATTAAAGTCTTTGAATAAACGAAATGGTATATCGCCGGTTGTGGCTGTTTTTTGCCATTCGGTTTGAGCTTTGGCATAGGTCGGCAGAAACAATCTCGCTTGATTGTCAATATCGGCTGCTTTGGCGTCGGCGGCTTTTTCCATTGCTTTGGCGAGCAGAAAATATGCCTGCCCGTCTCTCGGATTGGAAGCTACAAACGGACGCAGTTGTTCGATGGCATCTTTGTATTTTCCGGCGAGAAACAGCGCGTAACCGTAATTATATTTAACGACTTCATCTTCGGGCGCGCTCTGCGCAGCTTGATTTAAAAAACGCAGGGCTTCTTCTATTAAACCGGCTTTTTCCTGCGCGTTTTTTTCACTGCGCGCAATCTGCATCGAGATTGCGCCGACGTTGTTAAAGGCTGAGGTAAGCCGTGTTTCATCAGCGACTGAGCGAAAAATTCCCTGCGCAGATTCAGCGTTTTTTAAATTATATTGCATTAAGCCCGCATAAAATGCGGCTTCGACGTACTGGGGAACGCCTTTTGGAACTCTGGAAAAATTTTCAAAAGCGTCTTGAAAATTATTTTGCCGCAAATAAAGATGTCCGAGTTCGAGCGCGGCTTGCGGATAAACTTCCCCATTTTTTTCGCTGGCGTAAAGTCGCAGCGCATTTTTAAAATAATTTGCGCGCAAATCGCCGTCTCCGGTGAGCATTCCTTTGATGTAAGCCTCGAAAGCAACAGGCGGAACACGACGAGCTAAATCAACGACTTCGTTTTGCGAGAGTGACAGCGCTTTATCGCGTTGATAGAGAATTTGATAAACGGCTTGACCTTGCAGCTTTTGCAGCTCACCGAGCGCGTCGCCAAGATTGATTTCTTTGACGACGATTTTGCCGTTCGGCAGCACTTCGTTGACCGCCGTGCCGTCGTTGACGTTAATCACGCGAGCCGTAAAACGAATTTCCGCCGCGGTCGAGCCTTGTCCCGGCGTGACGCTGTATTTGCCCAAAACAAGATGGGTCGCATTCGAGCGGTGCGCGATTTTAATTGATGTCGCCAGCGAAGGAAGCGTCGTCAAAGGCAGCCGGAGATTTTGCTGAATCTGCTTTCTCTCGTCGTTTGAAATCACGCGCAATCCGGTGACTTTTAATTCCGAGCGAGACAAAAGCTCGGTAATCGCTTCCGCAAAGCTCTCGCCGACCCAGTTGTAAGCCGGTTGATTCGACGTGTTTTCAAACGGCAGAATAATCAGCGTGTCGGTTCCGCGTGCGCCTTGTGCGGCGACGTTTGAAACTGAAAAAATGAATAATAGAAAAAAGCCGAAAAATAATGTTTTAAATTGCATCATCGAATATTTGCTTGATTATAAAAAGTTTGACGCAGATAGTTTATCAGAAAAAAACTACGGCAAAGGTTCGATGAAAGTTTCGATTGAAAGGTTTTAAGGAAATGTCAGGCAGGAAAAATGGTATCGCGTACGGGAGTCGAACCCGTGTTACCGCCGTGAAAGGGCGGTGTCCTAGGCCACTAGACGAACGCGACACGAGCGAAGTTTTGTGACGAGAACAGCTAAAAGAGAAAAAGCAAAATATGAAAACCGGGTTTATCGAGCAAAATTCTTTTAAGCCGTTTGATAAAGTCAATCAAATAACTGCTTGAAAATTGATTCACAAGCGAAGTTACAAAATTAACGCATCGCGCGCCGCACTGTCAAACGCATCTGATAAAATCCGTGCAACGGGCGTTTTTTTCAATTAATGAATTAATGCCGCACCGTAAAAAATTGAGCAAAAAATTATGAAAATCGGTATTTTAATTTCCGGGCGCGGCTCGAATATGTCAGCGCTGATCGAAGCCGTGAAAACGGGCAAGATTCCAAAGTCCGAAATCGAGGTTGTAATTAGCGACCAGCCGGACGCCGCCGGATTGCAGAAAGCGCGGGAAAAAGGAGTTGAGGCAATCGTTATTGAAAGACGCAATCGGACGCGCCGCGAACACGATGCCGAAATTATTGCGGAATTAAAAAAGAGTGCCGTCGAATTAATCTGTCTGGCTGGTTATATGCGGCTGTTGTCGGCAGAATTTATCGAGGCTTTTCGCAATAAAATTATCAATATTCATCCGAGTTTGCTGCCGAGTTTTACCGGCTTGGAGGCGCAGCGGCAGGCGTTTGAGTACGGAGTCAAATTTTCCGGCTGTACCGTTCATTTTGTTGACGAAGGCTTAGACAGCGGCGCGATTATCGCGCAAAAAGTCGTGCCGGTTTTGGACGACGATACCCCCGAAACTCTCGCAGCGAGAATTTTAGAGCAGGAACATAGGCTTTATGTCGAAGCCGCCGCAAAAATTGTTTCGGGAAAATACGAAATCAAAGGACGGCGAGTTATCTTTGACTAAGGATTCTCAAAAGATTTGTAACCAATTCGCCGAGCTTTAGTTGACCTCTGCGTTTGTCGCGCTGATAGGTAAAACCGAAAATCCAAACGACGATTAAAACCATCACAACTACAGTTACCAGAGAAACCTTAAAATTGAGCCAAAATTCATCGGAAAACATAACGGTTTACACTTCCGACAGAGGCAAAAGTTTCCTCATTATTTAAATCTCGAAACGCGCTCCGACAAAGGTTTTCCGATGTGTGTTTTGACAGAATTGGTTTGATTGCTTAAACTTTGAGTTTTGACTTTGTGAAGGAGTGAACAACAGCGATGCCAAAGAGAACTTACCAACCGAACAACCGCCGCCGCGCCAAAAAACACGGATTTCGCGCCAGGATGGCGACCAAAAACGGTCGCGCAGTGATTGCGCGCCGCCGCGCGAAAGGTCGCAAACGCTTAACACCGCATCATTATTAAAAAACGATTTTCGTTTGCCGAAAGATGCGCGTTTGCGAAAACCGCAGGAATTTCGTCACGTTTACGGCAACGGCAAGCGATACGACGGCAGGTTTATTTCGGCGTTCATTTTGCCGAACGAGCTTTCATCTCATCGAATCGGAATCACGGCTTCGCGCAAAGGAGTCGGCAACGCGGTGCAGCGCAACCGCGCCAAACGACTTTTGCGCGAAGCCTTTCGTCTGTCTAAAATCGAACTAAACGGCTTAAACGGGCGTTATGATTTTGTACTGAACGCGCGGCGAAGTTTATTGACTGTCAAAATGCAGGCGGCGCTTGCAGATTTTCAGCAAATAATTAACCGGATCGCGAGAGACGAAAACGGCAAACAAAAAGCCGTTGAATTAAATCAAATTGCCGAATGAAATTTTTGCTCATCGGAATTTTACGTTTTTATAAAGCGGCGATTTCGCCGCTCTTGCCGGCAGCATGCCGTTTTACGCCGACTTGTTCTGAATATGCGGCGGAAGCAATCAACAAACACGGCGCGATTCGCGGCTCTTTAATGGCGGCTTGGCGTTTGTGCCGCTGCCAGCCGTTCGCGCGTGGCGGCTACGATCCGGTGAAATAAATTCGGAATTATGAACGCGGAACGATGAATTAAATTCCGCGTTCCGCATTCATCATTCATCATTTTTATAAATGGCAGCTAATCAAAATCAATCACGTTTTTTTCTGGCGATAGCGGTTTCGCTCGGTATTTTGTTTCTTTGGACTTATCTTTTTCCGCCCCCGAAACCGGCAAACAACGCTAACACCGAAACGGCGAATGTTTCTTCTCAGCAAAACCAATCTGCGACACCCGCCGTTACCAATCAACCACAGCAACAACCTGCGCAAGTTCAAAATCAAACGCCGGATAACGTGCCGAATCGTTTGTTGACGGTTAAAACGCCGTTTTATGAGGCAAAATTCGATTCGCGCGGCGCGGTTGCGACAAGCTGGATTTTAAAGCAAAACAAAGTCGGCGACGACGCGCGACCGCTTTATTCAATCAGCAGCACGCCCGATAATCCGCTGCCGCTCGAATTGATTTCCGACGAAGCACGAAATCGCCGTTAATTGCCTTTTGAGCTGATTACGGGTGACGCAGGCTTAGACCAGATTTTAAACGACCGTAATTACCAAATTGTCGGCGCGGACGCGGATGAAATCGTTTTAAACGGCAGCGAATCGAAACAGATTCAATTTGTTTTACAGGACGCCGCAAACGGCGTCGAAGCAGTGAAAACTCTGACCTTGCGCGCAGACGATTATATCTCCGATTTGCAAACAAAATTGACTAGAAACGGTCAGCCCGTGCCGAACACAAAACTGCAAATCGGCGCACGAATCGGCGATCAGGGAATTAAACATCACAATTATTACGCGATTGAACCGGAAGCGGTCGCGGCGGTCGGCGGCAAAGTCGAGCGACATCGCGGGGCGGATTTTGCCGACAAAAACGGCGGGCGCGTTTTGTCAAACGGTGAAGCGAGCTGGGCTGGCATCGGCGACACTTATTTTGCAATGGCGGCAATTCCGCAGCAGCCGCTTTCAGGGCTTGAATTCGTGACTTCAAAATACGAAGTCGCAGTTGAACCGTACACAAGCGGAATTTGGGGACTCATTACGGGGCAAAAAGTTGATAAAGAGTTCCGCTATTTAACTTCGGCACTCGTTCCCGTCAATTCAGACGGCAGCGCGACAACCAAAATTTACACCGGCACAAAAGACCATTATTTGCTTTCGGCGACGAGCGAGCGATTGAGTCAAACAATCGGACGCACGGTTGATTTGGAAGATTTTATTAGCTGGGGCTGGATGAGTAGCTTAACGCGCCCGATTGCGATTCCGATTCTCGGAGTGCTCAGATTTTTGAGCAATTTGACGCATAACTACGGCGTCGCAATTCTGCTGTTCACATTTTTGTTTTTCTCCGTTCTTTTCCCGATGCGCTGGTATCAATCTAAATCTTTCAAAAAAGCGCAAAAGAACGCGCCGAAAATGAAAGAGTTGCAGGATCGCTATAAAGAAATGCAGGCGAAAAAAGTTCCGCTCGACGATCCGCGGATGCGCGAATTGCAAATGGAACAATTAAAGCTGACGAAAGATGCCGTACCGATTGGCGGCTGCTTGCCGATGCTGTTGCAGTTTCCGCTGTTGATTGCGCTTTATATTGCAATCACGATTTCGCTCGATTTTCGTCTCGCGCCGTTCTTGTGGCTCCCGGATTTGTCCAGCGCCGATCCGTATCACGCGCTTGAATTTATGTTTGCCGGCTCGATGGCGCTGGCGATGCTCTATCAGCCGACCGCCGCCGCCATTACGCCGGAACAGCAGATGCAGCAAAAAATGATGACTTATTTGATGCCCGTAATGATGCTGTTCGTGATGTGGGGTTCGCCTTCGGGTTTGCTCGTTTACTGGCTGGCGGGCAACATCATCGGCTTTTTGCAGCAGCTTTTAATCAACCGAATGAACAAAACGAACGAACCGCCGACCGCAACAACGACCGGCGATTTGCAGCGCCCGATGACCAAAAAAGAGAGAATGAAAGCCGGACTTTCGACATCTTGATTATAAGGAAAACGCCGAAATGCTTGATTTTAATAAATTAAGCATTTCGGCGTTTTTCTTTGCTTAAATTGATGAGAATTTTACGTAATTTCGCTTTTATCCAGATTTTATCGGCGTCAATTTTTCTCGCCGCGTGCAGCAGTTCGTCTGAACCGAACCCGGCAAACACGAACGCCGCCAACGCAAAAACTCCAATCGCTTCGCCAAGCACTGCCGCCAACACTGCCAACACGCCTGCGCCGATAGCGTCGCCGACTGTTCAGGCTTCGGAGGGTTCAAGCGCACCTTGCGCAGTCGTCGCCGCTCATCACGCAGCTTTGGTCAGAGGCGATGAAGCGGCGTTCAGAAAAACTTTAACGCAGGCGACAATTCGCCAGTTTGAGGCGGACGCGAAAGCCGAAGGCGAAAAAACAATAGTCGGTTATTTAACCGCTTACAGCTCGCCCGATCCTCGTCCGCCAATTTGCGGCGGCAGCGTTCAGGGCGATGTTGCCACTTTGCAGACCAAAGACGCTGAAGGCGGAGTTGTGGTAATGCGTGCCGTTAAAGAAAATGGGGAATGGAAACTCGATTTGTTGTCTGTGAAACCGCAGTAGCATTAAAAATAAAACAAAAAAAGCCGGGCTTGAATTCAAGCCCGGCTTTTTTTGTTTATTAATCCGCCGCACCCGCTTCTTTTGCCTGTTCCGTTTGGCGATATGGCGGCAAAATGACGCGGGCGGGTTTTTCCTTTTTCAGACCCAAAGCCCAATCCGCCTGCATAATCGTGTGAATATCCCTGGTTCCTTCGTAAATCACGGCGGCTTTGCAGTTTCGCAGATAACGCTCGACAGGATAATCATTCGTATAACCGTTCGCGCCGTGAACTTCGATTGCCATCGAAGCGGCTTTTTCGCTGCGAACCGTCGCCTGCCATTTCGCCATCGAAGCGGCTTTTGCCGACGGCTTTCCTTCGTTTTTTAAATATCCGGCTTTGAGCCAGAGCAGGCGGCACATTTCATAATCGGCTTCCATCTCGGCGATTTTTTGTTTGACAAGCTGATGACTGCCGATTTTGACTCCGGCGGTTTCGCGCGTATTGGCGTAAGCGACGGAAGCGTCGCGCGAAGCTCTAATAACGCCGGTTGCGCCGGAAGCGACCGTGTAACGACCGTTTTCGAGAGCGAACATCGCAATTTTAAATCCTTCGCCTTCTTCTCCGAGCATATTTTCCGCCGGGACGCGAACGTCCTGCAAAGAAAAATATCCTGTATTCCCGGCTTTAATTCCGAGCTTGCCGTGAATCGTTCCCGAAGAAAAACCGGGCATCGAGCGTTCGATGATAAAACAGCTCATTCCGGTGTGGTCGCGTTTTTTTCGTTTTTCTTCGTCAGTCCAGCAGAAAAACAAAAAGTGGTTTGCAACGTCGCCCAGAGAAATCCACATTTTTTCGCCGTTTAAAATCCAATCCGAACCATCGCGGCGCGCGCTTGATCGCAGCCCGATTACGTCCGAACCGGCATTCGGTTCGGTCAAACCGAAAGTGGAGCGTTTTTCGCCGCGCGCTTGCGGCACGAGATATTTTTGTTTCTGTTCTTCGGTTCCCCACGAAAAAACCGACATCGAATTCAACCCGACGTGAACCGACATAATCACTCGAAGAAACGTGTCGCACGCTTCAAGCTCTTCGCACACCAGACCGAGCGATATGTAATCGAAACCCGCGCCGCCGTATTGTTCGGGAATGCAAACGCCCAAAAGTCCCAAATCAGCCATTTTGTCCAGAATCGCCGGTTCAAAACGCGCTTTTTCGTCCCATTCTTTAATAAACGGCGCTACGTCGCCCTGGCAGAATTCGCGCACGGTTTGCTGCAACGCGCGATGCTCTTCGGTTAACTCAAAATCAATCACTGCTTTTATAAAATCCTTTTGAAATAAATTTCGGCTTAAAACCGAAAGCATTGTAGCATTGGCGCAACTTTGACCGCTAATCATTAAATAAAAAAAGCGAAAGCCGTTCGACTTTCGCTGCGGTAACACTTATTTTGTCAATCCGTCTGCCTTCTAATAATAATGCGTGACGTTGTGAGACGGAATTGATGTTTCCGCGACATTTAAACTGCCGATTGATTGTTCCGAATTTTGAATTGCGGCTTTAAATTGCGGCACGAGCGGCGTTTCTAGCCAGCGACGAGGGTCAGTTTTGTCGCGGTTTATTTTATAAGCGCCGAGTTCGAGATAAAAATTTTCGAGCGGCTCGTTGCTGAAACGGTAGCGCCAGTCAATCATCGTGAAAAGCGGAAACCATGTATAGCCGACGACCGGAACGCCGCGCCCGCGCAATTCTTTAACCATACCGGTCGAAGCCTCGAACCAGCGCGAACGAATCTCGTCGCTCCCGACGGCGCTGGTTTCGGTAATCATTATCGGCACTCGGTATCGCTCGTAATAAGATTCAATCAACTCGATAAAACCGATGCCTTCCGGTTCGATGTCGCGGAACATAATGCGCCCGCGCGAGTTTTGATAAATTTGTTTTGTTGACCACTGCGGATAAAAATTTAAACCCAAAACATCAAGCTCGATTTTGTTTACGGCGATTTCCTTTAAAGCGTCGGGCGTAACTCCGTTTCGCAAAAACCAGGGAAAAAGCGGATGATCGGGCATTAATCTGCCGGTTATCAAATCGTAGCAGATGAAACCGCGACGAGTTTCTTCCAGCGCCAGCGAATTTAAATCTTCGCGCACGGCGCGCGTCAACCCGGTCGCTTCGACGTGAACCATTACCGAATTAGGATCAATTTCTTTGATGACTTTGACCGTCCGGGTGATTCCGCGCGCAAGCTGGAGCATTATTTTTAAATAACCACGCTCGCCTTTTAAATACGGCGCCCAAAGCCCTCGCATACCGCACATCAGAGAATTGATAATCGGTTCGTTAAGCGGCGTGTAAAATCGAATCAGACCTTTGTAGCGGTTAGCAAATTCGGCGGCGTAGCGGGCGACGAGCTTCGGATAATCGCGGTTGGCAAACTCCCGGGAAAGCCAAAACGGAGTGCCGTAGTGCATCAAGTCAATAATGGGCGTTATTTTAAGGTCTTCGACCAAATAAGGAATTACTTCGTCAATCCAACGCCAATCAAAACGCCCCGGTTCAGGTTCAACTTTGTACCACGGAATTCCCCACCGCAGAGCCTTTAAGCCAAGCTCGCGCGAGAGAGCCAAATCTTCGCGCCAATGCTCGTAGTGTCCCATCAACTCATACTCGTCGAGCGGGCGATGCCCGGGACGAGTTTGCGGAACAAAAGTGTCTTCGATGCCGCCAGCCCACAAAAAATTTTCCGGCTCCGGTCTTATTAAATCAATCATTAAACTCAGATAAAAATTCTTTTATTTGCTGAATTTTCAAATTAAGGTTGCACGCACCGCTTCAAACTGCACTTTTGTTTCGCGCGCGAACAAACCGATGCGGATTTGCCCGGGCGGAATTGCCACCGACCCGAGTTCTGTTTTTTCAAATTGCAGCCGGAGCGTTTCGCCTTCGCGCCGCAAACGAAATTGGTTCATCTTTTCGGGAGCAAACGATTCGGGTAAAGCGATTCGCCGCTCTTCGCCTGGAGAGAGAAGCTTGAAAAAATACCGAGCATTTTCCTGTTCGATTGTCAAAAAAGTTTCGGCATCCGGTTGCTTAAAATAGAAGCCGAATTCGCCCGAAAGAGTTGCCCCATTTGTTGCGCAACTGACGTTAGCCACAAGTTCAAAATTGTCGAGAGGAAGATTTTTCAGCAGAACGCTTTGTTCGGAACCGAACCAAGCCGATTCTAAACGACCTTGCGAGATTTGCCAAGCATTAATTTCGCCCTTTTCCGCAAACCAGCCAAGTTTGGTTAAATCAGTGACTTGCCGGTCGAAAATCTCTTCAAAACCGACGGTCAAAGCAAAGCCGGAAAATGCCGCGCTCATTTGTCTCGAACAAAGCGCAAAGGTATTGGGCGCAAATTCGAGTTCTTTTTCAAGATAAAAATTGGCTTCGTCCAATTTAATTTTGACCAGAAAATTATCAACTTCAACCCGCCAGAGATGAATAGCGGACGGATTAAAATCTATAGGCAAATCAAAAATTTGATCCACATTTCCCGCTGATATTAAAATTCGTTTTGTCAGCGGCAAAATCAAACAGCTTAGAGCCGCAATTTCGTTTTGTTTCAAACAAAATCCAAAACCGCTTCCCTTTCCTGCAAAACTTAAGGCTTTATTGCTGACTTCAACGAGAAAACAGTTTGATTCAACGCGGCAAACAGCTTCGGCTTTTTCGGCAAAGGCATATGAAACTGCGGCATTTGAATTAACCAGCCAATTTTCGTCTCGGTCGCAAATCCAATTTTCGCCCAAACCGGCGAGCAAATCTTCATCGAAGAAATCGAAAACTTTCGGCGAGTTAGGCGCATCCTGCGGTTCACTGCTGGCTCCTAAAATCAGTATTCTTTCGCCGACAAAATCCATCCGGTCAATTGCCAGCAGACGACCGCGCAAATCGTCAGACCAGCGATGATAAACGCAGAAAAGCTGGAAATTATCGGTTCCGCGGACGACCGAATTATGTCCCGGTCCAATGACCTTGCCGGGAATCGTCATCAAAATCGGCAGGATTTTTTCGCCGTCGCTAAATTGCTGCCATTCGCCGGGTGCGAGCAAATCCCGCGTCACGGCAAACGAAACTCCGTAAGTCGGATTTTGCCAGTTGCCGCCGGAAAACATCTGGTAATAAACGCCTTTGCGTTTTAAAACAAACGAGCCTTCGATTGTGTGCCAGCGAACGTTGCCTTTGCTCGCCCGAACGGGGTCGTAAACCTGCCAATCATAGCGCGCCCGCGAAACCGGCTGTGGATTGCCTTCCAATTGAAACGGCGAAAGCATCCGGTCGCGGACGGTTCCCGTGCCGATGTGCGAGTGTTCAAGAAAATCAGTCGCGTAAAAAAGCCAGCGCGAATTGTCTTCGTCAACAAAAACGTGCGCGTCAATCGCAAATTGCTGTTCGGTTAAACGATAGCCGGTATCAACGTATTTTCCGGCTGGATGGTCGGCGACCGCAACGCGAATTTCCATATTTTCCTCGTTGCCGACGCTGTAATAAAGATAAAATTTGCCGTTGTCGTAAAAGATTTCGGGCGCCCAGTAGCAAGGCTGGTCGAAAGGAGGCGGATTGATGGCGCTGCCGCCGTCTTTCCAATGAACTAAATCGCGCGAATGAAGCAGACCGAAAACGCCGCCGTCGTGCCAGTAACCAGTGCAAATCGCCCAATATTCGCCGCAGAATTTAAAGACAAAAGGATCGGGAAAATCGTGTTCGTGAAGGGGATTTAAGTACATAAAGGATAAAAAATAAAGGACGAAGGATGAAGTAAAAACTTCTTTAAATCACCCTTCATCCTTCGTTCTTTATCCTTCTGAAATTTACGCCGCTTTCGCGTAAGAGCTTGTCTGCAAACTGTTTATCAAAGGTTTGAGCGCTTCAAGATTTTCAATAGTCAGAATTTTGTCGCCGACAAAATTGCCCTCGGAGTGTGCCAGGGCGACGAGCGGCACTTCTTCGGTATCGGTAATGTCCTGCAAAAGGCGCAATCTTTCTTCGCAAACATCCTCGACTTGCCCGCAATTCAACAAAATCAGCGACGGTCGCGCGCCCAGCGTAAAATCAATGGCGCTTTCGATCACATCCATCAAACATCCAACTTGATTGACGTTGTAACCTTGTTTTTGCAGCCAAATATTCGTTGTTGTTTTTTCGCCGTCTGCCGCTCTATCCAATAATAAAACCGTCGGGGCAAATATATTTCTCATCATTTTTCGTCTCCTTATTTAAAAATGCCTTTTGCCTGTGTTCCAAGCCTAAGACAAAAACCGATGTTTTGTAAGTTCGACCGAATACAAAGATTCAATCAAAAAACCCGGTAAATTTTCTTTACGTTCCGTTATAGCAGTTTGCTGATTAAATTTCAGTTAAATTTAATCAGCAAACTTTCAAATTACTCCTGGCGCACGTTGTCACCACCGAGACTTCCGAGCAAATTTTCGAGCGTTTCCGCATCTTCTTTCGATTTGGCTTCGACGCCGACCAGAATTCCGCCTTCTCGAATGCCGGCATCATAAACCGCCGCCCGATGTTCTGGAATGCCGGCGCCGACCAGAGCGCCGATAATTCCGCCAGCCGCGCCGCCCGCGCCCGCACCGGCAAGTGCTGCCGCAATCGGACCCGCAATTACCAAACCGATTCCCGGAAGCAACACAGTCGTTCCGACAGCGGCGATAGCGGCGATTGTCGCTCCGATAACTCCGCCGACCGCGCCGCCAATGCCGGTTCCCTCTGCCGCTTTGTTTCCTTCAATGATGGTGATCTGCTTATTCTTTGTCGCATCGGACATCAAAAGGCTGATGTCGTCGCGCGAATATTCGCGTTTGATAAGCGCGTCAACGGCGGCTTCCGCCTGCGTCGCGTTTTTAAAAAGTGCCGTTACGAGTATTGCTGACATTTTTTATCTCTCCCTCTGAAAAAGCCGAGAATAAACCTTTAGCTTTTGACAAACTTAAAACTGTAGCGATTTATTGCAAACGAAATCTCAAGTTTCGTAAACAGCAATATTCGTGCCTATTTCGGTTACTAATTTGAAGTGCAATAATATTATAATTTAGCCGATATTGCAAAAGAAAAACGCCGTACGAGCATCGAACGGTCGTTTATTTTTCGGACAAAATAAACGATTAAAATAAAACCCCCGCGCCGCTTTCGGTACGAAAGCGGACGGTGGGGCAAACATTGGTTTACTAGCGTTTTAATTGACACTGACGGGCAAGAAAGCCTTTAAGAGCGAAAGAACGAAATGTTTAAAAGCTTCTTCATCGGCGGCTTTGAATGCTCGACGCATCGCGGGCGCGACGGACGCCGCCATGACCTCATCGCCGCCACTCGGCACGAACGATTTGCTTTGGAGGATTTCAAGAGACTCAAAGAGCGCGGAATTTCCGTCGCCCGTGAAGGCTTGCGTTGGCATTTAATCGAATCGCAGCCGGAACGCTACGATTTTTCGAGCGTTGAACCGATTTTGCACGCCGCGCAGGAAACGGGCGTGCAAATTCTCTGGGATTTGTTTCACTACGGCTTCCCGGACGACACAAATCCTTTTGAGCCTGATTTTGTTCACAGGTTTGCGCAGTTTGCCTACAAATTCGCCGAATTTCTGAAAACGGAAACAGGCGACGATACGCCTTTCGTTTGCCCGTTTAACGAGATTTCGTTTTTCACTTACGCGGCGGGCGAGCGCGGATTTTTCGCGCCTTACGAGCAAAAACGCGGGCGCGAATTAAAGCCAAAGCTGGTGCGCGCCGCAATTGAAGCCGCAAAAGCGTTTCGCAGCGTATTTCCCGCCGCGCGGCTGCTGCAAATTGATCCGGTTTTTCACATAGTTCCGCCTTCGGACTCGTGGGAAGATTGGGAAAAAACGGAAAAATACCGCAATGCGCAATATGAAAGCTGGGATTTAATTTCCGGGCGCTTGCAGCCGGAACTTGGCGGGTCGCCGGATTTTTTGGATGTCGTCGGAGTTAATTATTATTACTACAATCAATGGATTTTAGCTCAAGAACCTGAAATGCCCGGCGAAAGAATTGAAATGAGCGATCCGCGCTATCGCCCGTTTCGAGAAATCCTGCGCGAGGTTTACGAGCGTTATCGCCGACCGATTTTCATCGCCGAAACCGGAACGGAAAACGAAGAGCGTCCCGCATGGCTCGGTTACGTTTGCGAAGAAGTGCGGGCGGCGATGCGCGCGGGCGTCCCGGTTCAAGGCATTTGCTGGTATCCGATTTTGAATCATCCCGGCTGGGACGACGACCGCTATTGCCCGAACGGTTTGTGGGATTATCCGTGCGAGCGCGGAACAAGAATAATTTATCAGCCATTGGCTGAAGAATTGGAGCGTCAGCAACAATTATTTGCAGAATTTTTTGCCGAAAGAAACCCCGCGCTTGCCAAAGCCGCCTGAGTTTTTTATAAACTCACTGGTTTAAAATTTTTCAAATTAGTGAGCTTTGATGAATCAGGCTGAACCCAAACACGACATCAAAATCCGCGAAGTCTCCGGCGTCAAAGAATTTAACCTCTGCATCGAATTGCAGCGGGCGGCTTTTAAGTTGCCGGATTTGGAGATTTCTCCGCTCCGGCACTTTATCGTCACGAACAGTTGCGGCGGCTTTACGCTCGGCGCATTCGTCAAAGACGAGCTAGTCGGATTCGTTCATCACTTAGCTGCGGTCAGAAACGGCGAAATTATCGGCTATTCGCATATGGCTGCGATTTCGCCGGATTTTCAAAACGCCGGAATCGGCGCGCGTCTGAAATGGGCGCAGCGCGAAAAAGCTCTCTCGCAAGGCGTGCGATTTATCAAATGGACTTTTGAACCGATGTTGCCGCGCAACGCGCATTTTAATCTCAACCGGTTGGGCGCAACCATCAGCACTTACGCAGAAAATTATTATGGGACGGATTACCATGTGAATTTTGAGTCTTTCGACAAACCGGTCGGACTCGACAGCGACCGGCTTTTCGCCTCCTGGCAGCTGGATTCCGAAAGAGTCGAATGTTTTGAACACGGAGAAATACCAGAAATTAAAAGCGAAATTACAAGAATTATAGAAATTCCCGCAAATTGGAGCGCGCTCGTCAAAAACGAGCCAAACAAAGCTCGTGAAGAACAATTGCGCGTCCGAGCCGAATTTCAAACGGCGTTTGCCGACAATTTAATCTGCGCCAAATTCGAGCGCGGTGCGGAAATTTCGAGATATTTGCTTTATCGAAACATTTAAACCGCCGAGACGCGGAGACGCCGGGTTTTGAAATGAGATATAAACTCTTTTTCTTCTCTGCGTCTCCGCGTCTCGGCGGTGAAATATATTTTGTCAATCTTCGACATCAATTCCGACATTCGCCAGGCACACACTTTGTCGAGCGAATTTTACACAAACCCGGACTTTTTCGAGCAATCGAAGGAGCGGATTTTCGCGCGTTCGTGGCAGATTGTCGGGACGAACGACGATTTGCGGCTTGCAGGGCAAATGCAGCCGCATACGATTCTCGAAGGCTTTTTGGACGAGCCGGTTTTGCTCGTCCGCGTCGGCGACAACGTGACAAACTGTTTGTCAAACGTCTGCACGCATCGCGGCAATATTCTGGTCGAGCATCCTTGCGTAGAAAACGGTATTCGCTGCCGTTATCACGGGCGCAAATTTTCTTTAAACGGCAAATTCGTTTCGATGCCCGAATTTGAAGGCGTCGAAAACTTCCCGGCAAAATCCGACGATTTGCCGCGCGTGCCGTTCGGTTCGTGGGGCAAATTTTTGTTGGCTTCGGTAAAACCAGCCGCGCCGCTCGAACATTTTTTGAGCGAAATAAGCGAGCGAATGTCGTGGCTCGAATGGGAAAGTTTTAAGTTTAATTCCGTTTTATCGCGAGATTATCTGGTCAAAGCGCACTGGGCTTTGTACTGCGAAAATTATCTCGAAGGCTTTCACATCCCGTTTGTTCACAACACGCTCAACTCCGTAGTTGATTACGGCTCTTACACAACCGAGCTTTTTCGTCGTTCGAACTTGCAAATCGGACTAACGCGCGGTGAAAAGGACGTTTTCGATTTGCCGAAAAATTCGCCCGATTACGGCAAATCTGTGGGCGCGTATTATTTCTGGATTTTCCCGAATCTGATGTTTAATTTTTACCCGTGGGGCTTGTCGGTCAACATCGTCAAACCGATAAATCCGGGGTTAACAAAAGTTTCGTTTTTGAGCTATGTCGCTGACGAAAAGAAGCTTTCACAAGGCGCGGGCGCTGATTTAGAGCGTGTTGAAAGAGAAGACGAAGCAGTCGTCGAAAACGTCCAGCGCGGAATCCGTTCGCGCTTTTACCGGCAAGGCAGATATTCACCGACGCGCGAAACCGGGACGCATCATTTTCATCGTTTGATTGCCGAATTTATGAAAGTTTAGAGTAGCAATTTCGGTTTGTAGTTTTTTCAGGCTCAAGCATAAACTCTAAACGATTTTTATGAATCTTTTTGAAACTGCCGAACAAAACATCCGCGAGGAAATCGAACGGCTTCGCACGGAAGTCAACCGTCACAATGAGCTTTATTACCAGCACAGCGCGCCGGAAATCTCTGACGCCGAGTTTGACGCGCTTTTAAAACATTTACAGGAACTCGAAGACGCGCACCCGGAGTTTGTCACGCCCGACAGCCCGACGCGGCGAGTCGGCGGCAAAGCCGAAGGATTCGAGCCTTTTACGCATCGCGTTCCGCTGATGTCGCTCGATAACAGCTATGACATCGAAGATTTGCGGCGCTTTGACGAACGCTGCCGAAAATTGGCGGACGGCAGAAAGCTCGAATACGTCGCCGAATTGAAAATTGACGGTCTTTCGCTCGCGCTTCACTACGAAAACGGTTTTTTTGTAGCCGGCGCGACTCGCGGCGATGGGCGAACCGGCGACAATATTACGCCCAATGCACGAACAATTCGTTCAATACCTTTAAAATTAAAAGACGCGCAAATCTCTTCAAACGTTGAAGTTCGCGGCGAAGCATATCTTTCGCGTTCAAATTTCAAACGTCTGAACGAAGAGCTTGCGGAATCCGGCGCAAAAACTTTTGCCAATCCGCGAAACGCCGCTTCCGGCACAATTCGTCTGCTTGATTCGCGGCTGGTCAAGCAGCGAAAGCTGGATTTTTTCCCGTACGACGTTTTGGCGGGCGCGGCAAAAATGTTTCCGACGCACTGGCAGATTTTTGAGTTTCTCGAAACGGTTGGTTTTACGGTTAATCCGAATCGCCGTAAATGCGAAAACATTGACGAAGTTATCGAATTTTGCAATTCGATGGAATCGCTCCGCGATGATTTGGATTACGAAATTGACGGCGTGGTCGTCAAAGTCAATTCGACCGCGCTGCAAGACGAATTCGGCGCGACAAACAAATCTCCGCGCTGGGCAATCGCCTACAAATATCCGGCGCGGCAGGCGACGACCAAGCTGCATTCAATCCACGTTCAAATCGGACGCACGGGCGCGCTGACGCCGGTTGCATATCTCGAACCGACATTGCTTGCCGGAACCGTCGTTTCGCGCGCTTCCTTGCACAATGAGGACGAAATCAAACGGCTTGACGTGCGGCTCGGCGATTACGTTTTGATTGAAAAATCGGGCGAAATCATTCCGCAGGTTTTGCAGGTCGTCGCGACGCGCAGAACCGGCGACGAGCAAATTTACGAATTTCCGCGCACCTGCCCGGTTTGCGAAACTCCTGTTGTCCGTCCCGAAGGCGAAGCCGTCACGCGCTGTCCGAATTACGATTGCCCGGCGCGCGTCAAAGAGCGGATTTTGTATTTCGCCTCGCGCAAAGCGATGGACATCGAAGGCTTGGGCAAAGCCGTCGTCGAGCAATTTTATGCGACGGGTTTAGTCAAAGATGTCGCCGATATTTATTCCTTAACGCACGAACAAATCGCCGCGCTCGAACGCAAGGCGGAAAAGAGCGCGACCAATCTCATCAACCAGATCGAAGCTAGCAAAAACCGAGAGCTGCGCCGTTTGATTTTCGCGCTCGGAATCGAAAACGTCGGCGAGCGTTATGCGCGCATTTTCGCCAATCATTTCCGCTCGATTGACAATCTCGCCAAAGCGACCGTTTCCGAATTGGACGACATTTCAGATGTCGGTTTAACCGTCGCCTTGAGCGTCCATGATTGGTTTGCCAACCCGCGAAATCAGGATTTGATTCGGCGTCTGAAAGAGGCAGGCGTCAAAACCGAACTCGAAACGCAAACCGCCGTCGCCACGAACGAGAATTTCGCCGGAAAAACTTTTGTTTTAACCGGAAAACTGGAAACCTTGACGCGCGACGAAGCCGCTCGTTTAATCGAAGAACGCGGCGGACGTGTTTCTTCATCGGTCAGCAAAAAGACCGATTACGTTTTAGCGGGCGAAGACGCCGGTTCAAAACTGGAAAAAGCAAGCGCGCTCGGTGTGTCTGTGATTGATGAAGAAATGTTTCGAGAAATGTTATCCTAAATCTTTATGGCAAACGAAAATTTACAACTCGGTTACACGATTTTATGCGACGATGTGCGGCTCGAAATGGGAAACAAGCTGTCGCTGATGGGCATTTTTCAAAATATTATGGTCGAGCGCGTTCCCGTCACGCTGATTAAATTTGCGGTCGTCCAACATTGGACGGGCGTGGGAAATTATATGGCGGAGGTGCGGATTTTGTCGCCCGACAAAATGAATGTGGTCGTCAGCTCGCAGCCGACGCAGGTTGCTTTGCAGGAAGGCGGTTTCGCCGATAACGTCAGCTTTTTCGTCAATCCCAGCTTTCCCGAAGTCGGAACTTACACGGTGCAAACGCTCGTCAATTCAAATCTTTTCAACGAATTTCCACTCGTTGTCATGCAAATGCAGCAAGAGCAAAACAATATCGCGGACGGCGACGACGGAGACGACGAATACCCCGAAATCGTAAACTAAATTCGATTTTAGCCACGAACAAACACAAAAGGACACGAAAATTTTTGATTTCTTTTCGTGTCCTTTTGTGTTTGTTCGTGGCTATTTTTTAGGTTTTGGGTTTGAGCGAAACTGCTACGCGGTAAACTTGCGCGCCGTTGATTTCGAGTTCCTGACTGCTGCGTTCAGCGCCGTCAATTGTGACTGCGACGCGGTAGCGCGCATCGGCGGGCGGCAATCTGAAGGTGAATTCGCCGCTTTGGCTGCTGAAAATCTGCGATACTTTTTTCTCGCCGCCGGAGATTTTAAATATTTCGACTTTCGCGCCGTAAACGCTGCGACCGTTGGCGTCGAAAATGCTCCCGCGCACGATTGCCAGCTTTCCCTGGTCGGTCGCCATTACGAGCTTGGTTAGTCTGGACACTTCTCCGGCTTTTACTTCGACGCGTGGCAGAGTGCCTTGGGCTAAACCCTCTTTGATAAAAACGAAATCGTAAACTCCGGGTTTTAAACCGTCGAGTTGAAATTCGCCTTTGCGGTCGGTTCTGGTCGAAGCGATTGATTTTTCATCCTGCTGCGCCTCGACGCGCGCGCCGGAAATCGAGCTGCCGTTGGTCAAACGCACTTTTCCGCGCACGCCGCCGGTCGTTTTATTTTGAGCCGAAGCGGAAAAAGAAAAAGCGGCGATCAAAAGAAATAAAAACAAATTCTTCATTCAATTACGAATTTTAAATTACGAATTACGAATTGTGGAACTAAAGAATTAAATTTCCTTAATTCGTAATTTGAAATTCGTAATTCGTAATTGATTTCAGTTTGCGCCGGCTTTGTTTGCTTCGGGCAGATGTTCGCGGCGAAACTCGTCGGCTACGTCGTTGATGATGTCGGCGAGCGTTCGGGTTGGCTGGTAACCGATTAAACCTTTGGCTTTATCCAGAGACGGCACGCGGCGCTGCATATCTTCAAAGCCTTCGCCATACGCTTCGTTGTAAGGAATATATCGCAGTACGCTTCGACTGCCGGTCATTTTAATCGCTGCCTCGGCAAGCTCTTTGATTGAAGTTTCCTGATCGTTTCCGATATTAATAACCTGACCGAAACAACTCGGCGTTTCGAGCAGCGTCAGCAAGCCTTCGACGACATCCGCAACGTGACCGAAGCAGCGCGATTGATTGCCATCGCCATGAACCGGAATCGGCTCGTTTTTCAAAGCCGCGTGAACGAAACGCGGCACGACCATTCCGTATTGTCCGGTCTGGCGCGGTCCGACCGTGTTGAAAAGACGAACGACGACAACCGGCAGGCGCGATTCTTTCCAATGCGCGAGCGCCAAGAATTCGTCCAAAGATTTGGCGCAGGCGTAAGCCCAGCGATGTTTGCTCGTCGCGCCCGTCAAAACGTCGTCTTCTTCGCGGAACGGAACCGACGTGCCTTTGCCGTAAACTTCGGATGTTGACGGAATCAAAATGCGTTTG
>DASVTY010000170.1:0-3169 GCA_036387315.1 Pyrinomonadaceae bacterium
GCGATTTTTAATTCTTTGGTTTCATAACCGGCGGAAAATATCTCGATGATTTGTTCACCTTCGGGAACGTTTGTTAATTCGGCTCTGCCGTTTGCGTCCGTAGTCGCTGAAATTTCCGTGTCTTTGACTGAAACCTTTGCGCCCGCAACTGCTTCTTTCGTCTCTTCGTTTTTGATAATGGCTTTAAACGTATTTTGCGCGTAAGCAATTTGCGCCGCCAGTAAAACGGTGAGAAATAAAATAACTTGTTTCACTTTGTCTGTAACCTCATTGAAATATTATTTCACATTACGGTTTCACAAAAGAATTTCAAACCTTAATTTTCCGCCTGCCTTGACGCTATCTTCTCGCGCTCGTTAAAGTTTAGTTTTCTACAAATGCAGGATTTTCGCCGCTTATTAAAATATTTAAAACCGCATCTGGGCATTTTCATTGTCGCTTTTGCGGCGATGGCGGCGGTCGGTTTGCTCGAAAGCGCGCGTCTGGCGCTGATTGTTCCGGTTTTTAATCAAGCGCTGGCGGTCGGCGGCGAAACCGCCAAACGCTCCGAGACGCTGTTTAATCTGCAAGATTATATTCCCGAATCGGGCATCGAGGCTTGGGCGACGATTGCCGCTTTTCTGCTCGCTTTCTCGGTTTTCAAAGCGGTCGCTGATTTTTTCGCGCAGTATTTGATGGCTCGCATCGGGCAGACTGCCGTTTTTGAGCTTCGGCTCGATTTATACTCGCATCTGCTCAAACAGTCCGCTTCATTTTTTGAAAAACACCGGACGAATTTTCTCGTCTCGCGTCTTGTGACGAGCGCGGCGGCGATTGAATTGACAGTTTCGGCGACGATTCGCGATATGCTGCGCGAAGGCATTCAATTCTTTTGCTTTCTCGGCGCGGCGCTTTTTTTTAATTGGCGTTTAACTTTGGGCGCAATGCTCGTCGCGCCGGTCATTGGCATTTTAACCGCAAAATTCTCGAAAGCTTTAAGAAATCTGGCGCACGAATCGCTTGAAGGCAGCAAAATACTGACCGACACGGCGCAGGAATCGCTCTCCAATCACACGGTCGTCAAAGCGTTTCGCGCCGAAGAACGCGAAAAACAAAGATTTTCCGCCGTCGCCGAACTGATTAAACGGGCAAATTTGCGTTCAGCGAAAATTGCAGCTCTTTCTCCGCAAACAATTGAACTTGTCGGCGTTTTGAGTTTCGTCACGCTGCTTTATTTCGGGCAGCGCGAAGTGTTTGCCGGAAGACTCGATTCGACTCAGTTTCTCACGTTTCTGCTGTATCTTTTTAGCTGCTACGACCCGTTGCGGAAATTGTCGCGCCTGCACAATTCGCTCGAACAAGGTTTCGCCGCCGCCGGTCACGTTTGGGAAGTGATGGACGAAAATCTTGCGCTCCCTGAAAAACCGGATGCTGTCGAGCTAAAGCCTTTGCGAGAAAAAATCGAGCTGAAAAACGTCTCTTTCAACTACAAAGAAGAACACAAAACGATTTTGCGCGATGTTAATCTGGAAATCGAAGCCGGAAAAATCGTCGCCCTCGTCGGCGATTCGGGCGGCGGAAAATCAACTCTGACCAAATTGATTCCGCGTTTTTACGACGTTTCCGAAGGCGCGATTTTATGGGACAAAACCGACATTCGAGACGCAAAGCTCGACACCCTGCGAAAACAAATCGCCGTCGTCACGCAGGAAACCGTACTTTTTAACGACACGGTTCGCTATAACATTTCTTACGGAAAACCCGACGCGACCGAAGCGGAAATCGAACGGGCGGCAAAAGTCGCTTTCGCTCACGAATTTATTGCCGATTTGCCCGACGGTTATGACACAATCGTCGGCGAGCGGGGCATTTTCCTTTCCGGCGGGCAAAGACAAAGATTGGCAATCGCGAGAGCAGTTTTGTCGGACGCGCCGGTTTTGATTCTGGACGAAGCAACTTCTGCTCTCGATTCGGAAAGCGAGCGGCTGGTGCAAAAAGCTCTCGAAAATTTGCTGGAAAACCGCACGGCAATCGTCATCGCGCACCGATTGTCAACCATTCGCCGCGCCGATAAAATCGTCGTTATGGAACGCGGCAGAATCGCCGAAACCGGATCACACGAAGAACTTTTGGTGAAAAACGGTATTTATCGTAGGCTGTACGAATTGCAATTTGAAACAGTTATCAGTCAATAGTTAGCAGTTAACAAAGACTGATAACTGTTAACTGTTAACTGTTAACTGAAAAAAAATGAAATCAATGACCGGGTTCGGGCGCGGCGCGTCTTCAGGCGAAAATTACGCGGCGTCCGTTGAATTAAAAACAGTAAACAATCGCTTTCTCGACGTTCATTTGCGGCTCGCATCAGAGCTGCAATCGCTCGAAGCAGTTTTAAAGCGGCAAATTTCTTCCAGACTTTCGCGCGGGCGAGTTGACGTGACGCTTTCGCTCGAACGCACAAGCGAAATCGCTTACGAATTAAACCGCCCGCTGATTACAGGATATTTGCAGGCTTTGAGTCAATTGCGGCAGGAATTTTCGCTTTCGGGCGAGCCGGATTTAAACGTCATCGCACGTCTTCCCGGCGTTTTGCAGACTGCGAAGGATGAGCTTAACACCGAAACGCAAAACGGAATCGAAGCCGCGCTCGAATTGGCTTTGACCGAGCTTGAGCAAATGCGCGAAATCGAAGGCGAAGCGTTAAAAATCGAAATGTTTTCGCGTCTTGCGGAAATCGAGCGGCAAATCTCTATCATCGAACCGAACGCCGCAAGTATCACGGAAAACTACCGCGCCCGTTTGCAGAAGAAAATAACCGATTTGCTTGCCAAATCCGATTCGCAAATCGAATTGGATCAAGCGCGTCTGGCGCAGGAAGTCGCTTATTTAGCCGAGCGGAGCGATGTTTCCGAAGAATTGGCGCGGCTGAAAAGTCATATCTCGCAGTTTCGTGAAATCTGCGAATCAGAGGGCGAAATCGGCAAGCGGCTCGATTTTTTAACGCAGGAATTAAACCGCGAGGGAAACACGATTTTGTCCAAAGCCACCGACATCGTAATCAAAGAAGCCGCGCTCGTCGTCAAAGCCGAAATCGAAAAAATCCGCGAGCAGGTGCAGAATGTTGAGTGAGCAGTGAGCGGTAAGCAGTGAGCAGATTTTACTGTTTTCACTGCTTACCGCTCACTGCTCA
>DASVTY010000171.1:0-3086 GCA_036387315.1 Pyrinomonadaceae bacterium
AAAAACGAAAAAAAGAAAACATATTTTTATTATTTACCAATCAATTCCTCCGGCGTCAGCTTTGCCTGCGTTTGCGCGTCAGCCGACATCAAAGCCAAACCGACGTGCGGTTTGTTTTGAATATAATTTGTTACGTAGCGGTTGATGTCGGCGCGCGACGTGGCGCGCAAGTTTTTTTGATAGCCGCGAAAATAATCAATTCCGGTCGAACTCCACCAAAAACTCAAAGTGTGCGCGTATTCGCTCGTCTGCTCGCGTTCAAACAAATCTCGCGAGGCGAGAATGTTTTTCGCGCTTTCCAATTCTTCGTCCGTAAAATAACCGGGCGAATTAAAAGCGGCGATTTCCTCGTAAATCGCTTTTGCAGCGGCGCGCGCTCTGTCCGGCGTGGTAATGGCGGAAACCATAATCGGACCGACATTGCGTTGCGTGTAATAACCGATGCCAACCGAGCTTGCCAAACTTTTATCTACAATATTGCGCTGAAAACGCGAATTCGGCTGCCCCAGAATATAAGAAAAAACGTCTGCCGCATAAGTCGCCGCATCGTCTTTGCCGATTGAAGGACCGTGCCAGCCGATCATCAAAAAGACGTTTTCGACGGGCTGTTGAATAATTTCGCCTTCGCTTTTTGCAAGCGGCGGATGCTCGACGAGCGGAAATTCTTTGAACGGCTCGACCGCGCGCGGCTTCCAATCGCCGAATAATCTTTCGGCTTCAGCGAAAACTCTATCAGGCGCGACATCGCCGGTAACGACAATCGCCGAATTATTCGGGACGTAATAACGCGATTGAATCGTTCGCATTTTCGACGTTGTTGCACTGGAAACCGTTTCGCGCGTTCCGCCGGGATTTTTTCTGGTCGGATATTTGTAGAAAAGCTTATCGTTGATGGCGCGGTTTAAATAGAAAAACGGGCTTGATTCCTGCCGATCAATCTCGCCGATGACGACTTGTTTTTCGCGCTCAAACTCGTTTTCCTCAAAAACCGGATAGCGAACCGAATCTTTGATAAAACGCATCGCGGTTTGCCAGAAAGGGCTGGTCGTCGTGAAATAATAATTGACGACTTCTTCGCGCGTCGTGCCGTTGTAAGTGATTCCGAGCTTTCCGATTTCGGTCAAATAATCGGCGTTTCCGATTTCGTTTTTGTATTTTAAATGCTCGCCGCATTGATTTTCCCGGTAAGCACGAATGTTCCCGTAGCTTTCGTACTGCTGACAGCGATAAAGCATTATCGCGCCGTTGGTTTTGAAGAACATATGCTCGTAAAGGTGCGACAAGCCGTTTAATTCGGGCGGTTCGGTGAAAGAACCGTTGCGAACCGCCAGCTCGACCGTCACGAGCGGCACGCTCGAATCCGGCAGCACGATAACTTCCAAACCGTTCGGCAAAACTCGATTGACAAACGGCACTTCGGCGGTTTGAGCAGAAACCGCCGCCGGTTTTGTCGCGGCTTGCGGCATCTGCTTTGTTTGCGCCGCAGCAGGCGCGATGAATGACAGCGCGAGCGTCAAAATGAGAAAATAAGCTCGCACTGAAACAGAAAAATTATTTCTAAGATTCATTTGCAAAATCTATCACAAGGAGAATTCAAAATGGAACGCGACAATCTGATGCACGGAGCGCGCACGGCGTTGAACAGAAACGAAGAAATACGCGCCTGGGCGGAAAATTATTTAAAGGAAAAAACTCGCGCGGAAAAAACCGAAATGAACGAAGAGGAATTTAACAAATACTGGCGTTATCATCGCCCGGAAATTATGCACGAAGGGGCTTCCGAAGCGATGCAGGCTTACAAAGAAAGAAACAAAGAGTAAAAAGTTTCACGCAAAGTTAAAACAAAGAATTGTTTTTTGCGTCTCTGGCTTTTCTTTGCGGCTTTGCGTGAAACTTATTTTTTTAACAAAGAGGACGGGCAAATCGGCTCTAAACCGCATTCGGCGCATTTCGGTTTTCTCGCCTGACAAATAGCACGTCCGTGCGAGATCAGAAGATGCGGGAAGAGAACCCAATCTTCTTCTGGAATTAGCTGCATTAAATCCTTTTCAATTTTTTCCGGCACGGTTTCTTCGGTCAACGCCAATCGCTGCGACACGCGCGAAACGTGAGTGTCAACCACAACGCCCGAAGCAATCCCGAAAGCATTTCCCAAAACGACATTCGCCGTTTTGCGCGCAACGCCCGGCAAAGCGAGCAATTTTTCCATATCGGGCGGAATTTCCCCTCCGTATTCCTGCAAAATCATTTCGCACGCCGCGCGAATATTTTTGGCTTTGTTACGGAAAAATCCGGTTGAATGTATGTCCTGTTCCAATTCTTCCTGCGTGACGGCGGCAAAATCTTCGACGCTGCGATATTTGCGGAAAAGCGTTTCGGTGACTATGTTCACGCGCTCGTCGGTGCATTGCGCCGAAAGAATTGTCGCAATAAGTAATTCAAGCGCGTTTGTATGTTTAAGAGCGCAATGCGCGTCCGGATACGCTTGCTTCAGCCAATCCATTACCGTATTTGCCTGTTGCCGCCTGTCGTTCATTAATTCGGAGAAAATTTATAAATAATCACGCCGGTGATTTTTGCCGGTTTGCCCTCGATAATGGTGGGCGTAAAAACTGACGCGCGTGCAGCGCGAACAGCGGCTTCGGTAAAAACGGTGAAGCCGCAAGTCGGCTGGGCTTCACTGACTTTGCCGTTTTCATCAATGGTCACTTTCACGACCGCGACGCCGCCCAAACCGCGTACGCCGCTTGGATACGGAGGTTTAGCCAGCTTAATTGCGCGGCTGTTGACTACGCCGACTTTGGCAGTTGGATCAGGTTGCGGAAGCGGATATTTGATGTTTCTGTTTTTTGCGAAAGCGGCGAAGTTTTTTGTATATTTATCGTCCGGTTTCAAAAAAGGAATTTGATAATTAAAACATTGATAATGGTCGAAAGCCTTGCCGTAATCTTTATCTTCCGGTTTGAAAAGCTGATCGCTGAGCGTGACGGCGCGTTGATAATACTGCTCGGTCTCGTCGTATTTTCCGCCATAGCGATAAACTTCGGCAAGGTCGCTGAGCGCCGTGACCGTTTCAGGACTTGCGG
>DASVTY010000172.1:0-22592 GCA_036387315.1 Pyrinomonadaceae bacterium
TAAAACTTTTATTAGTAATTACGTTCAAATTCTGCCAACTTGCGTTTTGCCTTTGCAACGTCGCGGTAATCATCGTCTAATTCTCTCCGCTCTTTGGCGGTGATTACACCGTCGGCTCTGTATTTTTCGAGGTGTTTGCTCAATTCTCGTTGATTACCTCTTAACTCTTGATGGAGATAATATCTCTGTCGCTGAGCGCGGAGGTACGGATCGGAAAAATACGGGTCGTAAAACGGATCGTAATATCCGTAATTCCATAAACGGTTATACCCGTAATAATAAGGTCTGACGACATACGGTCTTACATAAGTTCGGACAACAACGGGTCGGTTAATAACTCGAACGCCGCGGCGCTGCGCCGAAGCGGAAGTTACCATCCCACCGATGAGGAGAACTGCTGCAAAAACCAACGTAATTAATTTATGTGAGTATTTCATAAAATCTCCTTGTTCTTTAAGCGTTAACAAGCGCCGCCAAAGGCGATTTACGCCTGTTTTTTTGCTGTGAGTTTTTGATGAAAAGGCATTTGTAATCGTTGTCAATAAACCTAGCCTATTGTCTGTCCAATACAGTAAAACCGTTTTTCAGTTATCGGAAAACAACGATTCTCTAAAGGTTTCAGGCAGATGCTTGAGCGAAAGCGGTGACCGGCTGAGTTTTGATCGCTAGTAGAATAAATCAACCGCTTTTTATTTTGCCGGGGAACATCCGAATTTGTACTTACGTATTCGGATATGGAGGAAAACACTATGTATTGTTCATCTTGCGGCGCACTTATGACGCAAAATTTAATTTACTGTAACCGCTGCGGGGCAAAGTTGAGCGACGCGGCAAAAAATGATGACGGCAAAACATCGGAAATATCACCTAACATACTTGTGGCTGCGATGGTAGTCACATTCGTCTTTGGCATGGTGGCAGTTGCTACGTTCTTATCAGTAGCGAAAAGCGGAAACCCAATTGCAATCGTAGTCTTAGCGCTTAGTTTTCTTCTTATATTGGTGTTAGAAGTCGTGTTCCTCTGGATGTTATTAAGGCGCAGGAAAGTTGGGAAAAAGGTAAGCGGCACTAGCCAGCTTAATGAGCAAGCTGGAACAGAGCTTTACTCAACACCGGCGCGAGTGCTTGCAGAACCGATTCCGAGCGTTACCGAGCAAACTACCGGCTTACTTGAACCAATTCAACGTGACCAAAAATCAAAAGATATTAATAAGAAGTTTTTATAGTCTTTTAAATGAACTTGAATTAACAGCTATTTTTGTTGTTTTATTTGCTTTAATCTCATGGAAACTTCGTAATTTTTTGGATTTAGCTCTAAAGATTTTTCCAGATTTCGGATTGCCAATTCTTTATTCCCGGTCAGGAAATAAGTTTCGCCGAGAGCAAAATATGAGCGGAAAGAATGCGGATGCGCTTCGGCGTTAATTTTGAAAAGCACGAGCGCCTGTTCCGGTTTCTTTTCATTCAAAAGCCGCTGCCCGGCTTCGAGTAAAGGCTGCTCGACGTGGTAATAACGATGAGCCGGTTCAGTCATAAACTCACGAAATCTTTTTACAGCCAGATCAGCGCCGCCCTTGGTTAAGGCTTCGTCAAGCGCTTCGGAAAGCGAAGCCTGCGGTTTGTAGTTTAAAATTGCGTTTAATGCAGTGTCGCGGTTGGCGCGGTAATCTTCTGAAGTCAGTTCTGCCGTTATGTCGGGCGCGGTCCAAAAGCGTGTGTCCCAGGGCGCCCAATCCTGCCAGTAATAAACGGAAACTCGAACGGTCATACCGCTATTGGGAAGCGTAATCCGGCGCGAATCGCCAAAAGCGTTTCCCTTCGAGCCGGATGGTTCGCCTACGAAAATAACGTTTGTATATTCCTCTAAATTATTCAGAAGAAATTGCGAAGCCGACCAGGTGCTGCGCCCGATAAGACAAAACAGTTTGCCGCGCTCGTTGATTTTCGATTTGATTATAGCGATTTCCAGCGGACGCAAAAGCATTCCGTTGCCGCCGCGATTGAGCCGTAAATCAAGGATGAGCTTTTCAACCGGATTGGCTTCGACAAAAGTAAAAAGACGTTTTGAGAAATCGGCTAAAGTCTCTTTTTCTTTATTTGTAACTTGATTAAGTTGAGCGTAAACGACACGGCTTTCCGGGAAATATTCAAACCAGAATTTATCGTTCGGGTCTTTGAGCCACAAAGGTTGTGGATTTGACGAGCCATCACGCATATCAATCCAATTTGGTTTATTAATCCAGGTTGTATCGGTATCCGGCGGCAACATTTCTGCCAATCCGCCCGGTTTGAGCGTCACGGTTTCCTGTTTACCGCTTTTTTCAATTGATAACGGAATACTTTCCATATCACCGACAATTCCGAAAGCGTGCAAAATTTCGGGCATTGCGAGCAGATGCGGCGCGAAAAATCGAACGCCCATTTCGTTGTCGCGCCCGATCATTTCACGCACTTTGGCGATTGATTCTTCAATCGAAGAATTACCGATTTTGGTTACTCTCGCGCCAACAAGATTTGCGTGTTCGCGTTCGGCGGCTCTGACAAACAAACCGTCTTTAAATAAATAGAGCTTGACGGGCAAAGCGCGAAAACCGATTTTTGTATCACGCGTTGGATAAATGTTAGTGTGACCGTCGCCGACCATTGCCACAATCCGAGCCATCTCGACAATAATCTGATGTCTGGCGAGTTGAGGTATTCGGTCGTGTAATCGTTTAATTGCGCCGTCGAATTGTTCGCGCGTCATCGTATGAAAAAGATTGTTGTGATATTTGGGCATTTGATCTGCCATATAACGCAAATCTTCGCGCCATTTAACCGCTTCTTCAGCATTGACGGCAATGTTCGATTGTTTGTTTTGAGCCGGAGCGGTATTAATAAATAAAACGCCGCAAAGCAGGGTGTAAAGGATTAAGTGAAATATTTTCATTGATATTTTTTAACCCGATATTTTCCGAGTCCGGGTTTTGTTCTGTCCGTTGTTCGTTATTTTTTAAACAGATTTCTGCGTCAAAACTAAAACTCCGCAAGGTAATTTTTTATGACATCTTTTTCAGATAATTTTAGAAAGGAGACAAGCCGATGAATTTAATTTTTATTTATGGTCCCCCGGCAGCCGGTAAACTGACGGTTGCGGGAGAAATTGCCGCTTTAACCTGTTATAAAGTCTTTCATAATCATCTTTCGATTGACTGCGTCGAGCCGGTTTTCGAGTTCGGAACGCCGACTTTTTATAAATTAATCGAGAAAATTCGGCTCGATGTGATTAGCGAAGCCGCGCGGGAAAACGTCAGTTTGATCTACACATTTTGTTACGCCAAAGACCTGGATGACGCGCATATTGACAAAGTTCTCGAAGCCGTCGAAAAACACGGCGGCAAGATTTGTTTTGTTTTACTCAGATGCCAACGCGAAGAATTGGAAAAGCGCGTCGTCAAAGAAAGCCGCAAAAAGTACGGCAAAGCAAACAATCTAAATATTTTGAACGAATTGCTGGACAAATACGAATTGTTTCAGCCCATTAACGCGCGCGAGAGTCTGATTGTTGACAACACCAATCTTTCGCCGCAGGATGCCTCGCGACGGATTGTAGAACATTTCAAATTGTTGTAAAATTCCGCACTTACAAAAAGCCAAAGCTGCGGGATTCCAAGTCCCGCAGCTTTTTTATTTGGAGGAAATATGATTTATAAAACAGACGGCGAAATCGAATTGTTGATCGAACGCTTTGAAAACTGCACCGTTTCGGAGAAAGAATGGACGCACGCAGCGCATTTGACCGCTGCGCTCTGGTATTGTCTGCGCGAGCCGGATTTGGAAACCGCGACAGGGAAAATGCGCGACGGAATTTTTAAATTAAATGCGGCGCACAATGTTCCGAATACGCCGACGCGCGGTTATCACGAGACTTTGACCGTTTTCTGGATGCGAACGGTTTCCGATTTTTTGGGTAATATAAAAGACAGAGGTTCTATCGCTTCGCTGGCAAACGAAGTTATCGAAACTTGCGGCGATTCGGGCTTGCCGCTAAAGTTTTACAGCCGCGAGCTTTTATTTTCGCCCGCAGCCAGAGCAAAATATATTGAGCCGGATTTAGCCAAATGAATTCACAAAACAGAAAAGACATTCGACCGGGTTTGCGCGTCGCAATTGTTTTAAAACAAGACCAGCGCACCGGAAAACGCACCGAGGGCGTCGTAAAAGACATTTTGACCAATTCGCAGTCTCACCCGCACGGAATCAAAGTGCGTCTAACCGACGGGCAAGTCGGACGTGTGCAGGAAATTTTAGAAATGGAGAATTGAGAACGAAGAACTGAGAACTAAAACACACATTCGGTTCTCCGTTCTCCGCTCTCGGTTCTCAGTTATTTATGCTTAGATTTCATAATAATTTAACGGATAAAACCGAAGATTTTATACCTTTGCAGGACAACGAAGTCAAAATGTATTTGTGCGGTCCGACGGTTTGGAATTTCGCGCACATCGGCAATTTTCGCACGTTTGCGTTCGGCGATTTGCTGCGGCGTTATCTGAAATTCAAAGGCTATAACGTGACGCACGTAATGAATTTGACAGACGTTGACGACCGGATTATCGAAAAATCGAAAGAAGCCGGAAAGACAATTGACGAATTTGTCCAACCGTTTATCGAAGCTTTTTGGGATGACTCTGACGCGCTTGGGAACGAGCGACCGGACATCGCACCGCGCGCGACCGAACACATCGCGGAAATGATCGAAATCATTCAAAAGCTGATGGAAAACGGGCGTGCTTACGAAGCGGGCGGTTCGATTTATTACCGTATTTCCGCTTTTCCAGAATACGGCAAGCTCTCGAAAATCAGTTTTGAGGGCAATATCGAAGGCGGTTCGGGGCGCGTTGACACCGATAAATACGACAAGGAAAACGCGCGTGATTTCGCGCTCTGGAAATTTGTTGACGCGGATGAACCTGCCGGTTGGGACGCGCCTTTCGGTCGCGGTCGTCCGGGCTGGCACATCGAATGCTCGGCGATGTCTATGAAATATTTAGGCGAAACTTTCGACATTCACGCGGGCGGAATTGACTTGCAGTTTCCGCATCACGAAAACGAAATCGCCCAAAGCGAAGGCGCAACCGGAAAATTGTTTTCCAAATATTGGCTGCACGGCGAGTTTTTAAAAATTGACAGCGAAAAAATGTCGAAATCGCTCGGCAACGATTTTACTTTCCGCGAACTGCGCGAGCGCGGGCATAAGCCTCTGGCGATTCGTTATTTGCTCTTGAGCGTGCCGTATGACAATCAGCTTAATTTCACATTTGAAAATCTGCGCGGCGCGGAAAACACAATCGAACGCTTGCAGGATTTTCGCCGCCGCGTGGCGGAAGCGCGCGTCGAAAGCGGTCTAAACCCGGAAGTCGAAAGAATTGTTCTGGATTCTCTGAAACAATTTGAAGACGCGATGGACGACAATCTCAACACTTCCGTTGCGCTCGCAGCGCTTCATAATCTCGTCCGGGAAGTTAACACGGCTTTGGCGAGTGATGCGGTGCGCGCGGATGATCGAAATCTTGTCCTCGACGCGATTGCAAAATTCGATTCCGTGTTCGGCATTTTCGGCAAAGAACGCGAAGAAATGCTCGATTCGGAAATTCAAGCCTTGATTGACGAGCGCCAGGAAGCGCGCCGAAACCGCAATTTCGCGCGTTCGGACGAAATCCGCGATTTGCTCGCCGCCAAAGGAATCATTCTCGAAGACACAAAAGACGGCGTTCGGTGGAAGCGGAAATAAATTATTTTTCAACCTTGACGAGAAACGCCGTCTCGCCTGTGGCGCTGAATTCGAGCGGTGCGCCGGTTTTGTAACCGCGTGCCGCTAAATCCTGCAACAACGGGTGCTGAGGATTCCAGTTTTTATCTCGAAAAGCAATCCAAAATCGGTCACCCGCCAACGCGTTTTTATCCTCGACTTTAACGTCGTCAAAACCGCGCGGCAGAAAATAAGCTTTGTCTTCTAAGATTCCGGGAAAATCTTTAACGGCGACAACCCGAACGCGCTCGCTCGTTTTCGTCGCAAACCACAAATGATAAGCCACTAAATCTTCAAAAGCGTAAACGGTCAAATTATCAAACGCCGTTTCGTTCTCGATTGCCCGCTTCGCCAATTCCTCCCATCCGCACCAGATGTTGACGTTTTTCGCTCGCGCGAAGTGAAACGCGCAGCCCCCTAAAATCAGCGCGCCGAGCAAACCGAAAACCGCGATTCTCACCCCGACCGGGCGCAAACGATTAAGCGCGAAAGCGACTAGCAAACTGTACGGCGCGAAAATTATGATCAAATGGCGAACTCCCCAAACCGAATACGGCAACAGCCAGCTTGCGACAAAAGCAATGACGACCGGAACGAGGACGAAAACCGCGAGCAAACGGAAAACGAAATTTTCTTTTTCGACGAAAAGCGAAAAAATCATAGCGCCGATGCAAATAAACGCAAAAGGCAGCGAGATTAACAACAAATTGGGCGCTTCCAAATTGTTTTGCTGGTAATAAAACGGTTCATGCAGCGAGAAAACGAAGGACAAAAGTTTTGCCAAAGTCGGTTTTGCCGCCCAGCCGATGTTTTGTTTTAACCCGGTGCTCGCCTGCGCCGCTTTGACAACGGCAAAAGCCCAGGGCGCGAAACAAATCGCCAAAAACAAAAATCCCGCAATAAAACGCTTTAAAAATTCCCGCCGCCAAAGCAAAATCGCCGAAAGCTCGGAAACGACAACGAGCCAGCCGAAATAATGCGTGTAAATGAGCAGCAAATTGACGAAAAGCAACCAGAAAAAAGTTGATTTGCGAGTCGTATTCAAAAAACGGACGAACAGCCAGATTGAAAAAAGCGACAGGCAAAACAAAACGCTGTACATCCGAACTTCCTGCGAGTATTTGACCAACAGACCGTTGACGGCGAGAAGCGTAATCGCCGTGATTTTTTCCGTTGTTGAAAATTTCAGCTCGCGGCACAGCAAAAGGAGCGGAACGAGCGCCAGAATCGAAAAGAAAATCGGAAAAAGCCTGAGCCACAAAAGCGATTCGCCGCCCGCAAAAATCCAGAATTTCAGCCAAATGTAAAAAAGCGGAGGATGAATTAAATCCTGCGCGACAAAATCGAGCAAAGCAGGTATCGGCAGAGCATTCGGCGCGTGATGATTCGCGGCATGGACGCTGAAAATCTCGTCGAACCAAAGACACGAATCGGTCAAGCCCCAAAGACGCACGGCGATGTAAAGTGCGGCGGCTAAAAAGATACCGAAATGGGAAAAGAATTTATTGTTTTTATCGAAAGGCATTGAATCGAAATTTGCTTTTAAAATTTAACTTAAAATTCAATTTGTGTTAGCATTTTCTTGTAATCTTTCCCGCTTTTTTTCAAAAATGCTGTTTACGCATACGACATTTCCAATCAGTTTTCGCTCGTTTATGAAACGCACGCCCGTCGTCGTGCGCCCAAGTTTGTTCGTCGGGTAGTTCGGTTTTCTTCAATCGTTTTTGCCGTTGCGGTTTCTTAGTGAAACTCTTTATTCGTCAATCAATTGTTTTCAATTTAAAAGGAGAAAAAAACTATGTCAGCACCAATGCTCGAAACTCAAAAACCGATTATCAAAACCGAATTGCCCGGACCGAAAGCTCAGGAAATTATTGCAGCAGACCACGAATTTGTCACGCCTTCCTACCCGCGCCCGGATTACAAATTAGTCGTCGAAAAAGGCGAAGGCGTTTGGATAACCGACGTTGACGGCAACGTCTTTCTGGACTGCAACGCCGGAGTCGCCGTCTGTAATACGGGACATTGCCACCCTGAAATCGTGCGCGCGGTGCAGGAACAAACCGCGCAACTGATGCATATGTGCGGAACCGATTATTATTATCGTCATATGCCCGCCCTCGGCAAAAAACTGGACGAAATCACGCCCGTTCCGAGTCCAACCAAAACGCATTTCGCCAATTCCGGCGCGGAAGCGATTGAAACCGCTTTAAAACTGGCGATGTATCACACGGGAAGGCAGAAATTCATTTCGTTTTTCGGTTCTTTTCACGGCAGAACTTTGGGCGCGCTGTCGTTGACCTCTTCAAAAGTCGCGCAGCGGCGCGGTTTTATGCGTCAGGCTTTGGACGTAGTTCACGTCCCGTATCCGAATAAATTGCGCTCGCCGTTTGCCGGAGCGACCGATGGAGAATCAGCGTCGAAAGCGACGGTAAATTTTATTGAAAACACGCTTTTCAAAACCACGACTCCGCCCGATGAAGTCGCGGCAATCGTCTTTGAAGTCGTGCAGGGCGAAGGCGGTTATGTTCCCGCGCCCGCTCATTTTGTCAAAGAAATTCGCCGGATTTGCGATGAAAACGGAATTTTGCTCATCGTTGATGAAGTGCAGTCAGGCTTTGGGCGAACCGGCAAAATGTTCGCGTCCGACCATTACGATTTAAAACCCGACATTATGACGCTCGCCAAAGGCATCGGTTCCGGCTTGCCAATTGGCGCTTGCGTCGCCCGCGCAGACATTATGAATTGGGGCAAAGGCGCGCACGCTTCGACGTTCGGCGGAAATCCGGTTTGCATCGCTTCCGCCTTGAAAACAATCGAGCTGCTCGAAAACGGTCTGGTCGAAAATTCGGCGCGTGTCGGCGAGCATCTGCAAAACGGTTTGCGCAGATTGATGCAAAAATACGATTGCATCGGCGATGTGCGCGGGCTTGGATTGATGATCGGTGTCGAATTTGTCGAATCTAAAGACTCGATGACGCCGGCACCGGAACTGCGTGACCGCATCGAAATGGAATGTTTTAATCACGGTTTAATCATTCTGGGCTGCGGCATTTCGACCATTCGTTTTTCGCCGCCGCTCGTTTTGACCGAAGAAAACGCTAATGTTGCTCTTGAAATTTTTGACTCGGCTATTTCGGCTTTGATTTAATTAAATTCTATTGTCCGAGCGAAGCTGAAAACGGTTTGCAGTTTCGCTTGGACAATGGGCTAACCTTTTAGTTCTCAATAGCGCAAACTGCTTATACAACTTAATTTTGCCGCTTAAGCATCTGACCATTTCTTCAATTTTAAAACTCTAAAAATTCGACAATTTTATTTATCTCAGATGAAAATTATTTTTTTTGTAATTTCCCTCGCCTGTTTCATACATCTTTTGGAACAGATGAATTTCCCGCAAGATTGCACAGCTACCTCTTTCGGCTCTCCGACGCACTATGATGTCGGAAATTCGCCCAGGGTAGTTGAAAAAGGTGATTTTAATTCGGATGGAATAACCGACCTGGTTATTCTTAATCAATTTGACTCGGCAAAAATTCTTTACGGAAGTGCCGGTGGCTCATTTTCATCTCCATTAACAGTTTCGATTCCCGGTCAACATCTTGGTCTGGCAGTCGGAGATTTGAACGGCGATGGCAGGCTTGATTTGGTCACCGACAGCGGCATTTCTTACGCAAACGGGACAGGAACGTTTGAGGCTCCTGTTCGACCATACGGCGCGACCAGATTTCTCGCCATTGCCGATATGAATAACGATGGTAAAAAAGATTTGATTGTCTTGGATGGAAGCAGTCACGAAGTCTGGCTCGGCAATTCCAGCGGGACATTCGTCAGACATTCATTTCGGGCATTTCCCGGCACTCCTTCATCGTTATCCGTGCGCGACATCAATAACGATAATCGAGCCGATGTCGTCGTCTCTGTGAGCGACAGCTCTACCAAAGCCGTATTAGTCTATCTTGGCGACGGTAACGGAAACTTGTCTACTCCGACAGTTTACAATGTGAACGGCGGAAATCCGGGTTTTGTTTTAATTGAAGATTTTAATAACGACACTTTTTTGGATATTGCAGCCGCTGTCGGAGGTACTAGCAGTACGATTCAAGTTTTAAACGGTAACGGTACGGGAACTTTCGGTTCGTTTAATGTATCTCCAACCATAGATACGCCGCGGCATCTTTTTGCGGAAGATTTGAATGGGGATGGAGCCAAAGATTTGGTCGTTACCGGAAAAAGCTTTGTCGGTTCCGCTCCCGGCTCGCTCGGGGTTTCTTTTGGTCTCGGCAATGGATTGTTTGCCGTCCCAGCGCAATACATTTCGGGTTATCATCCGATTTGGGCGACGGTTCTGGATGTTGACGCGGATGGGAAAAAAGATTTAGCCGTAGCAAATTACAATGATTCGCAGACCTCGGTTAATCCGAACGGTTTATCCATTATCAGGGGAGTCGGCGGTGAATTTCTCGCCGTCAAAAACGTTATTGAAACCCAAACGAATAAATTAGTAGTCAGCGGCGATTTTAACCGAGACGGTAAAAACGATCTGGCTGTTCAATATGGTGTGCCGCCTACCGGCATTGGCGTTTTTCCGGGCAATGGCGACGGGTCGTTTGCCGGTCCGGTTAACTTGCCTCAGACGGGTTTTGCGAATTCTCTGCGAACCGCCGACGTAAATCGCGACGGAAAGCTGGATTTAATCGACACTACTCAATCCCCGAATAACGTTCACATTTATTTGGGGAACGGAGACGGCACTTTCGGCAATCCGTCATTTTTACAAGCCGGGACAAATCCGTTTGACGTGGCTGTTGCCGATTACAACTCGGACGGAATTAATGATTTAGCTGTGGCAAATGCCGGATCGCAGTTTGTCTCCCTGCTTTTCGGAACCTCAAACGGCGGCTTTGCGGCTCCGATTAATCTTCCGGTTCAAAGCGTGCAAGTTGCTATTGTCGCGGCGGATTTTAACAACGACGGGCGGAAAGATTTAGCGGCAGCGGGCAGCAATAATGTAATCGTCTTTTTTAACTCGGCAAGCGGTTTCGGCGCTCCGGCATATTTTCCAGCCGGAACAACTCCGCAGTGGCTTGAAGCCGCCGATTTTAATCGCGATAATTTCCTAGACCTTGCAGTTGCAAACAGAGCAAACGGTCGAATTACCGTTTTATTGGGAAATGGTCAAACGTTTTCTGCCGGTACAAGTTATGTCATCGGCGGAAATCCCTTTACACTAACCGTCAACGACTTTAACGGTGACGGAAATCCCGACATCGCCGCTCCTCTTTACTCCAGTCCAAACGTCGCTATTCTGCCGGGAAGCAGCACGGGTATTTTTTCCGCTCCAATACTTGTTCCGCTCGAAGCACAGCCTCACGGAATCACGTCTGCCGACTTTAACGGAGATCGAAAACCCGATATTGCCGTCGCTAAATTTGAATCCCGTTTCGTTTCCTTGCTGCGAAACACTTCACCATGCGTCAGGCGGGCGAGTTCGCCGCCTTACGATTTTGACGGCGACGGAAAATCCGACATTTCGGTTTATCGAACAAACACTTGGTACATCCAACGTTCGCAAGCGGGATTTGTCGGAATGCAATGGGGTGCGAGCGGAGATTTAATTGCTCCGGCAGATTACGATGGCGATGGCAAAACCGATTACGCCGTTTTTCGCCCGACAAATGGTTATTGGTACATTTTACAAAGCTCAAACAATCAGTTCGTCGCAATTCATTTCGGCACAAACGGCGATTTGCCGCGTCCCGCGGATTTTGACGGCGATGGACTCGCCGACTTCTCCGTGTTTCGTCCCTCGAACGGTTACTGGTATCGCCAAAACTCTTCAAACAATCAATTCGTAGCGGTTAAATTCGGCTTGACTGGCGATGTGCCCGTCATCGGCGATTTTGACGGCGATCAGAAATCGGACATCGCTGTTTTCCGCCCGTCAAACGGTTCTTGGTATCGTTTAAATTCATTGGATAATCAATTTATCGGATTGCAATTTGGCACGAACGGCGATATTCCGGCAGTCGGCGATTTCGATGGCGACGGAAAATCCGACATCTCTGTTTTTCGCCCGACAGCAGGCGCTTGGTATCGAATTAACAGCTCGAACAATCAATTCGTCGGTTTAAATTTCGGCATAGGAGAGGACATTCCGACGCCAGCCGATTACGACGGAGACGGAAAAACAGATGTTTCCGTCTTTCGCCCGTCAAACGGACATTGGTATCGGCAAAACAGCGCCAACAACGGATTTTACGCCGAACAGTTCGGCGTAAACGGCGACCGTCCCGCTCCGAGTGCTTTTAATCAATAAAAACAAAATCTGATGCAACAACAATGGAAAATGCCGAAATGGATGGAGCGATACCGCGAGTTAATTAGAACGCGCGGGAATCGCACGGTTGAAGAAGTGATGAGCGATGCTTCCGGCGATATGAACAGCCCGCACGCCGAATTGCGCGAACGCTCGATGTCGAATTACGCCGTCGCCGCGCAAATCAATCTGCTCAACGACCTTTATCAAAGAGGTTTGTTGACAAAAGACGAATAAAAATCGAAATAATTTCGGATTCTGAAAAACAATCGCCGCCTTTCTAAACCGGCGGCGATTGTTTTTTCTGTTATTTTCCAGATGTTTTATTTATAATCGGCGGCGGATTAAAAGTCTTGCAGATTAAGTTTTATGAAAATTCCAAGCCGCGCCTTTTTTGCTTTTTCGCTCGCCGTTCTTTTTTGTTTCAACGGCTTCGCACAGCAAACCGCCGACGCTTATTACAAACAAGGCGTCGAGCAGCTTAAAACGCATAAATACGACGCGGCGATTGTCTCTCTCACAGAAGCGATCAAGCTTAATCCGGCATATCTCGAAGCATATCTCGAACGCAGCAAAGCCCGCGAAAACAATCAACGCGATCTTGAAGGCGCTTTTGCCGACGTTGAAAAAGCGATTGAACTGAATCCGTCGCACGGCGAAGCGCATTTTCGCCGCGCCGGAATTCGTTACGCGCAAATCATCAAACGAAAAGAAGCGTCAAATGAAATTGTCGAGGCGACTTTTCGGAAAATGCTCGCCGATTTTGATTTGGCAATCAATTACGGCTACAAAACAAAAGACGCTTACGCGCGGAGAGCTTCGATTAAATGTCACGATCTTGATGATTGCAAAACGGCAATTGCAGATTTCGACGCGGCAATCGCTCTCGATCCAAACGATTTTCATCTTTACATCAACCGCAGCAGCGCCAAACGACGCTCAAAAGATTTTGCCGGAGCGGTCGCGGATTTGCGCGAAGTCGTCAGCCGTTATTACGGAAATCAATCGTCTATCACGGACGAAGCGCAGAAAAAGATGCTCGACCAGCAGCGCGGCGCCGTATCAATGGCGTTGTTAAATTTGAGTTCGGATTTATTGATGGAAGAATCACACGAGCAGGCGCTCGGAGCCATAAATCAATCGCTGGAGCTTTATCCTGAAAACGCTTCGGCTTATGACGCGCGCGGTCGTTACAAAACTATTTTCGGCGATCTGGACGAAGCAATTGCCGATTATGACCGTGCAATCGAGCTTCGCCAAAACAACGGCATCGCTTTTCTGGGACGCGGCATCGCCCTCGCTTTGCAAGGCAAAACAGCGGAAGCGCAAAAGAGCTTTGACAAAGGCTTTGAGATTTTGCCGCATCTGAAAAATCAATATTCCAAGCGCGTCGAGCTAACCCGAAGGCAGCGCGAACAAAAGAAAATCAAAGTTGAATTGCCCGAATAAAAGTTGTTTTCGATGAATCCGCTTGAAATTTCAGCGAACGTTTTTAATCTCATTTCGGTTTTTCTCGCCAATCGAAACAGTATTCACACTTGGTGGACGGGCATTGCCGGGACGGTTTTATTCGCATTTCTCTTTTACGAAGTCAAACTATATGCTGACGTTACGCTGCAAATCTTTTTCGTTTTAACGAGCATTTACGGCTGGCGGAATTGGCTTTTGGGCGGCGACCAGAAACAAGAGTTGACGATAACGCGGGCAAATCCAATTCAGTTAATCTTTTTTGTCGCCGCTTCCTGCGCGATTACTTTCGGCTACGGTTATTTGCTCGTTCGTTTAACTGATGCGAGTTATCCGTTTGTTGATTCAATAGTTTTGGTTTTCAGCGTTTTAGCACAGCTTTTGTTAATGCAGCGAAAGCTGGAAACCTGGATTTTTTGGATTTTGGTTGATGCTGTTGCCATCCCGCTTTTCGCGTCAAAAGAGCTTTATCTGACCGCCGCGATTTATTCCGCTTTTCTCGTCAATGCCGTTTTCGGATTATTTAATTGGATTAAGATTTACAGAACGCAATGAAAAGATTTCGCAACGGCTTAGTCGTCGGCAAATTCTCGCCTTTGCACAAAGGTCATGAATTTATCATTCGCCGTGCGATGGAAGAATGCGAGCAGGTTTTTATTTTTTCTTACAGCAACCCGGAATTTGAAAACTGCGAAGCCGACCGGCGCGAACTCTGGCTTAAAACGCTGTTTCCCGAAACAGAGATTTTTGTTTTTACTTCGGAATTTTTAGAAAAGCGCTTTAATTTCGCTTTGCCGGCTAACGACGCGGACGATTTAACACAGCGGCGGCTGGTCGGCTTTCTCTGGCTGCATTTTGTTAATGAACCTCTGGACGCGGTTTTTACGAGCGAAGATTATGGGGAAGGTTTTGCTGCGGAATTGACTCGTTATTTTGCTTTGTACGCCGATTTCCCGGAAGTCCGCCACATTTCGGTTGATTTGCGGCGGGAAACTTTTCCCGTTTCCGGCACGCAATTGCGGGAAAACGTTCACGATTTAAAGCACTTCCTGTCGCCCGAAGTTTATGCATCTTTCATCCGCCGCGTTTGTTTTTTAGGCGGCGAATCTTCGGGCAAAAGCAGTTTGGCTAAGACGATTGCCCGCGAATTTGAGACGGCTTTCGTCGCGGAATACGGTCGAACGCTGTGGGAAGAACAAAGCGGAAACCTCGCTTTTGAAGATTTATTAAAAATCGCCAAAACTCACATCAAACACGAAGAATCGGCGGCGCGCGGAAGTAATCGTTTTTTGTTTGTTGACACAACGCCGCTGACGACTTTATTTTACAGCCTTCATCTGTTCGGCAAAGCCGATCCCGAATTAAAGTGGCTGGCAAATCGAAAATACGATTACACTTTTTTGTGCGCGTCCGATTTTCCTTTTGTTCAGGACGGCACAAGGGCGGGCGAAGAATTGAGAAATCGGCAGCACGAATGGTATTTGCAGCAATTAAAACAAAGAAATGTTGAATACATTTTGCTGCAAGGAAATTTCGCAGAAAGAATCGAACGAATCAAAAGCGTTTTAAGCGAGACAAAATGAATCTTCTTTCAGTAAACGTAGGAAAACCGCGGACGGTCGAGCATAACGGAAAGCGGGTCAGAACCGGCATTTTCAAATCTGCGGTCGAAGGACGAGTTAAAGTCAACGAGCTAAATCTCGAAGGCGACAAGCAAGCCGATTTGCGTTATCACGGCGGCTGGTCAAAAGCCGTTTATGCCTATCCGCACGAGCATTACGATTTCTGGCGCGCGACGCTGCCTGCGCTCGATTATCCTTTCGGCGCGTTCGGCGAAAATTTATCAACGACTGGAATTCTCGAAGATGAAATCTGCATCGGCGATAAGCTCGAAATCGGCAGCGCGCGGTTCATCGTCACCGAACCGCGTTTTCCCTGTTACAAACTGGGAATCAGATTCGATTTGCCAGAAATTGTTTTAAGTTTTTATCTAAGCGGGCGGTACGGTTTTTATCTCGCAGTCGAAAAACAAGGGGAAATCGAAGCCGGCGCGACGATTGAAATTGTTCACCGCGATGAAAACCGAGTTTCAATCGGCGACATTATCCGTCTAAAAAACGATTTGTCGAAAGACAAAGATTTAATTAATCGCGCTCTGCAAATTGATGCGCTGCCGGAAGATTTGAAGCGACGTTTGCGGGGAAAATTGAAAAAGATTGAATAAAATTTTGATACTTGGCAAAACCACCGCAAATTCTCAACTCTTTGAAGAGCTTAGAAATTATGTGAAATAGCTTAGATTAATTTGTCAGCTATCACTAGCTGACTGTTGATATGTTCACTTTATTTACTTCTAGGTATTCCATTTTCTGCGTGGAAGGCGTCTTTTAGCTTGTCCATCAGATGAATTACCATTTGCTAGCCAATCAACCCATTGTCTTAGTTTATACGCAGTAACTCTTTTTGTTTCATAAGACCAGTTGCGCTTGTGTTTATGACATAAATATTCACCTATTTCTAATGCTGCAATTCGAGAATCATTTTGAATTAATTCGATAATGTCTCTAATTGTTTCATCATTTTCAGCCTTAGATCGAACAGCCTCAGTTGCACCTCCGTAATTTGATACTAGCTTGGTTTCAGGGACAAATTGGTTATTTTTGATAACTATTAAACCGAACCGACGCAATGTAACAAACGAATTTCGATAACTTCCCGGTAACCTATTCTTGGTACTAACAAAAGGATTGTTTACTAGCCATTCTAAAGCCTCTATTGTTTTTTCTGGTGGGCTTTGCGCCATAAATACATCTCCATAAGTTCTGCGGTCGAAACGCGGACTTTTACGTTTTAATGCAGTATTGTTGATGTTTCCAGTATCGCGAAGTAACCAGCCTGGTTCCTTGAAAATCATCAATCCACAAAATTCTAACCACCGACATAATCTCGAAGCGTAACTTGTCCTTGTTCTTTCATTGTAATTGCTATTTGGAAATATCTCGTTTAAGAGTTTTTCAGCATCGCTAATCGTAATTTCTGCGTTTGATAACTTTTTAGACAAATTAATTGTGAAAACATGGCGCTGTAATTTTTCTCGAATTTTTTTTAGAAGGCTAACCTCATCAGGATGTTCAATTTCAGGATGTAAGATTAAATTTCCTTTTTCACGATTTGCAATTCCAAACATAACTAAATCCAAACCAATATTTAGTATTGTTCGTTCTTTAAAACCAGATTGTTGGGCAAGCATTTCCGTACTAAGGGCGGTTTTATGTTTTAGCAGCCCAGCTATTTTGCTAACTGCATTGAACTCATTTTTTGGAAGATAGTGTAGAGGAATGATAGGTACTTTCTTTGTTAAAAGATATTCTCTAAACATATCCCAATATATATTTAGTCGGTTGCCACTACGAACCACTAGGCGCTTTTGAATTAGAGAATTGAGAGCGTGATGCTCCCCTGACATTTCTATTACCTCATACCAATCTACTGGTGCGCGAAGAGCAATAAATTCCAAACAAATTCGTTCAGATTTGCCTAATTTTTCAAGATCATCATCAAATAAATTTTCAACATCAAGATTTTTCTCAAGTAGTTGAGTTTGATTAATTCCTTGCTCTATTTTGTTATATAAGTGAATACATAGCTTTTTAAGCAGCCAAGGATATCCTTGGCTGCTTATCAATAAATTTTGTCGTAAATCACTATTCAATTTTTGATTTATTTCTTTTTCGAAAATATTTAGGGCGGTATAACTTTCTTTGTCAGTAAACGGCTGCAACTTATATGTTACTCGCATATCTTGCAGTTCATGCCACATATGATATGCAGGATGTTCATCTGTGAAAGTGACACCACTTTTCCATGCAAAACCTAAGCAAAAGTTAGATTGAAGTGAATTTGCACCATGAAATAAAATTTTAGCTTTTTCAAAAACATTATATAATTCTGGTTTAGAGAACAATTCTTCAAATTGGTCAAAAATCAAACAAACAATTTGACCTTTTTCTTCTAATGATTGGATATAACTCTTTATTTCAGGTGATGATAAAGGATTACTTACATTAGTAACTCTCAAATCACAATCTTGTTTTCCAAAGCCTTTTTTTTGCGCCCATTTTAAAGAAGATAATAAAGACGAATAAATGTAGTCAGAGGAAATTGCGGCTCTAACATCAACGGCAAATATAAATACTCTATTTTTACTATCACTGGTTGATGTTGCTTTCAGCTTATTGACCAGTGAACTTTTCCCCATGCCCGAATTCCCAGTTAAAGCAAAAATTCTAGTAGGTGTTTCTTTCTTCTTGATACTTTTGAATAAAGAGAAAATCTTTTGTTGTTCTTTTTTACGACCTACAAAATCCTCTGGTCGGGCAGGACGATAATCATCCCAACTTTCGCCCTGTTGAACTTGCACTACATCTATTTCTTTTAATAGTTCCTCTTTACTACCCAATCTTTGATATTTTTTTATGAATAAAAAATCGAGGCTATTTAAAGTGGTATCAGTTGAAGAAATATTTTTTAATAAATCTTCATCTTCAACGAGTGCCCCATTTTTTGCGTAAAATAAGATAACCGCAGACGGAATTCCACTCGGCAAACATGCCGCAGCCCAAAATCTTCCATATGTTGTTATTAATAATGTCCATTCACCAATAATGTTTTCGTCCTTCACTAAATTTAAGAGATCAGTTTCAGGAGGGGGAATAATTACTCGTGAACTCTTTAAGGCATCAATAACTCTTGAAGGATTATAAAAACTCAATCTAGAAGCTTCTTCTTTTGGTTTTTCATTCCATTCATATTCAAAGCCTTTTGCTTCCTTGCCAAATTCTGCTGTACTGATTAACCATGCTTCGCTATAACCTTTGAATATCAAGGTTCCTAACAAATTTTTCAGTATGTTTGCGTCAATATTGCTTCTATGTGCTTTACACTCTACATATATTTCCTTGCCGCTTACTCTGTGTTTACAAAGGAGATCTAATTCCACGGCTGTGAAACGAATTTCTTTTATAACGTCGTAATGCTGAGCGGATAGTAAATCTTTAGAGAGGTTTTCTAATAAATCGCCTCTAACCTTTGTGGAATCACTGTCATTTACCGCTATTTCTATCTTCATTGGTGTGGTCGAGTGTTAAAGCTGAGATAAAATAGCATGGCAAATTTTCAAAGCAAAATGATTATTTGGTTATTGATCGGACAACTGAAAATACATGGAGGAAACTTTAGTAAAAACAAACTGTAAGGAAATCATCCTTCAATAAAGTCATTGTAAAAACAAAACACTTGCCGAAGGAACGGTACATGCCATTTATATTTATAGCTATCCAAAAAGCGTTAAGTTGCTTTATTGTGTGATGAAAAGGTCTGTGCAATAATGCTTTTGCGCGCCCGTAGCTCAGTGGATAGAGCGTTCGGCTCCGAACCGAAAGGTCGCAAGTTCGATCCTTGCCGGGCGTATTTCTTCAATGTGGCGTTCCCAGGTGTAATCAGAAGCCCAGCGAATTAATTTTTCTTATCCATTTCCCGGCTGGGTTAATCGGAGCCGACCTTGAGAAACGTGATTTTTGGCAGGAATTGCGTAAAGTGATTCGTTTTCGGGACAATACACTGCAAAATAATCAACTTCGCCTTCCCGATAATTTCGCCTTATTTCTCTTCCCGGCTGTCTGCGCTGACTTTTATAATTTATGCAACCGCCTCTTATCCAAGCGGTTTTAACCTGTATTTTATAAAATCGCATTCCGGCATCAACTACCAAATCATAACAAGCACCTGAACCGAAGGGAATACTAACTAAAAATCCGGCTTTCAAATATGCGTTTAATATGATGGATTCACTAATATTGCCAATTTCGTATTTATTCATAAATATTTTTCATCAAACATCACGCCGCGATTTAAAATTCCAGCCGGATCAAAAGCGCGTTTGATTGCCGCCATTTCGTTTAGATAACGCTCGCCGAACATCGCTTCGAGATAATGTCGTTTTAATTTTCCGATGCCGTGTTCCGCCGAGATTGTGCCGCCGATGATGCAGGTGCGGGCGACGAAACGACCGTAAATGTGTTTCGCTCTAATGGCTTCTTCGGCGTCGCGCGGGAGAATGTTGACGTGGACGTGGTTGTCGCCGATGTGTCCGAAAATGACGTAATTTAAACCGGACTTCTGTAAAGTTTCCTGATAAAACTTTAATTGTCCGGCAAATTCGCGGTCGGACACAGCCATATCAGTCGAGACTTTGCGCTGTTTGTGGCGGACGATCCATTCGTTGACGGCGACCGGCAGAGCGTGGCGGAAATCGCGCATATTTCGCTGGTCGGCTTCGTTTGTCGCAAACCACGAAGTTTCGGTTTCGGCGTTGTGTTTTTCCAGCAGGTCAAACCATTGCTGCATCGAATCGTCTTCGTTTTCCGCTGTCACTTCCTGCTCAAAAAATATCGCGCCGTCCATATTTTCCGGCACGAGCGGAAATTTTGCGCGAATAAAATCGAGCGCGTTGCGGTCGAAATATTCTAAAAGGCTGGCGTCAATTCGTTCGTTGTTCGTTGTTCGTTGTTCGTTGCGTCTTGCGGCAAATGAGATTTCGCGCGCCTCATTAACAAAATTTAAAAGGCTGGTTTCGTTTTTGAAGAAAACGATTCCGCTCAAAACGGCTTCGGGTTTAGCGAGCAGGCGGGTTTCGATTTCGGTGACGATACCGAGCGTGCCTTCGCTGCCGATGAATAAATCAATCGCGTCCATTCCCGGTTTGTAAAAATAACCGCTCGCGTGTTTGCGCGTGTCGGGCATTTCATAAGTCGGCAGTTTGACGATTAAAACTTCGCCGCAAGCGGAAACCGGAATTCTCAATTTATTATTTTTGTCGGCGAAAACCTCGCCGCGCCGGAGATGAACCGTTTCGCCGGTCGGCAAAACGATTTCGAGCCGCTCAACGAATTCGCGCGTCGCGCCGTATTTAAAGCTGCGCGCGCCGGAAGCGTTTGTCGCAATTGTGCCGCCCATTTGACAGCTCCATTCGGTCGGGTCGGGCGGATAAAACAAACCTTTAGCTGCGGTGACTTTTTGATATTCATCGAGCGAAACCGCGGGCTGCACGATGCCGTAACCGCCGCCCGTCATCCATTTGACGATTTCTTTGATTTGATTGAGCTTGTCCAGAGCAATTACGACGCCGCCGAAAGGCACGCGACCTCCGACAATTCCCGTTCCCGCGCCGGAAACCGTAACCGGAGTTTTTGAGGCAGACGCTTCGCGCAAAATTTCACTGATTTCTTCTTTTGATTCGGGAAAAACAACCGAATTTGCCGCGCCGCCAGCCATATTGCTGGCATCGGTTAAAAAGCTCTGGATTTCGTCCTGATTCGTTTTCGTCAACATAAAATTAACCAAAGATAAATATAATTCAAAAACGAATCAAAATGCTCAAGCTCATCTCAAATTAGTTTTCAACCATATCTTCGCTCCAAAACGACGCCGAAACGGCTTCGGATTTCCGGTTCGATTCCGAGCCTAAATAATGAACTTCGCCGGTCGCCGTAATAACCAGCGGGGCTATTTTGTAACGCTTGTGCGTTAGAGTTATGATGACGGTAGCCCCCATCGGAATGTTGTTAAAATGAACGTACCCGAACGGATTGGTCATACCGTAGCGAATCTCTCCTGTATCCACAAATCTTAAAACGGCTAAAGCGCCGGGAATGGCGCGATTGTTCGCGTTTGCGATAAAATGACCGCGAACCGTCACAGCTCCCGCCGGAGAGCTGTTCGCCTCGAACGCGCCGATGTCAACCATGCCTCCGGCGATCCGGTTGTATAAACGCTGGTCTAGCCGTAAAGGTAAATCTGAAGCCGGATTGATAGCCAAAGCATTATTCCCGCCGTTAATTGCCGGGCTTCCCGCCATTAAAGCGTGAGTTGGCGTTTGCCCGCCATTGTTTGCCAAAGGCGAAAGCTGCGGATTAACGCCTAACAAATCGCTTGCCACCCAGCCGATTGGAGTGCCTGAAGCGCTCTGAACTAAATTATTTCCCTGCGATGTAAACACCGTATTGCTCGAACTGGAAACGCCGCCTGCGACAATGGTGTTGCGAATAATCATTGTCGTATTTTGTTTGTTGAAAATTACGGGGCGATTGTCTGACGCTCCCGAACCGATTGTCGAGCTTGTCAAAGTTATTGTTCCACCGTTGTTGAGAATGTCTCTGCCAAGCTCGCCGCCGTTGCCGCTGATGGTGGTGTTGGTTAATGTCAGCGTTCCGCCGTTGCCGATTCCGCCGCCGCCTTCGGTTTGCTCCAAAGCTAGATTTCCGGCAATCGTCGAATCTAAAACGTGCATCGTGCCGCTGTTGTAAATTCCGCCGCCGACGCTTGCCGCATTGGTGTAAATATGAAGGTTTGTCAAATAAACCGTTCCGCTTTCGTTCAGGATTCCGCCGCCGCGTTCCGAACTATTCGGAGGCTGGAAACCGCCGCCGAAGACCGACATTCCGCTCAATTTGACTGTACTTCCGGCGGCTGAAATTAAAAATACTCTGCCTGTGGGCGGAGTGCTTCCCGAACCGGCTCCGATAGTGAGCAGATTCGCACCGCTGCCTAAAATTGTAATGCTGCGGGTGATTGTTAATGCGCCCAGAGTCAAAGTGATTGTCTGTGGAGAATTAAAAGGCGGAGTGGCAAACTGCACGACATCGCCCGTCGCTGCCGCCGCAATCGCTTCGCGCAGGCTGCAATCCGCATCGCACACGCCGTCGTTTGTGTCGGCGGTTTTGTTGACGGTAAAAACTTCGGCTCTCGCTCCGGCGGCGAACAAAATCAAAACCAAACCGGATATAGTCAACGCAGAGGAAAAAAAGGCGCGAATTGAAGACATTTCTCAATCTCCTTTTTCGGATAAATCTAAATTTTGGTGCATTATGCGCCTAAAGACGTTTTTTTTCAATAAACAGTTCAATTTAGAGAATTGATTGAGCGGCGTTTTGCCTGTTTTCTTTAATGCGAAAAGGC
>DASVTY010000173.1:0-5209 GCA_036387315.1 Pyrinomonadaceae bacterium
CTTCGCAAACTCGGCGGATGTGGACATCCGCGCTCCCGGCTTTTGATTGCTAATTTGAATAAACAGGAATTTATAATTGCGCTCAAAGAAAATCAGCAAATTTTCCGTGTTGATTTGGACGAAAAAATTACGACGGATTTAGCCGGTTATTATGAGCTGGTCGAAAAATGGAATCCGCGCCTGCATCTGGTCGCGCCCTGCAGCGCGGAAGAATTTGCCGTTCGTCACGTTTTGGAATCTTTAGCGATTCTCGAATTTCTGCCGGAAAACGCCGAATTGATTGATGTCGGAACGGGCGCGGGGCTACCTTCGATTCCCTGCCTTCTCGCGCGCGCGGATTTGCGCGGAACGCTCATCGAATCAAACACCAAAAAAGCCGTGTTTTTGCGCGAAGCTTTATCAAAGTTAAATTTACAAACGCGCGGCGAAGTCTTGAATTCGCGTTTTGAACAAACCGCCGCGCCAGCGGGTTTTGTCACGAGCCGCGCGCTTGATAAATTTGTCGAAAAACTGCCGGAAATTGCCCATTGGGCGCGGCGGTGCGAAAAGCTCCTGCTGTTTGGCGGCGAAAAAGTGCGTGACAAATTAACCGAGCTTGGTTTAGACTTTGCGACAAAATTAATTCCCGATTCCGAACGGCGCTTCGTTTTTGTTGTCGAACCGAAAACTTGATTTATTAGAACAATCCGGCTTTATTATTTTCTGAAAAGTTAAGGAGCGGCAAAATGCAGGTTTCCCGGAGTTCGGATTTTTCAAACATCGCGTATATGACCGGGAGAAACTTTCTGGTTTCTCTTCCGATTTTATTAGTTTGGCTGGGCGGTTTGGCGCTATGCGTTATCAAGCGGCGCAAGGCTCCGCGCGCGAGTCTTTTTGCGTTAATCGGGCTGGTGATTTTCTTTTTTGAACGTTTTTTTAATTTCGCGGCGCAGGCGCTGATAGTGTCGAATTACAGCGAAATGTCGTCGAACGGAATCGGCTGGACTTATTTTTTTCTCGGTTTCTTTAGTTCCCTGCTCTCAGCCGCAGGTTTTGCCTTGCTGATTCTGGCGATTTGGATTCAGAGACCGGCGACGACTAAAATCTAAAAGCGAAATTTCAAATGAATTGGCAAAAGCTGTTTGAAGTTGATTGGGAAAAGATTTTTGTTCCCGAAATATCCCTCCTTGAATTAATAATTCGCGGGACACTGATGTATTTTGCGATGTTTGTGGTGCTCAGAGTCTTGCGGCGCGGCGTCGGCAGCATCGGAATTACTGATTTACTCGTGCTCGTGATTATTGCCGACGCCGCGCAAAACGGGATGTCGGGCGATTATAAATCGGTTACCGAAGGCGTCGTTTTGGTGATGACGGTTGCCGGTTGGGATTGGGTTTTAGATTATCTCGGTTTTAAATCGCGCGCCATCGAAGCGATTTTGCGCCCGTCGCCGCTGGCGCTGATTAAAAACGGAGAGATGCTGCGACCGAATTTGGAGCGGGAAATGATTACCGAAGAAGAATTATTTTCACAGCTTCGAGAGCAGGGAATTTTGGACATTTCCGAAGTCAAAGAAGCCCGGCTCGAAGGCGACGGGAAAATTAGTATTATCAAAACGGAAGAAAAAAGCGGCGAGAAAGACAATAAAACTCAAGAATCAAACACGCCCGGCGCTGATTAAAGATTAGACTTTCTGCCGGGAAATTTTTAGACTCTGTAAGCGTGAGCCTGCACGTTTTCTACAGCCCTTATTATTACGCCGACATCGGCGAAAACCACGTTTTTCCGATTCGCAAATTCGAGCTTGTCCGCGATTGTTTGTTAAAGGAAGGAACTTTAAAACCTGAAGAAATTGTCGAACCCGAACCGGCAAGCGTCGAAGATGCTTTGCTTGTTCACACGGAAGATTACATTTCCCGGCTGATTGACGGCAATTTGACCGCCAAAGAAATGCGCCGACTCGGTTTGCCCTGGTCGAAATCGCTCGTTCGCCGCTCGTTTTTGGCGACTTCGGGAACTATAAAAGCCGCAAAATCGGCGTTAAAAAACGGCGTTTCATCGAATCTTGCGGGCGGCACGCATCACGCTTTCCCGGATCGAGGCGAAGGTTTTTGCGTGCTGAATGATGTCGCCGTCGCAATCAGAGCTTTGCAGCGCGAACGATTGGCAAAGCGTTTTTTAATCGTTGATTTGGACGTTCATCAAGGCAACGGAACGGCTTTTATTTTTCAAAACGCGCCCGAAGTTTTTACGTTCTCGATGCACGGCGCGAAAAATTATCCGCTGTTCAAAGAAGATTCGACTCTTGACGTTGAATTGCCGGATAAAACGGGCGACGCGGATTATTTGCAGATTTTATCCGAAAATCTGCCGCGCGCTTTCGCGCACGACCCCGATATTGTTTTTTATCTCGCGGGCGCAGACCCTTTTGAAAAAGACAAATTGGGGCGTTTGAGCTTGACAATGGCGGGATTGCAGCGACGCGACGAGCTTGTTTTGGAATACGCCCGCGTTCATTCAATTCCCGTCGTGACCGTAATGAGCGGCGGTTACGCCGCCGATATTAACGACACGGTGCAAATTCACTGCAACACGATTCGCACGGTCAAAAACGTTTTCTTTAACGATGGACAATCCCAAAATTTTGCCGCTCGGTGACGCTGCCGCGATTGTCGATTTTGGCAATCAAATCTCCGCCGAAACCAACGACCGCGTTTTGTCGCTCGCCAAATATTTCGATAAAAATCCGTTTGCGGGCTTCGTCGAAATCATTCCGGCTTACAGTTCTCTGACCGTTTTTTACGACGTTTTCAACGTGCGGAAAAACAATCAAAACTTTGAAACCGCCTTTGATTTCGTTTCTGCGGAAATCGAAAAAGCGCTGCTCGAAACAAACGAGAACGAGCAAACCGAAACGCGGCTCGTCGAAATTCCGGTTTGTTTTGACGCGGAATTTGCGCCCGATTTAGATTTTGTCGCAATGGAAAAGAATCTTTCACCCGAAGAAATAATCGAGATTTTTCTCGCCGGGATTTATCGCGTTTTTATGCTCGGTTTTTTACCGGGTTTTGCTTATTTGGGCGAAGTCGCCGAAATAATCGCCGTGCCGCGAAAACAGTCTCCGCGCTTGCAGGTTTCGGCGGGCAGCGTCGGGATTGCCGGGCGTCAAACCGGAATTTATTCGCTCGCCTCGCCCGGCGGCTGGCAAATCATCGGGCGGACGCCGCTCGAAATGTTCAATCCCGACAACCAACCGCCCACTCGTTTGCAGTCGGGCGACCGAGTGCGGTTTCACCGAATTGAGAAAACTGAATTCCACCGCCGAGACGCTGAGACGCCGAGTTAAGAAAAGAAGAAAAGGGTATAGAGTTAAGAGAAAGATTGTTTCTAATCTTTTCTCTTTTGGTTTTCTCGGCGTCTCAGCGTCTCGGCGGTGAAATTATGGCTAGATGAGTGTGCATTTTCAGAGCAAAGGAATTCTAACAACTGTTCAGGATTTGGGGCGCGTCGGGTTCGGTCGCTTTGGAATCAATCCGAGCGGCGCGATGGATCGAACGGCTGCGCGTTTAATCAACATTTTACTTGGCAACGACGAAACGGAAGCGGTTTTGGAGATTCATTTTCCCGCTCCGGTTTTGCAATTTGATGAACCGGCGACAATCGCGCTCGGCGGCGCTGATTTTGCCGCGCATTTAAACGAAAAACCGATTGAAAACTGGCGTCCCGTTCGAGTCGGAAAAGGCGGTGTTTTAGAATTTCGCCACAGAAATTTCGGTGCGCGCATTTATTTGAGCGTGCGCGGCGGTTTTCAAATTCCCGAATGGCTGGACAGTCGAAGCACCAATTTATCTGCGAAAATCGGAGGCTTTGACGGGCGGGCTTTTCAAAAAAACGACTGGCTGTTTTTCAAACAACGAACGACGAACGACGAACGACGAACCAATAACAAGATTTCAACGAGCGTGCTTCCGTTTTACAGCCGTTTTCCGACCGTTCGTGTTGTAGCGGGCGCGGAGTGGGGAAGTTTGAGCGAAGAAAGTCGTGGGACATTTTTGTCAAACGCTTTTTCGATTCGCCGCGAATCAGACCGGATGGGTTTTCGTCTTGAAGGCAAAAATTTAAATTTGACGGAAAAAATCGAATTGCTTTCTTCCGCCGTCAATTTCGGGACAATTCAGCTTCTTCCCGACGGACAATTGATAATTTTGATGGCGGATCATCAAACGACCGGCGGTTATCCGCGCGTCGGCTCGGTGGCTACAATTGATTTGCCCCTTCTGGCGCAATTAAATCCGGGAGACACTGTAAATTTTTATTTGATTTCGATTAATGAAGCCGAAAATTTACTCGTTCAACAGGAAATTGAGTTAAATTATTTGCGAACGGCGATCCGTTTTTTATGATTTCCGTTGATTTAAACTGTGATATGGGCGAGAGCTTCGGCGCTTGGACGCTTGGAAACGACCGGGCGCTGATGGATTATTGCACTTCAATCAATATTGCTTGCGGTTTTCACGCCGGAGACGCGACGGTGATTAGGAAAACGATTGAAATTGCTTTGGAAAAACGAATCGCCATCGGCGCGCATCCGTCGTTTCCCGATTTGCAGGGTTTCGGCAGACGCCCGATGCAGCTTTCCGCTCAAGAAGTTTTCGATGTGGTTTTGTATCAAATCGCTGCCGTCTATCAGATGACTGCCGCGCTCGGCGGCGAGCTGCACCACGTCAAACCTCACGGAGCGCTTTACAATGAAGCCGCGAAAAAACCCGAATTAGCAGAAGCAATCGCTCGTGCAGTCAAAGCGATTGACGAAAATCTGGTATTTTACGGGCTTTCGGGTAGTTTTTTGATTTCCGAAGCCGAGAAAATGGGTTTGAAAACCGCGAGCGAAGTTTTCGCAGACCGCACTTATAATTCTGACGGGAGCTTAACCGCGCGCACAGAATCAAACGCTTTGATTTGCGACACAAACAAGGCTGTCGAACAGGTTTTGCAAATGATTCAAACGCAAACCGTGACGGCGACGAACGGCGAAACAATTCGGCTTAAAGCCGAAACGATTTGCATTCACGGCGACGGCGCAAACGCGGTGGAATTTGCCGCCGCCGTTCGAGCAAAGCTAAACGAAAAAGGTGTTCGGATTTGCCCTGTTTGAAATTAAATAGCTGGGAGCGCGGATGTCCACATCCGCATCGCCGCGCAAGCGGCGGAAGTTTTGTGCAGAATGCTC
>DASVTY010000174.1:0-9957 GCA_036387315.1 Pyrinomonadaceae bacterium
ATCCGGTAATTGATATGTCATCGCATCGCCCTCGATGAAATCAATGTTCGGGTAAGATTTTGAGCGCGCCCTCGCAAGCCGAATCATCTGCGGGGATAAATCAATGGCGAGAACTCTTTCGGCGCGCTTCGCCAGCAAACGAGAGAATTCTCCAGTGCCGCAGCCTATTTCAAGAATGTGTCGGCATCGTTCGGGAATTTGATTTATCAAATATCTGTGATAATGCGCGTTATGATTCCAATTTTCGTCGCAGAGCAAGGCGATCCGATCAAAATCGGACTGAATTGATTCCAGCGTTTGTTTTGCTTGGCTCATTGTCTGTTCAATTCTTCAACAAAATCGTTTAGGCGTCAAAAGTTTGATTGATTAAAGCGTTACAAATCCGCCTTGAGATCAGTAATTCATCCTGCTGCTAGACTCGCATTTGCCTGCCGTGATACAAAAATCATTTCACTTATTTCAAAATTTTAATTGAGGAAGGAATAGAAAATGAGAAGAAATAAAATTACGGTTGTCGGCGCGGGAAATATCGGCGCGACCGCCGCGCACTGGATTGCGGCGAAAGAACTGGCTGATGTTGTTTTGGTGGACATCGTCGAAGGCGTGCCGCAGGGCAAATCGCTTGACTTGATGCAAGCCGCGCCGATTGACGGTTTTGACGTAAAGCTCGTCGGCGCAAATTCATATGAAGAAACTGCCGATTCGGACATTATCATTATCACCGCAGGTTTGCCGCGCAAACCCGGAATGAGCCGCGATGATCTTTTGAAAGTCAACGCCGATATTGTCGGCAAAGTCACAGACGAAGCAGCCAGATACTCGCCCGATTCGATAATTATCGTTGTTTCCAACCCGCTCGACGCGATGGCGCAATTGGCTTTCCGTCGTTCGGGCTTTCCGAAAAGCCGCGTTCTCGGAATGGCTGGTGTGCTGGATTCAGCCCGTATGCGCTGCTTTTTAGCGGAAGAGCTGGACGTTTCGGTCGAAGATGTGACGGCGTTTGTTTTGGGCGGTCACGGCGACACAATGGTTCCGCTGCCGCGTTATTCAACCTGCGCCGGAATTCCGATCACCGAATTGCTGCCCGCCGAAAAAATCGAAGCCATTAACAAACGCACCGCAAACGGCGGCGCGGAGATTGTGGGACTTTTGAAAACCGGCTCGGCTTATTACGCTCCGTCGCTCGGCGCGGTCGAAATGGCGCAGTCAATTTTGAAAGACAAAAAACGAATTTTGCCATGCGCCGTTTTCCTCGAAGGCGAGTACGGAATCAACAATTTGTTTGTCGGCGTACCGGTTAAATTGGGCAGAAACGGCGTCGAGCAGATTATTGAAATCAGCTTAACCGCCGAAGAACGCGCTGCTTTGCACAAATCCGCCGGAGCCGTGCAGGAATTGATTGACGTGCTGGGAATTTAGTTTTTTCTCGAAATTGAGCAATAAAAAGCGAGCGCATATTCGGCGTTCGCTTTTTATTTTTCAAAATATTGTTTCCGCAAATTTCTCCGAAACAACGAAAATCCGAAATTGCGACTCTTAATGCTTGACTTTAACGTTTCAGAAACATAAATTTTGAAACGAACATAAACTCTCCCGCAGACAAGCGGAAATCAAAATTTACAAAATAAAAAAAACGTTCTCTCGTTTTTTAGTCCATTTCAAACCAGTTTTAATGCCCAAAGGCTCGGAGGAGAAAATGCAAGCCAAATCAAGATTCATCTTATCGCTGTGCGCCGCCATTTTAGTTTTCGGTTTTAGTTTTACGGTTTTTGCCGACACGATTCGTTTGAAAGACGGAACGGTCGTCAAAGGCAAAGTCGTCGGTTTTAAAGACCAGCAGTTTACGGTTTTAATCGGCGACGGCGCTCGCGGTCGCCGTAGCCAGCTTCAGGTTTTTATCGAAGATGTCGAATCAATCGAATTCGACAACGCTGCGGATTCGGCAATCGCCGATGTTAACAACAACCGGGTTACCGCACAGCCGCCGCAAACGACGCCGGAAAGAACAAATCCGCCGATTTCAAACAATCAAAAAACGAATCCGAACGTCACGACCACCTCAACGCTTCCGCCGTCCGCCGATAAACCGGCGACCAACTCAGGCGGTTTATCGCAGGTGATTAACTCCGCGCCGATAAGCTCACCGAAAACCGGCGACTCCGGCAGCCAGCCCGTAATTTCGACTCCAAAAACAAACACGACCAATTCCGGTTCGTCCGGCAAATTTATCACCGTTCGCGGCGAGAGCAATCCGCTCAAAGTTCTCGCCGACGCGACCGCCAACGGTTGGACTAATTCGGGAGTCGTCGTTCGAAAAGGTCAGCGAGTTCGCATCTCTGCAAACGGGCGCGTTTCGCTCGGTCAGGGGCGTTTTGCGACACCCGCCGGCGTCGGTTCGATTGCCGATTCGCAGCGTCTGATGCAGACCGAACCGACCGGCGCTTTGATCGCCGTCATCGGCGACGACAACAACGATTTCGTTTTCATCGGCAGCAGCCGCGAATTTGTCGCACAGCGCGACGGGATGCTCTTTTTGGGAATCAACGAAGGAAATCTGGACGATAACTCAGGCGCGTTCGACGTTACAATCGAAGCCGAAGCCGTCAATAACACTGCCAAAAAATAAAAAGCGAAAGCCGATAAATCAGCTAAAAAGGAATGAAATCGAATTCAATGATTTCATTCCTTTTTTTCATTTAGACTTGTTACGCCGGGCATAATTTGGCTCGGAAACTGCATCGAAAACTTAAATCGTACTTGCAGCAGAATAATTTCCGCGTACAATCAGAAAGTAATTTTCAGGCAGTTTCAAAGGTGCTTTATGTTTAGCAATTTTCTCCGACAGTTTTTCGCTTTTTTCGTTTTCGCCGTTGTTTTATCCGGTTTTCTCATTCAAACAAATGCTCAATCGCGGCGACAGCAGCCTCCCGCCGGGCAAACCAATCAAAAGAAAAATCAGCGTCCCGACCCAAACGCGCCGCAACCTGCACCGACACCGCCCGAAGACGCCAATCCGATAAAGGACACCGAGGTTTTGACCATCAAAACCAATATCATCAACGTTGATTCGGTCGTTTATCACAAAAAAAGCAAGCAGATTATCACAGGCTTAAAACAAAAGAATTTTGAAATCTACGAAGACGGCGTAAAACAGGAAATCTCAAATTTTGCCGAACCCGAATCGCCGATTACCGTGACGCTCGTCGTTGATTACAGCAAAACCGCTTCGGCGCTCGCTTATTACGGTTCGCGCGGTTATGATCCGGGGAAAATGGAAATGGTGCGCCCGGTGGCTATGTTTTTGTCGCGTTTTATCAAGCCGCCGGACGATTACGCTTCGGTTATCGCCTTTGACATTCGCCCGACGCCGCTCACCGATTTTACCAACAATCCGGGACGAATTAACCAGGTTATTACCTTGCTGCTCAACAACAATCCGGCGTTTACAGACAGCAATCTGTTCGACGCTTTGAAACTAACGCTCGTCGGCGGTCGCGCGGATTCGGTCGTGTTGGAAAATTCTAAAGATGAAAAAATGGATTACGCCGGGCTGGTTAACGTCAGCGCCAAACGCCGCGCGGTGATTTTAGTCGGCACCGGAATTGATTCGATGAGCAAAATCAATTACGACCAGGCGCGCAAGATCGTGCAAGCCGCCGGAATTCCGATTTACGTCATCGGAACGGGCGAAATGTTTTTGAAGATGTATGACAATCAAATCGGCGCGCAAGACACAATCTCCGGTTTTCCCGGACGTTTAACTCTTTTGCAGGCGAAAAACACGCTCGGCACATTCGCCAAAGAATCGGGCGGAATGTATTTTCCGGTAACTTTTGAATCGGAGCTGCCGAGCGTTTTAAACAGCATCAATGCGCTGCTGCGCAGTCAATACAGTCTCGCTTACGACGCCGGAAACGAGCGATTCGACGGCAAAAAACGGAAAATCGAAGTCAGAGTTGACGTTAACAACGACGGGAAGTTTGACGAAGCCGAGCAAAAACAATATGAAGTTCAACATCGCCCGTTTTACACGCCACCGAAAGGCGAGGACGCTAAGAAGTAACACATTCAGCAGAAAAGGAGAAAAGGAGTAGAGGAGAAAAGGAAATAAAATTCCATCGCCTCTACTCCTTTTCTCTTGTCCTCTTCTTCTTGAATTTAATCTCAGATTCCGTAAAGTCTGATTCTGAATTCGTCGTTGCTGGTATAAATTTCGGTTTTTTTGCCGGAAAAAAGCCTCGAATCGCGGAGCAGTTTGGGCAAATTACCGTGGTGCGAATTAAACGCGCCGTAAGCCTCGCTCGAAAAAATGGCGGCGACTTGCGGGTTTAAGCGGTGCGGAATGCCGTAGCGAATCGCGCGGTTTGCGGGCGGGACAAAACCCAAAGTCCGCCGAGCATTGGCGATTTCAATCGAATGGTCGAATATCGAAATTCGAGTTCCGGTTTCACGAATCGCCAAATCTCTGTGAATGAGCGCGTTGGCGACGGCTTCGGAAATCGCGCCGAGATGATAATTGGCGCGCGCTTTAACCGGCGAATTGTTGTTTGCGGCAAACGAGCGCGGGCGTTCCTCCCACAAATCGCAGTAGCGATGGACGAATTTCAAAACTCTTTCATAAATCGTCAATAAATTTCCGCCGATTTCGATTTTTTCGACAATCGGACTGTCCGTTGAATCGCCGGAAAATCTGGTGGCAACGACATTCGCGCGCGGCAGCAGAGTTGCAACGCGCTCGTTTTTTCCGAACAGCAAAACGGCGGCAACGGTGGGAGTAAACTCGTCCATCGTGCCGGAAGCGAGCAGCAAATCACGTTTTAAAAATTCGCCGGTCGCGTAATTCGTCGGAATCTGCTTTTCATCAAACGCATCGCCCGCAAATTCGCGCGCGAAAGTCCAAAGCAGCATATCGTCAATGTCCGATTCTTTCGCGGCGGGGACCGGCAAATTTTCAAAACCGAGCGGGCGAATTTCTTCGAGCCAAGCCGATAATTCTTCGCGCGTTGCTTCTCGTTTTTCCGAACCGATTCGCAAGTAAAACTTGCCGTCGCGCGTTCGATACGGGCGGCGTTTGCCCTCGATTTCACAAACGACGACAACGCGCCCGCTATCGAAAGCCACAATGTCAATCAGCGGAGTCAGAGCGGGCGAAAGCTCTTCGCGGCAAATGCGAATCAATTCCTGCTGAACTTCCTGCGAGTCCAAGACGCCTTCGATGCGAAGCTGGTCGGAAACGCCAAACACGATTGTGCCGCCGTCAGTGTTTGCGAGAGCGCAGATTTCCTGCGAGATTCTTTCCGAATTTGAAAGCCGGACTTTGAGTTCGAGATAAGTGTCTTCGCCGCCGCGAATGAGGCGTAAAAGCTCTGTCCGCGAAGTTTGCGGCGCAGGCGCGTTCGAGAGATATTCTTGAAAAGAGCGGTCTGAATAGTTATCAAAGCGCGAATTGTTGCGAAATTTTCTGCGTGCCATTTTTGTTAAGACGGCGCAACCTGCTAAAAAAGCCGCCCGAATGCCTGTTTTCAGCCAGGCATTGCTGGAATATTTGAGCCACAGGCTCGCTTTAATTGAAACATTGAACTACCAAAAAAACAACCGTTAAGTTACAATCGGCGGCGATGAAAGTTGAAACCGTAACAGCTTATGTCGGAATCGGCTCGAATTTGGGCGACAGGGCGGGGAATTTGCTGCTCGCCGTGCGCGGTCTGCTCGAAGCGTCGGTGTGTCTGAAACGGCTTTCCGCCATTTATGAAACCGAACCGGTCGCCATTGATGATAAACAGCCCCGGTTTCTCAATATGATTGCCGAAGTCGAAATCAACAACATCACGCCCGAACAAATGCTCGCGCGAATGCTGCGAATCGAATATCTGTTGGGGAGAAAACGCGAGACGCCGAAAGCGGCGCGAACCGTTGATTTGGATTTAATTTTATTCGGCAAAAACGTTCATCAAACCGATTTCCTCACCGTTCCGCATCCGCAAATGTATCTGCGGCGGTTTGTTCTCGTGCCGTTAAACGAATTGTCGCCGGATTTGCGGCATCCGGTTTTGCAGAAAACCATTGCCCAATTGCTGGTCGAAACGCCGGATAAAGCACAGGTTCACCGCTGGAATCCGATTGACTCAAATCCCGCTTCTTCTCCGGCGGCGCAGTTTCCGATTGCAAAAGAGCCTGTCAAAATTTAAAATCGCTAACACGCGCCAAATGTCATCGCATCAAACACCGAAAATCGAAAAAATAAACGTGCCTTTTCTGCGCGCGGCAAAGGAGCGAGGGGAGCGCCTCGCCTGTCTGACGGCTTACGATTATCCTACCGCCCGCATCGTTGACGAAGCCGGTATCGAGATAATTCTGGTCGGCGACAGCGCGGGAAACGTAGTTTTCGGTTACGACAACACGATTCCCGTGACGATGGACGAAATGCTGTTTGCTGCAAAAGCAGTCCGGCGAGGCGTTAAACGCGCTTTGCTCGTTGCCGATATGCCATATGGCTCGTATCATACGGGCGAACACGACGCAGTTAAAAACGCTTTCAGATTTATCAAAGAAACCGGCGCGGAAGCCGTCAAGCTCGAAGGCGGGCGAAACCGTTTGGAAATCGTCAAAAGATTAGTCAATGAAGAAATTCCCGTGATGGGGCATATCGGGTTAACTCCGCAATCTTTTAATCGTCTCGGCGGTTATCGTTTGCAGGGCAAAACCGCCGACGCCGCAAAAGCATTGATTGACGACGCGCTCGCGCTCGAAGACGCGGGAGCTTTTTCGATTGTTCTGGAACTGGTTCCGCGAGAGCTTGCCGCCGAAATTACTAAATCCGTCCAAATTTCAACCGTCGGAATCGGTGCGGGAATTGATTGCGACATTCAGGTTTTGGTTTTGCACGATTTGCTCGGTTTAACTTTCGGGCGACAGCCAAAGTTTGTCCGCAAATACGCCAATTTGCGCGAAACAATAACCGAAGCCGTGCAAAGCTGGGCAAACGATGTCCGAAACGGAGATTATCCGAACGAACAGGAATCTTATCCGATGCCCGAAGGAATTCAAGTGAAAAGTAATAAGTAATAAGTAATTAGTAATTAGTAATCAGCTTTTTAAACTTATTACTTATTACTAATTACTGATAGCTTCTATGGAAATTATTCACCGCCGTCAGCGAATGAGTTCGATTGCGCGCAAATTGAGGCGCGAGCAGGACAAAACAATCGGATTGGTCCCGACGATGGGCGCGCTCCACGAAGGGCATTTGTCGCTCGTGCGCGAAGCTCGGCAAATGTGCGATGTCGTCGTCGTGACGATTTTCGTCAACCCGATGCAGTTCGGCAGAAACGAAGATTTTGATAAATATCCCCGCGATTTAACCGGCGACGCGGCTTTGCTGACCGATTACAACGTTGATTATATTTTCGCGCCTACAGCCGAAGATATTTATCCGCCCGGATTTTCGAGTTATGTTTACGTCGAAGGCATTTCGGATGTTTTGGAAGGAGCAGCGCGTCCCGGTCATTTTCGAGGCGTGGCGACGGCTGTCGCGATTCTGCTCAACACGGTTCGCCCTGATTTCGCTTTTTTCGGACAAAAAGACGCCCAGCAAGTCGCCGTCGTCAAACGAATGGTGCGCGACCTCGCTTTCGACACGGAAGTTGTCGTAATGCCGATTGTGCGCGAAGAAACGGGTTTGGCGATGTCTTCGCGCAACGCTTATCTGAATCGCGAAGAACACGAAGCGGCGACGATTATATATCGGGCTTTGCGCGAAGCGAAGCTCGCTTTTAAAAACGGAGAACGCAGCGCGCCGCGTCTGGTCGAATTAATCGCGCAAACGATAAACGCCGAGCCGCGCGCCCATCTCGAATACGTCGCGGCGGTTGACAACGAAACGATGCAGCCTGTCGAACGAATCGAAGACGATCCGGTTTTGCTCAACGTCGCAGTGCGTTTCGGCAAAACCCGCTTGATTGACAATACGGTTTTGAACAGGCGATAAACTTTCCGAAAATCCAACTTCCGCCGGTTCATCGGCATCACAACAAGCGTTGAAAATTCGATTAAAACATTGATGACCAATGATTCAAAGCTGTCAGTCAATGTCAATGAATATGAAAACCAAAAAACGATTAAATAAAAAAATGATTTTTGCCGGCGTCGCGGGCGCGGCAATTTTGCTAATCGGAGGCGCGAGCGTCGTTCGCGCTCAAAAGCAAACCAAACAAACGACGCCGACCGAAATCAATCTGCGCGCGCTTGATGGGTCAAACGTTTTAATTTACGGTTTGAAAACTCCGGCGGTGTTGGCTGTCGGCGCGTCCTGGCTGCCGCTCTCGCGCGACCAGATTAAAATCATCAACGCTTTGCAGCAAAATTACGCCAAACGCGGCGTGACGCTTTATTTCGTCAGTACCGATTCAGCCGACGCCAAATCAAATAACTACGCGACGGACGCGCAGTTGACGACTTTCGGCGAACGCGGCAAATTAGGTGTGAGAACTTTGCGCGATCCGCAGGGCGCGACTGTGAAAGCCTTCGGTTTAGACCAGATTCCGGCGTTCGTAGTTTTGAATAAAGACGGCAGTGTCGCCGCGAAATTTACCGGCATTGACCCGGAAACCGATATAACCGCGCAAATTTCGGCGGAAATTGACAAAATCCTCTAAAATAAATTTTAAACTCAATTGAAAAAGCGTTCGTTTTTGACGGACGCTTTTTCTTTTTAAAATTTGAGCGGCTCAAACTCGTTTTCCGAATGTTCGCCTTCAAAATCGTGGAGCATAACGCGGTTGTTCGGTAATACGGTTTTAACTCGGAAGGTGCGTTTTTCAGTTTCCCGCCCCGGCATCAATTCGGCGCGAAAAGTCACGCTCATTCCGGGTCGCGCCCAAACGTTTTGTTTCGGTGATTGATTGGAATTCCTTTTTATCATTCTCAAAATTCAAAAATGTTTCTGCACAAAACACACTCAAAAATTGTGTTTGTTTAATTTTACATTATTCTGCAATCGAATTTTAAAAAATAAAGCAGGGTTAAATAATCGGACTAAATAATTAAAAGAATGATTAAGCTGGGAGCGCGGATGTCCACATCCGCATCGCCGCGCAAGCGGCGGAAGTTTTGTGCAGAATGCTCGTTTGCTTCGCAAACGAGCGGATGTGGACATCCGCGCTCCCAGCTTTTAAAACTTCCGCGCCAGCTTATAAACAAGCTGAACGGGCAACCCGACGACGTTCCAATAATCGCCTTCGATTCGTTCGATAAACAGCGCGGCGACGCCTTGCACGGCGTAAGCTCCGGCTTTGTCGAGCGGTTCGCCTCGTTCGACTAAGTAATTTATTTCGGAATCGGAAAGCGGATAAAATTTGACCTTTGTTCGTTCCAAATCGGCTTTAATTTCTGTTTTCCCATCGTTTTTTTTGACTAAGGCGACGCCGGTTAGAACTTCGTGCCAGCGCCCTGATAATTTGCCGAGCATTTCGGCGGCGTCAGCCAAATCTTTCGGTTTTCCGATAATTTCATTTTCAATGACCACAGTTGTGTCAGCGCCCAAAATCAAGCCGTTTTCGATGTTTCCGGCAACTGCCAGCGCTTTTTCACGCGCCAATCGAACGACATAATCAGCCGGATTTTCATTTTCCAATTCGGTTTCGTCCAAATCGGCTACTTGTTTTTCAAATTTCCAACCAACCGCATTCAAGATTTCCGAGCGGCGCGGGCTTGCGGAAGCAAGAATTAATTGAGGCAAATCAAGTGATTTCGCTTGTGGCAGAGATTCTTTTTCCATTAAACTCATTTCAATTTTAGATTTTAGATTTTAGATTTTAGATTGGCAAAACCGCTTTTTGAAAAAAATCTAAAATCCAAAATCTAAAATTCCCAAATCAAGATGAAAAGCATTTTTCACACGCTGCCGCAAATGCTCCGGCAGGAAGGACGAGCCGAAGAACTCAACGAATCGCTTGTTTT
>DASVTY010000175.1:0-21002 GCA_036387315.1 Pyrinomonadaceae bacterium
ATTACACTGTTGACTGTAAACTTTGCTGACTTTCAATCGAGTTGTGACTCAATCGAAAGCGGGAACCAATGATTATGTGACAATGCTGAAAAATACGAATAAATCATATTTCAGCATTCATATTGCTCTTTAAAAGACTAAATCCATTCTCTATCCCTAAAAAAATATTCACTCTTCTAAAGAGACCAAGTTAGCGTCTAAGTCTTGAGAAAGATAAATAAATTTAGGGTTTTTGTCAACATAAATCTTTTGAAAACACATAAATGCTTGAATTTTTCCTATAAAATTTTTCAAAAGGTTGTGTTCAGTGATCAAATTGTCGCTTTTCAATTTTGCGAAATCGTAAGCAAAGCTGCGCAGTATAAAAACAAGTATATTCATAAATCGTCAATAAACACGGGAGAAAATTGGATGCGAGGCGCAGGCTGATTTTGGGAACTCCCGTGTTGCGGGACGAGTACGCACTGCTGAAAAAATTGCGGCTAATCAATATTGATTAGTTAATAACCCTTATTTAACCTCAATCATAATAAGTCAAAAAGCGTTAACATTATTGAGATTTGAACGTCTTACATCTTGTAGTGTTCTGAAACTGTCTTAAACTTTGTCAAATTACTCTTTTGCCAAATAAAGGGTGGATAAGCAGCTAAAAACGGAGGAAGTTACAATGAAATTAAAAGCCGGAAATCTTTTATTTAGCCTTTTAATTATTTCGCTGATTGCTCAAGCAATTACCGCCCAAATTGTGAAATCAGGCGCGGCAAAACCGCCAGCACCGGCTTCAGACGCAAGCAGGCTTGCGAGGCTTGAAATATTGCTTGAAAATCTCCGGCAGGAATTGAAAATCCCCGCATTATCTTCTGCTGTCGTCAAAGACCAAAAGGTTATCTGGGCGAAAGGATTCGGATTTGCCGATTTGGAAAATAAAATTCCGGCAACCGAAAACACCGCCTATCATCTGGCTTCGCTGACCAAGACTTTTGCCTCGACAATTGTGATGCAGCTTGTTCAGGAAGGGAAAATCAAGCTCGACGACCCGGTTTCAAAATACGGCATCACGCTCGAAAGCGAGGGCGTCATCAGAGTCAAACATCTGCTCTCCCACACTTCGGAAGGCGTTCCGGGCGAGGCTTATCGTTATAACGGAAATCGCTTTGCGGAACTCGACAAAGTTATTCAAAAAGCGACGGGCAAATCATTCGGTGAGCTTTTAATCACAAATATTCTCGACCCGCTCGGAATGGACGAAACCGCGCCGAATGCTCCGCCGATTGTGCATACAAAATCGCCAGCCGGAACTGACGCGGCGGTTGAAACGGAAGTAAAGAATGCCGTTATGAATCTGTTCGGCGGTTATAATTCCGGCAATGTCGAGCAAATCGAGCGTTTTCTCGCGCCGCAGCAAAACAATTTCCCCATCGAAGGCGGCTTTTTAACTTCATTCGTTAATGCAGCGGAATTGCGCGAAGCAATCAAGGCGGGTTTTAAACTGAATTTTCAGGTTTACAATCTTGAAGCGGCGGTTTTTGGAAACACCGCGTTAACAACGTCAATTATACGCGGAACAATTACGCGTCCGAATGCGCCTTTGCGTAATCACGGACCGTCGAGAATGTCTATTGTCTGGAACAAACAAAACGGCGGTTGGAAGCTCGTCCATGTCCACGAGTCGCTTTTAACCGAAGGAATTGTTTTGGAAAACCACCGACAGAGATTTGAAAAAGTTTCCAAAATAATTGCGCAGCCGTATGCGCTCGATAATCAATCGAATATCAACAAAATCAACTATCCGACGCATTTCAGCACATCTGCGGGTTTGATCTCGACAGTGCTCGATATGGCGAAATACGACATCGCCATTGACCGGAACAGATTTCTGTCAAAAGAAACGCAAGCTCTTGCCTTTACGCCTTTTGTTTCAACGAAAAGCGAACCGCTGCCGTATGGTTTGGGCTGGTTTACGCAGAATTATAAGGGAATGAAAATGCTCTGGCATTATGGCTACTGGCAGGCAAATTCTTCCTTTATCTTGAAAATCCCGGAGAAAAATATCACATTTATCGCTATGGCTAATACCGATAATCTCAGTCGCCCAACTGATTTAGGTTCGGGCGACGCTTTGACTTCGCCCGTCGGAATGGCGTTTCTCAAAACATTTATTTTCCCCGAACAATTCGGTGAAATTCTGCCCGAAATAAACTGGAAAGCTCCGAATGAAGAATTAAAAACTCAGGTAAAACAGACTTTCGGTAAATCTTACGCTGATATTTATAACAAAGAACTAAACACCCGCGTCAGAATCAATCAGAGCATCGGGCAGAGAAACGAATCTTCACGCCTGATGAAAATATACGGCGAATTGTTTTTAAAAGGCTTGCCTGATGATTTAGCCAAGAAAACCGCTCTTGCGCAAATTGTCAGCGTCTCGGATGATGCCGATAAAACGGTTGATTTTAATCTAAGTCAAAGCGGCAGCGTTCGCATTTTCGCGGCGGGAGAAGGCGACAACGGGCAAATGTATGATTACGGCTGGATTGAAAATGCAGAAACCGGAAAGCCTGTCTGGGAAATGAAATCTTCCGAAACAACTCACGCCGGAGGCGCGCCGAAAAACCGTAAAGTTGATATTGTAATTACCATGCCCGCCGGAAAATATCGGTTGCGTTACAAATCCGATGATTCGCATTCTTTTGATAATTGGAATGCGATGCCGCCGGACATAAATTTTTGGGGAATCGCGCTATACGCAAAGGAAAATTAAGGAGATTGCAGCTTTCATAAAGGAGATTGCAGCTTTCATAGACGATTTGCGAATTTGGATTTATGTAACTTTCCCGCAACCGATTTTCTGTCTTACTTGAATCTTCGACCATTTGATTAACAAACTGATTTGTTAATTCCTTCTAGTTCAGTTGCTTCAAATAAGTAATATTTTATTGGTCTTAAGCATCTAAATTCTTTACTTGGTTTATTATCTTTAGTTTGCTCTCCCTTTAATAAAATGCAAAAGCGCAGAAATGAGGTTTTACGAACGATGACTAAAAATAAAAATTTGGCAATAATTTTATGCAGCGCTCTGATTTTCGGGATAAATCTGGCGAATATCTGTAATGCGCAGAAATCATCTCCAAATAATATGAGAAAATCATCAGCAATGCAGTCGGTTGCCGAAGATGTTCATTCCTACTCAAACCCGCAAATGGTGAAGGTTCGCCATGTTGACTTGGATTGGAATGTTTTATTTGACCAAAAAATTTTACGGGGAACGGCAATTTTAAATTTTGTGCGCGCTCCGAATGCGCAGAATTCGCCTCTGATTTTGGACACGCGCGATTTAAACATTTCCAGGGTTGAAACATCTAACGATGGAAAAACCTTTGTCGCCGCGCAGTTCAAAGTCGGTGACAAAGACAAATTTCTAGGCGCGCCCCTGACCGTTCAATTACCTGCAAAAGCAACCGGCGTTCGGATTCACTATTCGACCAGCCCGAACGCTTCCGGTTTGCAATGGCTTGAGCCGCAGCAAACGGCAGGTAAAAAAACGCCGTTTATGTTCTCGCAGGCGCAGGCGATTCACGCGCGGAGCTTTATTCCGCTGCAAGATTCGCCGCAGGTGCGCGTGACATATACGGCGCGTGTGCGGACTCCTAAAAATCTGCTTGCCGTGATGAGCGCGGAAGGGAATTCGCAATCTTCTGCGAGAAACGGCGATTATCAATTCAAAATGACGCGCGCGATTCCGCCTTATCTGATTGCAATCGCAGTCGGTGATTTAGAGTTTCGCTCGCTCGGAAATCGCACCGGCATTTACGCTGAGCCGTCTGTCGTTGAAAAAGCTGCTCGTGAGTTTGTTGATACCGAAAAAATGATTATCGCCACCGAACAGCTTTACGGCGCTTATCGCTGGGGGCGTTATGATTTGCTCGTTCTGCCGCCGAGCTTCCCGTTCGGCGGAATGGAAAATCCGATGCTCACCTTTGCCACGCCGACGATTCTGGCGGGCGATAAAAGTCTCGTCTCGCTCGTCGCGCACGAATTGGCGCATTCGTGGTCCGGCAATCTGGTAACAAATGCGACATGGCGCGATTTCTGGCTCAACGAAGGTTTTACGACTTATCTCGAACGCCGCATTATCGAAGCCGTTTACGGAAAGCCGCGACGCGAAATGGAAGCAACTCTCGGACGCCGCTCGCTCGAAGAAGAATTAGCCGGAATGGAAGCGCGAGATCAGATACTGCACGTTGACCTCAAAGGGCGAGACCCGGACGAAGGTTTTACGGGCGTGCCTTACGAAAAAGGCGCTCTTTTTCTGCGGCATCTCGAAGAAACGGTCGGACGCGAAAAATTCGATAAATTCGTCCGCAGCTATTTCGACACGCACGCTTTTCAAAGCATTACGACCGGGACTTTTATTGATTATCTGAACAACAATCTGCTCGCCGCAAATCCGAATCTCGTCAGCCGTGCCGATGTCGAGGAATGGATTTATCAGGCAGGTTTGCCGAAAAACGCGCCGCAGCCTGTCTCGGATGCTTTCCAAAAAGTCGCAGCGCAGGCAAACAATTATGCCGGCGGAAAGAGTGCGGCAAGCGCGATTCAATCCAATGGTTGGACTACACAGGAATGGCTTCATTTCTTAAAGAGTTTGCCGCAGGATTTGGGGATAAACCGAATGGCGGAGCTTGACCGGGCTTTTAATCTGTCGCGGAGCGGGAATTCGGAAATCGCGTTTCAATGGCTGATGATGTCCATCCGCAATAATTATGCTCAGGCTTTTCCGCGATTGGAAGAATTTTTGACGACAATCGGGCGGCGCAAGTTCGTCAAACCGCTATTTGACGAGCTTGTTAAAACGCCGGAAGGCAGAACAAGGGCGATGGCTATTTATCGTCAAGCGCGCCCCGGTTACCATCCGATTACGGTCGCCTCGATTGATCCGATCTTAAAGTGGGAAAATCAATAAACGGATTTCAATTTCTTTCAGGAGCAGAGATCGCGCGGAGTTCAAATCATAAATTTGAACTCCGCGCGATTTTCACTGCTACGAAGAACAACTGACTGCAATTCGCTTGCTGGCGACAGGCGGCGGCTCAGCGAAACGCTCCATTTCGGGTTGCTCGTCAAAAGGATTTTGGAGAACTTTAGAAGCGTGAAATGAAGATGCCTAACTTGATTTTGGATGACTTCAGTTAATATTATCAGCTAGTCAAAATTATGAAAGCATTTACTACTCTCGGTGATGGCATTGACGGGCTGAAATTAAATGAACTGCCTGTGCCGGAGCCAAAAGTTAGTGAGATTCTGGTCAAGATACAAGCGGCGTCGCTCAACTACCGCGATTTGCTGGTCGTAAATGGCGTCGGAAGTTGGAAACCTATGTCTCCTCGCATTCCGATTTCGGATGGCGTCGGCGAAGTGGTTTCCGTTGGCAACAGCGTTTCGCGTTGGAAAGTCGGCGACCGCGTGGCTGGTTTATTTCTGCCTAAGTGGATTGATGGCGAGCTGACAATTGAGAAATATGTTTCACCTCTAGGCGGTGCGGCGGCGGATGGCGTACTGGCGGAATACGTCGTCTTCGACGAACAGGCGGTCGTCAAAGCTCCAAATAATCTCTCGTATGCGGAAACGGCGACTCTGCCCGTGGCTGCGCTGACGGCTTGGCACGCGGTCGCACGCCGCAGCCGGGTTCGGCAGGGCGAAACCGTTTTGATTCAAGGGACGGGCGGTGTTTCGCTGTTCGCTCTACAATTTGTTCATGCGCTTGGCGGAAAGCCGCTCGTTATTTCAAGCAGCGACGAGAAACTGGAAAGAGTCCGAACATTGGGGGCGTCGTCCACAATTAATTACAAGAAATTTCCTGCCTGGGAAGAACAAATTATTGAATTGACCGGAGGCAAGGGATTTGACCATGTGATTGAAACGGTCGGCGGAGAGAATTTGAATCGTTCGCTGAATGCGATTAAGTTAAGCGGGACAATCAGTTTTATCGGTTTGATAGCGGGTTTGAGCGCGCCCATTAACACTTATCAATTCGTCACGAAAAACGTGCAGATTCACGGAATCGAAACCGGCTCGCGCGAGATGTTCGAGGAAATGAACCGCTTTATAGAATCGCACGATTTGAAACCTGTGATTGATAAGACTTTTGCTTTCGACGAAATCCGTGAGGCTTTAAAATATCTCGAAAGCGGAACGCATTTCGGCAAAGTCACGATTGAATTTTGATTCGTATCTATTTTTATTTTATGAATGGCTCGTTAACTCATGCCTGATTTCAACAGATACCGAGTAGAAAGGCGAGTGTCCTAATGGTGTGGAGCTAACAGCTAAGTATTTTCGGCGGATAGAAAAGGTGATTAAAAAGTGACTCATAAGTCGAAAATGTTGAAGAGTTTTGGGATTTAGTTATGAGACGACTTATGAGACAAAAGGCTAAAAATAGAAGAGTGCCGTTTTAGCAGTTAAAGGGAAGGGAATCAACAATTAAGCTGTCTCAAAAACGTATGACTTATGAGACACTTTTTCCGTGTTTTTATTTGTCTCAAAAAGGGGCGTTTTTAAGACACCCTTTTCTCTAAGTGCTGACTTTAATTTTCACAACGAAATTGCGAATATTTAGCAGATGGATAGTAGATTATTGACGCCCCACATCTAGGTCCCTTTGTGTTTATTTCCAAGCATCTTTCGTTATTAAACTATAATCGAAGTTTGTGAGCGACCTCGATGAACAGGACAATGTTCTTACCGGAGAATTAAAATGAAAAAAGTTGCGGCGTCCCTTTTATTCCTTTTTGTTTTAGGCACTTTCGCTTTAGCGCAATCAGACAAAATTACCCGTCCAAGGATAGTTCCGTCTCCGTCTCTTTCAAGAACGATAGCGACCGGTCAAACCGATTCATCCACCCAAAACTCAAACAAACGTCCTCCGGTAATAAACGGTAATTCGGGACAGAGAAGTGACAACAAAGACAATCGCACCACTTCACCCCCTCCTGTTCTGATTGATGGTAATTCGAAGAGCCGTACGGCACCTTCCACGCAAAACGAACACCCTGTTACCGAAGAGGAGGAGGACAGCGAAATCATCAAAGTTGAAACTAACCTTGTGACCCTGCCCGTGTCGGTTCTTGACCGGGACGGGCGTTTCATCTCCAACCTCGAGCAGCAGGATTTTCAAATCTTCGATAACGGTGTCCAGCAAAAGATCGAATATTTTCAATCGGTCGAATCCCCCTTTACCGTCATTTTATTGATCGACGTAAGCCCTTCAACCCAATATCATATTGATGAAATACAAGATGCGGCGATTGGCTTCATCAACCAACTGCGTCCGGAGGATAAAGTGATGGTTGTTTCCTTCGACGAAAATGTTCACGTCCTGAGTCCCATCACAAACGACCGTAAGGTTCTTGAGGAAGCTATTTACCAGACCGACTTCGGCGGCGGAACGAGCCTTTTCGAAGCCGTCGACTTTGTCATAAACCGGGAACTCAAACAAATTGAAGGTCGGAAAGCGGTCGTGCTTTTTACCGACGGCGTTGACACAACTTCTTACAGAGCAAGTTACCAAACTACCGTTCATGATGCTCAGGAGACGGATGCACTTATTTACCCCATTCGTTATGACACTTATCGTCCGCCGCAGCCGCAACAAACGCAGCAAGAACAGCAGCAGCAGCAGGGGGTAGGTAGCAGCAGTAGGACAAGTGTCACAATAGGGGGAAGAAACGTTCTACTCGGTCCTGCATCTCGCGAGGAACACGAAGCCGGCAAAAGATATTTGGAAGAACTTGCCCGCAACAGCGGTGGCAGAACCGTGGAAGCTCTTAACAATCTGAGCGGTGCTTTTTCCAATATTGCCGAGGAACTCCGGCGCCAGTATTCCATCGGATACTACCCTGAAAAAATAGGACAGAAAGGCGAGCGAAGGCAGATAAGAGTTCGTGTAATGCGGCAGAATGTAGTGGTACGGACTAAATCAGGCTATATTGTCGGCGCTGAAAACAAAAACCTGAATGGAAAATAAGTCTTGGCAGCTTAAGTTATGAGGATGTTAGAAATTCTGTGTAAATGAGTTAGACTTCAGGGGGATTTTGTTCTATTGGTGTGCCAATGATGTGCTAACTCCTTAAAACTTAATAAAACTTATAGGATTTTATAGATAAGATTTGTATTAAAGCGGTGATTTTATCGAAGTCAAATTAACTTAAATAAACATAAAATAATTAACGTTTTAGATTCGTAATCAACCGCCGCCCCGGTTTTACTCATTTGCCATGAAACAGTCAGCCAGCTTTGAGCCATAACGAGGTAAAACAGGTTGCAGAAAACAGTCTCAAAAACGTTCCTTTATGAGACTGTTTTTAGACACTTTGCTGTGTCTCAAAAAGGGTCGTTTTTGAGACACATCTTAGTATAGCATCACAAGATTAGGACACTATCGAAAGGCGGCGCTTGATAAAAACGCCGCCTTTCTTGTTGTAATTTATATTCTTACCAAATTCGGCAATTCTCTTCGCGCACCATTGCGTCGCCTGCTTTACAGCCGTAGGCTTGCGCAAATTGCGGGAGATTGGCTAAAGGTCCGTTGACACGCCAACGCGGTAAAGCGTGAGGATCACCGAGAACCTGCGAACGCGTGGCTTCGTCTGTAGCTTTCGCCGCCCAAACCTGCGCCCAGCCTAAGAAAAATCGCTGTTCGGGAGTGAATCCGTCAATGTTTGCGGGACGCGACTTGTTGCCTCCGAGCGATTTCTGGAACGCGTAATAAGCCATCGTTAAACCGCCGAGGTCGGCGATGTTTTCGCCCAAAGTTAATCTGCCGTTCATTTTCAAACCCGGCAAAACTTCATAACTCGCAAATTGATTGGCGACGCAGCTTGCCTTTTCCTCAAATCGCTGGCGGTCTTCTGCCGTCCACCACATTTTGAAATTTCCTTCCGCGTCGAATTTGCTGCCTTGATCGTCAAAACCGTGTGTGACTTCGTGACCGATTACCGCGCCGATTGCGCCGTAGTTAATAGCGTCATCAGCCGCGAAATTGAAAAACGGCGGCTGTAAGATTCCGGCTGGAAATGTGATGTCATTGTTGACTGACGAATAAGAAGCGTTAACTGTCGGCGGATTATAGCCCCAACGTGTGCGGTCAACCGGATTTCCGATGTCGCGCACGTTGCGGTTGATTTCAAATCCGCTTCCGCGCACAGTGTTTTCAAAAAAAGATTTGCGGTCAATCGCCAAACCCTGATAACCGCGCAGCTTGTCCGGGTAACCGATTTTGCGTTTGAACGTCGAGAGCTTTACCATGGCTTGCTGCTTTGTTTCGGGACTCATCCAATCGAGCTGCTGGATTCGTTCGCGGAAGGCGGCGATCAGATTATCAATCATCTGGTTCATCCGCGCTTTGGCTTCAGGCGTGAATGTACGTTTAACGAATTCCTGTCCGAGCGCTTCACCGACGTAATTATCGGTCGCTGCGATGCAGCGCCGCCAGCGCGGTTGCTGTTCTTTCGTTCCTGTCAGAGTTCTGCCGAAGAAGTTAAAATTTTCGTCAACAAAGCGTTTGGAAATTCGCGGAGCGGCGCTGTTTAAAACCATCCAGCGCAAATACGTTTTCCAATCTTCGATGGAAACGTCAGCCATCATCTTATTTACTTCGCGGAAAAAATCGGGCTGGGCAATGTTGATTTCAGCGAAAGCGGGCGTGCCTCGCGTTGTAAAATATGCGTCCCAACCGATGTTCGGTGTGATTTCCTTTGCCTGGGCAACGGGCATTTTGCTGTAGCGGTTTTCCGGGTTGCGCATCTCAACGGGAGTTTTCGAGGCGTTTGCCAGACGAGTTTGAATTCGCATCACCGTGCTGGCATTTGCGACGGCTTTTTCCGGCGTATCGCCCAGCAGCTTGAACATATTTGTCATATGTTCGACGAATTTCGTCCGAATTTCCTGCGATTTTGCATCATCTTTTGTGTAGTAATCGCGGTTCGGCAAGCTCAATCCGCCTTGTCCGGTATTTACGATATACATTGAGCTGTTTTTAATGTCGGGACCCGCGCCGAAACCGAACACGGCGGGAAAACCGCTTTGATGAAGCGTCGCTATCGTTTTGATTAAATCCTGGGAATTCCGGGTTTTGTCTATCAGCGAAAAATAAGGTTGGAGCGGTTTCGCGTCGGCTTTTTCAATCGCCGCTTCATCCATACAAGCCGAGTAAAAATCGCCGATCATCTGGGAGTCGGAGCCGCGAGCGGCTTTAGAATCTTTAGCTGCCGCTTCGAGAACTTCGCGCATAATATCGCGATTGCGGTCTAAAAGAATATCGAAACTGCCGAAACGTGATTTGTCAGCCGGAATTTCGGTCGTTTTCATCCAATTTCCGTTGGCATATTGAAAAAAGTCCGTGCAGGCTTGAGCCGAAGTGTCCATTCGGGAAGGATCAAAGCCTTTGCTTTGAGCAAACGCACCGGCTGAAATCGCCAGCAAGATAAATCCAGCAAAGGATTTACGAATCGCGGAAGATAAAGTCATAATTTTCTCCTCTTAAATTTTTTCAGGTAAAGCTAGTTTATTGCGTTGCTAATAAGGGATGCAAGCAAAAGATTTTTAATTAAAGAAGGTGATTGTTTGCCCCTTTTAGGGCATTCAGATTTGGATGTACGGTTCAGTACCGCGAACGGTAGTAAGCGGGTTTGTTAATTGACCCGCTCGCTACCGTTCGCGGTACTGACTCTGATGCGTCCCTTACCGGACACTCCCATAACCGCTCTAAATTGGGCACATCAAAAAATATAGGCGAGTCATCTGACTCGCCTATATTCTTGATAATATTAATGGCTTGGGACGGATTAACGCGCCCTTGCCTTTTTATTTGACTCTTTTACCTTTCATCTCTCTTCCGCTCGGAATAATTATCGTTAACCCCGTGACCTTTCCGTTTGCGTCACGCTCAAAAGTAAGTTGAACGCTTGCGGTTTGTCCGGCGAATTTGTCTTTTATAGTTGAATCCAATGCGAATTCTATGCGCTCGTTATTACCCGCAATTCCGATAAATTTATCGCCTTCTTGTTGAAAAGTAACCAAGCCCATCTCGGTTTCAAATTGTCCGATGTAATCGGCAAATTTTCCCGATGTCACGGATTTTGGTGATTCAACTGTAGGGGCTGTAAGCGGAAACGACGAACCGGGCAACGGCAAAACAGATGAATCATTTGAGCCGGTCAATTTTCCAGCCGGATGAACGGGAAAAGCAGGACGCTTTGGTTGGCTCGGTTTTAATTTAGCAATTTCAGCCATTGCCACTTCGACCGCTTTTTCAAGCTGCGCGTCGCGTCCCGCCATAAAATCCTGCGGCGTAATTTCCACGTCGTAATCCGGCGCTACGCCGATGTTTTCGATTCCCCAGGTCGAGCCGTCTGGATTATAAGCCGCGCGGTTCGGAAGCTGAATATTTCCGCCGTCAATCAATCGCGGCGTGAAAAAATAAGGTCCGACTCCGCCGCCGTATGTTCGTTTCCCAACGATTTTTCCGACTTTTCCAAGCTGAAACATAAACGCGCCGGTTTCCGCCGCCGAGCCGTTCCATTCGTTGATGAGCATTACTTTGACGGGCGGCGCAGGATTGACGGGCGTGGCGATGTCGTCGCCGCCGCGAAAATGATAATAATAAAGCGGCTTCCTTGCCATCCATTCAATCAAATAATCGGGCGTGATTCCGCCGCCGTTAAATCGCTGGTCAATAATAATTCCTTGACGGTCGCCATAACCTGTCAAACCGCGAATCGCGTTCATAATCCCGTTCGGATCGTAATTTTCGATGAAAATATAACCCAATTTTCCGCCCGACATTTGTTCGACTTTTTTGCGATTTTCTTCCGCCCAATTCGCCCGCCGCAAACGATTTTCGCCCGCCGCCGGATAAATCGTAAAAGTGCGCGGATTTGAACCGTCCGCCGTTTGGCTGACGACGATTTTTGTCGGTTTGCCGATTGTGTTTTCAAAATAGCTGTAAAAGTTTTTGCTCGTCTCGATTTTATTTCCGTTTACTTCAAGAAGGTAATCACCGTTGCGAACATCAACGCCGGGCTGGTCGAGCGGCGCGGAAAAACTGCCGTTTGACGAAGCGAACGAAGTTGAGCGATATATTTTTTTGAATCTGATTTTCCCATTTTCGATTGCGTAATCCGCGCCGAGAAGCGCAACGCGACCGCCGCTCGCTCCGCCTTGCGGAGCGGTGTCTCCGCCGCCGACTCCGAGATGCGAAATTGAAACGTGACCGAGCATCTGCCGCATTAGCCCGTTTAAATCGCCGCGTCTGGTCGTAGTCGGCAAATATGCGGCGTATTCCTGTTCGAGCGCGGCGAGATTTTGCCCGTGATGATTCGGATCGTAAAACCAATCACGCATAATCCTCATTGATTCGCGGAACATCTGCCGCCATTCTTCCGCCGGATTGACGCGCACCTCTATCTTCGACAAATTCAGTTTTCCTTCGTCCGGTTTCGGCGCAATTTCGGAGTTGATTAAAAACCAATCGCGCCCTTTATCGTAAAGCAGTTTCGTGCCGTCGGCTGACAAATCCATCTCATTGATGTCCTCGATGATTTTCTGCATCGCACCCGCTTTAGCAGCGTCGAAAAGATAAACGGAAGTTGTTACCGAGCGCTGATTAAAATCGCCCGGCGCGGCTTTCCATTCGTCAACCATCAAAAATAATTTTCCCGCTCGTCCCGCCGCCAGCCGGTCATAATCGCGCATCGGCAAGGGCAAATCCACAATTCGCCCTGAAATATTTTCAAAATCAATTTTTGTAGTTGAGGCGGATTCGTTCGGTTTCGCATCGGGATTCGGCTGATTATTGGGAAGCAGCAGGGAAGGCGTTTCTTTCGCCAAAATAAGTGCGTGAACCCGGCGGACGACGAGCGGACGTGACAGCATTCCATTCAAAACGCCCCAATCAAACTCGCCCGCGCCGGAGTTCGGGCTGGAAAGGAAATACAGATATTTTCCGTTTTGGTCGAAAACAGGCGATTGAGTATGTACGACGCCATCGGTGATTTGAACGCTCTTTTTGCCGGTCACGTCATAAACGTAGATTGTTCCGGCGCGATTTTTCAGACGTTTACTGTAAGCCAGAAACCGGGAATCAGGCGAGAATTTCGCCGAAAAATTATCCTGCGCCGAATAAACCGAAGCATCAACTTTCGCCGCCGTCGTTTTCTCAACATCAGCCAGCCAAAGATTTAAGCGTCGGTCGGAAAAAACGAGCTTTTTGGAATCGGGCGACCAGGCAGGATTTTGGTAAAACGAAGGCTTCGGCTCAATCACGATTTTCTTAACCGAATCATTTTCGAGCGACCGAATATGAAGCGCATATTCGCCCGATTCATCGGAAAAATAAGCGACAGATTTATTGTCCGGCGAGATGGTTGGATAGCGTTCCGCAACACCGGAAGTGTTTGTCAGATTTTTAGCCTCGCCGTTTGCCGCGTCGAAAATCAAAACTTCGCCGCGCGCGCCGACGGATAATTTTTCGCCGTTTGGCGACGGCAAATATGATTCGACAAAACGCATCGCCGGAACTGTTTTCGGTCTTAATTCAGCAGTATCCGGTGCAACCGAAACGTCAATTTGTTTACTTTGACCGCTAGCCAAATCGAACAAATGAAGCCGCCCGTTTTGAACGAAAACAATTGCATCGCTCGCTGCCGCAGCCGTTCTGATGCCCTGATTGTCGAACGTCGTCAGTTGTTTCGCCTGTTTCGTTTTGCGGTCAATCGAAAAAAGATTCGAGATTCCGGTGCGGTCTGAAACCGTGTAGATTTTATCTCCCAACCACATCGGAAATCGGTCGTTGTAATTCTGATTCGGCAATTTTTCCACCGCACCCGATTGCAAATCAGCAATCCAAACCGGAGCAGTCGAACCGCCGCGATAATATCGCCACTCGCCGAATCCAGATCGCGGATTATAAGCGATTTGTTTTCCGTCCGGTGAAAACGAGCCTTGAAAGGCTTGCGGCAGCGGCAGCGATTCAGCCAGCGCGCCGCTTCCGTCAGCTCTAACTTTGTGAAGACGAGTGACGCCTTCTTCATCGCGCGTGCTTTCAAAAACTATCGCTTGTCCATCGGGCGTCCAGGCAACGGGAAAATCATCTTCGCCCTGAAACGTCAAACGCCTCGCCTCGCCGCCCATTGCCGGAGAAACATAAATGTCAAAATCGCCGCCGTTAAAGCGAGCAAACGCAATCTGTTTCCCATCGGGCGAGAAAACCGGATTATTCTCTGCGCCCGCATCATTCAATCTTTTAGCAGCGCCGCCGTTTCTTTCGACGAGCCAGATTTTTCCGGCATAAGTGAAAGCGATATGCGTTTGATTGATTGCCACACGCCCGATCAGCAAAGGTGCTTTAGTCGGTTGGGCGAGAATACTCGCCGATAAAAATAGAATCGGTAAAAAAGCTAAAAATCTGTGCATATAGAATTTCTCCATTTTTGAGGACGTTAGGGAGCGATGATTTCAATGAATCTTTGTAGCACGAAACATCAGCACAATCTTGAATGGAAAAAACATTTTTGCACGCAGCTAACCTAAACGGGAGCTTTTTCGATATTCTTTCGGCGTGATCCCCAAATGATTTTTGAAAATTCTGGCAAAATGGCTTTGGTCTGTAAAACCGGCAGTCAGGGCAATCTCGGCAAACGAATCGTTTGAAGACGAAATGCGTTGTTGCGCAAACTCTACGCGAAGCCGACGGACATATTCGCCCATCGTGCAATTGTATTTTTGGCGAAAAACGCGGGCTAGATGTACGGGATGAACATCGGCAATTTTAGCAAGGGTTTCGAATTCATTTGATTCTGCAAAATTGGCGTGCAAATGTTCTCTGACTTGTTCGAGCCAGCGTGGAGATTTTTTTTCGGGTATTGCAGCTTTACAGCGGACGGCTTCGGCTAAAATCTCAAAAATAAGACCTTCAATCGCCAATGCCGAAGCCTCGTCCATTTGCCGAAATTCCTGATAGATTTTGCGTCCCAACGCCTCAATCGTTTCCGTTTGAGAACTTGCTGAAATCTCAAGAACTGGAGAACGTTCGCGGATATATTTAAATCTCTCCTGATTAAATAGAACGCTTAAAATTCTGGCTCCGTTTTGAAAATCAACTGCATGCGCTTCCTGCGGCGGATGAAGAATGATGGTTGACGGGCGGCGTGAATGTGTTTGTCTGTCGTATTTTTCAATGTAATTACCTGCTAAAACAAAACTGAATGACGCCTCAGAATGTATATGGCGCGGCTGCTTCAGTCTTGGCGCATATACTGTTTCGGAAAGGATAAAACCGTTCATCGAATGTCTTTTCTGAGTGTTTGGCATATATTTATCCTCAAGAGAGAGTTCTTAATTTATGGTAATCGTGCGTCTTTTGACCGCTCCATTACAACCATATGCTCGCCCCGGCTGACCATCCCGACAATTGCAAAACCGGCAGCCTGCGCTTCGGTCACCTCTTTTTGAAGAGTTGACGTTCTGGTCGTTGCCAGCAATTTATATTCATATTCTTTAACAACTTTTGGCGGGCGCTCCATAATCATGACAATTTCAACGCCGCCGAGAAGCTGCTTTTTAGCGATCATCGTGCTTGGAATAAGACGAAAACCGCCGTCCGCCGCTTCATTAAGTTCTTTCTGCATAGTGCTCGTGCGGGTTGTCGCAAGCAGCTTATATTTATAAGGCTCTGCCACTGTTCCCTCGCGCGATAAAAAGACCGCCATTTCCGCATCGCTGGTCGGTGAACCGACTAAGATTCGATAACCTTGCGCAGAAACCTGATCAATCTCTTTCTGCATTGTCGATGTTTTGACGGTAGCCAGAAGTTTGTATTTCAGGTCTTCCGTGTCTTTTGCCGTTTGTGCGTTTATATTTACGACACAACTAAAAACGAGCAGAGCGAGTGCAAAGATCCAATTATTTTTCATTATTAATTTCTCGGGATTTTTATTTTGAATTTGAAAGCATCTTCATTTTTTTGTCTAATTGATTCAGATCAATTTCTCCTTCATTGTGAAGTTTATCCGCACATTTCGGGCAATAGTCTTTGCGAAGGATACGGATAAGCAAGCCTTTTGCTTTCGCTTTTTTTCGAGCTTGACGAGCGCTTCCTGATTGAATGTCAATCATTTCTCCGCAAAGGTCGCAATAAATCGTGTATTCAATCATTAGCGTCTATATTATCTCGAAGTGATAGTAATTAGAAGCTATCTCAAAAATAGCCGATAGTTTTTATCGCGTAGCGATTGATTGAATTTAGCCGTGCGTTTTAACGCACGGTCTTGATGATTGTTTTCCGTGCCTTGAAAGACACGACTAAATTCAGATTGCCGCTTAGATGTAAGACCTGAGCTTCAAATAAAAGTTTTGTATTTACGAGTTGGATATTTAGTCTTTTCGACAAAACTTCAAATTTGATACTCTGGTAACCAGACATGTTCCATTACTGAAAACTTAACTTGACAATCCGATTGATCAAAGGTAAAAACGAATCTTTTGTGTGAAGTTTTTACCTGTATTTTACTAAACAACCTAATGTTTTTGCGTTTTAACACCAAACGGCGTAACCCCTTTATTAAAGCTCATCCATTAATTTAAAAAAAGAATAATATGAATAATGAAAGATTAATCCTTACTTTCAAGCATTCGCGGCTCAAATATTTGGGCGCCTGCTTAAGCGCGTTGTTGCTTTATATTCTCACGGTTTCGGCAAGCGCCGGCGCAAACGATCAAGCGTTTGAATCACCCAAACCTATTTTAATTAGCGCGGCAAATTCAACCAGAGCCTTGGCGATCAAAGCGGATAATGGACGTTTAGCTTTGCCGGAAAGAAACTCGGAAGTTTTCCAGCCCGGCTCGCGTGTCGTAATTTTCGTCACAAATGTTAAGTTGCTGCCGGAGGAGAGAGCGAACGCTTTTCGAGTTTATGCCGAAGATGCGGGCGGCAAGCAATATGGCTTGACTGTCGAAAACATCCAACAACTTCCTAAACAAAATTGGATTTACGGTTTGACGGTTCATATACACGACCGGAACGGATACAACGGTCAACTTCAGCCAGACGGAGATGTTTTGATTCGCGTTTCATGGCGCGGAAATACAAGCAATCGCGTCCGCTTAGGTTTAGGCGGCACCGGCGGCAAAATTAAGGATGATGCCGGCGCTGTTCCGACTCCTGCTCCCCGGATGCCTCGTTTGGTTCAACCCAGAAGCTCGTCACAAACCGTTGCGGCAGACCGCAAGCGTTTTATGGAACAAGCTGCTTTCGGTCCGACTCAGGCATTGGATTCTCGTCTGCAAAAAGTTGGTTTAGAACGTTGGATTGAGGAACAATTTGAGGTGACTTATCCGACAATTCCTTATCCGAATTTCCCTCTCAAACCGTTCAACGGTCCCGAAAGCTGCGGATTTTCCGGGACCAATCAGGAGATAGAGCTTTGCAACCGCAATCATTACTGGAATCACAATAATCAAAAGTGGATGTTTAAAGAAGCCCTTTACGGCGAAGATCAACTGCGGCGGCGCGTTTCGTGGGCTTTACATCAGATTTGGGTAGTTTCGCATAATAGTATAAATCAACAACGGGGAATGCAGGAATATATCGAAATTCTCGATAAACACGCTTTCGGCAATTATCGGGATTTGATGAAGGAAATGACGCTTTCACCGGCGATGGGCGAATACCTGGATATGACTCGCAGCACGCGGCATAATCCAAACGAAAATTACCCGCGCGAGCTTTTACAATTATTCACCGTCGGGTTGTATATGCTCAATCAGGACGGCACGCTTGTTCTCGATGAGCAGGGAAAACCGATTCCGACTTTCGATCAGGACAAAATTGAGCAGTTCACCAAAATTTTTACCGGTTGGACGCGCTGCAATGATGGTGAAAATCCGGCTTGCCCAAATGCCGCCAGCGGCGTTTGGAATTATATTGACCCGATGTATTTGCCTTTCCCGAACAATCATGATCAGACGGAGAAAATTTTATTCGATTATCCGGGCGCGCCAAATCCGATTATCGAGGCTTGTTTCGATTGCGACACTGATGAGGCTAGCCTCGCCTACGCTAACGATTCGCTTGAAAAAACGCTCGATAATATCTTCTATCATCCGAACGTCGGACCTTTCATCGGAAAGACTCTGATTCAGCATTTCGTGACGAGCAATCCCAGCCCGGCTTATGTCGGGCGCGTTGCGGCAGCTTTTAAGGATAACGGCGCGGGCGTTCGCGGCGATATGAAAGCCGTCATTCGTGCGATTCTGCTCGACCCGGAAGCGCGCGGAAGTCAGAAAACCGATCCGGCTTACGGTAAGCTGCGAGAACCGCTGCAGCTCATAACAAACCTTTTGCGCACCTTTAATGTTCGCGCCGGGACATATTCTTATGGCGAGTCGGCGACGCCGCCCGCGTCTTGTCAAAACAGAAGCGACGGAGTTTTAGAATCGGCAACGAAAGGAATGGAACAAGATATTTGGTCTCCGCCGAGCGTCTTTAATTATTTCCCGCCGACTTTCGCCGTGCCGGGAACCGATATTACCGGTCCGGAGTTCGCTCTCGCCAACACCGGACTTTCTTACGAGCGAAATAACATTATTTTCAATTTTACGATGGGTGGAGGAGAGCCTTTCAACGAACCAACGACCTCCGAGCCATATCCATACGTCCCGTGCGGGACTTCGATTGATCTTTCCGAAGCGACGGCTTTGGTGATGTCTGATCCGGGCGGCAACAGCTTGATTGAAGCATTGAACACAAAAATGATGCACGGCACGATGTCCGAAGCGATGAAAAATAAAATTCGCGCGGCGATAACTGTTAATGTGCCTCTCAAGCTAAGAGCGAAACAAGCCGTTTATCTTATGGCGAGTTCCTCACAATACCAAATACAAAGATAGTGAGCAGTGAGCAGTAAGCGGTGAGCAGAAAAAATCTGCTTTACACTGCTCGCTGCTCACCGCTTACTGCTCACTAAAAAAGATGAAAGAGAACAGAAGAGAATTCTTGAAAAAAACCGGTTGCGCCTTAAGTATGCTGGCATTGGCGACACAAGCTCGACATTTTGGGAAGATGAGCGTGATGGCGCAAACAATCAAAAACCGATCTTCGGCGGATTCATCGACTGCGCCGTCGGATTACCGGGCGTTAGTCTGCATATTGTTGAATGGCGGCAACGACGGAAACAACCTCATCATTCCGAATCATTCGGATGCCTTCATCAGCAACTACGAGGATTACGCTTCAGCACGCAGGGATCAAGGGCTGGCGATTCCGCAAGATCAGTTGCTCCCGATTAACGTGCCGCTGCTGGGCGATCTGACTTACGGTTTACATCCGAGTTTAGGAGCAGTGCCACAGCAGGGCGGAATTAACAACGGAATTCACGAACTCTGGGCGCAAGGCAAGCTGGCTGTCGTGGCAAACACGGGCAATCTGGTTCGCCCGATAACAAAAACACAGTACCTGCAAATTCCGGCGTTCAGACCAAATCAGCTTTTCTCTCACTCCGATCAGATAGCTCAGCAGCAAACCGCTCGTTCCGATTCTCCGATCCCAATCGGATGGGGAGGTAAAATCGCCGACCTGACGAATGCGACCAACAATCCGGGCGGGCAAATTTCAATGATCACTTCACTTGCCGGGGCGCATATTTTTACGCTCGGGCGAAATACCGCTCCGCTGTCAATCAGAGATGCAAGTGTCGAGCTTAATAAAACTCTTGTGCTGCACAGCACCCGTATGGCTCGATCTTCCGCGGAGCGAAATACTGCTTTAGCCGGACTGCGAACGGTAGATTTGGATTCAAAGCTGGTCGAAGTGACCAGCCACATTATGAATCAAGCGCAAACTGCCAGCTCTGCCTTAAACACATTTGAGGAAGTGACCGCAGCCTTCCCGAATACAAATCTCGGCAACCAGCTTAAACAAGTCGCCCGGCTGATCAAAAAACGAACTGATTTGAATATTAAACGGCAAGTTTTCTTTGTTTTACTCAGCGGTTTTGACACACACCAATATCAGATACAAGGTCTGAACAATCAAACTTCGCTGTTAATCCAACTCAGTCAGGCGATGCGTGCTTTCTATGATGAAATGGGAGCGCAAGGTGTTCAGGACAAAGTAACGACGTTCACGCTATCCGATTTCGGACGCACATTGAATCCTGCCGGATCAGGTTCGGGCGTTGGCTCGGATCACGCCTGGGGCAATCATATGCTCGTTCTCGGCGGTTCCGTTCTCGGCGGAAACGTTTACGGCAGCACGAGAGCGGATGGAACCGGAGACATTTTCCCGACTCTACAGCTTGGGGGACCCGATGATATTGACACAGGAACGAGTCCGCGAGGTCGTTGGCTCCCGACAACCGGCGTTGAGCAGTATGCCGGAACACTGGCACGCTGGTTTGGTGTGACGGATGCCGATCTTCCTGCAATATTCCCAAACATCGGAAATTTCACAAGCTCGAATCTGGGATTTATGAATCCGTAATTGGGTTTGTCAGGATTCAGCCTTAAAATTTAATGTTAAGTTGACCGACGCAGCGGAAAGCGATTATCAGTCCGGTATTGATGCAATACCTTATTCATCAAAGACACGTCCGGCGCTGAAGCTGCGTCAAAAATTACCCTTTTTGAAACATTTGATATAATAAATAATAAAAGGAAAGCATTCTAATTTAGAATGCTTTCCTTTTTCACTTGTTTTATTTCAATCAGTTTAGGGCGTCCAATTACCGTTAACTTCTCCGATTAGAATGGCAGTGTAATTCTCGCCGGAAACACTGTTGTTCAAAGGCTGATACGGGCGAGAAACAGGATCAAACTTCCAATTACCGACTTGTCCGGTATTAGCGTTTGATGCTCCGGCAGCTATATATCGCAGAATCAGCGTTGCATCAAACGGAGTGATGTTTCCATCACCGTTTGCGTCTGCCGCTAATATCTGATTCGGATTC
>DASVTY010000176.1:0-17338 GCA_036387315.1 Pyrinomonadaceae bacterium
ATGTCCACATCCGCACGTTTGCGCTAGCAAACGCAATTACGTGCTAAATTTATTCGCGCTTTCGCGCTCAATGCGGATGTGGACATCCGCGCTCCCAGCTAGGAATTACTCGATATGTCCGAGTTCGTTTTTTAAACGACTGAGTTCGAGCTGTTCCATAAGTAAATTATTAAATCTTTCGGTTTCTCCCGCTCGTTCCGATTGTCTAAGCTCTTCGGAGATTTCGCGCAAGCGGCGGTCAATCGCCATTTGGCGCATCGAAATCACGCATTTTTCGGCTTTCATTAAAACTTCGTCAATCGTTTCGTCTTCGGCGCGCGCCGCGTCGCTCAAAAATAAAACCGAGAGCGAATCCGAATCTCCGGCAAACGCCTGCAAATTTTCAGCGTTGATTTCGCCGCCGTTTGCATTTAATTCGATAATCGCCCGGAAAATCTGCGCCGAAGCGAGGTGTTCGTAATCCGAAGGCTCTAGCTGCGGCAAAATCGCTTCGCGCAATTCTGGATCGTGAATTATCAATTCGAGCAAATCCTGTTCGGCAACCGTCGGTTTCGCCTGCACGGCATCGGCAACTTGTTGTTTAAAATCGTCGTAATTCGGGCGATTCGTGTTGGCGGCTTCGAGCTGTAGAGATTTGAGCAGTGTGGCGCGATGCGTTGAATCAATCTGGAAACGATTGATCGCCGCGTCAAGAAATTCCTGCCGCTGAATAGCGCTTTTAACCACTCGCAGAAACGGCAAAACGTCTTCGATTGCCGCTTGTTTGTCCGCCGCGTTGCGGAAATCGCGCCCTTCGGCGGCTTGCTCCAAAACAAACGGCGCAAACGTGACCGAGCGTTTGGCGTGCTGCTGATTATATTCGACGATGCCGTTATTTCTGATAAATTCGTCCGGGTCTGCGCCGTCTGGCAAAACAAGGATTTTGGTTTCAAAATCTTCGGCGAGCAGAATTTCAATCGCCCGTTTCGCCGCTTTGATTCCGGCTTTGTCGCCGTCGTAATTGATTTTGATGCGCCGACAGAAACGCGATAAAAGCCGCGCCTGATTTTGCGTCAAAGCCGTTCCGAGACTCGCCACGCAGTTTCGCGCGCCGTATTGAAACGGCGTCAGCAAATCGAGATAGCCTTCGACCAGAATCGCAAACTTGCGCCGCCGGATTTCCGCCGCGTTTTGATAAAGCCCGTACAAATTATCGCCTTTGATGTAAGCGGCGGTTTCCGGCGAATTTAAATACTTAGGCTCGCCCGCGCCGAGCGTTCTTGCACCGAACGCAATCGGTTTTCCCGCAATATCCAAAACCGGAAAAATCACGCGCCCGCGAAAACGGTCGTAAACGCGATTTTTCTCCTCGTTTTTGCTGACCAAACCGCTCATCTCGATTTGCTTGTCGTCCGCGCCTTTTTGTTTTAAATAATTAAGGAGCGCATCCCAACGGTCGGGCGCGTAACCGAGCCGGAAAGTTTTTCTTGTTTCATCGGAAAGCCCGCGTTTTTCGAGATATTCGCGCGCAGCTTTTGCCTCCGCGTTATTTTCCTGCAAATGATTTTCCCAAAACTCCATCGCCCAGCCGTTTAATTCAACGACAATTTCGGCTTCTTTTTTCCGAACTTCGGCTAGACGTTTTTGCTCTTTGTATTTTTCCTCGTCGCCTTTGCTCTGCATTTGCGGCGCGGGCAATTGAACGCCTTGTTTATCGGCGATGATTTTCACGGCTTCGCCAAACGCGACGTTTTCCATCTGCATCACGAAATTGAACGCGCTTCCCTTCACGCCGCAGCCGAAACAATAGAAAAAACCTTTCGGATTAACCGAAAACGAAGCCGTCTTTTCTCCGTGAAACGGGCAATTCGCCCAGTAATTATTGCCCTTTTTCTTAAGCTGCACGTAATCGCCGACGAGCCGCACAATGTCGGTCTGCTGTTTTAGATTTTCGAGAAAATTCTGGTCGTAGCGCATTATTTAGCAATTTGAATTAATGTTTTGATTTTATCAATAACTTCCAGCGTTGCGGCTTCTCCGGCTTCGATAAATTCCCCTGAGCGTCCGACCTGATCCCATCGCAGATGCCCGACTTTCGGGCGAATTATGATGTCGGCACTGTTGAGCTGATGCTTGGCGACGGTTCGCATCAGGAGCATCACGGATTGAAAAAAGACGCCCAAAACGGTTTGCGGCGCGCCCCAGAATTTGATGCCTTCGGCGTTAACGTCAACGGCAATCACAAAATCCGCGCCGAGGCTGCGAACGGTTTCAGCCGGCACGATTTCCGCGATTCCGCCGTCAACCAGGTATCGCCCGTGCATTTTAATCGGAACGTAAATTCCCGGCAGAGAACAGCTTGCGCAAACGGCGGTCGCCACATCGCCGCGTTCTTTCATTATTACGGCGTCGCCTGTGTCTAAATCGGTCGCCACGCAGGCAAACGGGAGCGGCATTTCGGAAAAATCTTTGACGGGCAAATTTTGTTGCAGATATTTCCGCATCGGCTCGGTCGAAAGAATTCCGAAGCGCGAAAACGCGATCCGCCCGAACTGGCTCCAGCGCAGCTTTGCCGTCATTTGGACGATTTTATCAATTGTCATTCCGGCAGCAAATGAAGCGCCCACAATTGCGCCTGCCGAAGTTCCCGCGACCGCGTGAATCGGAATCTTGTGTTGGAGAAGAACTTTCAGCACGCCGACGTGCGCCATTCCGCGCGCCGCACCGCCCGAAAGCGCGAGACCGATTTTCATAAGTTGAAGATTAGCGCGTTTGACGCCGGAATTTCCAGAGTGAGGATTTTTGAATTGCCGATTTGAATTTTATTTGACGATTTCGGCAAAGCGCGGGTCTTCCCGCAGATTGTCGAGCATCGGGTCAACGCGGACGAAAGAGAATCCGACGACGTGAGTGTCTTTGGCTTTTTTGAGCCACTCCAATCCCCTGTCCGTTTGATTCAGAAGCGAATAAATGACGGCGATTTCGTAAGGCGTGACGTGCTGAATCTGACCGTTTTTGATTAATTCGTCGAGATTTCGGCGGGCTTCGTCGCCGCGCCCGATTGCCGCCAGAACGTGCGCCAATTTTGCGCGCGAAGTCGGCGTGTCGCCGGCAAAAGCGAGTTCTTTTTCGTAAACTTCGAGCGATTCCTGCGCCATCCCTTTTTTCTCGTAATTCCAGCGCAGCACGGCGTAAGAGCCGACCGACGACGGATCAATTTCAAGCGCGCGGCGGCATTGGGCGATGGCTTCGTCGTAGCGGCGGGCGTAAAATAAAACGTTGGCGACGGCGAGCGCGATTACCGCCGAACGCGGCTCAAGCTCTTCGGCGCGGCGCATAATATTTACCGATTCGTCGTGCCGACCTTGCGCCGAAAGCAGAAATGCGTACCACTGATTAGCCGTCGCGTAATTCGGTTTTAAATTGATTGCGCGGCGAAATTCGTCTTCCGCTCCGGCATAATTGCGTTCGTAGTGAAAGCGGACGAAGGCGAGCGAAGCGTGCGCTTCGGCGATTTTCGGATCGAGCGCCACGGCGCGCCCCGCCGCCGCTTTCGCATTTTCCCACGCGTCCGGCGGCGGCGGTTCCTGATACCAATTTAAAAGAGCCTGGCAATCGGCGAGTCCCGTGTAAGCGAGCGCAAATTTCGGGTCAATTTCGATTGCCTGCTGAAACAGAGAGATTGCCTGATGAAGCCCTTCGACCGTGCGTTTTCCGAAGTGGTAGCGTCCGGCGAAATAAAGCTGCTGCGCGTCGTTGCTGGTGGTGAAATGTCTCGTCAGATTTTGTTTTTCCGCGCTCGTAAGCTGCAAGCTGAGCGAAGTGACGATTTTTTCGCTGATGTCGTCCTGCAAATCGAATAAATTGTTGTTCGGCGCCGAGAAATTTTCCGTCCAAACAACCGTGCCGTTTGCGGCGTCAATCATTTCGAGCCGGGCTTCGACCTGACTGCCTTTGCGCTCGATGTTTCCGCCGATGACATAATCAACAGCCAATTCGCGCCCGATTTCCTGCGGGGTTTTGCTGGTTTTTAAAAATCTGCGAACCGAGGTTGCCGAACGCAGATTGACCTCTTTCAACTCGCTCAATTTATTCGTCACCAAATCCGCCGTTCCGACGCCGAGATATTGGTCATCGTCAGTTCGCGCTCCAATTGTCGTGAACGGCAAAATGGCGATTGAGCGCAGACGGTTTTTCCCGTTGTTCTCGGAATTAACAGGCGCGACGTTTGTTTGCGCTTCGGGTTGCGGCGCAGCGACCGAATTTTGCCAGCCCGCTTGCCAACCGTAGCGCATTGCAACGGCTGCGGTTGCGAAAATGCAGACTAGAACAACTGCTGCGACCGCTAAATTGCGCGGTGAGAAAATGCTTCGTTTCGTTTCCGGGAGAATCGGCGTTTCGCCGGTCATTTTAGACTCGCCGTCGCCGGTCATAATCTGCGTCGAAGGCGTACTGGTCTTCTCGATTTCGGCTCCGCGAGCGCGCAAAAATGATGGATTTTCGGTGACTTCGAGCAAGCGAACGAAACGCGACTCGTTTCTTAAATTATCGAACGCCGGTTCAACGTCGAGCCAAACCAGCCAAGCCTCGCGCTGTTCGTAGGCTTTTTCAAGCAGCTCAAGCGTTTTCTTTTTATCGCCTAAGAAATTGTAAATCAGCGCGGTTTGATACGAAGAAACGAAACGGTTTGCCGACATTTCTTCGATTTTCCGCAAAACCGCGCGCGCTTCCTCGCGTTCGCCTGCGGCGGCGAGCGTCTGCCCGTAAACCGAGAGCATATAAATGCTGTCGGTCGTCAATTCCATTGCGCGGCGAATCGCATTGACCGCTTCGTCGTAACGTCCGACAATCCGCAGAGTCCAGCTCAAACCGGCGTAGTTAATTGCATAGAGCGGATTTGCCGCGATGTTTTTCTCGTATTGAGCGATTGAATCGCGAAAACGGCGCGCGTAATACAAAACCCAGGCGAGATTGTAAGCGTTAAACGGCGCGAGCGGATCGAGCGCGACTCCGCGCCGGGCGTGATAATCGCCTTCGTCAAAACGCCGTTCCATCGTCAGATGAAGCGAATACCAAAGATGCCCGACGACGCTATGCTCGTTTAATTCCAGGGCGCGTCGGCATTCACGTTCGCCGCGTTCCCAATCGTAATCGCCGCCGACGATGGCGAAACCGAGGCTCGCGTGTGCATCCGCGAGTTCCGAATCAAGCGCGATGGCGCGTTCGGCGGCTTCGATGGCGGCTTTGAAACATTCGTTGGCGGGCAGGACGCCGTAAACGCCGAGCCAATTGTAATAATCGGCGATTCCGGCGTAAGCCAGAGCATAATTCGGGTCGAGCGCAATCGCTTGATTGTAAGCGACGATTGCTTTGGCAAAACCTTCTTCGGTAAAAGTGTTCCAGTGATAACGCCCGCGCAGATAAGCCTCGAAAGCGTCGGCGTTATCCGTTCCGCGTTTTAAAAGCTGCTCGCGCTCATCGTCGGTAAGGCGCGAAACCAGAGCCATTGCGACGAGAGTGGAAATCGCGTCTTCGAGACTTAAAACGTCGGTAAATTTTTCGTCGAATCTCTCCGCCCAAACCGTAGTTCGTTCGGCGACATTCAGCAATTGAACCGAAATCCGAATGCGGTCGCCCGCGCGTTGAATGTGACCGTCGAGAATGAATTCGACGCCAAGCTCGCGCCCCGCGCCGAACGGATCGAAATTGCCTTCGCCGTAGCGCAACACGCTGCTCGTCGGACGCACGACAAAACGACGAACATTCGAGAGACGGGTAATCATCGCGTCCGCCAAACCGAGTCCTAAAAATCGGTCGCCGGTGTTTTCGTCCGCCAAAACATTGAGCAATTTAAAAGGCAAAACCGCAATCGAACGGTCGCCGGTCAGATTGCCGTCGGTCGTGTAAGATTTTTCAACGTTGCCGACGTAAGAAAACGCGCAAGGTTCGGCGTTCACCGCCGCGCCTTCGAGATGACGGGAAATGTCGTCGGAAAAATCTTTCGCGCTTCCGTAACGCCCATCGGTTTCTTTGCAGAGAGCTTTTAAAATTATGTTGTCGAGATTTCCGCCTATCTCCGATTGGAGTTTTGAAATATCGGCGCTTCGCAATTCGGCGGCTTTCTCCGCCGTAATCTGATTTTGCGCGTAGCTCGCCAGCAGATTTTCCGGTTTTGCCACCGCTTCGCTCGGCAATTCGATTTCCGATTCGCAAATCACGCGCGCGATTTCGTGCGCGGCGCGTCCCGTAAAACTGTACGGGCGATGTCCCGATAAAAGCTCGTAAAGCAAAACGCCGAGCGCGTAAACATCGGAAGTTGACGTGACCGGAAGACCTCGAACTTGTTCGGGCGAAGCGTATTCCGGCGTCATCAAACGCATCATCGTCGAAGTCGGATTCACAGATTCGTGAATCATATCCGGGTCTAAAATTTTGGCGATTCCGAAATCGAGCAGCTTCGGCACGCCGGACGGAAGAACGAGAATATTTCCCGGTTTGATGTCGCGGTGAATAATTTGCGCTTCGTGCGCGTAATGAACGGCGGAACAAATCTGCCGGAAAAGATGCAGCCGCTGGCGAATGTTTAATTTGCGCGCGTCGCAATAACGATGCAGCGGCTCGCCTTCGATGTATTCCATCACGAAAAACGGCAAACCGTCTTCGGTCGTGCCGCCGTCAATCAGGCGCGCGATGTTAGGATGATCGAGATTGGCGAGAATCTGTCGCTCGTGGCGAAAACGGCGGACGATAAAATCCGTGTCCATTCCGCGTTTGATGAGCTTGATGGCGACGCGCTGGCGAAATTCGCCGTCGTCTCTTTCGGCGAGATAAACCGCGCCCATACCGCCGCGACCTATTTCTTTGGTCAGACGAAAAACACCGACGCGCTGCCCGACCATCTGGTCTTCTGCGTGATAACCGACGACTGACGGCATTTCTCTTTCGAGCGAGGAAGCCATTTCGACTCTGGCGGCTGAGTTAAACATCCGGCTGTCGGTCCAGACCGGCGATTCGATAAATCCTTCGGCGGAATCGAAATCGGCGAGCAGTTTTTCCACTTCCCGTTTTAATTCGGCGTCTCCGTCGCAGCTTTGAAGCACAAAGTCCCGGCGTTCGGCGGGATTTTCAATATCCAACGCCGATTGAAATATTTCTTCAATTTGCTGCCAACGCTGAGGAGTCATAATCAATTACGAATTACGAATTACGAATTACGAATTTTGGAATTTGATTTTAGAATCTGAAAAATATTCCTTCATTCGTAATTCGTAATTTGAAATTCGTAATTTACGAAGAGATTTGCCCAAAGAGCCAGGCTTTTGCCATTCGCCATTGGCGTTTGACTGTAATCGGTGAAACGCCTAAAACTTCTGCCGTTTCTTCGACCGAAAGACCGCCGAAATAGCGTAATTCGACGATGCGCGATTTTTGCTCGTCAATTTTCGCCAGATTTTCAAGAGCTTCGTCGAGCGCTAATAGCTCCATTGATTTCTCGTCAGAGGAGACAACGAGAATCTCTTCTTCGAGCGGCAGTTTTTCCGCTTCGCCGCCGCGTTTATCCGCCGTGTGTTTGCGCGCGTGGTCAACCAGAATGCGCCGCATCATATTTGCCGCGACGCCGAAAAAATGGGCGCGGTTTTGCCAGCGGACGTTTTTTTGGTCAACCAATTTCAAATACGCTTCGTGAACCAGAGCCGTCGGCTGCAATGTGTGATCGGAACGCTCGCGTCGCAAATAGCGGTTTGCAAACTGGCGCAGTTCGCCATAGATGAGCGGTAGTAGATCATCCAAAACCTGCGTGTTGCCGTCAGTTAATCTGATCAGCAATTGCGTAACATCTTTAGGCTCGTTGTCGGTCACTTTGGAGAAAAGGGCGCGTTCTGAAAACTTCAGAAATCTATGTTGCAAGTATAAAGAAATTCGATGTCCGAAGCAATTTTGAGAAACCGAAAATAAAATTAAGCAAATCAAGATTAAAAGCTCTCCGCGTCCTTTGCGAAAAACCTTAGCGCTCTTTGCGGTTAAGTTTTTTCAGAATTAAACCGCAAAGAGCGCTAAGGACGCGGAGAAGAATTTGATTCTTAGGTTTTATTCTTGACTCGCATAAACTGATTCGCGGTTTTCCCGGCTTTCATAAACTTTGCCTGACCTTGATACTTTTTCCGGTTTCTTCGCGCGTTTACTGTTGAAGGCAATTTTAACAGCCGAGCTTTCGCATTAATTTTTAAAAGCAGAAGGAACAGCAGCAATGAAACGTTTTACTCTCTATTTACAATTCGCAATTTTACTGGCTTGCACGGCGTTTTCTCAGAACGCATTCGCCGACGTGAAAATCAAAACCCGGCAGACAACGCAAGGTCAGACGTATGAAAACACGACTTATATCAAAGGCAAACGCCAGCGCACCGAACGCAGCGTGGGCGAAATGTCAATGATTGATATTTTGATGTGCGATTTAAAACAGAGCGTGCAGATTATGCCCGAATCGCGCAGCTTTTTGATTGATTTGTGGGGACAAAATCAACCCGCAACAACACAAAACGCTGCCGACAAATCCACAACGCCCAATTCGCAAGTTCCGGTTGAAAAAGGCGGCGTGATTACGATGACTTATACGAGCAAAGACACGGGCGAGCGCAAACAAATGTTCGGCTACACGGCGCGTCGTATACTGACGACGATGGAAACCGAATCGTCGCCCGACGCCTGCACGCCGATGAAAAGCAAAATGCAGACCGACGGCTGGTATATTGATTTCACCTATCAGCTCGATTGCGACAGCGAGCACTACAGAAAAACCGGTCAGACAATCGAATCAGGCGGCTGCAAAGACCGTTGGGTGACGAAAAACGTCGGCACGGCAAAGCTCGGTTATCCGGTTTATCAAAAAACGACGATGTTCGACAAAGACGGCAAAGAATCTTCTTCGATGATTAGCGAAGTCGTCGAAATCTCCAAAGCCGTTCTGGAAGCCTCTCTGTTTGAAGTTCCGGCTGGCTACACTCAAGCCAAAGACCGGCAGGAGTTTTACGCGGCTGCTTATTCGACAAGCAAAAAATCCGGAAAATCAGCAATGGATGAAGACGATACGACGAAAAATTCCGGCGCGAGCAATCCTGTCAAAAACCTTCCGCAAACAAACACAAAAGTTGTGACTACACTGGGCGCGAAAAAACCGGGCGTTGCCAGAATCGGTCTGGCGGCGGTTAAAACCGGCGCGGTCGGCGACGGAATGAACGCGGCGCAACTCGCTTCGGCAATCGGCGCGACGTTCGCCCAATACTTAAAAGCCCCGAACGTCGAACTCGTTCAGCTCGAAGCCCAACTGCCGTCGCAAATTGACGCTGAAGCCAAACAAAAGGAATGTGATTTCATCGTTTACACAAACGTCGCGCACAAAAAAGGCGGCGGACTCGGCGGAATGTTCGGTAAAGCCGCCGGCAGTATTCTTGGCGGCACAATCCCGATGGCGGGCGGAACTGGCGCCGCAGTCGCCGGTCACGTTGCAGCAACCGCAGTTTACACAGCAGCTTCCGTATCCCAGAGCGTTAAATCAAAAGATGAGATAACGCTCGAAATCAAATTGTCTCAGTCCGGCAGCGACGTTCTGACCAAGCAATACAAAGCCAAAGCCAAATCCGACGGCGAAGACATCATCTCGCCGCTGGTTCAACAAGCCGCGCAGGCAATCATTGATGCGGCTGCTAGAAAATAGTTTTCAAAAAATAATCTTTTAACGAAAAAGGATGAAGCGAAAATGCTTCATCCTTTTTCGTTTTTTAATTTATGCCGCAACGCTTCTAGGGCAATTCAGGCTTGGATGTCCGTGTCAGTACCGCGAACGGTAGTGAGCGGGTTTCTTAATTGACCCACTCACTACCGTTCGCGGTACTGTTCATTTCGCTGCTGCCCGTACACTGATTCCATAACCGCTCTAAATTGCTCTGATTGCAAATATCTGTCTCGTAAAATATTGCAATGGTGTCGTTCGTGACCGGCGAGAATATAAGCCAAAGCGCGAACCGTTATGCTGTTTTCGTTTGCCGTGCCCGCACGCTGCCAGGCATTTTCGTCCAGATGTTTGAAAAGAAACAGAGTTGATTTTCTCACCGTTTCAAATTCGGCGATTAATTCTGCGAGCGAGCAATCATTAAACGAAGCGTTGCGAATGTATTCTTTTTCGTCAAAACCGGGCAAAGGCGTCTGGTCGCCGCGCGCGATGCACAAAGCGCGATAAGCAAAAACTCTTTCGGAATCAATAATGTGACCGAAGAGTTCTTTTACGCTCCATTTGTCCGGCGCGTAACGAAAATTGCCCGCCGTTTCTGGAATTGCCTGAACGAGAGACAGCGTTTCGTTCAACTGCTCGCTCAAAATCGTCAAAATATCGCCTTCGGGGACGAGCGAAACGTATCCGCCGTAATACGCGGCATATTCGGTTTCTTCCGGTTTATTATTCCTCATATCTTATTTTTAAATGCGATTCCAAAAAAGGTAAAAACTGTCAACTATCAACTGTAAACTGTTCACTGATTTGCAAAAAAATATTTCTGGCAAACAGTGGATAGTTGATAGTTTACAGTTGATAGTTTTTCCGTCTTATCATTGCCCGTTTCCGGCAAGTTGTCGCTGTAATTCCTGCACGGCGCGGTCGAGCTGGCTGTCTTTTCCGCTCAAAGTTTCGCCGATTGGACGAGTTACGGGAACATCGACGGGACGCGGAGCGAGTTCCATATCTTTGCCGTCAGCGCCCGTAATCAACTGTCGCGGCAAGCGGAAAACCGTGCCGTCGAATAGATTGACGTTCCAGGTAAAAATAATCCAACTGGCAGTCGGCTCGCCGACGACTTTGCCCAATTTTAAAGCGCGATAGCCTTCGGCAAAATCTTCGGCGTCGGAAAGCGAATGTTGATTTGTGATTAAAATTGTCGGGCGTTCGAGCGCGCGCTGCCCCAAAGCCGACCGCGCAGGGACTTTCCAAAAACCGCGCTCGTGCATATTTAAATAACCGCGCCGGGCAAAAACGTCAATCACATACGGATTGACGAAACCGCCCTGATTGTTGCGGATGTCAATTACAACAGCGTCTTTCGCCTGATTCTGCGCGTCCAAATCAATGTAAAGCTGCTGCAAAGAATTTGCGGACATATCGGGCAAATGAACATAGCCGAATTTGCCGCCGGAAACTCGTTCGACGTAAGCGCGATTCGTTTCAACCCATTGGCGATAAAGCAGCAGTTTTTCGTTTTGCGTATTAACCGGCTTAACGATAACTTCGCGTTTGTTTGCGCCGTCTGGAGAAGCCGAAATTTCAAGCTCGACTCGCCGCCCGACTTTGTTTTCAAGCAGTTCGTCGAGATTCGTCCCGCCGCTGATTTTTGCGCCGTCAACGCTTAACAAATAATCTCCTACTTTTATTTCGTTCGTCACCGCCGCCGGACTTAAAGCGATGATTTCCGTAATTTTCAAGCGCCCGTTCGCTTCATATTCGTTGCGGTCGAAACGCAAACCGAGTTTTCCGATTGGCGTCGCTTGATTCGCAGGATTTGGGGGCGCGTTGACGCCGAGATGAGAAGCGTTTAATTCGCCGACCATCATATTCATCAAACGCCGCACTTCGTCGCTGGTTCGCGCGGTTTGAACGAGCGGCTCGTAGGTTTGCCGAACGGCGTTCCAATCAACGCCGTGAAATTTTTCATCGTAAAAATTGTCGCGCATAAAACGCCAGCCCTGCCGGAAAATTTCCATTTTTTCATCGGCAAAATTAACGTTCAAATCCAAATTTAAATTAAGCGGGCGCACTTCGCGGCGGTCGAGCGTGACGACGTTCACGCGCCCGTTTTCGAGGTAATAAACTTCTTTGCCGTCAGGCGAAAACTGCGCCTCGGATTTAAAAGCCGGAGTGGAAGTTAGCTGTTTTGCCGAAGAGTCGGTCGCCAATTCGTCGAGCGGAAAAGTGTAAAGATTAAATTGCCCTTCGCTCGATGCTAAAACGAGCAGAGTTTTTCCGTCGGGGCTGATTGTCTGCCCCGCAACGTCAACGCCGGTCGGCACTAAGCTTAAACGCCGACGAATGTTGTCGAAAACAATTTCGGTCGTTTTGGCGTCCGTCGCAGGAGAAGGCGATGGAGACGGGCTTGCGGCGGGCGTAGTCTGCGGAGTCGGCGAGGTTTGCGGCGCGGGCGAAGTTGCCGGAGTCGGCTGCGGACGCTGCTGTGGATTTTCCTGCCGGAAAAGGTCTCGGAATTGGTCTTCACGGAATTTCGGCGTTCGTAATCTCAAATCAATTCGCGCCAGCGAGGCTTCTTCGGTTCGTTGGCTGGTGTCGAATAAAACGAAAGTCCCGTCGGTGCTCCAGGAAAGCGAATTGCTATTTGAATTTGCCAGAAAACTGACCGGCTGCGCCGAGCCGCCCGTTGCCGAAACGACATAAACGTTTGTGTAAGAACGCGATTCCGGCTGATTCGCCAAAAACGCAATCCAGCGATTGTCCGGCGACCACGCCAGACTTCGTTTTCCCGCGAGCGGCGGCGCGTCGGTGAAAATTGTTGAAACCTCGCGTTCCTGTTTTGATGCGAAATCGTAAATCATCAACGAGCGCGCGTTGCGAAGAAACGCCAGACTTTTTCCGTCGGGCGAAAAAACGGGCGCAAAATCATTTCCAACGCTTGTTAGCTGCGTTTCGGTTTCGCTGCTGAAATCGTATTGGAAAATCTTTAAATTACCGTCGCGTTCGGATGTATAAACAATCCGGCGGCTATCGGGCGACCACGCGACGAAAGATTCGGGCGCAACTGTTCTGGTCACGCGCGCCGCTTCGCCGCCGTCTTTTGCCGAACCGGCAAAAATTTCGCCGCGCGCTACGACCGCGACTTTTTTGCCGTCGGGCGCGATTGCCAGTTCGCGGATTTGAGTGGAAAGATTGATTCGTTCGGCAAGCGGCGCTGCCGGAGCGCCGCGCAAAGTTATCGGAATTTCATTTGCCTTGCCGCCGTCCGCGTTCATTGTCCAAACGCGGAAATTGCGCTCGAAAACGATTTGTTTGCCGTCGGCTGAAATATTAGCCCAGAGAACGCGCCCGTCGGTGAAATTCGTTAGCGGCTTGGCTTGTCCGGTGCCGAGCGGTTTTGTCCAGATGTTTTGCGTTCCCGTGCGGTCTGAAACGAAAAAGATGCGTTTGCCGTCCGCGCTCCACATCGTCCACATTTGTTTAGCGCCGCGTTCGGCGAGCGGCTCGTACCGGTCGCCCGTTTTCAGCCAGATTTCGCTTTCGTCAATATGGCTGCGCCCTCTGCGCCACCATTGCGAGTTACCGATGCCGCGAGCCGTAAACGCAATCGAGTTTCCATCCGGCGCGGGCGCGGCTTGAAACTCGCTCGTGTAGCGGTCGGCGCTGATTTGCATCGGCGATCCGCCCGCCGCGCGAACGCGGTAAACGTCGCTCATACCCGAAATCTCGCGGCTCGTCGAAGAAAAATAGAGCCATTCGCCGTCACCAGACCAGGCGTCGAGCGTTTCCGCCGCGTCGTCGAACGTAATGCGCGACAAATCGCCGGTTTCAAAATTTAAAATGTAAACGTCGCCGTTTCCGGTGCGCGTCGAAGCGAAAGCGAGTCGTCGTCCGTCGGGCGAATAAAGCGGGCGCGATTCATTCGCCGGATGTGCGACCAGAAGCTGCGCCGTGCCGCCCGCCGACGGGACAGTCCAAATATCGCCGCCCGAAACAAAAGCGATTTCACGTCGGTCGGGCGAAATTGCCGGTTCGGTCAAATACGGCGCAGGCTTCGTTTGCGCCGCGACCGAAAAAGCCGTTAAAAAAAGCAAACAGAGATTTGCAAACAAATTAAAAGCGAAAGATTTTCGAGACATATATTTTGATTTTAGAATTGCCAAAACTTAGATTTTACTCAAAATTCAAAATCTCTTCATCAGGGCTGTGAAGATTTCTTTACATTCATTCAAGATAATTTTGCTCTAAACAAAACAAAAAGGCGACTCAAACATAAGCCGCCTTTTTGAGTTTTCAAACTGCAAAACTTTATTGCAGCGGAATGTAACCTGCCGGCGCCGGAACGTCCGTGTTTAATCCGAAATTCATCGCCCGGAATTGACCGCTCGCGTTTAAGGAAATGTACCAATTCCCGGTGCGATAAACTGCAAAATCGGTTTTTCCGTCCCCATCGTAATCGCCCGGAACCGGAATGTCACTCGCAATGCCCCAGCCAAAACCGCGAAATCCGGCTGTGGTTTGCTGAACATACCACGCTCCGTTTGATGGGCGGAACACGGCAAAATCATCTTTGCCGTCGCCGTCGTAATCTCCGGGAACGGGTTTGTCTCCGGTTGTGCCGAATTGATAAGCAATCAAACCGCCGTCCGAGCTTTTCAGAACATACCAGTTGCCGTCGGTCGGTCGAAACACGGCGATGTCGGCTTTTCCGTCAGCGTCGTAATCTCCCGGTACGGGCAAATCGGTTGCAAATCCCCAATTCACTGCGCGAAACTGTCCGTTTGAGCTGTTTGAGATGTACCACGCTCCGGCGCGAAACACCGCAACGTCGGTTTTTCCGTCGCCGTCGTAATCGGCTGCGACGGGTTTATCCGAAGCGATGCCGAACTGCAAGCCTCGGAAGCCGGTTTGCGAGGCGTTGATATACCAATTTCCGGCGCGGAAAACAGCCAGATCGGTTTTCAAATCGCCGTCGTAATCGCCCGGCGTGATAATGTCGCCGTTGGCGCCGAACTGTTCGCCTCGGAAAGCGTTATTGCTGCTGTTGGTGATATACCAGTTGCCGGCGTCGGGGCGGAAAACAGAAACATCGGTTTTGCCGTCTCCGTCGAAATCTGCGACGACTTTGCTCGGGCTTAAATTTATTTCGTACATTCCACGCCCGTAAGTTGCGGCTTGTATCAACCCGCGCGAATCGGCATCCAGCTCGGAAATAATGACCGGCGGCATTCCCATATTAAAGGTTTCCCATGTATTGCCGTCGGTAGTTGAACGGAAAACGCCGATGTCGGTTCCGACGTAAAGAGTGTTCGCATTGCGCGGATCAATCAACAAAGTATTGGTCGGAATATCGGGTAAGTTTCCGCTGATGTCAGTCCAATTGGCTCCGGCGTTTGTCGTTTTGAAGACGTGCCCTGAGTTAAAGCCGGAAACCGTCAGATAAGCGGTGTTTGAATCGGTCGGGCTGACAATAATGCTCTTGACCCATCTATTGGGCAAGCCTGCTGAAATGTTTGTCCAATTTACGCCGCTGTTGGTGGTAACCATTACTTTTCCGTCAGTCGAGCCGGTGTAAATTACGTTTGTGTTGGAACGGCTTACTCCAATCGCCGATAAAAGACTGCCGTTGGTTAAATCCTGCGTTCCGCCCGGCGCAGTCCAAGTCACGCCGCGATTAGTGCTTACGTATAGCCGATAGGTGCCGAAATAAATCGTCGAATTTACATCGTTCCCGACAAACGGCGGATAAAAAGCCACCCGGTCGTTGTTAAACTTGGTCGGGTTCCCAATTAGTGCGGCAACGCCTTGTATCTGACCGTGGTTAGCGTGGCGAAAAATGTTGTGATAAACGACGGTCGAGTAAACAATGCTCGGATCAACCGGATCAATCACGACTTGACCCCCGTCACCGCCTTCGAATTCGCTCCAGCTTAAATTTCCCGTTCGTCTCTGCGTTCCGTTGTCCTGAGTTCCGCCGTACGTGCGTGTCCGGTCGGTCGGATGCAGATCGAGACTCGTAAACATCGTCAAACCGAGCGTCATATTAAGATTTTGAAATGTATTCGCCCCGTCGATAGATTTATAGATCCCGCCGTCATTGGCGAGATAAATCAAATTCGGATTTGAAGGCGAAATATAGAAATGATGCTGATCAACGTGAACCTTTCCGGTTCCCCAAGTCCAGTTTCCATTGATGATGTTTGTGGTGAGATTCGCATAGCCTACTCCGCCGTCGGTCGAGCGCCACAAATCTCGTGTTCCGACATAAATCGTATTCGGGTTTGCCGGGTGGACAAACAAATAACAGTTGTAGCCGAATTGCCCGGTGTCGAAATTAGAGCCTTTATTCGTCCAATTGCCGCCCTCGTTGTTGCTGATTTCGAGGCGCACGTTCGAATCGTTGCCGACGAGTACATAAACGTTTTGCGGAGCCGACGGCGTTACTGCAACTTTGATGTTGGAAATTGGGGTAACTGGCGAGGTATAAACTCGCGTCCAGGTTAATCCGTTGTTAGTTGATTTGAAGACGCCGCCTGTAGGAATATTCCCCACCTCACTAACTACCTGCATCGCCAGATAAAGCGTGCCGGGAGATGTCGGATGTCGAACCAAATCCGCTGCTAAGCCGCTGAAAGTTTTTGTCCAATTAATGCCGCCGTCGGTTGAATACCAAAAACCGCTCTGAGAGTTGATTCCGCTTGCATTACGATAAGTAAATTGAGTCAGGTAAACGCGATTCGCATCCGTAGGATCAACTTCAACTTTTGTAATTCTACCGGGAGCGGGCAAAGTGCTGCTGCTTACGCGCGTCCAGGTTTGTCCGGCATCGGTTGATTTGAGCACCCCGCTCCCAAAATAAGCATTAGAGACTTTATCGCCCATTCCGGCATAAACAATATTTGGATCACTGGGCGCAAAAGCAATCGAACCGACAGCCGAATCAACATGATTATCAGAAACGGGAGCGAAATTCGCTCCGCCGTCAATAGAGCGCCAAACGCCGCCGGTCGCCGCGCCAGCCAGAATAAGATCGGGGTTTACCGGAGAAACGGCAACTGCGTTGATCCGTCCGCTGGTTACTCCCCAATTGTTGAGCAAAAGTGTACTAGTCGGCGTAGGTCCGATAGATTTCCATTGCGCCGTAAGCGGGCGATCTCCATACCTTTGCGCCCGTTCAGGACGCCGTTCGAAAGCCTTTCGCCGCGCATCCGGCGGCACGTCGTTAAACGGATACATTCTTTGCGAGATAAGCCAGTCGGCGCGTTTTTCGCCGTCGCTTTCAAATTCCTCTTCGATTTGCGGCGGAAAAACCTTGAGCGCCCGGGCTGCTTTTCGTCGCAGTTTTTTCTTCGCGCGTTTTTTGGAACCGCTCTTTTTAAGAGTTCGCTTTTTGTCTAAACTCTTTTTGGCAGCCATTTTCTTTGATCTTGGAGTGTCCGCAAGCAACGAAACGGTACCGCTAAAAACCATTGATAAAAGTAAAAGAAGACAAAATCCAAAACGAATTTTGGGTAAGGTTGATAATCGAATTTCTGTTTTCACGTAATTGTATTCTCCTTTTTTTGTGTATAAAGGCTTATCAATAAAAGATCGGTTTAAGCATTTCAGACAAAAACAGGCTGGTTAACA
>DASVTY010000177.1:0-17654 GCA_036387315.1 Pyrinomonadaceae bacterium
CTAAGCGGGAAATTTGGCAACGAAAAGCGAGCTTAAACTTTCCAAACGGAAGAGTTTTTGTTTTGCCGCGAATTTAAAATCTAAACTTAAAACGTTCGGCATAAAAAATGCTGCATCAAAAAAGTGGTCATTGTGAAATGAGGCAAGTTAAAAGGAGCAAAAAGATGAGACGATTGCAGAATTTTATTTTTATGGCGCTGGTTTGCGCGCTAACGATTGGCGGAGTTGTTCAAAGCACATCGGCGCAAACCACTCGCCGCACGACGAGCGAGCGGCAGATGCGCGCATTGATTCAAAAAATTCGCGTTCAAGCCGATAATTTTAAAAACAGCTTTGACGAGTCAATTCAAAACGTCCGCCTGCGCGGAACCGATGCCGACAATATTCATCGGGACATCGAAGATTTCCAGCGCGCTTTGACCAGTTTTGAAACTCGTTTTAACGGGCGCGACGCGACGAGCGCCGACGCGCAAACCGTTTTCGACGAAGCGCGCGACATCAATCGCTTTTTGCAAAACACAAGACTCGGAACTCGCGTTAACCGCGATTGGACGGCTTTGCGCGGCTCGCTCGGCGAGCTGGCGCGAGAATACAATCTGAACGCCGATTTTGACGGCGCGAATTCTTCGAGCAGCAATCAAAATTATCCTGCAAACAATTCAAATTATCCGAACAATCCCGGTGTCAGCTCGCGTTTGAACGGAACTTATCAGCTTGATTTTGCCCGCAGCGACAGTCCGACCGAAGCCGCCGAACGCGCGGTTTCCAATCTGCCGCAAGCCGAACGCAATTCTTCGCGGCAAACATTGGAACAGCGGCTCGAAGCTCCCGACCGAATTGCCATTGAACAGCGCGGGCGTGCAATAACCATCGCCTCGACGCGCGCTCCGCGTTTTTCTTTTGAAGCCGACGGACGCGACAAATACGAAACTGCTGACAACGGCACAAGACTTCGCGTGCGAGCGACTTTGGCGGGCGAACGACTTGAAATTCAAACCTCCGGCGAACAGCGCGGAAACGATTACATTGTCACGTTTGAACCGCTCGACAACGGGCGAACTCTGCGCGTCGAACGCCGTCTTTCCGCAGATTTTCTGCGCCAGCCGGTCGTAGTGCAAAGTTTTTACACGAAAAATTCCGATGTCGCCCAACTCGACGTTTATGAGCGACCGGGCAATGTTCCGAGCGATAGAACAACCGGAACGACAACGCCAAACTCGGATTATGTCGTTAATAACGGCACGGTTTTGTCGGCGACTTTAAACGAAACGATTTCGACCAACGAAGCCAAAGACCGCGACCGCTTTTCGATGACCGTGGAAAGCCCTTCGGAGTTTCGCGGCGCGATTATCGAAGGTTATATTTCGGGCATCGCGCGTTCGGGCAAAGTCACGGGGCGCTCGCAGTTGACGTTTAATTTTGAAACCATCAGAACACGCGACGGCAAAATCAGCAATTTCGCCGGATTTGTCGAAGCGATTCGCACCGCAAACGGCGAGGCGGTGAAAGTTGACAACGAAGGCTCCGCGCAAGGCGATAATCAAGGCAAAACAACCGCCACGCGCGGCGCAATCGGAGCCGGAGTCGGCGCAATTATCGGCGCAATCGCGGGCGGCGGCAAAGGCGCGGCAATCGGCGCAATAATCGGCGGCGGCGCAGGCGCAGGCTCGGTTTATATTGAAGGACGCGACGATTTAAATCTGGCGAGCGGTTCGGAAATCACAATTCGAGCCAGCGCACCGAACAGGAATAACAGATAAAAGTTCGATAAAAAGAAAATAAAAAAGCGGGGCGATTAGAAATATCGCCCCGCTTTTTTATTTTCTTTTGGAGATTTTCCAAATTTTTGTTGACAAACATTTGTTATCAATTCATTATCTATGCGTCGAAATAATCTCGATATTCGGCTTTTCACTTTCGCAAACAAATTCGACAGTTCAAATCCACAATTTAGTTTGAACTGCTTTTACAATAGTTTCTATCTTCGCTTGCCATTTAGGCAAAAAGGAACGGCTTAAAATGACATTTCGACATTTACAAATCTCGGTTTTAGCGTGGGTATTCTCTGTTTTAGCGGTTACTATTGTTTTGTTAACAGCACAAGCTAGTCGAGCCGACAATAACAAAACAGAAATCACGGAGGAAGCAAAACAACAACAATCAGGTTCTGCAACAGATTCGATTCCCGATTCTATAGCTTATGAACTCTTCTTCAGAATTATTGGCGAAGGGAAGGCTGGAAATTTGTTAGAACGCGCAGGCTTCAAACAAGAGGAAGCCGAAAGAATTGTTCAGGAAGCAGCGATTCTAAATCAAGACCTAAAACAAGCGGACAATTCCGCTCGCCAAATAATAAGCAAAAAGAACGAAACGGCAGCGAATCGAAGCTCTTTGCTTAGAAACATTACAAAACAAAAGGAAACGAATATTTTTCGTGCCGTCAATATTTACCTAAACAATAATTTGGGCGAAGGCGGAAAAAACAAGCTTCAATCTTTTATTGAAAAAGACATTAAGCCCCAAATTCAAAAAGTTTCCGATGAAAACGCTTATTTTATAGCTGCCGGTTGGAACGAGGGCGGAAAGGTTTTCGGTGCCGGCTTAATTATCGGTGATTATGAGGCTGATAATTTTTATCGAGTAACGGTTACGATTACTTCGCCCGGCGGCAGTCGAACGGAATCAATACAAAGCAGTTGGGGACAGTTATCCGTTACGGATATTGCGGAACTTCCGATTCGCATTCAGGACGGCGTTTACCAGATTAAAGCCAGCTTTGAAAGAAGGATTGATAAGAATGTAACAGGAATTGTTTCGGGAACTGATAGCAAGTATCTCGGCACTTCAACAGCCGATGCGTTAGTTGCGCCCGCAGTTAATATTGAAAGCATAAGTCCAGCCACCTCCACACTCGGACCTGGTGAAAGCGTCACAATCACTGTATCCGTTTCAACAACTAATGATGTACCGCCCGGTTCAAAAGTTAAAGTTGAACTTTTTGAAACATCAGTTCCTCAGTTTAATTATACTGTCAATCCCGGAAGAACAAAAGAATTTACAGTAATCGAGCCAGGCACGGCGGTTTCCGTTGAATTTTTAATTAACATTACGTCAACTACATCCCAAGGCTCTGGGACAAGTGTTACAAATAAATCTAGAGTGCAAAGTGTCATCCCGCCACAAGGAAGCCCATCTGTAACCGCCGGAACAAATACTCCAACTGTTACAATACAGTATTTCAAACCGCCTCCGCGAGGCGGAGGTGGAACGGGCTGTTTAACATCTTCGTTCTCGAAGAAATCCGAAAATTCCATCAAAATTCCGATTGAAAACAATCTTTGTTCTGGATGTAATCCCGATCCGTGGGATTTGCAGGAATGTTCGAGCATCGGCGGAAACTATGATTGGGTTTCTTGTCAGTGCGGCGCTTCGCCGATTGTCATAGACATTTTCGGCGACGATTTTAAATTAACCGACCTCAATCACGGCATTCGTTTTGACATCAACGGTGACGGCAATCTGGAATACATTGCTTGGACTGCATCAAATACCGACGACGCTTGGCTGGCGCTTGACCGCAATGGAAACGGCACGATTGATAGCGGAAAAGAACTGTTCGGCAACAACACGGCACAAGGCGATCCTCCGACAGGTGAAAAGAGAAACGGATTTCTGGCGCTGGCTGTTTATGATAAAACACAAAATGGCGGCAACAATGACGGAGTAATTGATTCCGGCGACACCGTGTTTGCAAATCTGCGTTTGTGGCAGGATGCGAATCACAACGGAGTTTCGGAAGCGAGCGAATTAAAAACGCTGTCCGAGTTAGGATTAGCCAAATTAGAGTTTGATTACAAAGAATCGAAACGCACGGATGAATTCGGAAATCGTTTTAGATACCGTGCGAAAGTCAAAGACGCGCAAGGCAATCAGGTCGGACGCTGGGCGTGGGATGTTTATCTGCTTTCAAAGCCGGGCAACTAGTCAATTTTAAAGTTTAGTTTTATTGTTACGGGACGCTGTTTTTCACAGCGTCCTTTTTTAATGAACGCCTTGTCGGAAGAAATCGAAAACTACCGCGACCGAAAATGGCGGCGCGAAGAAGAACTGAAAATCGAATCGGTCGCCGATGCCGAACGGTTCGTCGAAGAAGTCGGATTTTGCGGCGGTTTGACCGATGTCCGAACGCCGATGCCTTCGCTTTACATTGCGGTTTGCGGCAGGCGCGAAGCGTTTGTGCCGCGCAATGTGCAGAAAGATTATGAAACGAGCCTGGCTTGGACTTTGAAAGACGACGTTCTGCGGCGCGGGCGCGTGTTTTACGCCAAGCTCGCCAAAGCGAAATCAATGTTTGTTGCCACTCGCCTCATTCCTGCTTTCAACTGTTTGTTCGGTGTCTCAAAAGTTGAAGAAAAAGAAAAACTTTCCCTCAATGCGAGAAAAATACTCGAAGTTTTGCGGCGCGATTGGGAACAGGCGTCGGCTGATTTGCGCGCCGAAGCCGGAATTGCCGACCGCAAAATTTTCAACAAAGCGCTCGACGAATTGCAGGCGAGAATGAAAGTCGTGCCATGCGAAGTCGTTTACGAGCCGAAATTTACTTATATCTGGACGCTCGCCGAAGCTCGTTTCCCGGAAGAATTAAAACAAAAAATCGAAAGGGAAACCGCCGTTAAAGAAATTGCCAAAGCGTTTTTAAACGCGGCGGGCGAAGTTTCATCCAAAGAGTTTGCCAAATTAATCGGCATTACGCCGCTCGAAGCGAATCTCGGATTTTTGCTGCTGGTTCAGGACGCAATTGCGAGGCAAGTTGAAAAAGGCGTTTTTCGGTTAAAGAAATTGAATATTCCTTCTCACGATTGAGTTTGTTCGTTTTCCATCTCGCGGCGGACTTCTTCTTCGATTCTCGCGGCTTGCAAGGCGAGCGGCAATTCCTCGGTGCGCGCGAGCAGGCGTTCGAGAGCTTGTTCGTTGCCGATTAAATTGCTGCCGCGACGAGCGGCGGCTTCGATCATTTCCAGCCGGGTTTTGCTTTCGGTCAGAAGCTCGTCGGCTTCTTTTCTGACTTTTTCGAGCCGTTCTTTGTCGGCGTTTAGTTCGTCATGCAGCGATTTCGAGTTTTCGTTTTTCAAATATTTGAGCTTATTTTGCCGACGAGAAACGAGCTGCAATTCCTGTTTGGTGCTTTTTAAAATTCTCGAACCGGTCAGCCGCGAAGCCAGAGTTTCTCGATAGGCTTCGGCGAGCATCCGGTTCGAGCTTTCGAGTTCTTTCAGAGATTGGCGCTCGGCGGTCGTCAATTCGTTTTTAAACCAATCAACTTCCGAAGGTTTGATTCCGTCAACTGCGAGCCGCTCGCGCAAATTTTTGAGCCAACTGTTTCGATAAACGAAAAGCGCGATCATCAGCAATATGCCGAGAGCGAAACCGACGCCGAGACCGATGAAGGCGAGAAAAAAATAAAGCGCGGCGCTCGAAGTCGAACCGGAAAACAAAAACAAAATCAAAAACAAAGCGAACGGCGGCAGCGCCAAAACAACGGGCGACAAGCTTGCGCTCCACACAAGCGAGCGGTTTTTTAAATAATCGCGTCTGGTCAATTCGTAGCGTTCGAGCTTGTTCATCAATTATGACAGTTTCGGACTTTCCGGTTCACAGAAAATATAATCGTTTGTCGCGCCTTACGGCAAACGCCGCTTTAATTTGTCCCTAATTCATATTAAGATGCTAGCTGGATATTTCGGAGAAAAAAAATGCGGCGAAATTTTTGGCTTTTATCAACGACGTTCTTTTTCGCTTTTGTCTGCTTCTCAACCATTTACGCGCAGGAAACCGGCGGAAACCGGAAAAAACAACAAACTGTGCGCCCGATTACGATTCCGATTTCGGTGCGCGCCGGAAACGTCAAAGTTTCCGAAACGCGCGGCGAAGTGATCGAAGCCGGAAATTTGACCGTCAAAGAAAACGGCGAGGAACGGACGATTTTGAGTCTGAGAAAAACTTCGGAGTCGCCGATGCATTTCGCCGTTTTGATTCAGGAAGACGTTGAATCTTCGGTTAATCTGGAGCTTGAAGGCATCGGCAATTTTATTCGCCGTCTGCCGAAAGGCTCGCGCGTGATGGTCGCTTATCTGCGCGGCGGTTCGATTCAAATCAGACAGAAATTTACCGAAGATTTGGAAAAAGCCGCCAAATCTCTCCGCATTTTGGGAGGTTCATCCGCCGCGCCGTTTAATCCGTATGTCGGCGTGATGGAAGCAGTCGAGCGTTTTGAAAATTTGCCGCTCGGGAGACGCGCGATGCTCGTTGTTTCGGACGGTTTGGATGTCGGGCGCGGAATTGATTCGGCTTCGCCGATGCAAAGTCTCGATTTAGACCGCGCGATTTTAAAAGCGCAGCGAAATGGTATTGCGATTTACACAATTTACGCCCAAACATCGTCAACCGCAGGCGGTAATTCGCGGCTCGTTTCATACGGTCAAGGCTCGCTTCTGCGTCTGGCGGACGAAACCGGCGGGCGCGCATTTTTCTCCGGTTTAAGCACGCCGGTCAGCTTCGCGCCTTTTTTGCGCGAACTGGGCGCAAGTCTGACGCGACAATTCGCTTTAACTTATCTTTCAACCGAAAAAGACAATCGCTTTCGCCGGATTGAAATCACGAGCGACAGCCGCGAGGTCGTCATCGAATATCCGAAAGGCGTCAATCCAAAGTGAGTAACTAAAAAAATCACCACAGAGACACAGAGGCACAGAGAAAATTAATGAAAATCTCTGTGCCTCTGTGTCTCTGTGGTGAAAAAATTATCCGAGCCTCGTAAAACACATCGAGCAAACGCGCTCTTCTTCCTTAATCAACAACCCGATCCAGAAAAGCGGAAGACAAGCAAACAGCAACGCCACGAAAACAACCCAACCGGCGGTCGAAACTTTTTTATTTATTTGCGGCGGCGCGGTTGTTTTGCAGCGCGGGCAATGAAACCCCGAAATTTGAGGCTGAGGCACTGGCGGCGGAGTTTGCACGAGCGGCTGAACCTGCTGCGGCTCGCCGAAACCGGCAACATCGTGCAGCGGCGAGCTTGGACTCGCCCAACTGTAAGGGCGCGGCGGAGCTTGAGTTTTCGTTTGGGTTTGTGTCAAAGCCGCGCCGCAATAACGGCAATAATTTATTCCGCTTTCATTAAATTTTCCGCATTTTCCGCAAATCATAATTTAGAAAATCACTTTTTCGCCGGTTCTCACCGCTGCGTAACAACCTTCGACCAGTTCGACTGACTTATAACCGTCTAACGCTGTTACGGGCGGCTGAGTTCCGTTTAAAATCGCATCGACAAAAGCTGCATCTTCCTGCACGTAACCCCAGCGTTCTTCTTTCTGCGCGAGATGATATGAAAAATGCTCGGAATTCGGCGCAGTTCCGCGATTATCCGATATGTTCTCCATTTCCTGCGTCAAAATCGTGCGATGCTCGCAAAAAACTTCGACTCGCTCAAAAGGAAAATTCCAGCTTGCATCAGCCGCCGAGCAAAACGTCGCGTGCAATCCGCTTTTAAATTTTAATAAAACCGAAAAATTATCAATTTCATTGTAAGTTTGCTGACTTCCAAAGGCAATCATCTCGGCGATTTCGCCGAATTGAAACCGCATCATATCAAACAAATGAATCGTCGTTTCGTACAAAAAACCGCCCGTAACGGAAACATCGCTCGTCCATTCGGGATTTTGCAGCTCGCCGCGATTCATTTTGATATGCGCCGAATGCGGGCGGTCTTCACCGAGCAATTCTTTGAGCTTTTGATAAACCGGCGCATAGCGGCGATTATGTCCGACCTGAAAAACCGCGCCGGAATTGTTTGCTGCTTCCAGAACCCGTTTAGCGTCTTCGAGTTTCGTAGCCATCGGTTTTTCGCAGAGAACATGCTTTCCGGCATTCGCCGCCGCAATCGCCAACTCAACGTGCCGCGTGTTCGGGGTTGTGATAATAATGGCGTCCGACGATTCAAAAACCTGTTCGGCGTTTTCCATCGTTCGCGCTCCGGTGAGGCGCGAAACGCGCTGCATTCGTTCCGGGCGAATATCAAACAGCGCGGCGACTTCGCAGCGTTCGTCGCGCGCAAAAATCTGCGCGTGCGTGCCGCCCATATAACCTGTTCCGACAATTCCGATTTTGATTTTATCCACTATTTTTCACCGCCGAGACGCAGAGACGCCGAGAAAAAAAATAAAGAGAGATTTAAAACTCTTGAAAACTCTGTTTTAAAAAACTCTGCGTCTCTGCGTCTCGGCGGTTCAATCTAATTTAAATTAAGGGCGCTGATTGTAGCTTCGCGCGCTTTAAAGGCGACTTCAAACGGGTCTTGTTCCCAATATTCCGGTCGGAAAATCTCGATGCTGACCACGCGGTCGTAGCCGATTTTATCAAGCCCGCGTTTGATTTCACGAATCGGCAAAATGCCTTCGCCGGGATAAAGCCGATGCGCATCGGTTAGTTGTTCGGGTGGCAAATCTTCGGCGTCGTTGATATGGAAAATGCAGATGTTTCCCGGCTGGACGTTTTCGATTGATTCAAACGTCGAGCCGCCCGCGTAAAAATGGAAAGTGTCAATCACCAGCCCGACATTCGGACGGCTTGTTTGTTCGACAATTTCGTTACATAACTCAAGCGTTTGCACGGAGCAATCGGTTTGCCCCAAAAACTCAAACGCGAGCGCGACATTGTGTTTTGCGGCAATATCCGCCAAATCATTCAACACCCGCACCGATTCGGAAATGATTTCATCGCGCGAAGCGTTTTCCGGCATTTTCCCCGGAACGACGACGACAAACGGACAATCAATCGCTTCTGCAACAGCGCACAGTTCTTCGCATTCTGCTTTGATTTTTTCGTAATCTTCCGCCGTGCGAAACGTGATGTGTTCGATTGAATTGATGCTCCACGGTTCGAGATTGGCGTCTTCGAGTAGTCGTCGGAGGTGCGCCACAGTGCTTTTCTTTAAAAAATCGCGCAGCTTTGCCGCCCAGATTTCAATGCAGTCGTAACCGGCGTCGCGCGCGGCGAGAATGTCGGTAATCAAATCGGCGCGCATCGTCGTCGCACCGTTTAAAGCAATTTTCATAATGAATTAATAATTAAAGCGAAAAAATCATCTTTTTGCACTCAAAACTATTTTTTTTGCGCCGTCGCCGGGTTTAAAAGCAAAATCCTGTTTATTGCCCGCAATTCGGCAAGTTACCAGATTTACCTGATCTTTGTGCAGTTCAAAGAAAAGACGATTTTCAAGCGAGGCGTTTTCCAAGCCTTCGGGCGATTTGGTTTCGACGTAAAGCCAAATCGAGTCAGCGGATTGTTCTTTCCCGACCCACGCGAGCTTTTGCATTTCGCCGTTTTTGTTTTTCAGCGCAAATCCGTCGTTCAAATAATCGAGAATAAATTTCGTCGCGTCCGGCGATTTTTCGAGATTAACGCGCTTTCCGGCGCGTTTTTCAATCGCGGTTTCCAAATCGTGCGCGAAAACCTGAATCGTGATCTCAACCGTTTTTTCCTCAGCGTTGTAATCCATTCGAGTCAAGCTGGTGTGAAAAGTATGCGCCGCGGCGAGCGAAGGCAAAAGTAAAAAGGCAAAAGTCAAAAATAAAAATCTCGCAATTAAATTTCTCATCGAAAATAAAAGCTTGCGTTTTAGAATCATAAATTTTGCCTTTTGCCTTCGCAATTTATTGCGCCTTCGTGCCGCTGAAATCGGCGTTTCCGATAGTTGCACTGGCTGTTCCGCTAATGCTATTGCCGCTCACAGTGCCTTGAAACGTTACTTCGCCGTATTCGCTATGTCTGATTTTAAATGTAAAACCGCCGGCTGTAAGCGCCGCGTCATAAATCGCCGCGTTGCCCAATCCGCCGCTGATTGTGCCGTTGAGCCGGTTGTTTTCAACGCGCAAATCGAGTGTGATGGGAATCGTTTGACCGGGCGCATCAATTAAAACGTTCCAACGCCCGGCGAGATTTGCCGCCGCAGTTGCCGGCAGCGGTTGAGTTCCGGTTGCGGAGACAGCCGCCGGCGTTCCCGCTTCGGCTCCGGTTTTCTGGCGCGTTGCTTCGCGCATCGGATTTGGCGCGCGCTCTTGTTGCTGCGCCTGCTTGAAAACCTGAAAGCGCGATTTTATCGGGCGGCGCGGAAAATAATTGTTTTCCAGATTAATATCAGCCGTTTCAAAATTCGGGTCAAGCACGATGCTCCGCGCTTCTTTTTTCGTGACGATTAATTTTGAAACATCGAAATTGTTAAAACGCCAGATTTCGACGGGCGTTCTGATTTCTTCGCTCGTGCCGTCGGTATATTCGACCCGCAAAATCAAAGGCATCACAAGTCCGCCGACGTTTTTCAAATCAACGACGTAAAAATAATAACCGCCGCTCAACAATTGTCTTTCCTTTTCGGAAAGCGCCGCAAGAAATTGTTGGTAAGCCCGCCGTTCGGCTTCGGTCACATTGAGCGGGTCATATTCGTTATAAAAATCTCTCAAACTCGGATTCTGATCAACCAGCTTTGGAACGGATTCGTAGCGTTGTTTGGAGAGAGTTTGACGCCTGCTTTCACGCTCCTGGCGTTGAATGCCCTTTTCGACATCCGGGTTTCTCGTGTCAACCTGATAAAGCCGGACGTTTTCGATTGAAATATCAACGTTCTCGGTCGTGTAAAACCAGCCGCGCCAGAACCAATCCAAATCCGTTCCGCTGGCGTCTTCCATTGTGCGGAAAAAATCAGCCGGAGCAGGGCGTTTAAATTTCCAGCGCTGCGCAAATGTTTTAAAAGCGTGATCGAACAGCTCGCGTCCCATTACTGTTTCGCGCAAAATGTTGAGCGCCGTCGCCGGTTTTCCGTAAGCGTTGTTGCCGAACTGCAATAGGGAATCCGATTGCGTCATAATCGGCACTTGTTCCTCGCTCGACATATATTCAACAATTCTTTGCGGTTCGCCGCGCCGCGAAGGATAATTTTTCTCCCATTCCGATTCGGCTAAAAATTGCAGAAAAGAATTTAAACCTTCATCCATCCAGGTCCATTGCCGCTCGTCCGAATTAACAATCATCGGAAAATAATTGTGTCCGACTTCGTGAATGACAACCGAAATTAAACCGTATTTCGTTCCGGCTGAATACGTTCCGTCCGGGTCGGGGCGCGGACCGTTAAAGCAAATCATCGGATATTCCATTCCGCCGACCGGACCGTTGACGCTCTGCGCGACCGGATAGGGATATGTAAAGGTGTAGCGCGAATAAATGTTTAAAGTGTGAATAATCGAGGCAGTCGAATATTTTTCCCAGAGCGGATTGCCTTCTTTCGGATAAAAAGACATCGCCATCACGCGGTTGCCCCCGACGTTATGACCTTGCGCGTCCCAGATGAATTTTCGTGAAGACGCAAAAGCAAAATCGCGCACATTGTCGGCTTTAAAAGTCCAGGTTTTCGTTCCGGTCGGTTTTGATTTTTCGTTCGCCGTCGCTTCTTCCTGCGTGACGATTTTAATCGGCTGCGTTGCCGTTGCCGCTTGCTGTAAGCGCTGGCGCTGCGCGGCGGTTAAAACCTGCGCCGGGTTTTGCAAAACGCCGGTTGCGGAAACAATGTGATCGTTCGGCGCGGTGATTCGCACGGTGTAATTGCCGAATTCCAAAGTGAATTCGCCCGCGCCTAGAAATTGTTTGTGCTGCCAGCCGTAAACGTCGTAATACGCAGCCATTCGCGGAAACCAGTGGGCGATTTCGTAAAGATAATTGCCGTCTTGCGGAAAATATTCATATCCGGTTCGCCCGCCGTAAACCCGCTGATTGTTAATCGCATAATTCCATGTGACGTTAAAAACGTAAGTTCCGCCCGGCGCAAGCGGCGTCGGCAGATCAATCCGCATCATCGTTTCGTTGATGGTATGGCGGAGGCGATTGTTTTTCGCGTCCGTGACTTCCGTAATGTTGACTCGACCCTCGAATTCGCGCTGAACGAGCTGTTCGATGGCTGTCAGCGGCACGTTTCTAAATTCCGGCGCGGTCTGCGTTTTTTGCGCGAGCGAATCTTTGGCGAAAATGTTGTTGTCCAATTGCAGCCAGAGATATTCCAGCGCGTCTGGCGAATTGTTTTTATAAGTGACGGTTTCGCGCCCGGAAATACGCTGATTAACGTCGTCGAGCGTTACGTCAATCTGATAATCGGCTGTGTTTTGCCAGTAACCGCGACCAGGCGCGCCCGAAGCCGTGCGATATTCGTTCGGCGTCGGCAAATCTTCTTCGAGCTGGCGAAATTTATCTGAGGGTTTTGATTTTGATTGGGCAAAAATGCCAATCGAGAAAAGCGCAATCAGCGCAAAAATAAAGCAGCGTCGGACGAACATTCGATTCTCCAATTAATTTGATTTTGTTTGATAAACTCGCAGAATTTTACGCTTTTACGAAAGCCTTGACAATACCTTCGCCAACCTTTCGATTTTCCATCGCGTCTCAAATTTTGTTAATCTGTCTCCCCGATAGTTGTTTTCTCAAATTTGTCAAAATATTTTCAATGTCAAATTTTCTTAAAATCTTTCTTTTGCTTTCGCTTTTTTGCTTTGTCGCCGAAGCGCAAACATACAACGACGCGACGCTCAGCCGCGTTCGGCAACAAGACTCGACCGCGCGAGTCGGGGGCAAACTGCCCGCGCTTGCGCCAGCCGAACATCTTTATCGCGCCGAAGTTTATTTCTCGAACCGCGCTTTTCCCGAAGCCCGCGAACACGCCGCGCGCATTCTGGAAAGTTATCCGAACGATCCAGCCGCGCAGCGCGCCACGTTTATTCTCGGACGCTCGTTTATGTGGGAGCGGCAATACGATTTGGCGGTTACGTTTTTGGACGAAGCGGCGCGTAAATTTCCCGGCACGAAAGACGGGCGCGAAGCTCTCGCCTTTAAAGGCGCGTGTCTCGTCCGGCTCGGAAAATCAGTCGAAGGGGCACGCGCTTACGAGCAATACGTCGTGATGTATCCGGCGGGCGAGCGCGTCGAATCTTCTTATTTAAATATTATTGACGCCTACCGCGAAGGCGGAAAAAATAAAGAAGCGCTTGATTGGGTGGCAAAAATTCGACAGAAATTTCCGCGCACAGCAACCGAAACCAATGCCGTTTTCGCGCAGCTTCGGTTGCAAATCGGACAGAAAAATTGGCAGCAAGCCGCAAACACAGCGGATGAGTTGAGACGTTTACGTTTCGTTAAAGGCGTGATGACGAATGTTGACGAAGCCACGTTTTTAAAAGCTTATGCGCTCGAAAAATCGGGCAGAAAAGACGAAGCGGTAAGCTGGTATTTAATGATACCGGACAATCTAAATTCTTATTACGGCGCTCTGGCGACAGAGCGTTTGCAAAATCTGGTGAAAGACGCAGCAGACTCGCGCCGCGCCGCAATTTCAAACCGACAGGCGAGCGTCAAAGCCGCCGCAGTTTCGGTTTTAGATCAATACCCAGCGCCGTTTCAAGCCGATTTGCTCCGCGAAGCCACGTCCCGTCGCGTTGACCCGCGTTTTCTGCTGGCGATTATGAAACAGGAATCGAGCTTTAAAACAAACGCCAAATCTCCGGCTGCCGCGCGCGGTTTGCTGCAAATGACGGTTGACACGGCGGCGAGATACACGAGACAAGCCAAATTAAACGTTTTGCAGCCGGAAGATTTATACAAGCCCGGCGTTAACATCGCTCTCGGCAGCGTTTATGTCGCCGAGCTGCAAAAAGAATTTCCCAATCTTCCCGAAGCCGTCGCCGCTTCGTACAACGGCGGCGAAGACAACGCCGCACGCTGGCTCAAACGCGCCGATTCCAAAGAGTCTTTTATTTTTACTTCCGAAGTCGGTTTTGCCGAAACCAAAGATTACGTTTTTAAAGTGTTAACGAATTATCGAGTTTATCGAGAGCTTTATACGGAAGATTTGCGAAGAAAGTAAAAAAGTGAGCAGTAAGCAGTGAGCGGTGAGCAGATTTTCATTTTTCTGCTCACCGCTCACTGCTTACTGCTCACTTTTTTAAGCCGCAAACGGCAATCTGATAATTTTGGCGGATTGAATTTCTTCGCCCGTTTCGACGCGCTCAGAGTTGATTTTATTGCGCGCGACAAGCAGAGCGCGCTGCAAATCTTCTAAAACATCCGAGTTAAAACTTAATGTTTTTTGCGCGCACCAGCCCAAGCCTTCAGTCCAAGTCGAGAGCTTGAGCGTAACCTGATTTTCTGAGTCGAGCTGGACTTCGATTTTTTGATTGTCGTTTTCAATCGGCAGCGATTTAAATTTCAGATTTGTTTGCATTGGTTGAATAAATTTATAAAAATGATGTTGAAATTGAATGCCGTTTTCAATAATTATTATCTTTGATGCTCAAAATTACGTCAAGTCGGGAAAACATTTCCTCCAGAAATTTCAACGACGCATAATTTGAGAAAGTTTTGCGGACGAAGAATTTTCCGCACCGCATTTTCCGCAGCCTGTGGCGCAGCCCGAATCCGACAATCCGCGGAATTTCAGCCAAGCGCGGTGTCCTGCGAAAAATGCCGCACCGAAAATAACCAGAAAAACCAGAATTGTTTGCCAATCGAGCATCATCGAGTTTGAATCTTTAAAAGCCCAAAAGTTTGCCGATTTGAAAAGTTAAAAACGACGCCGCGTAAGCCAGCGCGGTCATATAGCCGATCATAAACAGCGTCCACCGCCACGAATTCGTTTCGCGCCGAACGACGGCGATTGTTGACATACATTGCATCGCCAGCACAAAGAAAACCATCATCGTCACTGCCGTCAGAGGCGTCCAGGCGGGCGAGCCGTCGTCTTTTTTCGCCTCGCGGACTGCTGAAATCAGCGAATCCGATTCGGCGTCTGCGTCTTTGCCGACGTTGTAAATGATGCTCAGAGTCGAAACCAAGACTTCGCGGGCGGCAAATGAAGAAATCAGTGCAACGCCCATTTTCCAATCAAAACCGAGAGGCGCAATAACCGGCTCAATTGCGTGTCCGATACGTCCGGCAAAGCTGTTTTTAAGCCGCTCCGCAGCTTCGCTCATTGTTCGTTGTTCGTCGTTCGCTGCGATTTCCGAATTCTGAGTTTGGATTTCGGGTTCGAGATTTTCGGTTCTTGGAAACGTCGTTAATGCCCAGAGAATGATTGAGATTGCAAGAATTACAGTTCCTGCACGTTTGACGAACATTCCGGCGCGCTGGAAAACGTTGAGAAAAACATTTTTCCAATTCGGAAGACGATACCGAGGCAATTCCATTACGAGCGGCGGCGCGGGAGCTTTCAGAACAGTTCGTTTTAAAACGAAGGCGATAACGATTGCCGTGACAATTCCGAGCAAATACATCGCCAGAATCAAAACTGCGCCGAGCGACAAAAAGCCGAAAACATATTGCCCGCTAAAAAACGCGGCAATCATCAGGGTGTAAACCGGCAGCCGCGCAGAACAGCTCATCAGCGGCGCGATTAAAATTGTCGCAAGTCGGTCTTTTGGATTTTCAATCGTCCGCGTCGCCATAATTCCGGGAATCGCGCAGGCAAAAGAGCTTAAAAGCGGCACAAACGCTTTGCCGTGCAATCCGACGCCGCGCATCAGGCGATCCATCAAAAACGCGGCGCGCGCCATATAGCCGGTGTCTTCGAGAATCGAAATAAAGAAAAACAAGAGAATGATTTGCGGCAAAAACACGAGAACGCCGCCGACTCCGGCAATAATTCCGTCCGTTAATAAATCAGTGAAAAGTCCTGGCGGCAAATTGTTTTTTGCCGCTTCGCCGAGCGCGCCGAAACCGGCGTCGAGCAAATCCATCGGCAGCGTCGCCCACGAAAAAATTGTTTGAAAGATCAGCAATAAAATTGCCGTCAAAATTGCGAGACCGAAAACTCTGTGCGTCAGAATGCGGTCAATTTTTTCGGAAACGGTTGTTTCAAAAGTTTGTTTTTCTTCGACCGCATCGCTGACGATGCGCGAAATCCAGGCGTAACGCTGAATAATATTTGAATTTCCGTTGCCGTTTTGCTTGAAAAAAGGCAGAGAAGCGGGCGACGTTTTGTTTTCCAAAACCTGAAAAATCGCTCGCTGCAATTCTTCGATGCCGCGTTTTTGCGCGGCGATAATCTGAACGACCGGAACGCCGAGTTCTTCGGAGAGTATTTCGGCGTTGATTTTTGTTTCGCTTTTTTCGGTTTCGTCAATCATCGTCAGAGCGACGACAAGCGGAATTCGGTATTCGAGAAGCTGGGTGACGAGATAAAGATTGCGTTCGAGATTCGTCGCGTCAACGACGGCGATTATGACATCCGGCAAATTAACTCCAACAATTTTTCCGGTCAAAACGTCTCTCGCAATCTGCTCGTCAATCGAGTTGGCGTCGAGACTGTAAAGACCGGGCAAATCAATCAGCGTCGCCGTTTTTTCATCCGCAATTCGCCAGACGCCTTCTTTGCGCTCGACCGTGACGCCCGGATAATTGGCGACTTTTTGCCGCAAACCCGTCAAAGCGTTAAAAAGCGTCGTTTTTCCGGCGTTCGGATTTCCAGCCAAAGCGACGGTGATTTGGTCTTTGGTTTTCGGCTTTTGTTCTTTGACAGCTATGTTTTGCACTTAAAAAAAGGAATAGTTCGCAGATGATGCTGATTAAGCAGATTCAGGGAAGAGATATAATAATAAATTATCTCCGGTTTAATCACTGAATTAACGTCATCTGCGGTTTATTACTGTTCAATAAAAATCAAACCGGCTTCCGAACGGCGGATGGCGAGGTGCGAATTTCGGACGCGAATTTCCAACGGGCAGCCGAACGGCGCATTTTTTACAACACGAACCAGCGCGCCCGGCGTGACGCCCATTTCAAGCAGGCGGCGCGAAATGGCTTCGTCGCCTTCGACCGACAAAATTCGCGCGTTGGCGCCGATTTCCAATTCGGCTAAAGTCCGGTTTTCATTTTGATTTTTAAATTTCATTGTTAAAAAGAGAAACGAAATATTGTTTAAGCTAATATAACTAAATTGAAATTGATTTTCAATTTCGCTTAGCTTAAACGAAATCAAAATTGAAAAAGTTTAAGATTATGGAGTCGGAGAGCCTGCTAATTCGGCGCGAATTTCGCCGAGCGGGGAACTAAACGAAAAACGCAAAGGGCGACGCTGTGCATCATCCGAAAGCCAGAGCTTTAATCCGAGCGAGTCCGAACGCGGGTCGCCTAGCGTAAGGTTTAGCTGCACGGCTTTGATTTTTTTTCCGCTAATGTCAACGATTTCTCTTTTGGCGAGCTTAAAGCTGACGATTTTGGCTGAACTGCTGAAAAACAAAGCGGCTTTTGTATCCCGTGTGGTTTCAATGCGAAACGCGCGAAGTGCGTAAGCGAGCGAGAGCAAATCGTAAGTGCCGATTGGAACTTCGACTGTTTTTCCTTTTTCTGTAGTCACGGTGCCGCGTTCCTGATCGAAATTGTAAAGGTCTCCGAAGCGGCTGAGCGAGCCGCCCGCGCGCATTTCGCTGCGATACGGCGTTAGAGATTCAGGGTTGATGTAAGAAGTAAAAGAGCTTCCCGTCGGGAGAAACGGGTCGAACGATTGAACGATTTTCGCGGTTAAATTAACGGCGTCGCGCGTGAAATAAAGTTTGCGGTCGGCAATT
>DASVTY010000178.1:0-58522 GCA_036387315.1 Pyrinomonadaceae bacterium
GTAATTCGCAATTCCGTAATTCGTAATTGATTGCGCTTTTTGTCAAGATAGAATTAGATTGTAAGAAAAAGATCAAATGGCGCGCGGCGCTTTTTTTATGGAAAACATCCGAAAATTTGCTCGGTATTTTCGACCTTATAAATTTAATCTCGTCGTCGGCATTTTGTGCATTCTGGCGACGATGGTTTTCAGTCTGCTGACGCCGTTTCTGGTCGGGCTGGCGATTGACGATTTGTTGCGCGAAGTGACTTGGGAAAAGGTGGTTTATTATCCACTCGTGATTTTGGGCGTTAATTTAATCGGCGATTTCTTTTTGTTCTGGCAGCGACGATTGCTAATCAATATGTCGCGCTATATCGAATACGATATGCGGCACGATTTTTACGCGCAGCTCGTTCCGCAATCTCTCGATTTTTTCCAGAGCAATCGCGTCGGCGATTTAATGGCGCGGGCGACAAACGATCTGGCAGCCGTCCGGCAAATGGCTGGACCGATGATTCTTTACACTTTGCAAGCCGTTTTCGGTGTCGCCGTCGCGCTGCCGATGCTACTCAGAATCAGCCCGCGTTTAACGCTTCTGCTGTTTATCACGATGCCGCTCGTCAGCATCACAGTCAAATATTTCGGCGGACAAATTCACGTCCGGTTTGAGAAAATTCAGGACTTTTTCTCGCAGATTTCCGCCCGCGCTCAGGAAAATATAACCGGCGTCCGCGTCGTCCGCGCTTACGCGCAGGAAGAAGCCGAGATCGAAAAATTTCAGGAGCTTAACCGCGAATACGCCCGGCGCAATCTGGGTCTCGTAAAATTCGCCGCCGCGATGCGCCCGCTCCTTCAATTTTTTATCGGCGTCGGTTTCGTCCTGATTTTCGCGGTCGGAATTCCGATGGCGGCGCGCGGTGAGATTTCCGCCGGAGATTTCACGGCTTTCAATCTTTATTTGCAGCGAATGATCTGGTATTTGATCGCGCTCGGCTACGTCGTCAATCTTTACCAGCGCGGCACGGCTTCTTTAAAACGCATTAACGAGCTTTACGAAATCGAACCGTCAATCGCCGACGCGCCCGACGCGAGCGAACAAAAACCGATTCAGGGCGGAATCGAGTTTCGAGATTTAACTTTCACTTATAACCGGACGCCGGTTTTGCGCGGCGTTGATTTGCACATCGAAGCCGGGAACACCGTCGCATTCGTCGGACGAACGGGCAGCGGCAAATCAACTTTGATGAGCCTGATTCCGCGCCTTTTGGAAGCGCCCGACAATGCGGTTTCGGTTGATGGCGTATCGGTCAAAAAATATCCGCTCGTCCAGCTTCGCCGCGCAATCGGTTTTGTCCCGCAGGAAACATTCTTGTTTTCCGATACGCTTGCACAAAACATCGCTTTCGGCGTCGAATCGGCGACGCGGGAAGAAATCGAGCGCGCCGCTGAAATCGCCGGACTCGCCGACGATGTAAAAAATTTTCCGAACGGCTACGAACAGCTTGTCGGCGAACGCGGAATCACTTTAAGCGGCGGGCAAAAACAGCGCACGGCAATCGCCCGCGCGGTCTTGAGAAATCCGCGTATTTTGATTCTGGACGATGCGCTTTCGGCGGTTGACACGCTCACGGAAGAAAGAGTTTTACATAATCTGCGCGAAATTCGTCAAAACCGCACGACTTTAATCGTTTCGCACCGCATCTCGACGGTGCGCGACGCCGATTTGATTTGCGTTTTGGAAAACGGCTCAATCATCGAACGCGGAACGCACGAAGAGCTTTTACAAATCGGCGGCGAATATGCCGATTTGTACCAGCTTCAGCTTTTGGAAGAAGAATTAGCAGCGACGAGTTAAAATAATTTTGAAAGTGAGGCGGCAAATGGAAATCAGAGAACAAATTTTAGAAAAAATTCAGAAATTGCCGGAGAATCTATTGCCCGAAGTAAGCGATTTTCTGGAAAAAATAGAGCAAAGCTCCGAAACAAACGCCTTTGCAAAATTGCGCCAAATCAGAATTTCCGCTGCGCCTGATTTTTCGACGAAAGCCGAGCTTTATCCGGCGGTAGAAAACGATGGCAAATGAAATTTTCGTTGATACGTCTTTTGTGATTGCGTTAATCAACGATAAAGACCAGTATCACGCACCGGCGCAAAAACTTGCGTCAATTTATCTGCATGAAAATCTTGTCATGACCGATGCGGTTTTGCTTGAGATCGGAAACGCGCTGGCGAAAAACTTTAGAACAGAAGCGCTGGAAATAATAAAAACTTTGCGAAATTCGCCGAAAACCATTGTTGTAGAAATGACTATAGATTTGTTTGAAAAAGGTTTAGAGATTTATGAAAAATACGACGACAAAGATTGGGGTTTGGTTGATTGTATTTCGTTTGCCGTAATGTGGGAACGCGGTGTTCACGAAGTTTTGACTTTCGACGACGATTTTAAACAAGCAGGTTTTGTAATTCTGAAAGATTAATTTTAAATGGCAACCGAAGCGGAAAAATTTCACGAAGAAGAATCTATCGGCAAGACTTACGATTGGCGCGTCACGCAGCGGCTGATGCGTTATCTTAAGCCCTACGTTTATTTAATCATTCCCGCGCTCTTGCTGACGCTGATTCTCAACGTTTTGGGCAGTCTTCAGCCGTGGTTTACAAAACACGCCGTTGACGATTTTATTACGCCGCGCAATCTTGAAACGACCTGGTTTTCTGTCGGGCAATTTGCCTTGAGCGGCATTTATTCGTTTGTCGCCGTATTTTTATCCGTTTGGACTTTTCGCTTCGCGTCGGCTTATTTTCAGGAAGTTTTATTAAATCGCGTCGGACAATATGTAATGTACGACTTGCGAAGCGAGATTTACGCCAAGCTGCAAAAACAGGAAGTCGCTTATTACGACCGCTATCCGGTCGGCAGAATTATTACGCGGATAACGTCGGACGTTGACGCGCTCAACGAATTGTTTACTTCGGGCGTGATTGACGTTCTGGGCGATTTGGTGATTATCGCGGCGATTGTCGGGCTGATGTTTTGGATGGATTGGCGGCTCGCGCTCGTTTCCTTGATTACCGTTCCGCTGCTTTTTACGGCGACAAACTGGTTTCGCAAACACGCGCGGCGCGGTTTCGACCAGGTTCGCACGCGCCTTGCCAAGCTCAACGCCTTTTTGCAGGAACATATTTCGGGCGCAAACACCGTACAGCTTTTTAATGCCGAGAATAAAGCCTTAAAGCGTTTCGACGACATCAACACCGAATATCGGGAAGCAAATATCGAAACAATTTATTATTATTCGGTTTTCTACCCGCTCGTAGATTTTATCGGTGCAATCGGAATCGCAGTAGTTATCTGGTACGGCGGTTACGAAATCTTGATGGCGGTTTCCGCCAATCAGCAAGCGTTGACCGTTGGAACGGTGATCGCTTTCGTTCAATTCTCGAATTTGCTGTTTCAACCGATTCGTGACCTTTCGGACAAATTCAACGTTTTGCAGGCGGCGATTGTCGCTTCGCATCGAATTTTTCAGCTTTTGGATCGCCCGGTTTTAATCGAGTCGCCGGAAAATCCGAAAAAGAGGGGCAGAGCGCGCGGCAGCATCGAGTTTCAAAACGTCTGGTTTGCTTATAAAGACGAAGATTGGGTTTTAAAAGACGTTTCGTTCGCGGTCGAGCCGGGACAATCAATCGCGCTCGTCGGTCACACGGGAAGCGGTAAAACGACGGTCACAAATCTCCTGATGCGTTTTTACGACGTGCAGAAAGGCAGAATTTTATTGGACGGCGTTGACGTGCGAGACTGGGATTTGGAATCTTTGCGCCAGAATTTCGCGGTCGTTTTGCAGGACGTTTTTCTGTTTTCCGGCACGATTGACAACAATATCCGCCTCGGAGACAAAGAAATCAATGACGCAACAGTTAAATGGGCGGCAGAAGAAGTTCACGCGGCAGAATTTATCGAGCGATTGCCGGAAAAATACAACGCCGAATTAAAAGAACGCGGCGCGGGGCTTTCGGTCGGGCAGAAACAATTGATTTCGTTTGCCCGCGCTCTGGCTTTTAATCCGGCGATTCTGGTTTTGGACGAAGCAACCAGTTCGATTGACACGGAAACCGAACAGCTAATTCAGCAAGCCGTCAATCGCGTAATGCAGGAACGCACGTCAATTGTCGTCGCGCACCGGCTTTCAACTGTCCAGCGCTGCGACAAAATTCTCGTTTTTCATCACGGCGAATTGCGCGAATCGGGAACACACAACCAGCTTTTACAAATCAAAGGCTTGTATTGGCGGCTTTACCAACTGCAATACGCCAATGCGCCCGAACGCCAGCGTGCATCGGAAAATGGCTCGTCAAACGGGAAAATTGCTTTTAACGAATAAAATAGACCGCAGATGAGGCAGGTTGTGCAGATAAAACGCAGATTTTTTAAACAATAAAATCATCCGCGTCTTATCTGCCAAATCCGCGTTATCCGCGGTCTATTCCTAAAGCAGTTGTTCGTTTTCTCAAAAAATAAAGCGACAGCACAAATGCGGCGAGCATAATTGCGGCTGCCGTCCAGAAGGTGCGAAAAATCGAAAAATTGCTGATGTGAATTTCGTTCGTCGCGGCGGCGCTGTAAAGCAAAACGCCCGCCAGCGCAGGTCCGACGGCGCGCGCCAGACTTGCGCTCGATTGCAAAATGCCGAGTCCCGCGCCCTGTTCGTCGGGCGGCGAATAAAGTGACCCGAGAGTCGTCAAAGCCGGATTTGAAATCGAGTTTCCGAAAGCAAAACAGGCGATTCCGGCAAGTAATCCGACGAGTCCGCCGATTGCGGGCGAGACAAAAGGAACGGCGAACAACGCCGCCGCCATCACCATCGCGCCGATGACGATCAGCCTTTTTTCTCCGAATTTTCTCGTCAGAATGCCGACCGCGCCGCCTTGCAAAATGGCTGAAAGCCCGCCGATGAAGGCGAATAAATATCCGTTTTCCTGCTCGTTGTAACCGAATCGGAACTGCGTGTAAAGCACGAAAGCCGTCGTCATAATCGAAAAGGCGGTGATGATGAGAAAATATAAAACGTTGACTATCGCCAAGTTCTGATTTTGAAAAGACTCGCGGAGCATCGAGAAACGATTGCGGATTTTGCCCAATGTTTTTCCCGCTTTGACGGTTTCCGGCAGCACAAAATAAAGCAGAATCGCATTAAAAAGCGCAAGAGCGGCGACGGCGTAAAACGGAACTGACGAACCGTAACGGCTTAAAATGCCGCCGATTGCCGGACCGAAAACAAAACCCAAACCGAAAGCCGCGCCGATTAACCCCATTCCTTTGGCGCGGTTTTCCGGCGTCGTAATATCGGCGATATAAGCCTGCGCGGTCGAAATGTTGCCGCCGGTGACTCCGGCGATGATTCTGCCTAAGAAAACCAGCCACAAAGCGTTTGCCAAGCCGACAATTAAAAAACCGATGCTTGATCCTAAAATGCTGAAAAACAAAATCGGTCGCCGCCCGTAACGGTCGGAAAGCTGACCTAGAACCGGCGCAAAAATAAACTGCATCAGTGAATAGACGGCGGTCAGCGCGCCGACTTCAAATGCCGTCCCGCCGAAATGCTCGACGTAAAAAGGCAAAATCGGAATCGCAATTCCGAATCCGACCAGATCAATAAAAACCGTGAGAAAAATTACCGTGAGCGGCGACGCAAAAAATCCGTTTTTGGATTGCGCAATGTCGCTCTCGCGCATTTTGAGCGCATCGTCGGTTATTTCAATTTCCTCCGCTCCCAACCCTTGACTCATATAAAACATTTTAGCCGCAAACGCGCGTAAAAAGCACAAGCGAAACTTTTGCTTTTTCGCGTCTTTTCCGGTCAATCAATGAATTGTAGTAAGATGCGATAAACAATCTTTCGTTGACAATAAAATCGAATCAAACGGAGCAAAGGAAAAAGTGAAATCAAAAATCAGCCTGCTTTTTACTGTTTTAAGTCTCTCCCTTTATTTCGGCGCGTTTTCTCGCGCCGAAGCGCAAACAAATAGACCTCTCAATCAACAAACGACCGCTGCGGCGACGAACGCGCCCGCGCCGGAAATCAATTTTACGGTCGGAATGTCAAAGCCGTGGACGCATCTTTTGGAAGTCGAAATGCGTCTGCGGGGAAATCTCGGAGGGCAAACCGAAATCATGATGCCCGTCTGGACGCCCGGTTCCTATCTCGTCCGCGAATACGCGCGTCACGTAATGGATTTTGCCGCGAAAAATGCGGGCGGAAACAATCTCGCTTGGGACAAAACGAACAAAAACACCTGGCAAATTCAAACCGGCGGCGCGAATGAAATCGTTGTCACCTACAAAGTTTACGCCAATGAGCTGACGGTTCGGACAAATGAATTAAACGACGAACACGCATTTTTTACGCCCGCCGCGCTGTTGATGCACCCGAAAGGGCAAATCAACGCGCCTTCGACCGTGCGCGTCGCGCCGTACAAAAATTGGAAAGTCGCTACCGGATTGCGGCAAACCGCGCTGAACACTTTTCGCGCCGAAAATTTCGACATTTTGTATGATTCGCCGTTTGAAGTCGCCGATTTTAAAGAATTTACGTTTACCGCTATGGGCAAGCCGCATCGCTTTGTAATTGACGGCGAAGGCAATTACGAAATGGCGCGGTTTGAACGCGACATTCCGAAAATCGTCCAAGCCTCAGCCGCGATTTTCGGCAATGAATTGCCTTACGAAAACTATCTTTTTATTACCAACACACGCGGTGGCGGCGGGCTTGAACACTTAAACTCGACCGCGCTTCAGTTTAATCGTTTCGGTTTTACGGGCGGTCGTTATAACGGTTATCTGGGGCTTGTCGCGCATGAATTTTTTCATCTCTGGAATGTCAAACGAATTCGACCCGACGCGCTCGGACCTTTTGATTATTCAAACGAAAATTACACCAAATTGCTATGGGTCGCCGAAGGCGGAACGGATTATTATGCGAGCCTGATTATGCGCCGCGCCGGTTTTGTGACCGACCAGCAATTTTTAGGGGAAAAAGCCGCCGGAATCGCCGCTTTGCAGGAACGTCCCGGGCGTTTTCAAACGAGCGTCGAAGAAGCGAGCTTTGACGCCTGGATTAAAAATTACCGTCCCGATGAAAACGCGATCAACCGCGAAATTTCTTATTACGACAAAGGCGACATCGTGATGATGATGCTTGATTTGGAAATCCGGCGCTCGTCGCGCGGAGCAAAATCAATGGACGACGTGATGCGCTTTCTGAACAACGAATTTGCCAAAAAGAACCGCAATTACACGCCGCAGGATTTTCAGCGAATCGCCGAACAACACGCCGGAAAAAGCCTCGACGATTTTTTCCGCAGATACGTGCGCGGGCGCGAGGAAATTGATTACAACTCGATTTTCCAATCGTTCGGAATTCGTCTTGAAACAGCAGTTCCGAACGCCAGACCGCAAGCAACTCTGGGCGCTAATCTCACACAAACGGGCGAGCGTCTGACCGTTTCCGCAATTCCGGTCGGAACTCCGGCTTATGAGCAGGGCTTAAACACCAGCGACCAAATCATTGCAGTTGATGGCGTTCGGGCTACGCAGCAATTTTTAAACAGCTATCTCGCCGAGAAAAAACCGGGAGATAAAATTAAATTAACCGTTTTTCGCTTCGACGATTTGCGCGAAATCGAAATCACGCTCGGCAGCGAAGCGCCGGAACAATTCCGTTTTGTCGCCGTGTCGAATCCGACCGGCGAACAAAGACGTTTGTATCAAGGCTGGCTCGGCGCGGAACTGAAATAAAGGATGAAGTATGAACGATGAATGATTTGTTCCGCGTTCATCATTCATCGTTCCTCATTAACAAATGGCTTTACCGCAGGAAAAACTATTATTTTCGCCCGAACAATATCTCGAATTCGAGCGCGAAGCCGAAGAGCGAAGCGAGTATTACGACGGCTACATCGTCAAAATGGCGGGCGAAAGTTTATCGCACAGCCGGATTTGCGTGAATTTGGCGCGTGAAGTTAGCACAATTTTACGCGGCAAATTGTGCGAAGCGTTGTCGCCGAATATGAAAGTCCGCAGTGAGAACAAAGGAATGTTTGCTTACCCGGATTTGACCGTCGTCTGCGGCGAGCCGATTTTTCACGACCGGCAGCGAGACGTTTTGCTTAATCCGCGCGTGATTTTTGAAGTGCTGTCGCCTTCGACCGAAAAGTTTGATCGCGGAGCGAAATTTATGCGTTATCAATCAAAATTGCCGTCGCTGTCGGACTACATTCTCGTTTCGCAGGATGTTCCCTTTGTCGAGCATTACGCCAGACAAACAGGCGGCGGCTGGCTTTATGTTTCGATTTTTGGAACGGAAAACAGTTTGCGGATTGATTCGATTGACTGCACTATACGTCTGAGCGAAATTTACGAGCGCGTCGAATTTGACGAGAAGCAAATGAGCGATTTTCTGGATGATCCGGAGGACGAGGATTAAAAACAAATTCTTTAAAATGAATTCCAAAAGCCGAAAATTTATTCCGATTGTTCTGCTTTCAATAATTTTGGGGGCATCTGCCTGCCAGCAGCCGGAGGCGACAAAACAAATGGTTCGTCCGTCGTCCTTGCGCGATGTTCCGGCGCAGCGTTTGAGCTATCGTTATGAGGCGGACGTTCCCGCGCCGCCTGATGCGGTACAGATGAATCAGCAGCAAAAGCTGACGGCGATTCAAGCCGATTTCGACCAGACTCGCCCGCAGGATACGCTTTATAAAACCGTTCTTTCACCCGATAAACAGCGCGTTCTGGCGATTTTCAATCGCGCGACCGACGAAAAGCAGGAATATCGGATGGATTTGTACGACGCGACCGGAAAATTGATTCGCAAAATAACGCCCGAAGGCTTGTCGCTCGTTTTCCCCGATATAGTTTCATGGTCGCCGAACAGCGAAACGGTCGCTTTTACAGGATCGCGCCGCGTTTCTGCGCAGAGTCAGGAAATCGTGCAGGAAGCGCCGACTCCGCCATCGCTCGAAAATGAAAATCAAAACACCGCGCCGACAGATTCGCCCGCTGCAACGGCTTCGCCCGCGCCGAACGCTCCGGTTATGACGTTTCGCACCGAACAGATTTATCTCGTTAACCGCGATGGCGCGGATTTGAAACCGTTGACGCAAAAAGAAGGCTTGATTTATTTTTATTTCGCGTGGTCGCCCGACGGCGCGATGCTCGGCGCGCTTGCCGCCAAAGAAAATGAGTGGCAGGCGATGGAAACGCAAGCCGCATCGCGCGGCGAGCTTCTAAGACCGCTCGGCAGACCGAGGCTTTTGGAAAAAAACGGGCGCGAGCGTCTGCTCGATGATAATTTGTCGGACGTGCACCCGGTTTTTTCACCCGATTCGTCGAAAGCGGCGATTGCCTACAGAACCGACGTGCGGATTTATGATGCGATAGGAAACCAGCCGTCTTCTGCGGCAATTCCGCTGCAAGTTCAGCTTCTAACGTCTTCGCAGGCGTTTGACGACAAACAAAAAGGGCAAACCGCGCCTGCAAACAACGCTCCCGTGACGACTTTGCCGAGCGCGCAGCCGCCCGCATCGTTTAATCCGATTGTCGCCTTGCGCTGGTCGCAGGACGACGCGCTTTATTTGCAAACCGGTTATGTCAAAGATTTTGGCAGCGGCGAGCTGGTGCGCTCGTTTATGCGCTGGCACAAATTAAATTTAAGCCCGCAAGGCGCAGTTTTGAATTAAAATATGAGTATCGAGACAGAAACACGACCGTCAGGGAGTGTGTAAGCGTTCTGCACACTCCCTGACGGTCGTGTTTCTGTCTTTTAATTATGATGGAATTTAATAGCGTAGAAGAAATATACAGTGCGCTCGACAAAATGCGAGGCAAAGTCCTTGATGCGGTTTCTGATTTGAGCGACGAGCAGGCGAATTTTCGTTCCAGCGAGGAAAAGTGGTCGGCGATTTTGATTGTCGAACATCTGGCAAAAACCGAAGCGAATCTGGTTCGCGTCGTCGGCAAGCTTTTGGGAAAAGCCGAAGCTGAAAACCAGCCTTCTGACGGAAAAATCAATCCGCCGGTTTCCTTTGCAGGGCTAGCGGAAAGAGCGCGCACGGAGCGTTTTCAAGCACCCGCGTTTATTGCTCCCGAAGGCGCGGCGAGCTTGAGCGAATCTTTAGAACAATTGGCGCAATCGCGCGCCGCGCTGCTCGAAATGCGACCGCGAATCGAAGCGGTTGATTGTTCAAAAGTCGGATACCCGCATCCGGCTTTCGGGAAATTTAATCTGTATCAATGGCTCGCCTTTATCGGTATTCACGAATTGCGTCATCTGGCGCAAATAGAAGATTTGCTAACCGCTCAAAGCCGACAAAAAGCGGAATAATCATCGAAAAATAAAAAGCGCGAAGAATAAAAATACTCTTCGCGCTTTTTATTTTCAGGGCGGTGTTCCAAATTTCAATAAATGCTCCCCGTTTTTATTCGGTTACTGCCGCTGAAATTCGGGTGAACCGAGAACCAGACCTAAAATTTTAACAACTTCAGCATTTCCGCTCGGCGGAAGCAGCCGAACTTGATTTCCCTGATTTCTACGTCCGCCGCCTTGCGGCATCGAAGCGTTTTCCATCATCGCGTCATCCGCGTCTTTCGGAGCGTCGAGCTTTGGTTCGGGCACCGGCTGACTGAGTTGTTTGAGCAGCGTTTGTTTTGTCGCGGGCGAAACTTCGTTGTGCAAAACTGCGGCGATAAAAGTTTCCAGAACTTTTTCTTTGTTGTCCGGGTCTCGCCCGACAAATTTCGTTAAATCAACGCGCGTTCCCGGAATTCGGTTTGCAGACAAAGCCAAGCCATAATTCAACCGTTCCAAAAGCGCGCCCGTGTTGACCCAATCTTCCGCCGTGTCGGGGTAGCCGGTCGGCGCTTGATAACCGTAAAGCGGCTCGCCCATTTTCGCCAGCATCGCTTGCAGCGCCGGACTCGCGTTCGTGTCGGCGTTAACGGCGCGAAGCGCGCTCGCTAAAACTTCAAACGGAGTTTTGATTTTCGCACGGTAATTTTCCGGTGCGAAAAATTCGGGTGAATTAAACAGCGCGCGCAAAGTCGTTTTGATGTCGCCGTTTGATTTCTGGAAAGCGTCGGCGACTCGCGCGACCAATGCCTGGCTTGGATTATCCGAAACAAATTTGACAGCCAATTTGCGGGCGATAAATTTTGCGGTCGAAGGATGTTTGACCAGAATATCAATTACTTTAATTCCATCTTCGATACCGCCGCCTGCGGGAATTTTCTGCCCCAAAACGGTTTTCTCGCCTTTGTCGTGCGCTCGTTCGTTGAAATAAAACGTGCCGCTTTCAGCATCTTCGGGAAGCCCGGCAAGGCGCTGCATTCCGCGCCCCATTTTTTCGCCCGCTTCGCCCATCGTTCGAGCGGCGGCGCGGCGATAACCGCGCGGATCAACAATCGTCCAGCCGGTAAAAGCGCGGGCGATTTCCTGAATATCTTTTTGCGTGTAACCGCCGTCAACTCCGAGCGTGTGCAGCTCCATTAATTCGCGGGCGTAATTTTCATTGATTCCGCGTTTTTGTCTTTGCTGATTTTGCGCTCGCTGCTGTTGCTGCTTGATGCGCTGCTGAATTTCCGCATCGCTCGCATTAGGATATTGTTCGCGCAAACGATCCATCATTCGCGGCGGAATTTGCCCGCCGTTTCGCTCGATTCTTTCTAAGCGTCGGTTTGCACGCGGATTTTGATTGTTGTTTTCGGCAACCGATTGAAAATTGTCGAGGAAAAACAACATTGCCGGGCTTTTTGCGGTGGCTGTGAGCAAATCGCGGAAATTGCCGAGCGCGTTCGGGCGAATCACGGCGCGGTCGTATTCGGGCAAAAACCAGCGCGTAGCGGCTTTTCCGGCGAAAACGTTGAAGTGATTCGACCAAAAATCAACCATTTGCTCGTTTAATTGGCGCTCGCTATAAACCGCGCGTAAAATCCGCGAAGCGTTTAACTGCTGCGTGATTTGCTGCGGGCGGCGCAAATCGTTTTCGCGGTAGATTTCCGCGATTCTCTGTTGATACTCGCGGCGCTCAGTTTCGGATAAATTTGCCGGGTTCATTGGCTGAGCGTTCGGCTCAACATCCTGTTTCATCGCCATCGCGCCGGTTTCATTTTTCTTTTCTTTGCGAGCGGTTTTCAAATCGCCTTTTAATTGTTTGGCGTTGACGCCGTTTTCACGCGCGGCGATTTGCAGCACTGCGTTCGGATTCGGATATTTGGCAAACAATTCGGCGTTCGAAAGCCGTAAAACTTCCAGATTTTTTACCCTCGCTTCGGCTGCTGAATCTTCAATTTTTTCCGCGTTGAGTTGTTGCTCAATGTATTTTTCAAAACCGATTTGACGCAGCTTTTCAACGTCGCCGGGACGAGCGCCATAACCCAAACGATTGAGAACGTGAAGGATTTTTTGCTCTTCGGTTAATTTTTTGATTTCAACCGCAGACTTTTTCGCTTGCGGCTGATTCATTTTTTGCGCTGTTGCCGTGAGCGGCAGCGCAAACATCGCGGTTAGCGCAAACGTCGCCAAACCTTTGTGAACGCTTTGATTGAGAAAACCTTTGCTTCGGGCAAATTTCATTTTGCTTCCACCTCTGTAAAATTTTATAAATGCTTTTTTCGGCAACTTTCGTGTCCGTTGTTTGTTTAGACGCCCCGCGCGGAGAAAAAGACGAAAACAATTTGCGGCAACCCCGGAAAAGCAACAATCGGCGCGGCTTGCGACATCACAATAGACAAGTCAAAATTTGGTTTTTCAGACAAAAATTTTTAGACTGTTAACGTAAATCTTCCCTGTAACAAAAAGGACAAAAAATTATGTTTCGTCTCCCTTTTTTGATTTTGGTTTTATGTTTTTCGGCGACATTTGTCGCGGCTCAAACTACTGCTTTAACATCGAGCAACTCGCAAACGAAAACTTTCGCCGAATATTCGTTTGATTTGCCGAACGCGACCTGGCGCGTCATTTCAGCCAAAGACGAACCGGAAACCGAATTGGTTTACGGCGACCGTAGCGACGGTTTTTTGGAAATTCGGAAACTTTCAATCGTTAGCAACGCAACTTTAGCCGAAACGATTGACCGCGAGCAAAATCAGAAGCTCCAATTTCTGCCGAATTTCGTGAACGGCAAAGAAGAAAATTTCAAAGGAACTTTGAACGGCAAGGTCGCCAATTATGAATTTACCAAATCGGGCAATCCGATGATCGGGCGCGCGTATTTTCTCCAAGCCGATGACAAAACCGTTTACGTCCTGCGTTTTACCGGCGACCGCGACAAGCTCAGACTGATTCGCAACCAGACCGATTCTATAGCCCGCACTTTCAAAGTGAAGAAATAAAAAATTAACGGTTATCATTTTGCCGTTAATTACTGAAAGATAAAACTATCAACTATCCACTATTAACTATCAACTGTTTTGCATTGGAAAACAGTTGATAGTTAATAGCGGATAGTTCAATGATTCTTTTAATCAATTTAATTTTTGCATCGGTGTTTAACTGTTGATTGTTGGAAGAAATTTCGCGCCGAACGGCAAAATATAGCCATTTAAACTTCCGTCAATTTTAGAGAAAGCATCCGATAAATTCTCCACCGGAACAAGGCGCATTTTTTTTACCGTTTCTGCGGGTAAATCAGAAATCAAATAAATTTTAAAACACTCGGCTTTCTCCATCAGCGACCAGGCTGTTTGCCCGTTGACTTGAAATTTAGCGCACAGATTTCCGGCTAATTCTTGGGAATTTTCAGCCGCGAACCAATCGAGAAAATCGTTTCTGCCTAATCCGTCGGCACATTCCGCCAACCAAACAATCGTTCCGCCAACGGCGCAGGCGTGTGATGCCATTTCGAGAGCTTTGTGCGCTTGAATCAAGTTTAAATCGAGCGGCGAGCCGCCCGCGCTGACAACCACGAGCGGGCGTTTTTCCGCAATTTCAATCGAAAAATTCGCGGCGTAAAATTCGCAGGCTCGTTTGTGAGAGGTTTTCCAGTTTCCGGCAAAGACTCGCGCCGCGTTTCCGGCTTCGTCAACAATTGTGTTGACGGCAAAAGCCGGATTGATTTTTTCGACGATTTCAAGAAATTCTTCGTGAACCGGATTTCCCGCCAGCAGCCCGACTCCAACTCCGGCGCGTCTTGTTTTTTGTTGGCAATCAAAAATTAATTTATGAGTCGCGTTGACGGTGTTTTCCGAAGCCAGACCGGGACAAATCAATTTTCTGCCACCGCCAAAACCTGCAAAATAATGAAAATTTACGCTGCCGATGAGAATGATTTTGTCGTGTTCGATAAGCGCGCGGTTTAACTCAATCGGCGTTCCTCGTTTCGTTGTTCCAAAATCAACAAACTGATTTGATTCAAGTCCGGCAAGCCGCATCAAATCACGCGAATTGTGTTCGATTGTGCGAATCCGCTGCGCAATAAAAGGCGTCAAAAGCTCGCGTTTTTCTTCTTCCGTGACCGGGCGATGAATTCCGACGGCGAAAACAATGCGAATGTCGAACGGCGCAACGCCGTTTGCAATCAGCCGCCGGACCAGCAAATTGACAATCTGTCCTGTCGCGGCTTTTCTGGTTGCGTCCGGCACGACGATTAAAACCGAATCGCCCGCTTCAACAATGGTTTCGAGTGTCTCGGAATCAATCGACGAATCGAGCGCGGCGTTAATTTCGACATCGGAAAGCGTTGCGAGATTTGTTTCTTTCGCCAAAATCTCAAACTGCCGTTCGTCATAATCAAACGCAATTTCTGATTTTCCGTATGCTAAATTAACTGTCGCCATTTCAATAAAAATTGAACCGCCGAGACGCGGAGACGCAGAGAAAGTTAAAGAAAATAAGAGAAACAATTCTTTTTATCTCTTTTGTTCTAAACTCTGCGTCTCCGCGTCTCGGCGGTTCAAATAAACTTTACTTAGTTTCCATCCAGCTATCACCGATTCCGGTTTCCACCACGAGCGGCACGTCCAGATTCGCGGCGGTTTCCATCGCTTGTTTCGCAATCGCTGCGGCGCGTTCGGCTTCCGGTTCGGGCGCTTCGAGCAGAAGTTCGTCATGAACCTGCATAATTATTTTTGCCCGCAGATTTTCGCGTTTTAGAGCCTCCTCAACTTTGAGCATTGCGAGCTTTACGATGTCCGACGCGAGACCTTGAATCGGCATATTAATGGCTTCGCGTTCGGCGCGCAGACGGACGTTGTGATTTCGGTCGGCGATGCCGGGGATCGGGCGGCGGCGACCGAAAAACGAAGCGACAAAGCCTTGCTCACGAGCCGTTTCAGGCGTTTCTTCCATATAGCGGCGGACGCCTTTGTAAGTCTCGTAATAATCCCCAATCGCTTTTTTCGCTTCTTTCAGGCTCAACCCCGTTCGCGCCGACAAACCGTAAGGCTCAACGGCGTAAGCGATGGCGAAATTGACGATTTTCGACAAGCGGCGTTTTTCTTTCAAATCCGCATCGCTTTTCGCTCCGAAAACAAGCCGCGCGGTTTGCGAGTGAATGTCTTCGCCGTTTTTAAATGCCGCGCTCATCACTTCGTCTTTCGTAACGTGCGCCAGGAGCCGCAATTCAAGCTGCGAATAATCGGCGGAAATTAAGCAATTTCCTTTTTCCGGCACAAATGCGCGGCGGATTTTTTGCCCCAACCCGGTGCGAATAGGAATGTTTTGCAGATTCGGATTTGAGCTTGAAAGCCTGCCGGTTGCGGTAACGGCTTGATTTAATTGCCCGTGAATTCGCCCGTCCGCGCCGACCAGTAGCGGCAAAGCGTCGGTGTAAGTCGCCCGCAATTTTTCAAATTCGCGGTACTCCAAAATAAGTCGCGGTAATTCGTAAGTTTCGGCAAGCTCGGCGAGAACGTCGCGGCTCGTCGAGATTTGTCCGGTCGCGGTTTTCTTGCCTTTGCCGATATTTAATTCCTGCAAAACTTCACCGACCTGCTTCGGCGAATTGATTTTAAACTCGCGTCCGGCAAGCTCGTAAATTCTGGCGGTAAGTTTTTCGATTTCGACAACGAAAGCCGTCGAAAGGTCGCGCAACACGTCAACATCAACTTTCATTCCGACCATTTCAATGCGATGCAGCAGCGGCGCGAGCGGCAGTTCCATCGTTTCGTAAACGATGTCCAAACCGTTTTCCTCCACACGGTTTCGCAAAACAGGCGCGACGCGGGCGGTAAAATCCGCGATTTCGGCAAGACGGAATTGTTTTTCGTCCCAATTTTCCGGGATTTCCAGCGCACTTTCCGCGCCGACGGCTTCGCGCGCGAGATTGATTAATTCATAACGATTTCGCGTCGGGTCGAGCAGATAAGCGGCGAGCAAAGTGTCTTCCGTAACGCCTTCAAGCTCGATTCGGTCTCGCGCCAAAATGGCGGTCGCGCGTTTGATGTCGTGAACGAACTTTTGCAGAAAACCGTTTGAAAGCGTGTCGCGCAGGGGAGCGAGCGCGGCTTCGCGTCCTTCTTCAAAATTTTCGAGATCAATCAAATGCGAAGCTCCGGCGGCGGTCGCAATCGCCACTGCGGTCGGCGCGGTTTCGTTGTAAGAACCGAACTGCTCACCCGCGCCTGCCGGAGTCGCGCCGTCAATCGCGAGACCGAAATAATCGGTTTCCCACAACTTGCGAACGAGCGCGTCCAATTCGGCGCGATTTTTAATGATTTTGTAATTTTGCCGGACGTTTGACGCGGCGAAAACGTCCGAAGCGGTCGCGGCGTCGGCAAATTCGCGCGTCAGGGATTGAAACTCCAACTCGCGGAACAATTTGTAGGCTTCGGCGCGATTCGGCGGGCGAAATTTCAGTTGATCCAAATCAAGCTCGACCGGCGCGTTGAGGTGAACGGTTGCCAATTCGACCGATTGACGAATAATCGCCTGATTGTTTTTTAAAGATTCGCGGTAAGTTTTGTGCTTTACTTCATCGGCGTGGGCGAGGACGTTTTCGACCGAGCCGAATTGCTGAATTAGAGTCGTCGCGCCTTTTTCGCCGATTCCGGGCGCGCCGGGAATATTGTCCACGCTGTCGCCCATCAAACCGAGCAAATCAATAATTTGTTTCGGCTCGTTAATTCCGAATTTGTTTCGCACCCATTCTTCGTCGCACCATTCAATCGGCGGCACGGGAACCTTTCGTTTGACCACCTGCGAATTGTGCCGCATACAAATGATGTTCGGGTCTTTGACGAGCTGACATAAATCTTTGTCGTTTGAAACGATCACCGCCTGCATTCCTTTGTCGGCGATTTTTAAGGCGAGCGTGCCGATTACGTCGTCGGCTTCAAAGCCCGAAGACTGCAAAATCGGAATGTTGAAAACCTCGCAGACGCGGATGATAAACGGAATCTGGACGCCGAAATCGTCGGGCGGAGCGACGCGGTTCGCTTTGTAATCGGCGTAAGCGTCGTGGCGAAAAGTCTTTTCCTGCGACTCGAAAACGGCGGCGATGTAATCGGGTTTTTCGTCGAGCAGCTTTCGCAAAATGTTCGTGAAAACAAAGACGGCTTGCGTCGGAATTCCGGTGCTGGTTCGCAAAGTGTCGGTGCGATTGCCCATCGGCGCGAAAAACGCCCGAAAAATATGCGACATCGCATCAATCAAAAATACGCGCGGCATTTTTGGAGTAGTTTGTTCGTTTGTCATTACGCCGAACATCATAAAAAATGCGCGCCGTTGTGACAAGCAGTATTATTTAAAACGAAGAGAGCCGTGATTTTATAAAATCACGGCTCTCTCGATTTTGTAATTGCGATTGAATCATCTTCAACCGCCGTTTTAGCGATTAATTAGTAACGGCGATAAATGCGTCCGTTGTAATAATAATATCGGCTGTTGTTGCGGTTCGTGCTGCGGCGGTTGTAATAACCGTTGGCGCGACCGTACGGCGGACGTGTGTAAATTCTGTAGTTTTGGTTGTAGCCGCGATTACTCCGGCGGTCTTGTCTATATTCGCGTCTGGCTTCGCGCACTTCGCTTCGATATTCGCGGCGTGCCGAGCGACGGCTGTCGCCATCTCGAATGTCGTCTCTGTATTCTCTGCGGGCTTCGCGCACTTCACCTCTGTATTCTCTGCGCGCTTCACGGTTTCTGTTTTGAGCCATCGCGTCATCCGCGCTTGACACTAAAAAACCAAAGGCAATTGCCATAAATGTAATTTTTGCGAGCGTTCTCATGAGTTCTGTTCCCTTTCCAAACAATCTTAAATTTTTGCCTCCGTTTTCATTTGGCAACAATAATCGTGCCGCTCGCTTTTGGAAATTTAAATTGAAACCGGATTTTCGGCGTGTTGAGCTTCCTCAAGTTCTTTTCTTTTCAAACCTTCGCGCCCGTCGTAAGCGATAAATTTTGGCAGCAAAACACTGAGAACGACTGTTCCCAAAACACAAAGGACGCCGCCGGAAACGACCGAAGTCCGAACGCTGAAAAGACTGGCGGCGAGTCCGGCTTCGACATTTCCGAGATGCGGTCCGGTCAAATAGCTGATCATTTCTATTCCGGCAAGCCGCCCGCGTAACCGATTTGGGATAGTTTGATTCCATATCGTCGAGCGAAAAATGCCGCTGACCATATCGAACGCCCCGGCGAGCGCGAGGAAAAACAGAGCGAGCCAGAGATTTTCCGCCAAGCCGAAACCGATAATCGCCGCGCCCCACAAAGCCGCCGCAATCGCAACCATCAAACCGTGACGATTGACGCGGCGCGTCCAGCCGGAAGTGAGCGTAACCAGTAAAGCACCCGCCGGAACTGCCGAATAAAAAAGCCCGATTGATGCCGTAGCGTTTAATTTCGCGGCAATCGCCGGAAAAAGCGCGATGGGCATCCCGAAAAACATTGCGTTGATGTCAATCAGATAAGTTCCCAAAAGCTCCTGCCGCGAAAAGGCGTAGCGAATGCCTTCGACGATTGTTTTGAGAGAAGGGCGTTCGGCATTTTCCGGCGCGGGAACCGCGCTGATCAGCCAGACCGCCGCAAGCGATGCGATAAAAGTCACTAAATCAATGGCGTAAGTCGCCACCGCGCCGAATGTGCCGATTAAAATTCCGCCGACCGCCGGACCCGCAATCGCGGTTGTCGTCCATCGCACGGCATTTAAAGCCGCAACCGAAGTTAACAGCTCAGGCGGCGTGATTTTTTGAATCAGGGCTTCAAACGAAGGGCGCTGCAAAGCCGCAAAACCCGCGTGCAAAGCGGCGCACAGAAACAAAATCCAGATTTGCGGAGTTGGCAAAAGCGCGTTAAAGAGCAAAAGAGCGGTGACAAGCGTCTGCCCGATTTCGGTCAAACGCAGCATTTTTCGCCGGTCAACCGCATCGGCGAGCGCGCCGCCCACAAACGCCAGCGTTGCGACCGGGACAAATTCGGCAATTCCCAGCAGCCCGACCATCAAAGACGATTCCGTCAGTTGATACATCTGCACCGGAATAGCGACAAACGACATCATTGAACCGAACGCCGAAATCATTTGACCGAAAAACAACAAACGATAATCGCGTGAGATTTTGAGCGGCGTCAGGTCAATCGTAAGATTACCGAGAATCTCGCCTTTCACCGAGCGGTCGGCTTCTTCATCAATGCCGTAATTTGCGTCGGGCGATTCCGACGAGTGCGGATTTTCGGACATAAAGTATTTTTACCACAGAAAAATAGAGGCACAGAAAAAATTAAAATCTCTGTGCCTCTGCCTTTTCAGTGCTTTATTTTAAAGTGCGTTCGAGACGAAAAAGAGCATTTCGCCAGGAGCGCGGATGTCCACATCCGCACGTTTGCGCTAGCAAACGTAAATTGCGTATAAATTTAATCGCGCTTCGCGCTCATTGCGGATGTGGACATCCGCGCTCCCAGCTTTTTGTCGAACCGGCGTTGTTTTAAAGTTTAAAGCTGCTGCAATTCGGGCTGCGAAATACGCTCGTTCAAAACGCTTTCGCCCTCCTGCGTTGCGGCGAAAAACACCTCTTTGGCAGCATCATCCGCCGTCATCATCCGCTCGCTTGGAACGCGCATCGAAATGTTGTCCCAAAACGAAGTGTCAACAGCGCCGAAATGCATCAGCCTGAAACGAATTCCAAAACGCTTGTATTCGAGCGCAAGACATTTTGTCATTCCGGTCAGCGCGTATTTCGCGGCGCAATAAGCGGCGGCGCTTGCCATCGGCGCGCGACCTAAAACGCCGGGAATGACAACGACATTCCCCGATTTTTGTTCCGCCATCACTGGCAAAACCGCCTGCATCGCATAAAACGCGCCGCGCGTATTGACATCGAACAGCCGGTCGAAATCCTGGCTCGTGGTTTCGTTAAACGGCTTCAACATTCCGATTCCGGTTGAGTAAACGAGCGTGTCAATTCGCCCGAAACGCCATTTGGCTTCTTCGACCAGATGCTCGACATCCGCTTTTATGGCTGCATCTGTCGGCAAAGCCAAAACCTCCGTGTTGTTTTTGTGAGCGAGCTTATATTCAAGCTCGTAAAGCTCGGCTTCATCGCGCGAAGCCAGCACGAGACTCGCACCCGCTTTTGAAAAAAGTTCAGCGCAGCAACGCCCGATTCCGCGTCCTGCGCCGACGATCATCACAACTTTTCCTGTCAAATTCATAACCTAACCCCTTGCTCGTAAAATGAAAATTTAATCGCAGAATAGCTAATGTATTCATGAAACTCAATATTTTTATCCCAACCAAAATACGATCAAACACAAAAAGACGGATTGAAAAGTTTTAAAAGCAAATCAATCCGTCTTTTTAATTTTGTTGTAATACGCGCTTCTATTTTTTCAGCAGCGGCACGAGTGATTTGTAAACCGTTTCGGTAATTCGCTTCGCCCCTTCGGCGTTCGGATGAATTCCGTCCGTTTGATTTAAATTTTTGACGCCGCCAACGCCTTCGAGGAAAAACGGGAGAAACGCGACCGCTTCCTCTTTCGCCAGATCGCGGAAAGCCGCCGCGTATTCGCGCGAGTATTCTGCGCCCAGAGAAGGCGGCGCGAGCATTCCGCACAAGAGAACTTTGACGTTTTTGGCTTTCGCGCGTTTGATTATTTCGCGCAGATTTTCTTTCATTTTGGCGACCGATAGCCCGCGCAGCATATCGTTAGCGCCGAGTTCGAGAATCAGAATTTCGACGTTCGGCTGGTTCAAAGCCCAATCAATTCGCTCTAAACCGCCCGCGCTCGTGTCGCCGGAAACGCCCGCATTGATAACTTCGTAATCGTAGCCGCCGGATTTTAATTTTTCCTGCAATAATGATGGGTAGCTTTCCTTTTCGGTCAATCCCAAACCAATGGTCAGGCTGTCGCCGAAAGCGATTATTTTCGGCGCTTTCGTATTCGTGACGGTTATGGGCGCAGAAGCATTGGCGTTTGTCATCGCCGTTTTGGGATTGCTCGCAGGCTGCGCAACATTGCAAGCCGCCGCGAATAAAAGTCCGAATAAAACCAAACCGAATAGTGCAATTTGTTTTAACATTTTCCTAAAAACGTCTCCTGAAAAATCCAAAATTTTTTGATGCCGCTTTCGCCGCTTTTTCTCGCCGCGCCGGATTTAAGTTATTATTTTCGAGATTTATGATCGAACTAAAAAACGTGGAAAAAACCGTGCGTTCGGGCGACGAGGCACTGACGATTTTGCATTCGCTTTCGCTCGAAATCCCGGATGGGCAGTTTGTCGCAATCGTCGGCGCAAGCGGTTCGGGGAAATCAACTCTTTTGGGGTTAATCGCCGGACTCGACGCTCCTTCGGCAGGGCAAATTTTAATTGACGGCGCTGACATTACTAAAATGAACGAAGACGGGCTGGCAGCCTTGCGCGGCGAGAAAATCGGTTTCGTTTTTCAATCGTTTCATTTGATTCCCGCGCTGACCGCGTTTGAAAACGTCTTGATTCCGATGGAAATCGCCGGAATGAAAAACGCCAAATTTCGCGCGTGGGAATTGCTCGAATCGGTCGAGCTAAAAAACCGCGCGACACATTATCCTTCGCAGCTTTCGGGCGGCGAACAGCAGCGCATCGCCATTGCCCGCGCCTTTGCCAACAACCCGAAAATTCTGCTCGCCGACGAACCGACCGGAAATCTCGATTCCAAAAACGGGCGGCATATTTTCGATTTGATGACCGAATTGCATCGCACCAAAGGCACGACGCTCGTTCTCGTCACGCACGACGAACAGCTCGCCGCCGAAGCACAGCGAATTATTCGGCTGAGAGACGGCAGAATTGTTGATGAATAGAAGGAAATTTCACCACAGAGGACATGGAGAAGTCACAGAGAAAACACAGAGTTTTTCTCCGTGTTTCTCTGCACCGACTCCGTGTTCTCTGCGGTAAATCTTTTGCAAATATGCGAAAAATTACGGTTCTGCTTTGTTTTGTCTTATTCGCTTTTGCGGCGACAGCGCAAGCACAAAAAGATTTCACGCGCTATGTTAATCCTTTCGTTGGGACAGGCGCGCACGGGCACACATTTCCCGGCGCGACCGTTCCGCACGGATTCGTCCAATTATCGCCCGACACGCGCGGCGCGGATTGGGATGGCAGCGGCGGTTATCATTATTCCGATTCAATAATTTACGGTTTTTCGCACACGCATCTGAGCGGCACCGGAATTCCCGATTATTGCGACATTTTATTTATGCCTGCCATCGGAAACGAATCTTTGTGGACGGCGAAAGCGGGCGAGAAAAACGAAAACGGTTACGCTTCAAAATTTAGCCACGCCAACGAAAAAGCCGAAGCAGGTTATTATTCGGTCAAGCTCGACGACGACAACATTTTCGCGGAAATGACAGCCACCGCGCGAGCCGGTTTTCATCGCTACACTTTTCCGAAAGCCGACGGAGCGAGAATCTTTCTCGATCTTAAATGGCGCGACGAGGTTTTGGATTCGGAAATTCACATCGTCAACGAGCGAACGGTTGAAGGTTTTCGCCGCTCGAAATCCTGGGCGCAGGATCAGGTTGTTTATTTTGTTGCAGAATTTTCCAAACCTTTTATCGAGGGCGCGATTTCGGACGGAGCTGCAATCAGCAATTATCGGCACGGAAAAGGCAAAAGTCTGCAAGCCGCGTTTCCGTTTCAAACCAAAGCGGGCGAACAAATTCTGCTTAAAGTCGGAATCTCGGCGGTTAATATTGAAGGCGCAAGAAAGAATTTAAAAACAGAAATTCCCGACTGGAATTTTGACCGCGTGCGGCAAAACGCGAGACGCGCGTGGCAAAAAGAGCTTTCAACAATCGAAATTTCGGGCGGCACGGAAGCCGAATTAACCAATTTTTACACCGCCCTTTATCACACAAAAATTGCGCCGAATGTTTTTCAGGATGTTGACGGGCGTTATCGCGGTTTGGACAAAAAAATTCATCAGGCAAACGGCTTTACGAATTACACCGTTTTCTCGCTCTGGGACACATTTCGCGCCGCGCATCCGCTTTACACGATTGTTGACCAACGGCGAACTGTAGATTTTATCAACACTTTTCTCGCGCAATACGAGCAGGGCGGGCGTCTGCCGGTTTGGGAATTGGCGTCAAACGAAACCGACACGATGATCGGTTATCACGCAGTTTCGATAATTGCCGACGCGATGGCGAAGGGCATCACAGGCTTCGATTACGAAAAGGCTTTTGCAGCGGCGAAACATTCCGCCGAGCTAAATCATTTTGGTCTCGAAGCATATAAAAGACGCGGTTATATCTCGATGGAAGACGAAAACGAATCGGTTTCCAAAACGCTCGAATATGCCTATAACGATTTCTGCGTCGCGCAAATGGCTCGGATTTTGGGTAAAAAAGACGATTACGAAAAATATATGCGCCGCGCACGCTATTTTGAAAATCTTTTCGACGCCGAAACAGGTTTTATGCGACCGAAGCAAAACGGCGGTTTCATCAAGCCGTTCGAGCCGCAGGAAGTCACGTTTCATTTTACCGAAGCTAATTCTTGGCAGTATTCGTTTTTCGTCCCGCACGACGTTTCGCGTTTGATTGAATTAAACGGCGGGCGCGAGCAATTCATCAAAAAGCTCGACGAGCTTTTTACCACCGAAACAAAGCTTTCCGGGCGCGAACAACCCGACATTACGGGCTTAATCGGTCAATACGCTCACGGCAACGAGCCTTCACATCACATTGCCTATCTTTACGATTATGCGGGCGAGCCTTGGAAAACTCAGTTTTACGTGCGGAAAATAATGGACGAGTTTTATAAACCGACGCCGGACGGTTTGATCGGCAACGAAGATTGCGGGCAAATGTCTGCGTGGTACGTTTTGAGCGCTTTGGGTTTTTATCAAGTCAATCCGTCCGATCCGGTTTACGCTTTCGGAACGCCGCTTTTTAAAGAAGCCAAAATCAATCTCGAAAACGGCAAAACATTTACAATCAAAGCGACCGCCGTTTCCAAACAAAACTTTTACATTAAATCCGCCCGCCTCGACGGCAGACCGCACACAAAATCGTTCATCACGCACGACGAAATTATGCGCGGCGGAACGCTCGAATTTGAAATGACAAATGCGCCGGTCAAAACTGCGTTTCAAGAGCCGCCGATTTCGGCAACAAAACAGGAATTCTCCGCCGTGCCGCTGATCGAAGCCGGAGAAAGAGTTTTCAAAGACAAAACCGAAATCCGTTTGAAATCAGTCACGCCGAATTCGCGGATTTTTTTAACGATTGACGGCAGCGAGCCAAACGAAAAATCCGCGCAATATCAAAAACCGTTTTCGATGGACCGAACCACAACCGTCAAAGCCGTGGCGATGAATGAAAAAGGCGAGAAAAGTCTGGCTGCCGAAGCCGTTATTCGCAAAAAGCCGAATGATTGGACGGTGAAAATTCTTTCAAAATACAGCAGCCAATACACGGGCGGAGGCGACGAAGGCTTGATTGACGGCATTCGCGGCACGACGAATTTTGCCGCCGGGGCGTGGCAAGGTTATCAAGGGCAGGATTTCGTCGCCGTCATTGATTTGCAGCGCGAAACCGAAATTAAAGCTCTCGGCGGCGGATTTTTGCAGGTCGCGCGCTCGTGGATTTGGATGCCGACTCGCATTGAGTTTGAAGCGTCGAGCGACGGCGTAAACTTCCGCCCGATAGCCGAGATAAAAACCGATGTTGCACCCGAAAATATGGAAAACATTGCGCGCGATTACCGAACCGAAATCGCTCCGACGCGAGCGCGTTTTATCCGCATCAAGGCTCGCAATTTAGGCAAAATTCCGGCTTGGCATCCCGGCGCGGGCGGCGAGGCTTATATTTTTGCGGACGAGATTTTTATTCAATAGAAAACTCAAAGATGCCGGAATTCGACAAAACTATCAACTGTAAACTCTGAACTATAAACTATTTCGCAGAAACGTTTTCTCTTCCAAGACAGTTTAAAGTTTAAAGTTTACAGTTGATAGTTTTCGTTTTTCATTTGCGAGACAGCTTTGTCGTTTAAATCACAATTTTTATCATCTCGTCTTCGACGATGACTTCGTAAGATTCAATCGAGCAGCCTTTTTTCGTAAAACATTCGCCGCTAGTCACGTCAAAACGCCAGTTGTGCAGCTCGCACTCGACGATGTGACCGTACAGACGCGAATCGGCGAGCGGCGCGGCTTTGTGCGGACAGAAATTTTCAATCGCGTAAAATTTTCCGCCGACGTTGAACAGCGCGACTTCCGCGCCGTCGTTTAATTCGACGGTCGCGCCCCGCCCCGGCGGAAGCGCTTCAATGCCGCCGACAGTCACTTTTTCCCCTTTGCGCTCCGGTTTGCGCGGATTGTCGTAACATTTTCCCATTTATGTTTTAGATTTTAGATTTTAGATTTTAGATTAGGCAAGAGGCTGCAAAACGAAAACAGTTTGAACACGCGCTGTCGAAAGTTTATATTCTAAATTGAAATGAAAACCGGCGGATCGGAAACAAGCGGTGAGAGATTGCGCTGCCGTTCGATTATGACGAGCAGCGTCAAATCGGCGACGCCGCAAATGACTTTGCACGAAGTCGCCCAAATGATGCGCGAGGGCGATATGGGCGCGGTGCCGGTGGTTGATGACGACGGCAAGCTCGTCGGAATCGTCACCGACCGCGATATTGTCGTGCGCGCGGTCGCCGACAAATTAGATTGGCAAACGCAGGTCCGAGACGTAATGACGACCGAAACGTTCTCGGTCAAGCCGGACGATTTCGTTTTTCAAGCGATTCGTCTAATGAGCGACAAGCAGATTCGGAGAATTCCGGTCATTGACGACGCCGGAAAGCTCAAAGGCATTTTGTCGCTCGCCGACATCGCGCTCGAAATGGAAGACGAACGCGAAATCGCCGAGGCGTTGGAAGAAATTTCATCCGGCGCAGCGTTTTGGAAAAAGAAGTAAGAATTACGAATTACAAATTACGAGTTAAATTCCACAATTCGTAATTCGTAATTTGTAATTCGTAATTGATCGAAGTGGCGGAATCAATAAATCGTTATTTTCAGATGTTGCCGCCGGGTTGGGCGCGGCAGACGAAACCTTCGGGGAGACTCTGGTATCCGGCGGCGGATGTTTATCAATCGCGCGAGGGCTGGATTGTCAAAGTCGAGCTGGCTGGCGTTTCGCTCGAAGACGTTGAAATTGATATTCAGGGCGACACGCTCTACATTGCCGGAACGCGGCGCGATGGCGATTGCGGTGATTGCGTCACTTATCATCAACTCGAAATAACTTACAGCCGGTTTGAAAAAACGCTCAAATTTCCGCGTTCGATTGACGGCGCGAAGCTCGAATACAACTATCAGGACGGTTTGCTAATCATTCACCTGCGCAGCAGCGGCATCAGCGAAGAAAAGAGCGAAGCCGCCGCAAAATAATTTTTTAAGGGTTTGAAATTTAATGGCTGAAGAAGATTTAAAAGATATTGAGGTGGGCGAGCGATTTGACATCGCCGTTTTGCCTTTGCAGCAAACGACGCTTTTTCCCGAAACAATTATTCCTTTAACCGTCGGGCGTCCGCGTTCAGTGAAAGCAGTCGAAGCGTCGCTCGCTTCGGAAGAAAAACTGCTCGCCTGCATCACGATCAAAACCGAAGGCATCACCGGACAGGAAGCCAAACCAACCGATCTTTACGAAGTCGGAACGCTCGTCGCCGTCAAACGAATGATGCGCTCGGACGACAGCACTCTGCAATTAATCGTGCAGGGCGCCGAGCGCGTCCGTGTTGTTTCCTGGAATCAGGAAGAACCGTTTTTGCAGGCGAAAATCGAAGTTTTGCCGGATTTGACAATTAGAAATAACGATGAAGTCGAAGCCTTAAAACGCAACGTTCAGGGAATGATTCAACAGGCTCTGGCGCTGCTGCCGCAAGTCCCGCCGGAGATTCGGATGGCGGTGATGAACGCGAACGATCCGGTGCAGATTGCATATTTTCTCGGTTCGGTGATGACTCTCGGCGTCGAGCACGAGCAGAAAATGCTCGAAGCCGATACTGTTGATGAATTGCTGCAATTAGCTCACGCCGCGCTCGCGCACGAGCTTGAGATTATGCAGATTCGCTCGAAAATCGCGACCGAAGCGCAGACCGAAATGGATAAAGCGCAGCGCGATTACATTCTCCGCCAGCAATTAAAAGCGATTCAAAAAGAACTCGGCGAAGACGACGAAGGCGGCGAAAAAGCCGAAGCCGGGCAATTGCGCGAACGTCTCGACACTGCGGATTTGCCCGAAGATGTGCGAAAAGAAGCCGGACGCGAATTGCGCCGGATGGAAAAACTGCCGCAAGCCGCGCCGGATTATCACGTTATCAGAACGTATCTCGAATATATTCTGGAATTGCCCTGGAAAAAAGAATCCGAAGATAAATTGGATTTAAACGAAGCCAGAAAAATTCTCGACGAAGACCATTACGGGCTGGAAGACATCAAAGAACGCATTTTGGAATTTCTCGCGGTTATTAAATTAAAACCCGAAACGAAAAGCCCGATTCTGTGTTTCGTCGGTCCGCCGGGAGTCGGTAAAACGTCTTTAGGAAAATCAATCGCCCGCTCGCTCGGAAGAATTTTTGAAAGATTCTCTTTGGGGGGAATGCGTGACGAAGCCGAATTGCGCGGGCATCGCCGGACTTACATCGGAGCGATGCCGGGCAGAATCGTTCAATCTCTGCGCCGCGCGCAGGTCAAAAATCCGGTGATTATGCTCGATGAGATTGATAAATTGGGCAACGATTTTCGCGGCGATCCGGCTTCGGCTCTCTTGGAAATTTTAGACCCGCAGCAAAACAACGCTTTCCGCGATCATTACATTGATTTGCCGTTTGATTTGTCGAAAGTGTTTTTTATCGCCACGGCAAACGATCTCGCGCCGATCAGCGCGCCTTTGCGCGACCGGATGGAGATTATTCAGCTTGCCGGTTATTCGGACGCGGAAAAGCTGAACATCGCCAAGCAATATCTCGTCGAACGACAAACCGGAGAGAACGGTTTGACGCCCGAACAATTTTCGATCACGGACGCGGCGCTCAATCTGCTGATTTCGCGCTACACGCGCGAAGCGGGCGTTCGCCAGCTTGAACGAACAATCGGAAACGTAGTTCGCAAAGTCGCATTGCGAATTGCGACCGGCGAAATCCAACAACAAACGGTTGATGTCGGCGAAGTGCGCGAATATCTCGGCGCGCCCAGATTTTACCCGGAAGAAGCGCGCGCCGAATTGCCGGTCGGCGTCGCAACCGGAATGGCTTGGACGCAGATGGGCGGCGAAGTTCTTTTTATCGAAGCCACGCTGCTTCCCGGCAGCAGCGGTTTAAAAATGACCGGACAACTCGGACAAGTGATGCAGGAATCGGCGCAGGCGGCTCAAAGCTATCTCTGGTCGCACGCCGCCGAATTCGGCATTGACGCAAATCTGATTAAACAAAACGGCGTTCACGTCCACGTTCCAGCAGGCGGAATTCCAAAAGATGGTCCGAGCGCGGGCGTCACAATGGCTTCGGCTCTGGCGTCGCTTTACACCGGCAGAAAGGTTCGCAACGACACTTCGATGACCGGCGAAATCACGCTTTCCGGCTTGGTATTTCCGGTCGGCGGAATTAAGGAAAAAGTTTTGGCGGCACATCGCGCCGGAATCCGGCACATTATTTTGCCCGAACGCAACGAAGCCGATATCGAAGACATTCCCGAAGATGTGCGAAAAGAGCTTAATTTCACTTTCGCAAAGCACGTTTCCGATGTCTTAAACGCCGCTTTGGAATCGGAAGTGACGCAACCCGCAATAATTCAAAATCTCGACGGCGTTAATTCAAATGCCGCGCGCGGAGGCGAGCAAGGCGGGCTGATAGCCAAAAACAAATAAAGATTTTTAATGTCTGTCCAATAGTTTCGGATTTAGATTTTGACGCCGCTCAATTTAAATCCGGTCGGGCTTGCCGTTGCGCTTTCCCATCAAAAAATTTGTCACAAATTTGAAAAGCACGGTGTTCTTTAGATGATTGACCGAAATTAATTCTAAAAAACTGAGGATTCGTAAAGATGAGAAAAAATTTTCAATGCAAGCCATATTTTCAAATTCTGGCATTTTTTGTTTTGTTTGTTTTCGTTTTATTCGCGGAAACAAATGAGGTTGGAGCTTTTAATAATTTAAACAGCGAAGAACCCATTACTGCTCAATCGCAAATCACGGGCGAGTGGACGGCTGAATTCGGCAAATCTCGCCCCAAAAAACACGAAGCGGACGAGCAGGATGAAATCGTTAAAAAAGATTCGCTTTATTTGAGCTTAAAACGCCGTACCGAACGAGGAGGAATGAGTAATTCCGGCTCGACATACGACGTTTCGGATTTCCAGGGCTTAACGCGCGATCAAGTGATGGGCACTTCAAACGTCAATTTCAGTTTGCAGCGCGAAGCCGGAACGTTTCAGTTTGAGGGCAGCTTTAACGCCGGAAAAGGTTCGGGAACTTTTACATTAGTGCCGAGCCAGAGCTTTTTAAGCGCGATGAACAGTCGCGGTTATGCTTTGAACGAAGAAAAACAATTTGCCTCGGCGATGCTCGACGTTCGAGTCAAAACGATTGACGATTTGAAAGCCGCAGGTTTTCCGAATCTTTCGTTTGACGATGTTATCAAAGCTACGATTTTCAAAATCACGCCTGAATTTGCCAGCGAGATGGCTTCGATTGGGTATAAAAATCTGGAATTGGACGATTTGGTCAAGGCTCGGATTTTCAAGATTGACGCCAAATTTGCTCGCGAAGTCAAAGAAATGGGATTCGGCGAAAATCAACCAATGGAAACTCTGGTCAAGATGCGTATCTTTAAAATCACGCCCGGCTTTTTACGGGAAATGAAAACTACGGGTTTAGAAAACTTAGACATCGAAGATTTGGTTCAACTTAAAATCTTCAAAATTGATTCTGCTTTTATTCAACGCGCACGATCCGCGAGCAGCGCGAAATTAGAAGTTGAAGATTTGGTTCGGATGAAGATTCACGGCAGAGTTGATTAAATCTGCTCCGAAAAATTGAAATCAAAAGGTCAGGTGATTTGCCTGACCTTTTTTTATTGCCGTTTGATTTCCGCTTCCCGGTCGAGCAGAAAGAGCTTGAATTCCAATCTTAATCTTTCGAGACGCGCAAACATTTCCCCGCGTGTTTGTTCGATAGTTTTTTCCCGATTTTTCAATTCGTTTAATTCTTCCGATTGCTCTTTTGCCAAAGTCAAAGCGGCGGCTCTGAGCGATTCGTTTGAATAAAGCGGTTTGCCGCCTTCATCTCGCGCCGTGACAATATCGAGCGTCATCAACGCCTCACGGCTTCCGATTTCTTCCCGAACCGCTTGCAGCTCCGCGCCGACGCGGGCGATTTCAATTTGCAGTTCCTCGATTTTTTGCGGGTGTTCTCTCATTAAATTTGATTCCTTTCGTTCAATTGTACTATATCAGGACACGAAAAATGAACTTGCCGAAATCCTCTCGGAAAGGATATGTTATGCTGATTCAACAGTTTAATAATCAAATTTGAATAAAATAAAACTGGAACGCGCTTTGCGTTTTAAAATTAAGAGTTAGCCGAATTGATTTTGATAAACGATTCGGCGTTAAAAAAAAGGAGTCGTTTTATGGCACTGGTAATTTGTCCCGAATGTAGAAACGAAGTTTCCGACCAGGCGGTAGCATGTCCGAAATGCGGTCGCCCGTTTGAGGCTCCGACGATTGTCGTTCCGCCGCCGGTTGCGCCGCGCGAGCCTATTATTGTTACGGAAACGCCGAGAAATAAAAGTTTTCCGAATTGGATTTTTATTCCGATTATCGTCATTTTGGCGGTCGTCGCGCTGTTTATGTTTTTGATGATGCGCGAAGACAGCGCCAATGAAAACGATAACCGGACGCAGGTCAACGTGCGTTTGAGAGAGAGCGAAACCGCATCGCGAACGCGAACCGTGACGAACGCCGGGGCGCAAACCGGAACAACCGAAACCACTACTACTACAACTGCGCCGGTCACGCAAATACCGGATTCGACCGTTTCGAGCGCTCCGCAAACGGCTTATCCGAGCACCGGAACAACTACGACATCAAACACGACGACAAATGTCGTTCAACCGAGCACAGGCAATTTGGAAATCAAAGCGACCGTCGCGGGCAGAACAGGCTCGACACAGCCGGTCAGACAGGAAAAATTCTATTTGCTCAATAAAAGCCTGGACGAAATTTTAAGCCGCGCCAATATTGAACCGGAAGAAGGCGATTTAGCTTCGACCTGTGCGGCTGCTGTGATTGACCCGGCGCGCCGCGAGACTCGCCAAAAATGTTTAGCGGCTATCAATCCGCACATCGTTTATCGGGTTACGACCGACGCGGGCGGAAAAGGAACGTTTAAAGACGTAAAGCCCGACAGCTATTACGTTTTCGGCGTCACGAAAGTAGGAACTGATTCGTACGCGATTTGGAACACGACCGTCACGGTCAATCCGGGCGAAAATCTGCTCAATTTAAACGGCAGCGGCACGGCGCTTTCGCCAGTCGGATTAAACAACAGTTCGAGTTATTAAAAAATAGATTTTCGTGAAGGAAGAAAAAGCGAATCGTCGAATGATTCGCTTTTTCTTTTTCCCGACAGCGCATTTGGGTTTATAATCAAACTCCAATTTAGCGCAATGAAAAAAATCTACTCTTTAATTCTCGTTTTCGCTTTCGTTTTTTCAACCAACGTTCCTGTTTTCGCGTGGGGCGAAGAAGGACATCGCGCCGTCGGCGCGGAAGCCGCAGCTTATCTGAAACCCGCGACTTTGAATCGAATCACGCAGATTCTGCTCGGCGATTCGATTGCCGGAGTTTCGGTTTGGGCTGACACGACCAAACGCCGCGCCGACGAAGACGATTTAGACCCGGAAACAAAATCGTTTTTGGCAAACGATAAAAACGATAAAAACGACACCTGGCATTACGTTGATTTGCCGCTCGATTGCCCGGATTACAACTCCTGCGAAGGTTTTAAACGCCCGGACGACATCGTGCAAATGATCAATTTTTCCGTTCGCCGTTTGAAAACCGGAAAAGAAGACCCGCAGCATCCGATTTCCGAGCGAAATGCCTTGCGAATGCTGATTCATCTCATCGGCGATATGCATATGCCGTTTCACGTCGGCGCGGGTTTTATCAACGAAAACGATTTGAGCAACATTCTAATCGAAACCGACCCGCAGCGAATCAGACAATTTAAATTTCTTGACGATCAGGGCGGCAACAAAGTGGTTTTAAAATACAAACCGATTCTGGGAAAACCGGAAGACCCGGAACGCGAAGCGAATCTGCATTTTTTCTGGGATGTCGAAATCGTCCAGCGTTTGATGTTTGCCGCAAAGCGAACTCGCAGCCCGGAAACTTTCGGGCGATTTTTAAAAGAATCAATCACACCGGAAAACAGTTGGAATGCTCAGGGAAACGACGTTTATCAATGGGCTTCGCAATGGGCAGCGGATTCGCTCAAACAATCAAAGCAATCGGGTTACAAAAACCTCCGAATAACCGAAAAACGCGAGCGCGAAATCAACGGCAGAAAAGTGACGGATTATTTAATCTCGCGCGGCGATCCAGCAGCATATGACGCTCAAGCGCAGGAAACAGCACGCACTCAGATTGCCAAAGCAGGCTATCGTCTGGCGAAAATGCTTGAGGCAATTTATCAAAATAGGACTTAGCTGCTTTGTGTCATAAGTCGGTTTTGAGACGAACTTTTGAGACAGGGGCGGAGACGGTTAAGCAGGTTTGAGACAAAACTAAGGTTTGAAATGAATGAGGGTGATATGAATGAAGTCACTATTCGACTCCGCATATCACCCTCAAGTTCTAAACTTGCTATTACAGAAGAAAGTAATTTAACTAAACTTCGTGAAATAGAAGAAATTGTCAGCTAAGGAAAACTCCGCCAACTGACCCGCTAGAATCGGCTGATTTTGTTTTTGTAGCTTCTTGATAAGTATCACCGTGATAAACGACACGAATACATTGGTTATAGAGAGTCATAAAATACTCTCTTGCATTTCCCGAATTAACTTTTTTCGGGTCGTTGTGTTCGTAGGATAGAATCTGCTTCATTAAGTCATAAGCGACTCTATATTTTGAATCGTCCGTTGGAAAGTTCGTTACTTTTACACTACTATCTGCCATTTCTTACTCCTTATAGAAAGCCCAGCCTAAGCTAGGCTTTCCGTTGTGAGTTTTCACTCGGTTAGTTTTTCTTACTTACGCGCACACGCTCAGTTTCAGTCGTTTTCGGATGCGTTTTCGCGTAAGACGCTTTAACAATTCTGCCCGTTACAGAACTGCGGTGAATGACCCTAGTTTTACCTTTAGGCATATCAAGTTCCTCAGTCGGTTTTGGTTGGCAAAACGGCTAGCGCGTGATAATCTCAAAATGTCACTTGTGAGATTTATCACACGCGGCTGTTATTCTTTCTCGCTGACCGACAACGCAGAGAGGTTGAATAACAGCTTTTCGCCATTGTTTTCGATTTCTGTTGCTTGTTTGGGAATTAGAAAAGGCAAGACTGACTTAAATTGCTTTGACAAATGGTTTGTCAAGAGGTTATCATTAAATACAGTAATACCCTGTCTGTATGCCGCCAAGCTACAGTATCGAAAAGAGCTATCTGCAAAATAGCTCTTTTTTATTTTCGGTTATAATATTTCAAAAGTCAATATTTGTTGCACACTGTTGCACATTTGAAACTTACTTAAACCACGTCTTTCCAAAACTCTGGCTTAATATCTAACTCACACATTGATTGAATCAATACGCAGATGTTACGCGCCAGAATTTTACAAAGTGTTTCATTGATTTGCGCCGATCTCGTTTTGCTTGTCAATAGTCGCTAAACTTCGCTTTAATCATAAAAAACGTCAAATCTACGCTTGAGCGTTTGTGATAATGCTCAAGAAATTTTTCCAGCCTTAGAAGTCAAAACTTGTAAAAAAAAATAAACAACCTGATAGGTTTTAATCTATTTTGGGGCGTTAGAGAATGAAGGTTTTATATCTCAAAAAATTTGAAGGAGAAATTATGGCAATAAGTGACAATATCAAAGAAGTTATGGCAAAAATCCAGCAGGAGCACGGAACCAGCAGCACGCCGACCGGAGATGAAGTTCGGAGGAAAGCGTACGCAGCAATAATGAAGGGTTCTAATTCTAATGAATGGAAAGATTATATGAGGCTCTTCGCTAAGAATGACGCCGAATTGGCTAAACTGATGCCGGAGCCGGAATCGAGTTCGGGTTCAGGATCGGGATCAGGTTCGGGTTATAGTACTGACGCTGGTCGCAGAAATCTCGCTCGCGTTTATCTCGCCGGAAACGGACCTTGCGGCGCCGAATCTCCACAAGGTGCGCCGTTGGATTTCGGAGTCGGAACCGTTCTGGATTAACAACGATGCAAGATATACGGTAATTGCAGTAAATATGTCTTTCGGTATATCCGTTAGTTATGCGAATAGTTTTAGAATTTGAGTTTTGAAGCGATTTTCTGAAAACAAACACGACTTTTTAGATTTAGCTAAATTTAACGAGCAATCTTCATTAAATTTAGCTAAATCTTTAAACAAAAGTTGGCGCGTGCTGTGTGACCGTTTTCTACCGGTTTTTTTACAGGATACAATCTGGAGATACAGCCGACTCAAGGAACGCGAAGACCCTGATCAAGGTTGGAAGCTTCATATCTCGGCAACTATCTTGACAGCGCCGAAGGTTCTGGAAACCATAGCGCCTTTTTTGGAAAGTCAAAAAGCATTTTATAAAACTCCGATTTCCCTTGCTGAATTGAAAAAAATCAACTCCGGCATTTATTACAACTATACTCAAATCGGCAAGTTTATTACGGTTTATCCCCAATCTAATGAACAAGCGGTGTTTTTCGCCGAACAACTGCATCAATTGACGAAGGAAATGCTTGCTCCCGCCGTTCCATTCGATTTCAAATTCAAACCAAAAAGCAACGTTTATTATCGTTACGGCGCTTTCAAAACTCTTGAGATTAAGAATGAAGACGGTTCGACCGTTTTGGCAATGCGTGATCGAAATGGAGAACTTATTCCCGATTTGCGTTTCTCCGAGAGCGCAAAGCCTGAATGGATTTCAAATCCATTTCCAATAGCATTGGTCGAAGAAGAAACATCCTATTCACCACTGAAAAATGATTACAAAGTTTTTCGCGCCTTATCTCAACGCGGTAAGGGCGGAGTTTATCAGGCAGTAGATTTCAGCGCCGACCAGCCGCGTTTTTGCCTAGTTAAGGAAGGGCGAAAAAACGGAGAAGTTGATTGGGATGGGCGCGACGGCTTTTGGCGGGTTCAATACGAAAAGCGCGTTCTGGAAACTTTGCAAAGTGCGGGCTGTGATGTACCTCAAGTTTATGATTCATTTGAAACGGATGGAAATTTTTACCTCGTAACCGAATTTATCGAAGGCGAGACTCTTCACCGCTTTTTACAAAAAAGAAAAAAACGATTAAGCATTTCTCAGGCGATAAAATTTGCGATTCGATTGTCCGATTTAATGGCTCGAATTCACTTGGCAGGCTGGTTATGGAGAGATTGCAAGCCTGATAATTTGATAGTAACTAAAAACGGTGTTTTAAGACCGATAGACTTTGAGGGAGCCTGCCCGATCATTCAACCGGATTACGTTCCGTGCAGCACTTTAACGGCTGATTTTTTTGAAGAAAGTGAAATTTTTTTTAAAGCGCGCAGAATAAATCCTGATCTGTTCGCTTTAGGTGCAATTATTTATCTTTTAATTGAAGGTGAATTGCCAAAGGTAACAACCGAAAATCAACCTAAGATTTCAAGATTAAAAGTTTCAACCGAAATAAAATCATTAGTCTCTCAATTGATTGATCCAAATACAACGGAATACCCTGAAGCTGAAGATATAACCAAAACACTTAAAACAACTCTTGAATTCCCAAAAATTGTCACAAACTTCAGGGGCTGATGGTCAATTCGGATTTAGATTCATTCTCTTCACTATATCCTGAAATCTTGTCTCTGAATGTAAATCCTCAAAAAGAGGCTCTACATTAATAGCCGTAAGCGCCGGTGATTTTTCTTGATATGACTTTTCCAACCAGAAAATTGCGTTTTCTTTATCATCGAGACCGAGATAAATGATTGCCCTCTCTTGCGGGGGAATATAATCATTCTTCTGCGCAAATTCTTCCAAATCTTTCAGAACTTTGAGAGCTTCATCTTTTCTACCCATTTTTCCGTAAGTAAAGCCCAAAACGGCTGCTGCCAACATTTTTTTATCCGAAGCATATAGTTTTTCAAATATTTTTAAAGCTTCGTCGTATTTTCCCTTTTGCAGATAAACCAGCCCAAGTAAATATTCTGCGTTTAAATTGTTAGGGTCATTTTTTAGGGTTTCGGTTAGTTGTTCAAATGCCTTATCGTATTGATATGAATAATAATAAATGCGTCCAATGTTAACGTCTGCGAGCGAAGAAAACGGGTCGAGTTCTTTAAATTTTAAGCTATAAGTTAACGCATCGTCCAACCTTCCGGTTGTCGCCAATAGATTAGAGTACCAATAATAAGTTTGAGCATAATCTGGATCGAGTTCAATCGCCCGCCGATATTCTTTTTCCGCGGCTTCCCAATTCCATTCATATTTGTGCAAAACAACTCCAAGAGCCGTATGCGATTCGCAGTGATTGTCGTCTAGCTTTATCGCTTTTTCGGCATAAACTCTCGCTAACTCAGAAGCATCGTTCGCGGACATTGGGTTGTAGGGAACAAAACTCCTAACGACGTAGGCATCAGCTAATCCGGCATACGCCGGTGCATAATTCGGGTCAATATTTCTGGCTTGATTAAAGGCTTCTATTGCTCTTTGAATATTTTCTTTGTCCCTCTTTTTCCAAAAATATCGTCCTTTCAGGTAATACTTATAAGCTTCAGGATTTTCTTGAACATTCGCGGCATATAGTTGTTTTGACTTATTATTGGTTGCCGAAGATTGCAGCTTGGAGATGACGCTTTCGGAAATATTATTTTGAATGTTTAAAGCTTCAGATTCTTTTAATGAATTGGCGGCGCTCCAAAGCTCAGTTCCATCCGCCGTATTGATTAACTTTGCTTCAAGCTGCAATTGCCCGTTTTGACTGCGGATTCTGCCTGTCAAAACAGCTTCGACATTGAGAGATTGTCCGATTTTTACCGAATCAACATCGCCTTTATAAACAGAAACGAGCGTAAAAGCTTTTACCCGCAATTCAGATGAATCGGATATTTTATTGATTAAACTTTCCGCCATTCCTTCACTGATATAATCGGCGCTGGGTTCGCCACTTTCGTTGGCGAAAGGCAGTACCGCAAGCGTGCGCGGCGCAGTTGCGCGTTGGTAAAGGAGAACTCCGATTGAGAGCAAAAGCAGAATGATTAAAGATGCACTTAATAAAGGGAAGAAAAGCCGTCTTTTTACTATGGGCGTTTTTTTATCCTGTAAATTTTGAAGCTCCAAAAGAAGTTCGCTGGCGGACTGAAATCTTTGTTCCTTGTTTTTTTCCAGACATTTTCTGACGACAGGATAGATGCCGGACGAGGCGGATTTGTTATTGAAATTGCGAGCTGACGCGGGTTGATCGGTTAAAATCGCTGTAATAGTTTCGGCGTCGCTTTTTCGCAAAAAAGGATGCTCGCCCGAAGCAAGCTCGTAAAGGACTGTTCCGAAGCTGAAGATGTCGGTTCGGAAATCCAATTTCTCGGCTTTCAACTGTTCGGGCGACATATAAGAAACGGTTCCCATTATCAAACCGTTTTGCGAAAACTGGGTGACGTTTTCTCCGTCGTTTTCGGCTTTGTGAAGCGGTTCGATGATTTTAGCCAGTCCGAAATCCAGCACTTTCGCTTGACCGCTCGCCGTTACCATAATGTTTCCGGTTTTGATGTCGCGGTGAATAATTCCGTGCGCGTGAGCGGCTTCGATGGCGCTGGCTATTTGCTTGGCGAGAGAACAAACCTGTTCCGTTGTGAGCTGACGCTTGCGAACTAAATCCGCTAAAGTTTCGCCTTCGACGTATTGCATCACGATGAAATTATGCTCGCCGATTTCTTCAATTCCATAGACCGGACAAACGTTCGGATGATCGAGCATTGCGACCGCCTGAGCTTCTTTGATTAATTGCCGCTTCGCCCATTTGTCGCCGAGCAATGATTTTGAAAGAAACTTGAGCGCGACTTTTCGATTTAGCCGCGTGTCGTCCGCGAGATAAACTTCGCCCATTCCGCCTATGCCGAGCTTGCTCAGGATGTTGTAAGAACCGATTGTCTGCCCCGCCAGAGAAGTTGCCAAATCGGACTCCAAATCGGATTCGATCACTTTCATTCCGAGATCGAAAGCCGGTTCATCAAGGAATTCACCGTTTTCCTCAAAAGCGGCAATTAGCGATTCGACTTCGCAGCGCAGAGAATTGTCTTCGGCGCAAGCCTGCGAAAGATACGCGGTTCGCTCTTCGCCGCTGAGACTGAGCGCCGAATGGAAAAAAGTTTCGATTTGTTGCCAGTTGTTAGTTTCCATTCCCGATTTCGCGGGCAAGCCAAGCCCTCGCCATATTCCAATCACGAGCTACCGTAGCCGGAGAAATCTTCAAGACTTCCGCAGTTTCCTCGATGCTCAACCCGCCGAAAAATCTCAGTTCGACGACTTGGCACTTGCGTTCGTCTATTTCCGCTAATCTGTGGAGCGCTTCGTCAATAGCCAGCAGCTCGTCGTTTTTTTCCGCCGAAATAACCGCCGCTTCGGAAAGCGACACCTGGATGGCGAAGTCGCCGCCGCGTTTCTGGCATTTCTGGTCGCGCACGTAGTTAAGCAAAATCCTCCGCATAAGTTTCGCCGCGATGCCGAAAAAATGCGCTCGATTTTGCCATTGAACCCGGTTTTGGTTAATCAACCGAACATACGTTTCATTGATTAAAACTGTGGTTTGAAAGGTGTTACCGGGCTTGAGCCGCCGCATTTGACAGTGCGCGAGACGGTGTAATTCATTTTCGACCAGAGGCAGCAGCTTTTCCAGCGCCACCCGATCTCCCTGGCTCCAATCTATCAGCAGAGACGTGATTTCCGACGTGCAAGCCATAACGCAAATTTCGGTTTCCGAACGGTTTTTGATTTAAAAAAAGTCAATGCCGCAAATTTGTCAAAAAAATTCTGCTTCGCTTGATAGTTTTTAAATCAAATCGGGGCGTTACATATTAGAGAGACAAATAAGCCGGATTGAAAATTCGCATCTTCAATCATAAGTTGTTTTTTTGATTTGCCCCGTGATGTGCAGGTATTTATATCGCGGTATTTGCTAATTTGCAAGACGTCAGCGGCTTATTCGAGCAAAAATATGATTGGTGCAATAAGAAATTGGATGATGATTGTCCTAACGCTGATTTTTGTCGTCTTTTACGCGGCGGCGCTGCTTGGCTGGCTCAGACCTTTGAGCGACGTTACATTGGTGACGCGGCTCGAGCCGATTATATTCGTTATTATCGGATATTACTTCGGCAGGCTGCCGGCGCAGCAAAACGAACAAACGCTCAAAGAAGAAATCATCCGTCTAACACAAAAATCCGACGCCGTGCAACAGGCAAAAGAAAAAGCCAATCAAGAACGCGAGGCTCTGGAAGAAAAAATTAAAAACGTCGTCGGCGTCCTGGGTGTTTCTATGTCGAGAGCCGCACCCGAAAAAGATTTCAGCTCGAAAGAAGGAATCGCCTCTTTGCATCCGATTATCACCGCAGCTCTCAATATTTTAAGGTCATAAAAGTAACCTGTAATGTTTTAAGCGAAAGTTACATACAACTTCAGAAAAGATTAATTTCAGTCAAATAAATTAAGTAGTCGGTGAAAATAAATCGGTAAAAATAACCACAGATAAACACGGATTAAAAAAAGGATAAATCAAAGATGAAGAAATCAAATCTGTTTTATCAAAAAACATCCCTCTTTTATCTGTGTCCGTCTGTGATAAAAAGTTTTATTAATTTATTTATTCTGCGGCGGCGAATTCTTTTTCGCGCCGAGCATAAAGTTTTTGAAAACTTTCGCCCCGCCCGCCGCTTGAGGTTATTCAATGCAAACTCACAAAAGGCGTTGAAATAATCTCAGAAACAGCAGGTCGAAATGTTGCGATAACATTTCGACCTGCTATCCCTGATTCGGAATTGGGAATCATTAGAGCGGTTCTGGAATCAGTGAATGGTTAAGTCAGGCATCAATCAGTACCGCGAACGGTAGTGAGCGGGTTTGTAATTGACCCGCTCACTACCGTTCGCGGTACTGACACGGACATACTATGTTGATTCGCTCTAAAACGCATTATTCGTTTTTAAATAATTAATGCGGGTTTTACAGAATCTCTCTCAATTTCAAGATCGCGGCAGTTTGCGTTTCGATTCCGTGACCGATGTTTGGGAAAACGGTCACATCTTTCAAGTTCGGCAAAATCTTCCGAGCGCGTTCCACGGTTTTATGCTGCGGAATCAGCCCGTCTTTTGCGCCGACGATTAAATATGTTTCGGATTGAAGTTTTTTGATTTCGTCATCGCCGAGCTTGATCGGATTTTGCGCCTGAGAATCGAAGTTTTTGAGAACATTTTCCGTATAATCAATCAACATTTCAAACTTTTCATCATCGAGTCTTTCTTCCGGGGTAAAAACGACTTTCTCGAAAAACTTTCTGATATTTTTCCGCGCAGGCGAATAAATCGGCAGCAAAGTATAGTAAAGCGTGCGCGGCGAAAGGCTGATAAATGAAAGTCCGATTGGATTCATCAAAACGGCTTTTTCGATCAACGAAGGTTCAATTGCCGCCAGTTTGAAGATAAGCTCGCCGCCGAACGACGCGCCGACGCAAATTCCTTTCTTAAAACCGATTTCGTCGCAGACTTCTTTGAGCCAGACGCCGTAACCGTCGCCTTTTATGTCCGGGCAGTTGCCGCTGCTCAAAGAAGGCTGACCGATAACATCGAGCAAATAAATTCGGTAATTGTCGCCCAACAAATGCAAATGATCGTTTAAATCCCAGAATATGCCGCAAGTTCTTGCTCCGGGCAGAAATAAGATCGGCTTTAAGTTTTTATTTTCGTGATTGACGGCGAGCAAACGGGTCGTGCCGTAAGAAGTCGCAACATCCAGCTTTGCGTACGGGAGCGAAGATTTTTCGACAAAATAATCAATCCATTTTTCGAGAACCTGCCGGGCAGAACCGGTTTTAAAATTTGATGTTTTCATTATTATTTATTTAGACGAGCCGCGAAAAAGCTGCCAAAGGCTCCAAATGTGGCTGACGAAAACAATCGGGACGACAATCGCCGGAAGCCAAATAAACGGGAAATATAAAACAGCGCGGTTCGGCTGCTCAAAAGCCAATTGCTGAAACGGCGTTTCGAGCGACAAAATAGCGTGCGTGACAATGTTTATCAGCAAACCGAGCGCCAGCAAATTCCACGCGACGAGCAGAGGTTTATTAATTTTCCCGCCGCGAAAAGCCCAAACCGCGACTAAAGGAGCCGTTAAACCGGAAAGAATATCAAAATTGCGACCTTCAAAAGTCATCAATTGCGGGATTTGTCCGCTTTGATATAACAAATGCAGACAAATCTCAACCGGAAGGCGAACGATGTGCAAGACAGTCAGCGTTTGCAAAGCGGAAATTGAAAGTGAATTTCGGGCAAAAAAGAAAACAATGGCGAGCAAAATCAAAGTTGTCGGAAGCGGCGCGAGAACGAATCGCGGCGGCAGAGTGTTTGTGACCAGAAAAAAACCGTTCAGGCTCGAAACGGCGTAAACGGCGAGAAGAATCAAAAGCGTCAACGAAAGAACCGGAACGAGCGCTCGGCTCGAATCGGTTTTTCGCGCGGCGAGAATAAAAATCCCTACTGTGATAAAAGTCGCAGCAGCAAAAATCAAGTTTATGTAATCGGGTAGGTTTTCAATCATTTTTACACCTCGCTTTTAACGCGGAAAATAATCGGCGAAAGTAACAAAAAAGCGCCGCTCAAAAAATATTTCGAGAGGCGCTTTTTCGTTTTGAAATTACTTTCGGTTCTTATTTAATTCGTTCGTCTTTTTCGATTTGCCCGTCGCGGATCGTAATCACGCGATGGGCGCGTTCGGCGATGTCGTGTTCGTGCGTGACGACGATAATCGTGTTGCCTTCGGCATGCAGTTTCTCGAAAAGGTTCATAATTTCATAGCTCGTTTTCGTGTCCAGAGCGCCTGTCGGTTCATCCGCCAGCAAAATCGAAGGATGGTTAACAAGCGCGCGGGCAATAGCGACGCGCTGGCGTTGACCGCCTGAAAGCTCGTTCGGGCGGTGATGCACGCGGTCGCCAAGCTCGACTGAAGCGAGCGCGGCTTGAGCTTTTTCGTGCCGTTCGGATGAGCGCATTCCGGCGTAAATTAAAGGCAATTCAACGTTGTGCAGCGCCGTGGCGCGAGCAAGCAGGTTAAACGTTTGGAAAACGAAACCGATTTCTTTGTTGCGGATTTTCGCCAAAGCGTCGTCGTCCATTTCCGAAACGAGCTTGCCGTTAATCCAGTATTCGCCCTGCGTCGGTGTGTCGAGACATCCGATCAAATTCATCAAAGTTGATTTTCCCGAACCCGACGGACCGATGATTGCGAGATATTCGCCTTTTTGAACTTCAAACGACGTGCCGCGCAAAGCGTGAACCTGCTCGGAACCCATCTGGTAAGTTTTCCAAATGTCGTGCATTCCAATCAGCGCCGATCCGGTTCTCGGCTTGCCGTTTGTGGTTGTCTGAACCGCTTGTTCGATTTGTTCTATTTCTGCCACAGCTAAATTCATTGTATCAGTAGATAGGAGGCAGAAGGTAAGAGGCAGCAGGCAGCATTTCGTTTTCTACCGCCTGCTACATTCTATCTTCTACTTATTAGCGTTTTCTCCACCCGCAGGCTTGGTTTGTTTCTTAATCGGATCGCCGTCTTTTAGAGTTTTCAACACGCGGCTCGGTCCGGTAATAACTTCTACTCCGGCAGAAAGCCCGCTCGTGATCTGAATATCGGATTCGCCCGTGATTCCGGTCGTCACTTCGACAAATTTCGCCTTGCCTTCGTCCAAAAGGTAAACGCCTTTGATCGGTTTCGGCTTTTCAGCGGGATTTTGCGGCGCTTGCGCCTGCGAGCCGTCGGCATTAGGCGTGGGTGTCGGCGGTTGTTTGTCAACAATCGCCTGCAAAGGCACCGCGAGCGTGTCGGCGGCGGTTTTCGTCGTGATTGTCGCCGTAGCGGACATTCCCGGTCGCAAACTTTCGTGCAAATCGTTCGGTAAATTCTTCAGATTAACGACCACGCGAAATTCCTTCGCTTCCTGAACGTTAATGTTCGTCGAAAGCCCGCCCGTCGTTTGCGATTTGCCGAGCGCAAGCGGCGTTTTTTGCGAAACTTCGCCTTCGATTTCGCGTTCGCCGAAAGCGTCAATCTTGATTTTCGCTTTTTGTCCGACTTCGACTTTATCAATCTCGGTCTCGTCAACTTTGACTTCAATGTTAATCGAAGACATATCGGCAATCGTCATCAGCGCAGTCGTAGAAAGCCCTGCGGTTGCAAACGTTCCGGCTTTGGACGGAATTTCCGCCACGACTCCGTTAATCGGCGCAACTTGCAGAGTTTTGTCGCGCTGGCTGGTTTGCCCGCGCAGCAAAGCGGCTTGCTGATTGGCGCGCGATTGCGAAGAACGAACGCTCAAATTTGCGGATTCAACCGCCCGCTGACCTTCGCGGATTCCGACTTGGGTTTGTTTGGCGCGCGCCTGATTTTCGTTCACACGGACTTCGGCTTCGCGGACGGCTGCTCGCTGTGTTTCAAGATTGGCGCGCGCGGTTCTTAAAGAAACCTGTGAATTTTCCACGCGGTCTTTCGCCGTATCGTATTCGAGACGCGAAACGACGCCGGATTCGAGCAAATCCGCCACGCGCTTTAATTCGCGCTGAGCCGCATTGACTTCGACTTGAGCGCGATCAATTTCGGTTTGAATTGCAATCGCGCGCTGGCGAGCCGAATTAACGGCTTCGCGCGCCGAGTCAATCTGAGCCAGCGAGGCGTTGTAAGCCTGCTGATTCTGCGCGAGCTGATTTTGCGCGGCTGTCACTTGCGACTGCGAGACCTGAATATCGCTCTGCGCGGTTTGCAAAGCGGCAACCTGCGCGTCTTTACTCGATTCGAGCTGCGTCGGGTCTAATTTCACCAGCGGCTGACCTTTGGTAACCGTGTCGCCTTCTTTGACGAAAATATCCACGATTCGCCCTTGAACCTCACTGGTCAAATTAATGTATTGAATCGGTCGAACTTCGCCCGACGCGGTGACGGTAGATTTCAATTCGCGGCGCGTTTCGACTTTAACGGTCGTCACTTCCGGCGTGTCTGTGCGTCGTGCGTAAACGCTAAATCCGATAATCAGCACCAGTAAAGTCAGTGCGGAAACGCCAATAATAACTTTTTTACGACGGCTGAGAGCCATTTTTTCTAACCTCTATTTATTATTAAATTGTTTGATTTAACCGAAAGACCTGAGCGGCTGCGAGCGTAATCGTCAGAATCTAAAATTCAGATTTTTATGATTTCCAAAATCTCGAACCTGCTCGCCGAATTTGTACGCCCGGCTCAATAAATTAGTTTCAGATTTCTTTCAACGGACGTGCGGTTTAATTCGTTCGATGCAAGTTTGCAATGAAAAAGCCGTCCGCATCATCGCGCGGCGGAAAAGTTCTGCCGTAACCTTTTTCGGTTAAAAATTGCGTGGGCAAATTTTTGGCAATAATTTTAAAGTTTGGATTTTTCGCCAGAAAATTGTCAATCACCGCCTCGTTTTCTTCCGGTTCGAGCGAACAAGTCGAATAAATCAAACGCCCGTTTTTCTTCAAGACCCGCGCCGCGCTCGTCAGAATCGCGTTTTGCAGCTCGGACAATTCGGCGAAATCCTTTTCGCGTAAATGATAACGAATTTCCGGGTTATGCCGAATCGTCCCCGTCCCGGAGCAAGGCGCGTCAACCAAAACGGCGTCGAAACTTTCATCGGCAAAAGGCAAATTTCCGGCGTCGTAACGAACAATTTTAATTTCCCTTGAACCAAATCTCTGAACAGTTTCCTTCAAAATCCTGACGCGCGGAACAGTAAAATCTCCGGCAACCAGCAATGACTTTGAACTTTGATCCTTGAACTTTGAACTCACAAGAGTAGTTTTGCTTCCCGGCGCTGCACAAACGTCCAGAAAATTTTCTTCCGGTTTTAAATCAATAGTTTCGCCGACAAGCTGCGACGCTTCATCCTGCAAATAAATTTTGTTTTCCGAAACTAACTTTCTGATAGTTTGGGTCGCCCCAGAAACACGAAACGCATTGTTCGCAATTTTAGATTTTTCCAAATTCGCGTTGGCAGTTTCGAGTTCTGCAAAAACCGCTTCATCCGTTTTATTCGTTAAACGAAACGCTGTTGGCGGCTGTTGATTATTTGTTTTAGCGAGCCTTTCAGTTTCTTCAAAACCGAACTGCCGCCGCCATTTTTCCAGAAGCCAAACCGGATGCGAAGTTTCGATTGACAATCTTTCGAGCGGATTTGTGATTTTATCGAGCAAATCGAAATTTGCGTCGCGCTCGCTTTTTCGCAAAACCGCGTTGACAAAACCTGCGGCGGAACGCTTTTTCGCCAGATAAATGAGATTAACCGATTCGTTGACCGCCGCGCGAGCCGGAATTTTCTCCATCGAGCGAAGCTGGAAAAGTCCGATTCGCAAAGCTATTTTCACCGCCAAATCCAGTTTCTCAATTTTCTTACCTGAAAAATGCTCAATGAGAGAATCCAGCAGAAACTGATTTCTGAGAATGCCCAAAACCAAAGCGTGACAAAGAGCGCGGTCTTCCGGTTTTAAATTTTCTTCGTAAGCGGGCAGCAAAATCGCTGAAAATGCTCGCTCTAATTCGATTTTTCGCAGAATCTCAAAAGCCGCTTTTCTTGCCGGTGAAACTTTAATCGCCATTTTTAAATCAGCTTTTGCCCGACTTCTATTTTCACGCCGTTGAGAAAATCGCGCACATTCATTCGGCGTTTTCCTTCTGGCTGAACTTCGTGCAAACGCAAAACCGTGCTTTCACCGCAAGCGACAATTAATTCATCGCCTCTGGCTTTTAAAATTGTACCGAACTCAAAAGCTGCTTCGATTCTCTCGGCGTCAACGCGCCAAATCACCAGTTTTTTGTCGCCCGTATAAACGAAAGCATTCGGAAACGGCTGAAAACCGCGCACTCTATTTTTGATGTCGAACGCGCTCAGTTCCCACGAAATCAAACCATCTTCACGTTTCAGAATCGGGGCAAAACCGGCTTCCAAATCGTTTTGCTTTCGCGGCTCGATTTCATCCAGATTTTTCAGAGTTTCACTTAACAAATCAGCCCCTAAACCGGAAAGTCTCTGCAACAATTCGGGCGCGGTTTCGTCTTCGCCGATTTCGGTTTCGCTTTGCAGCAAAATGTCGCCCGTGTCGAGTCCGGCGTCCATTCGCATCGTCGTCACGCCGGTTTTCGTTTCATTTTGGACAATCGCCCAATTTACCGGCGCGGCTCCGCGATATTTCGGCAAAAGCGAAAAATGAACGTTAATGCAGCCGCGTTTCGGCGTCTCCAAAAAAGCTATCGGCAAAATCCGCCCGTAAGCGACGACGACCGCAACATCGGCTTCGTGCGATTTGAATAATTGCAGAGCTTCGTCGGTTTTAACGCGCGCAGGCTGAAAAACCGGCAAATTGCGGCTCAGCGCAAATTCCTTGACCGCCGGCGCAGTCATTTTTTTTCCGCGTCCGGCGGGCTTGTCCGGTTGCGTCCAGACAGCGACAACAGTGTGTCCGTCGGCTAAAATTTTCTCCAAAGTCGGAACAGCCGCCTGCGGCGTTCCCATAAAAACAATTCGCATTTTCTTCTCAAAACAGCTTAACAACAACGAAACGAAAATAAAATGCGGCAGCGTTTATCCCTGCTTTGATTTTTTGGCGTTTAGTTTTAAGTTAAATTTGTGCCGATTGCTTTTGTTAATTCATTTCAAACCGACCGACGACTTTTCCGCGCCGAGATTCGCGCGTCTCTTGCGCATGCGGACGGGCTTTTCCGCGCCGGAATTTTGACCAGACAGGAAACCGAGCGCATTAAAAACGGTTTATGGACGATTCTTAAACGAGCCGATTACGACCGCCATTATTTCGACGCTTTGCCCTCGCCCGATGTCTTCGCTTTTGTCGAAGCCAGGTTGTTTCAATTAATCAGCGACGGCGCGGCAAAGCTCAAAATCGGGCGTAGTCCGCAGCATCAAGCGGCAGTCGCCGTGCGGCTCTGGCTGCGCGAAGAAATCCAGCAAATCGTCGAGCTGCTCGAACATTTAGAGGAGATTTTGCAAAGCTCGAAAAATCCGGTTTTAGCGGCTTTTTTTGAAATGTTCGACCGCGACCGCGAAATTTTCGGCGGAGTTTTGCGCCGAACTAATTGTTTGCCGCACATCGAATTTTCTCAGACGGATGAATCTTTAACCGAAATTGATTTTTCGGAAATCGCCCGCGATTTGGGGTTTGCTTCCGTTGCTCACAACGCGCTCGAATCGGCGATTGACCGCGATTTTTGTCTCGAATTTGTCAGCGCTGCCGGATTTACGATGCTGCATTTGGCGCGATTGGCAAACGAGTCTTTAAATCAATTCCCGCTTTCGGAAAACGCGCGAGGGGCTTTTGAGGCGATGCGCGCGAAATCGGGGAAAATTTTGGGACATCAAACCGCTTTGTTTTCGCTTTTAAAAAGCGCGCCGCTCGCCGGGACGAAAGATTTGCAGGAAATCAATCCGATTGTTTTTGAAACCGCCGACACGACGAAAGATTGTCTGCAAATGACCTCCGGTGTTATCGAAAACTTTAATTCTCTTTCAGCTTCAACCCGATGAGACCGCAGAGTTTATCAAGTTTTGCGCGCCGCTTTCGCCGCGAATGGCGCGCGCTTGATTTGCCTACCGAACAGCGGCAAACGGCGGTTTTAGCAATTTCCGGCGGTGCTGATTCGGCTGCTTTGCTCGCGGCTTGCGCCGAATTAAAAACAGCGAAAAAGCTGGATTTGAATTTTGTCGTCGCGCATTTCAATCATCGCTTGCGTGATGCGGAAAGCGATGCAGACGCCGAATTTGTCGCAAACATAGCAGCTCGATTTGATTTTGAATTTGTTTGCGGAGAATGGAATCGCAAATCTGAAATTGCAGGTTTAAAAGAAAATTTAGAGCAGGCGGCGCGCAACGCGCGTTATCAATTTTTGTTTGAAACGGCTGAAAAATGCGGCGCATTCGCCGTTTTAACCGGGCATACTTTAAACGACCAAGCCGAAACTTTTCTGCTCAGATTAATTCGAGGCAGCGGTATCGAAGGACTTGGGGTGATGCGCCCGGTGCGGAGTGCGGAGTGCGGAATACGGAATGAGAAAAAATTGCAGGAACAGAATATCGCTGAGGACAAAAATAATTCCGCACGCCGCATTCCGCACCCCGCATTCATTTTAGCGCGTCCGCTTTTGAATTGGGCGACGCGCGAAGCGACCGAAGAATATTGCCGGGCGCGCGGCATTGAATTTCGGGTTGATTCGATGAACAAAGATGAAAATTTCGCGCGCGTGCGTGTGCGGCGCGAATTGCTGCCGCTTTTGAAAACTTTTAATCCGAAAATCGTCGAACAGTTGGCGCAAACCGCACTGTTTCTCGGCGAAGATGCGGAAGAATTAAATTTAGCGGCGAAAAAATTGCTCGAAACGGCTGCGGCTGATTCCGCGCTCGACACAAAAGTTTTAAAAAAAACTCCCGCCGCGCAGCGCCGCCGCGCGCTCAGATTGTGGATTAAAATAGAGCGCGGCTCGCTTCAAAAGTTAGAAGCAAAGCATTTAATTGCAATAGACAATCTGTTGATGCGAGGCGAAGGCAACAGTTTCATTGAACTTCCCGGTGACGGAATCGTTCTCAAACAGAGAGGCTTACTTGTTTTTGAACGACGGAAAGGTTGAAAAAAGCGTTACCGGCAACTAAAATCAAAGGCAGATGAAAGGCGGGAAAGAAATTTTCGCCGCCGCGCCGCAGCCCGCAAGAGATTAACAACTCAGAGGCGCAACGCGACATCTTAAACTCGACGTTTTTAATTGACTTAAATTATGAACGCGAGAGCGACCGCAAATCACACGAATTCCCTGTAAAATTAGGTTTGAACCGGAGTTTATCGTGTTTTATTGCTGTCGAAATCGGAGGCAACAAATTGAGTTCCAGAGTTAAACAAATTATTTTTTGGTTGGTTATTATCGCCAGCGTCGTCATTTTTTATCAATTGATTCAGCGCACCAACGGCGGGACGACAAAACCGTTAAGTTTTGACCAAACGATTACAAAAATCGAAAACGGCGAGATTGCCAAATTAAACCAGGGTCAATCAAGGCTAAATCTTGAAGACAAAGGCGGCAACAAATTCTACACGACCATTGAAGCGACAAACGATTCGCTCAAAACGCAGATTTTAAATCTTGCAAGATCCAAAAATGTCACCACAGAAATTGAAGAAGGCACCAATAGTCTGTTTTGGTCAATCGCTTTGGGATGGTTACCGATTTTGCTGTTTATCGGTTTTTGGATTTTTATGTTCCGCCAAATGCAGGCGGGCGGCAACAAAGCCCTTTCATTCGGCAAATCGCGCGCCAAATTGCTCAATAATCAGCAAAAGCGAGTCACGTTTAAAGACGTAGCAGGCGTCGAAGAAGCCAAAGACGAGCTACAGGAAATTATCGAGTTCTTAAAAGACCCGCAAAAATTCCAGAAGCTCGGCGGGCGCATTCCAAAAGGCGTTTTGATGATGGGACCTCCGGGAACCGGCAAAACCCTGCTGGCGCGTGCTGTTGCGGGCGAAGCAAACGTGCCGTTTTTCTCGATTTCCGGTTCGGATTTCGTTGAAATGTTTGTCGGCGTCGGCGCTTCGCGCGTCCGCGACCTTTTTGAACAAGGCAAGAAAAACGCGCCGTGTATCATTTTCATTGACGAAATTGATGCCGTCGGTCGTCATCGCGGCGCAGGTCTCGGCGGCGGTCATGACGAACGCGAGCAGACTTTGAATCAATTGCTCGTCGAAATGGACGGTTTTGAATCGAATGACGGTGTGATTTTGATGGCTTCGACCAACCGCCCGGACGTTCTCGACCCGGCGCTTCTTCGACCGGGACGTTTTGACCGTCGCGTCGTCGTTTCGCGCCCGGACGTGAGAGGACGCGAAGGCATATTGAAAGTTCACACACGGAAAATCCCGCTCGACGATAATGTTGACATCAGCGTGATTGCTCGCGGAACACCCGGATTTACGGGCGCGGATTTGGCAAATCTGGTCAACGAAGCAGCATTAAACGCGGCTCGTTTGAACAAAAAAGTCGTCTCGCAGATAGATTTTGAATTGTCGAAAGACAAAGTTTTGATGGGCGCGGAACGCCGCAGTATGGTTTTGTCGGATGCCGAAAAACGCTTGACCGCGTATCACGAGGCGGGTCATACGCTCGTCGGTTTGAAAGTTCCGTCGGCTGACCCGGTTCACAAAGTTACGATTATTCCGCGCGGAATGGCTTTGGGCGTCACGATGCAATTGCCTGAAGGCGACCGTCACAGCTATACCAAAGAGTATTTGATGGGACAAATCGCAATCCTGATGGGCGGACGAATTGCCGAAGAAATCTTTTTCGGCGCTGATAACGTCACGACCGGAGCATCGAACGACATCGAACGCGCCACCGCGCTCGCTCGCTCAATGGTCACCGAGTATGGAATGTCGGATTTGGGACCGCTGACGTTCGGCAAAAAAGAAGAGCAAATTTTCCTCGGACGCGAAATCGCTCAGCACCGCGATTTTTCGGAGGATACGGCGATTAGAATTGATCAGGAAGTTAAGAAAATCATTTCTTCGCAGTACGAGCGTGCAATGAGCATTATTAAGGAACATTACGATGCGATGGTTCGATTGTCCGAAATTCTTCTCGAACGCGAATCGCTCGACGGCGTGCAAATTCGACGCGTGGTTGCCGGTTTGCCGCTCGACGACGATAACGGAAACGCGGCTTCCGATGATGATAACGGTCGCCCGCAGTTAAAAGAGCCGACTATCAACCCAATCAAAAAACCGCTTTTGCCGCCGCTTCCCGGCAGCAATCCGGCAACGGCATAAGCAAGCGCGACTAAATAAAAAAGGAAAAGGGAAATCAGTAATTACTGATTTCCCTTTTCCTTTTCGCATTTTATAAAGAATTAATAAGTTGAGTTAAGGAAGAAAAAAACGATTGACGCGGCAATAAACATCAACAACCAAAAATCGTTTGACTCAAATGAATTTGAATAATCTTTTTCTTTCATATATTTTTTCCTCCGCTCGATAAAATCGCTTCCACTTTTCTAACGCGGCAAACTGCGCCGAAAAGTATCACGCTGTATTAACGTATCTCCGGTTATTTTTTGCGTAAAAAAAAGAAACGCGCTCGAAAAGCCGTTTCCTTTTTTTAATCTTTATGTGATTTTGCGATTTTATGAATTGGCGAATGAAACCATAAAGCTAATAGCTGCGGTGATGAAAACCAATAGCCAAAAATCGTTTGCGCTAAATTTATTGAGTTCTCCGTTCATAAATTCCCCTTTCTCATTAAAAATCTGTTCTGTTTACGAACGCATTTTCTTTTCCCGATATTCAATGCAAAAATTGTGCAACAAACTAAAAATGTTAAAATTTCGGAGCAAAGAAAATGTCTCGAAAATTTTGGCAAACATCGCGGCGGCAAATTCCAATCGGCGATAAAACTCTCGTGATGGGAATTTTAAACGTCACGCCCGACAGTTTTTCTGACGGCGGAAAATTTTATTCGCTTGACCAGGCGTTAAATCAAGCCGAAACGATGATTGCCGAAGGCGCGGACATTCTCGACATCGGCGGCGAAAGCACGCGCCCAGACAGCGCGCAAATAACCGCTTCGGAAGAAATCGAGCGCGTCGTGCCTGCGGTAAAAGAAATTGTCAGGCGCTTCGATATTCCGATTTCGGTTGACACGACGAAAGCCGCGGTCGCCGAAGCCGCAATCGAAGCCGGAGCCGAAATTATCAACGATGTATCGGGCTTGCGTTTTGATGAAAAAATTGCCGATATTGCAGCGAAAACAGACGCCGGTTTAATTTTAATGCACTTGCGCGGCACGTTCGAAACGATGCACAAACAAGAGCCGGTCGCTGACATTGTTCACGAAGTTAAAAACGGTTTGCGCCGGAGCGTCGAAAAAGCCGAATCAAGAGGTGTCAAGCGCGAGCAAATTGCGCTTGACGTTGGCATCGGATTCAGCAAAACTTTCGAGCAGAATTTGGAGCTGCTGGCAAAGATGGAAGAAATTTGCAACGATTTTTCAGATTTTCCAATGCTCGTCGGCACTTCGCGCAAATCTTTGATCGGTAAAATATTGAACAACGCGCCCGCCGATCAACGTTTGCACGGAACAATGTCGAGCGTTGCAATCGCGGTTTTTAACGGCGCGCAAATTGTCCGCGTTCACGACGTTCGCGCGGCGGTTGAAACCGCTCGTGTTGCCGAAGCGATAAGAAAAGCGCGAAAATAAGAACAGTCACAAAACTTTTTTGGGCAGGTTATTCGGCTCATCTTTTTATGAGTAAAATTTTCAAGTTCGCCGCAATTTTTCTGCTGTTTTTGACGGTTTCCGGTTTTACCGAATGTTATAAGCCGGTCACGGATACTGGTTTGCCGAAACGGATAAAAAAGATTGCCGTGCCGCCGTTTCAATTTGAAGCGCGCGCTTTGCGTTATCGTTTGGAGTCGCGTTTTACCGATGCAGTTGTGCGCGAAGTCATCCGGCGCGGGCGCGGGCTTCGCGTACAGGGAACGCGCGAAGGCGCTGACGCAATCATCGAAGGCTCGCTGCGTGATTTTTCATTTTCCGGCGTTTTACTCGACCCGACCGGCAGAGCGCGAGTTTTTGAAGTGACGATTGTCGGAACCGTCACAGTTCGCGACACGCAGGAAAACAAGATTTTATACGACAATCAAAATTTCGTTTTCCGCGATTCTTTTGAATTCGCCTCAGACCCGCGCTCGTTTTTTAACGAAGAAGACCCGGCTGTCGAACGAATCGCCCGCGCCTTTTCCGAATCGGTCGTTTCGGCAATAGTCAACGGCTTAGGGGTTAAGGAAGAGAAAAAATAATTACAAATTATGAATACGAATTTCGAATTGCGGAATATTTTTAAATCAAAGATAAACTCCTCAATTCTTAATTCGAAATTCGTAATTCGTAATTGATTCTATGGTTTATCGCATTTTACTCGAAACGCTGATTGCGGCGCATTTTGCGTTTATTTTGTTTATAGTTTTCGGCGCGTTGTTGGCTCTTGGTCGGCGGTGGATGATATTTCTGCATCTTCCGGCGCTCGCTTACGGTTTGATGAGTGAGTTATTAAATATTAAATGTCCGATTGAGCCGCTGGAAAGTTGGCTCAGAGATTTGAGTTTCGAGTCCGGTTTCGCAAGCGGTTTTCTCGAACCTTATTTGATCGGGTTAATTTATCCGCCCGCATGGAATCAGAGCTTCGGCAATTTGATGGCTGCGCTGCTTTTGGGTTTCAATCTATTAATTTATTCGTACATCTTTCTGCGCTGGCGGCGCAGAATTGCCTGAATTGATTTTGTAAATGTCTTTAATATCGCGCGAAGATTTGCGTAAACAACTCAGAAACGGCGAGATTGCGCCGATTTATCTGCTTTTCGGGGCGGAAACTTATCTGCGCGACCAAGCCGCCAAATTTATCACCGAATTTGTTTTAAAAGATCAGCCGCTCAGAGAATTCAATGAATCAGCTTTCAGTCTCGCTTCGACCGACGTTCAGCAGGCAATCGCCGCCGCCGAACAGCTTCCGATGATTGCGTCGCGTCGCATCGTCCGCATTACGGAGATCAATAAATTGCAGCGCGAAGCCGACGAAGAAGTTTTGGCGCGTTACGCGGCGCGTCCTGCAGAATCCTGCGTCGCAATTCTGGTTGCCGACGATTTGGATAAACGAAAAAAGCTGTCAAAAACGTTGATAGAATATTGCGCCGCAGTCGAATTTGCGCCGCTCGAAACCGGAGAAATCACAAATTGGGCGCGCAAAACGCTGCGCGATTTAAACGCGCATATTGACGAAAAGGCTTTGCAGCATCTCTTGGCTCTCGTCGGCAACGATGTGCGAACGTTAACCAACGAATTAAACAAATTGGCGACTGCGGCATTGCCGGAAGGGCAAATTACTTTTGATTTGGTCGAAGAACTAGTACCGAATTCGCGCGAGCTTTCAAATTTTGAATTAACCGATTATTTGCTGGCGAAAAACAACCGCCGCGCTTTGCAGATTTTAAAGAAAATTTTGGATGACGGCGCAGAGCCGTTAATGCTGCTCGGTTTGATTGCCTCAAATTACCGCCGTCTGGCGTGGGCAAAAGAAGCGATGGCGCGCGGTGCCGACCGCGAAGAAGTTTTCCGCAACATCAAACTGCCGTACAACAAACGCGAAGATTTTCTGGCAACCGCGCGCCGCGCCGATGCGAAAACTCTGGCAAAATGCTTGCAGCGAATCGCCGCTGCGGATTTGGCAATCAAAACATCAGTTGGCGGAGGCGGCGCGAGCGGTTCACGGCTGCAAATCGAAATACTCGTTTGCGAGTTAGCGAATTCTTAAAATAAATCGAAAAACGGGACTGAACTGCTTCGCGCGTCAACAAAAAAACATGCAAGGCTCACAAAGTTCGCTTTGTGAGCCTTGCATGTTTTTTGCAAGATTATTTAGCGGTCAGGGTCGCTGCTGAATTAAAATTCAAGCAAACCTATTTCGCGCTTAAATTGGTGACGTGCTTGGTCAAACGCGATTTGTAACGAGCGGCGGCGTTGCGATGCAACACGCCTTTAGCGACCATTTTGTCAATTATCGAGACAGTTGTCGGCAAAACAGCTTGGCTGGTTTCCGCATCTTTTCCGGTGATGGAAGTGCGGAGTTTTTTGATTTCCGTGCGCAGACGGCTGCGGTTGCGGCGGTTGACTTCGTTGCGGCGTTCGGTCTGGCGAACGCGCTTTTCGGCTGATTTATGATTCGGCATTAAATTGTTCCTCTAAAATTACTTCTTTCTTAAATCCTATAGCTAGCAAATTTGCTGACAAGCAAAACATTAAGGATAATTTTTGATTCCTCGAATGTCAAGTTTTCGAGTTATTTGGTAGTGTCCTAGTCTTAGGTTGCTGACTTGTTTGTCTTAAGTTGCTCTATTTCTAATTCTAATTTTTCAATTCTTAATCTGGCTTCAATTGCTACTTTTCTTTGATTCATCCAAGCTAGAATAATTGTTGACAGTGTTCCGATGCCCAGAATTATCATTGAAATAAAAGCAATATCACGGGGACTTATAGTAGGAGAATCTACTGAAGGTTCGGAATTTTTAGGAGTCGGAGTTGTTTGGTTTTGCCGATTGGAATTTGATTTGTGTAAATAATTGTACTCAATGGCATTTGATTCAGACAAATAAAAAAATACTGAAATCGCAAATAGAGTGAATAAAACTATCGGCAAAATGTTGAAGCTGTCATATTTTTTCATTGCGCTATACTCCAAAGAAATTGTAGTTATTGGTGTTTCATTAAGTCTTTCAAAGTCCAAACTGTTTTGGTTAAGCCAGCTTCCATAGCTGGCGTACAACGCAAAGCAATTGAACTATATCCGATTGATTTGCGGCGGAATTAACCTTCCGCAAATTTGCGGAAGGTTGTGGTAAAGAATCAAAATTTAATGAATTAGGAATGCGCCAATTGGCGCAAGGTTGTTAAATGAGCGTCAATTGTGAAGTTGTTGAGCGGTTGGGTTGAATAAGTTGCTGAGCGGCGCCTACATAAAAATCACAGAACCTTATCCTCCAGCCCATATAGCTCATATGCAGCCCATAAAAACAATATTGCAAAGAGCCAAAGCAGGTAGCTTAAGTAAACGATGCCAGGAAACTTTATCATTTTAATCTGTCTGCCAATCCACCTTGCCTCGTTTGAAACGCGGAACCATAGGAATCCACAAAAAGAGAAGATGCCGCACATAATTAAGCTCATTATAAAAGCTGCTTGTAGCAACAATCTTTTTACATCGGCATTTCCGCCTACGGTAAATGAGATAGATAGAATTCCGCCTACGACCGCGGCAAAAATACCGACCGATTTAATAGCTAGATCAGAATAGCCCTTAAAAAGAGACAAATGCTGTTCTATTTCCCATTCAAACTTCTCTAATTTTTTTTCACACCATTCATAGTTTTCGGAATCGTGGAGACCCAGGAACTTTCGCATCCAATTGCGTTTCCCCATCAGTTCTGTAATATCAGGATTACATTTCTTATTGCATTTATCTAGCTGTCCGGGATTTTGATTCTGGTTTGTGGGATCCATGGTGGCGAACTCCTAATCCTAAAAATCCTTAGCTGCGAGAAAACATCAAACTGCTGATTATGCCATTAAGCAACAGTGACTCTGCTACCTTTCCCGCTCCATCTCTTAACGCACCGAAGCGAAGCAAAACCTATCATCGAAAATGAAAAAAGAGAGAAAAAATCTCTCTTACAAAAGCGCCGGATTTTAGTGCAGAAATGAGCGTCAATCGGGGTGGTGTTATTAAGCGGTCGATTCAATTTGTCAGGCGCGGCTATGCTAATGAGGTTAGCTGCTATTTTACAACCCTCCTGCCTTAGATAATCTTTAGCAGAGCGGCACTATCAAGCAACTCACGCATATGAATAATCTTGCCGTTCTCGAAGATATACTGGTGCATCCAATGCAGGTCGAAAGTCTGACCGGTTGGGCGAAAACGCCCCCGATCCCTTCCGAAAACGACAACCGTATTTCCCTGCGCCACTACCGAATGGATTTCCGGCTGCTGTTCTTCAATTTGCGCAAAGTTATTTTCCAGCGTCTCAATTACCTGCCTGCATCCTTGAGTTACGCCAGCCATTGGTGTATCAGGCGAGCCGACGATTTCAAAAGTTATCTCATCGGCAAAAATTCCATCCAAAGCTTTGAAATCTTTGCGTGCGATAAGCCTAAACGCCTCTTCGACGCGGCGCACATTCTCTGCTTCTTCTAATTTATTAGCCACATTTTTATCGCCTTCATGAAAAGCTGTTTGGAGATTATCAATAAATTGCGAATCGATAATTTGGTTCATGGCAGTAACTCCTTCACTCTGTAAATGAATGTTTTGGCTTAACTATCAGCTAATCGAAGATGGTCAATTATCGTAATTATACCGCAAAAGAGCGGTTTTCATTATGCGTTTATACTAGCATCACAAAATTACACCACTATCGGTTGTTTCTCTCGTAAATCAAGCGCAAACCTTCGAGCGTCAAAGTGTCGTCAACGGTTTCAATCAGTTTCGACGCTTTAGCAATCAATTTTGCTAAACCGCCGGTGGCAACAACGTGAGTCTCCGCGCCCAATTCATCAATCATTCGTCCCAGAATTCCGTCAACCAGTCCGGCGTAACCGTAATACAAACCCGACTGGATCGAACCGACCGTCGAATTTCCGATTACGCGGGAAGGTTTTCGGATTTCCACGCGCGGCAATTTCGCGGCGCGCGCGAAAAGCGCATCCGAAGAAATCGTGATTCCGGGCGTAATCACGCCGCCGAGATATTCGCCCTGCTGATTTATCGCGTCAAAAGTCGTCGCCGTGCCGAAATCAACGACAATGCACGGAGTTCCATAGCGAAAAACAGCCGCAACCGCGTCAACGATTCTGTCCGCGCCGACATCCGACGGCGGCTCGTACAAAATTTTTAAGCCGGTGTTTGTTTTGTTATCAACAAAAACCGGCGCGTGATTAAAATAATTTTCGGCAACTTTTTGAAAAGTAAAATTCAAAGGCGGAACGACCGAAGCGATGACGACCGCCGTAATCTCACGA
>DASVTY010000179.1:0-21510 GCA_036387315.1 Pyrinomonadaceae bacterium
CTGACGCAAAAATTAAAAGCCGACGAAAAGGGCTTGGAACAGGAAATTCCGATTGATGATTTCATCGAAATCGGCGCATTCGCCGCGCCCGAAAGCGGCAAGCGTTACGGCAAAACGCTGCACCGCGAGCGCGTGAAAATAAACAAACCGGAAAACGTTTTTACTTTTACTGTTGATGAGTTGCCCGAAAAAGCCGGAATTGATCCGTTCGCGCTGCTTGTGGACAGACAGCCGGACGACAATTTGAAATCGGTGTCGGAACAATAATTAGCGCGATTTTTCGGAATTTTAAATTCCCGGCATTTGCCGGGCTTCGCGCCAAATGCCGGGAATTGCGCGGATTTTTTGAAATTTTGTGGTATGGGCGCGGGCTGCGAAAACATCGTAATTTTGCCGTTCGATCTCATTTAAAATCGCCGCGTAAATTCTGGCGGCAAGCAAAACGCAAAAACGCGCGTCTTTTTCAAGAAGCGGAATTCCACGCTCGGCTTTTCGGTAGTATTCGCGCGCTCGCTCGATTTCAAATCGCATCAGGGCGATAAAATTATCATCAACTCGCCCGGCGAAAATCTGTTCTTCCGAAACATTAAAAGTCCGCAAATCTTCCCGCGGCAAATAAATTCTATTCATCGCCGCGTCTTCACGAACATCGCGCAAAATGTTCGTCAACTGCATCGCAATTCCGAGCGCTTCGGCATATTCCAATGTTTCCGGTTTTTCATAACCGAAAATTTCCGAAGACATCAATCCAACGGTCGAAGCCACGCGAAAACAATAAACGTAAAGCTCTCGCCAGCTTTCGTAACGCTTAACGTGCGTGTCCTGAACCACGCCGCGCATCAATTCGAGCGGCAATTCCCGCCGGATTCGATACTTTTTCAACATCTCTCGCCAGGCGAGCAAAACCAGAGCTTGATCGTTGTTCGTCGTTCGTTGTTCGTTGTTATTTAATTTCACATTTTGGTAAATTTCGTCGAGCTTGCGTTTCCAATTTTCGACTGCCGCAATCGCTTCGCGCTCGCTTCCGACTTCTGTGGCGTCAACTTCGTCGTCAACCAGACGACAAAGCGCGTAAAGCGCGTAAATCGGCTGGCGCTTTTCTTTTTTTAAGAATCGCGCGCTGAAATAAAAACTTTTGGCGTGTTTTTTGGTGATTTGGCGGCAAAATTCATATGCGCGTTCGAGTTCGGCGCGCGATTCGACCGGAGCTTGCGGAAAGTTTTTAGCGGCGATTGATTCCATCGGTCAAACGCGGCGCTCGGCGACATAATCAGCCATCTCGCAGAGCATACTCGCCGGTTCGCGCCTTCCAAACTCGGTCAACAAAACGTCTTTCGCAGTTGAGATTAAATTTCCGACTCTGATCTGCGCTCTCATTGTGCCTCGTGTGAGAGCAAAAGTTTCCCGGCGTTCGGTAATTTGCGAAATGTGTAAATCTTCCTGTAAATCGAGCAAATCGTCGCTCGTTTGATAAGCGTCGCCGAGCAATTCGGCAAACTTTGACAGCGCGTTTAACTGATTTTCATTTGCCCCTGAAAGAATCGCGCCCAAACGCAGGCTCATTCGCATCAACGCCGACGTTTTCAAATTTCTGAGCGATTCAAATCTGTCTGCGTCAAATCCATCTGATTTCGCAATCGCCAGATCAATTGACTGTCCGCCGACCATTCCCGCCGCCCCGATGCATTCGGTTAATTCTCGGTGCGCTTTGATTGCCTCGGTCGCGCACATTGCACAATCGTTTTTCATTCCGGCGAAAACCAGATTATACGAAGCATTGAGCAGAGCGAGCGCGACTAAAACAGCGTTTCCTTCTCCGAATTTCCGGTGCAGACAAGATTTGCCGCGCCGCTCATCGGCATCGTCCATACACGGCAAATCGTCGAAAATCAAAGAGCTGGTGTGAACAAATTCGACCGCGGCAGCGGCTGGCAAAATCTTTTCACGCTCGCCGCCGACCAATTCAGCCGCCAGAAGAGTTAAAACCGGACGCAGACGTTTGCCGCCGGGAAACATTGCGTAAACGAGAGCATCGTTAAAATCCGTTCCGAGCGCGGCGGGCGCGAGCGGCAGATTTTCGCGCAAAGATGTTTCTATTTTAGGTTTGACCTTCTCAACGTAATGCCATAAATAGTCAGATTTGTTCATAAAACCCCTTGTTCTTTTTGTTTTTTATTTTAAACTTTCACTGTTTTGCCTCCGCATTTTGAGAAACAGCTTGTTGATAAAACTCAAAAGCGCGCTGCGCTAATTCAGTTTGTACCGTTACGTGAAACGGATGTTTGGCTCTGAATGACGGCAAACGCTGAATTTTTGCTCCGAGATTTTCCAATTCGCGCGCGATTTGCTCGTCAGGCAATTCTTCCGTTTCAAATTGTTCAGCCGCGCGGCGAAAAGCTCCGCGCAGGCGGTCGAGCGGCAATTCTCTTTCGGCTAAAACTTTCCGGCGCGCCTGAAATTCGCCAAGCGCATAAAGTACGAGACGCGCCGCGTCAACGGTTTTAGTCGGAACATCGAAAAGCGACGGTTGATTCATCTCCGGCAATTTTAATCGTTCGGTTGTTTCTCGCGGTTTTGAGGTTTGCCGTCCGCGCCATACAAAATTCTTTCGCGCGTTATTTGTGGTTGCGGCGTTTCCGGTTTGGTTTCAGCGGCGGCTTTCGTCTCGGTTTTAGGCGGATTTGCCGGATCATTTTTTGGCGCGGAGGCGTTTGGCGTGTTTTGCGATTTTGGTTTCAGAGCCTCTTCTTCAAACGGATCGAGCCGCGAGAAAATATAGAAAACTTCGCGGTTTCGCACGCTGCCTAAAAATCGGTAAGAGTCGTAGATTTCTCCGGCTTTTAAAGTTGCCGGTTTTGGCGCGTTTTCGGAAAAAAGCAGATGAAACTCGCGTTCGACGATTGCTTCCATTTCCGGCACGTAATCAACCTCGGATTCGCTGGCAAGCTTGATGGCGAACTGGCGCAGCGCGGTGACGCGGTTAAAATTATGTCGAATGTATTCTGCGCTGACTTCGCGCTGGCTTTCGCGCGCGTCCGTCACGGTTAATTCGGTTTCGAGATAATCGAGATACGCTTGGACGTTCGGACCGAATTTTTTCTGAATTTGTTTTTTCGGTTTCGGCGTTTGCGCAGGCGCGATTAAAGCCGCAGTTAACAGCAAAACAAAGACAACCAAAATTTTCGACACTAATCGCATAACGTCCGACGAGCTTTTAAATAAAACGGTTTCGTCTTGCAAGTTTAGCACAAATCCAGTTGGCACTTGCAAAGAGATTTTGCAGTTGCGGCGGCGTAAATGCTACATTTGCGAACAGTTCGAGCAATGAACGAGAAGAATAAAAAATGGGGCGTCGGATTGGGAGTTGCGGGCGGAATCGCGGCTTACAAAGCGGTCGAGGTTTTGCGCGGGCTGCAAAAAGCCGGATGCGAAGTACAGGTGGCGATGACGCGCCACGCGACCGAATTCGTTCAGCCTTTAACCTTTCGCGCTCTGACCGAAAAATACGTTCTGGTTGACGATTACGCGCCCGAAAATCCCGACCCGATTGCTCACATCAATTTTTCGCAAAACATTGATTTGCTTTTAATCGCGCCCGCCACCGCCAACATCATCGCCAAATTTGCCAACGGAATTGCCGACGATTTTCTTTCAACGGCTTATTTCGCCGCGACAGCCCCGGTTTTAATCGCTCCGGCGATGAACACGCAAATGCTATTGCACCGGGCGACACAGCGCAATTTGGAACAACTGCGGCGAGACGGCGCGCATTTTGTCGAACCCGACACGGGCGAAATGGCTTGCAAAACCGTCGGACCCGGTCGTTTGAGCGAACCGGACGTGATTGTTCGTCGCGCTTTGGAAATATTAGAAGAGGAGAAGAGAAGAAGAGGAGAAAAGGAGAAAATTTCCAAAGACCGAAGCCCAAAGACCGAAGACCTTAAATCCGAAAGGATTTTAATAACAGCCGGAGCGACGCGCGAGGAAATTGATCCGATTCGTTTCATCTCAAATTATTCGAGCGGGAAAATGGGCGTTGCGCTGGCAACGGCGGCACGCGAAAGAGGCGCGGAAGTTGTTTTGGTAGCGGGAACAGTCAGCGTCGAATTGCCCGAAAACGTAAAAGTTGTGCGGGGCGTTTCAGCCGAAGAAATGCACCGGGCGGTTTTGAGCGAAATTGAAAATGCGACGGTTTTTATTGCGGCGGCGGCGGTTGCCGATTATCGTCCGAAAAAACGCGCGGCTGAAAAAATCAAAAAGAAAAACGCCGATTTAATTCTCGAACTCGAAAAAACGCCCGACATTCTGGCGGATGTTTCGGCAAAGCGCGGCGAGAATTTGCTGGTCATCGGATTTGCCGCCGAAACCGAAAATGTTTTGGAACACGCCGGGCAAAAATTGATTGCGAAAAATCTGGATTTAATTGTCGCCAACGATGTTTCGCGCTCCGATTCCGGTTTTGGTACGGACACAAATCAAATCACGATTTTATCGAAAAACGGAACAAAACCTCGTGAATTTCCGCTCGTTTCAAAGTACGAAGCTGCACACAAAATACTCGATGAAGTGATAAAATTGCGGAAGAAACGATAGTTTATGGCTGAAAGTCTGCGCGAAGATTTTTTAGAATTGCTTGCGGATGTGCGCGAGCATTTAGCATTTGCGCATGAATTGGGCGTTGCAGGATTGGAAACCGATTTTGTCGCGGAAAAAACGGAAGAAACACAGCCTCAGACTTTAAGAACCGCGTCGCCTGCTTTTCAGGCTTATGTGCCGCCCGTGAACAAAACCGCGCCGCCGAAGCCTGTTGCTGCGCCGCAAGCAAAGCCGCTGCCTCGTTTAAATTCTTTCCGCGATAAATTGGAAGCGACAAAATTGTCGAAAATCTCGCCGTCGGTTGCAGCGCGCGAGGAAGAATCGAACGCGCCGGAAATTCTAAAAAAAATCGCAGAGCCAATAAATGTCGCGCCGCCGCAGAATTTTGCAAATAAATCAGAGGAAACAAAAATGGAAGGTTCACTTTTTGGCGATCTGACGCCGGAATCGGCAACGCTCCCGGAATCGAACGAAACGGTCGAAGAAATTCGCGCTGACATCGGCGACTGCGTGCGCTGCCCGCTTTATCAGGGCAGAACGAAAATTGTCCATACCGAAGGCAACTGGAAAGGGCGCATTCTTTTTGTCGGCGAAGCGCCCGGCGCAAACGAAGACGCCGAAGGACGCCCGTTTGTCGGACGCGCCGGGCAGCTTTTGACCAAAATCATCGAAGCTATCGGTTTAAAACGCGAAGAAGTTTTAATAGGCAACGTCAACCGCTGCCGCCCGCCGCAAAATCGAACGCCGACGATTCAGGAAGCCAGAACCTGCCGCCAATTTTTAATGCGCGAAATCTCCATCGCGCGCCCCGAAATTATCGTCGTAATGGGAAACACGGCGACGCAGAATCTGCTCGACACAAAAGAAGGAATCACCAAAATTCGCGGTAAATTTCAGGATTATTACGGCATTAAAGTAATGCCGACTTTTCATCCGGCTTATCTCTTGCGCGACCCGTCGAAAAAACGCGAAACGTGGGAAGATATGAAAAAAGTACGCGACGAGCTTGCTCGGACGCAGAAGTGATTTTCACCGCCGAGACGCAGAGACGCCGAGAAAAGATTTTTTATTCTTTTGTCTCAAACTCTTTTTCTTAAACTCTGCGTCTCGGCGGTTCAAATTTTTGTTATGCAGAATTTTTTGTTTGCAGATGAAGAAACGCAGCCGACCGAAACGCTTGATGAAGTAAATCAGGAATTGCTCGAAAAGGCGAAAGCGATTCCGGCTTTGCAAAGTCGAATGTTTATCTTCGGTGAAGGCTCGGCGGGTTTGCGCGTAGCGGTTGTCGGCGAATCGCCGGGCGCGCCGGATGCGGCGAGCGGGCGTCCGTTTATGGGACCGGCGGGCGAAATGCTGGTTAAAATTTTGAATTCGATTGGACTCAAACGCGAAGATTGTTATCTGACAAATACCGTCAAATACATTTCCGCCGGAGATGAATTAACGCCTGACATCTTAAACTTTTTTATTCCCTATCTGCATCGAGAACTCGCCGTTGTTCGCCCGGAAATAATAATCGCGTTCGGCGCGACTCCGACCAAAGCTCTTTTGAAGACGAAAAAACCGATTTCCCAAATCCGCGGCGAATTTCACGATTACGCCGGGTTTGCCCGAATAATGCCGACTTTTAATCCGGCTTATTTGCTGCGCGATCCGACGAAAAAACGCGAAGTCTGGGAAGATATGAAAAAAATCCGCAATGAGTTATCTGCTGCAAAATAAAGCCTTTCAATTTTTGCTTCCAATCGCAAACTGCGCCGACTGCCGCCGAAGTAACCGTAGCCGGACGAGTGACGAACGGCAAGCGCGGAATCGGCAATGCGCAAGTTTATCTGACCGATCAAAACGGTGAAACGAAAACGGCTCATACCAACAGCTTTGGTTATTATCAATTTTTAGAAGTCGGTGTCGGAAAAACTTATACCATCAATATTCTTAGCAAACGCTATTTGTTCTCGCCGCGGGTAATCACCGTCAACGAAGAGCTTGCGGAGCTAAACTTTAACGTCGAACAGTAAAATCTGTTACCCAATAAAACGCTGAGCCGATTCAAAAATCGATTTTTGAATCGGCTTTTTCTTTTGTCCAGACTTGCCGCGCAGTTTGGCTTTAGCTATCTTTGGCATTTGATTTGATAGTTCCAATGCCAACCGCAGATCTAAATCCTAATGTTCCGGCTGCTGAATTTGTCGAAGTCGCGCTGCCGCTGCCCGTTCGACAAACCTTCACTTACCGTTTGCCGAATGGCTTGCGCGCTCGCACGCGCGTCGGTTCGCGTCTGCTCGTTCCGTTTCGCAATCAACAAATGACGGCTTACGCGGTTGCGCTGCATGATGAATTGGACGGAGCGCTCGGTTTGGAAACGGAGAAAATTAAAGACGCGCTTGAATTAATTGATTTGGAGCCGATAATTGCGCCCGAAATTTTACGCTTAACAGCGTGGATTGCCGATTATTACAGTTGCTCGTGGGGCGAGATTATCAAAGCCGCGCTGCCTGCCGGAGTCAACGCGACGATTGAGCAAATCTGCATTGCAACTCCGTTTGGCAAAGACGAGATTTTGCGGCTCTCGGAAAAACAATTAAAAACCGCTAAAGCGCAGATTTTGCGGCTCGTCGCCGAAAAGGGCGAGATTTCATTGCGCGAATTGGGGAAAAGTTTCGGCGAAACGGCGGCGAAAAGAAACATCCGCGAACTTGAAGCTAAAAACTGGATTAAAATTTTTCACCGCGTTTTGACGACACAAGCGAAACCGAAACGCCGCAAAGCCGTGCGTCTGCTGCCGCCGGAAAACCATAGCGAAAATGGCAACGGCGCTAAAAAATTAACCGAAGGGCAAAATCGAGTTATTGAGTTTTTACTTGAAAATGAAGGCGAATTCGGTTTCGCCGAATTGCTCGAAGCCGCCGAAGTTTCGGCTTCGGCAATCAACACGCTCGAAAAACGCGGCGTCGTTGAAACTTTCGTCCGCGAAGTGAGGCGCGATCCTCTCGCGCACGCTAAATTGCCGAAGAGAAACGATTTGGTTTTGACGGCTGAGCAATCCGCGGTTTTGTCCGAAATTATTCACGCCGCTTCGGAAAATGAGTATCGAGCATTTCTTCTGCACGGCGTTACCGGCAGCGGCAAAACCGAAATTTATATTCGCGCGATGCAGTTTGCGCTTCAGCAAGGAAAAACCTCGTTGATGCTCGTCCCGGAAATCGCTTTGACGCCGGTTTTTTCGCGCCGTTTGCGCGTAATTTTCGGCGAAGCGGTGGCGATTCTGCATTCGTCGCTCTCGGTCGGCGAGCGTTTTGACGAATGGCGCAGAATCAAGGCAGGCGAAGCGCGAGTTGTCATCGGGACGCGCTCGGCGGTTTTCGCGCCGCTTGAAAATTTGGGCGTCGTCGTCGTTGACGAAGAACACGACGGTTCTTACCGGCAGCAGGAATCGCCGTTTTATCACGCCCGCGATGTCGCCGTCGTCCGCGCCAATTTTGCAAAGGCGGTAGTGATTTTGGGTTCGGCAACTCCGGCGCTCGAATCGTTTTACAACGCCGAACGCGAAAAATATCGCCGCCTCACGCTGCCAGCGCGAATTGGCAATCGTCCGATGGCTGAAGCGGAAATAGTTGATATGCGCGAGGTTTTTAAAGCGACGGGCAAAGACGAAACGCTTTCGCCCCTGCTGCTCGCGGCAATCGAAGAAACTCACGAGCGCGGCGAGCAATCAATTATTCTCCTGAATCGGCGCGGCTATTCGCAATTTGTTTTGTGCCGCGCGTGCGGCGAAACGGTGCGCTGTCCGAATTGCGACGTGACGCTCACGTTTCACCGCAAGGAAAACGCGCTGGTTTGTCATTACTGCAATTTTCGCCAAAAGACGCCGCGCGTTTGTCCGGCTTGTCAAAGCAAATATATTAATTTCCTGGGCGAAGGAACGGAACAAATCGAAGACCGTTTGCGCCGCAAATTTTCCGATTTGCGAATCGCGCGCGTTGACCGCGACACGACGGTGAAAAAACATTTGTTGGAAGACACTCTGCACGATTTCGCCGAAGGCAAAATTGATATGCTCGTCGGGACGCAAATGCTCGCCAAAGGTCACGATTTTCCGAATGTGACGCTGGTCGGCGTAGTTTCGGTTGACGCAGGTCTCGGATTGCCGGATTTTCGCGCCGCCGAGCGAACATTTCAGCTCATCACGCAAGTTGCCGGGCGAGCGGGGCGCGGCGAGCGTGCGGGAAGAGTTTTAATTCAGACTTTTTACCCCGAGCATTACGCTTTGAAACACGCCTGCGCGCAGGATTACGCGGCTTTTTATAAAACCGAGCGCGCTTTTCGCCAAAAACTCGGTTATCCGCCGTTTTCCGCGCTCGCGTCTTTGCTGATTCATCACCCGGATTACGTTCACGCGCTCGAAACCGGCGAGATTTTGCGCGCTTGTCTGGAAAAAGCGAACCGGGAAAATGCTTGCCGCATTTTGGGCGTCGCGCCCGCGCCGCTTGCGCGCCTTAAAAACGAGTTTCGGATGCAGATTTTGGTAAAAGCGAAAAGTCGCCGCGCGCTGCGCGAGACTCTGGATTTGGCTTGGGCGGAAGCCGAAGAAAAAAATTGCGATTTGCGCGCGGTTAATCTGGAAATTGACCCCGTAAATCTGCTATAAATCAAATCTTAGCTGAAAGCAACTGCAATAATCACAACTAAAAGCGCAGAGAATAAAAAAATGTGTGAATTTGCGCGAGTTTGTGATTAAATTTGTCTGAATTTTATTAATGAGCGAAGCAACAGCATTTTTAAAAGCATTTTTGGAAAATCCTTTAACCGTCGGCTCGGTTTTCCCAAGCTCGCCGGCGACCGCCAAGCGAATGGTTAAAGGCATAAAGCCGAATGAAAACGCCATCGTTTTGGAATTGGGCTGCGGCACCGGACCTTTTACCGAAGCGATTGAAAAGATATTGCCTTCGCCGAACGCATATCTCGGAATCGAGCTAAACGAAGAGTTGGCACGAATTCTGCATGAAAAATTTCCGCATCTCAACGTCGTTTGCGATGACGCGAGCCGTGCTTCGGAGATTCATCAAAAATCGGGTTTAGGCGCGGTGAAATATATTATTTCCGGTTTGCCGTTTGCGTCTTTGCCCGAGGAAGTGAGCGAAGCGGTTTTGGCGGAAGCCGACAAATTTATGCAGCGCGGCGGATGCGAATTTCGGACGATTCAATACGCCACCTCAACGCCTTTGCCGCCCGCCAAAAAGTTTCGCCGAATGATGAACAAAAAATACGGCAAAGCTCATCGCAGCAAACTTGTCTGGCGCAATCTGCCGCCGACTTATATTTTCACCTGGCGAACTTGAAACTTTTTCGCTTTGCGGGCAGTATAAATTCAACAACTTTCAAGCTAAACCAAACACAGCTCGATTCTGTTATAAAATTTAGGAGCTTCTAAAAATGTTAAGACAAAAAATCGCTGCCGCAGTGATGCTTTCCTCATTGCTCGCTGCGCCCAATTACGCAATTTTCGCGCAAACCGGCTCGACTAATAATGGCGGAGGTACTGCCGCTGCGCCCGCAAAATCCGTTTATCGCGCGCCGGACGATGTTCTCGCCAAAATCAAAGATGAAGGTACGAAAAACTCGAAAGTGATGGACACTTTGAGTTATCTGACAGACGTAATCGGACCGCGCCTGACCAATTCGCCGCAGATGAAACGCGCTAACGAATGGACGCGCGACACAATGGCGAAATGGGGAATGCAAAACGCGCATCTCGAACCTTTCGGACCGTTCGGACGCGGCTGGTCGCTAAAGAGCTTTTCGGCTCAAGTCGTCGAGCCGCAAGCGTTTCCGGTTATCGCTTACCCGAAAGCCTGGTCGCCGGGAACAAACGGTGCTGTCACAGGTGATGTCATTTATCTCGATGCAAAGGACGACGCGGCGCTCGAAAAATACAAAGGACAGCTTCGCGGCAAAATCGTTCTCGTCTCTGACATTCGCCCGCTTGAAGCCGAATTCAAAGCAATGGGCGAGCGCCACACCGACGAGGCTTTGGCAAAAATGGCGACAGCGCAACCGCCTTCGCAGCCAACCTCGCAACCGCGCGCCGCCGCTCCATCGCCCGAACTGCTCCAACGCATCCAGCAGAGTTTGTTTTCGCTGAGACGCCTGAATCTTCTGGTTCAGGAAGGCGCGGCTGTGATGATTGATAACAGCCGAATCGGCAGTGGCGGAACGCTTTTCGTCTCAGCCGCGTCGGCTGCTCAGGAAGTTCCCGCTGACCCGCAGGCTGCAATGCAGCGCCGAGGCGGTATTTCGCCTTATCAAAAAGAAGCCGACGGCAAAATGATTCCGCAACTGACAATGGCGACCGAACATTACAATCGTCTCGTACGGATGATTAAACATGGTGAAAAACCGAAAATGACCGTAGAGCTTGCCGTTCAATACCAGGATCAGGATTTGATGGGCTACAACACGATTGCCGAAATTCCGGGAACAGACCCGAAATTGAAAGACGAAATCGTAATGCTCGGCGGACATATGGATTCGTGGCATTCCGGCACGGGCGCGACAGACAACGCCGCCGGAGTCGCGGTGGCAATGGAAGCCGCGCGGATTATTCAAACACTCGGTTTGAAACCGCGCCGCACTATTCGCGTCGCGCTTTGGAGCGGCGAAGAACAGGGGCTTCTCGGCTCGCGCGCTTATGTTAAAGAGCATTTCGGCGAAATGCAGAGCGCGGGGCAAGGTGCTCCGGGAGCTTTGACGAAAAAGCCGAAATACGAAAACCTGTCGGCGTATTTCAATCTCGATAACGGAACGGGCAAAATTCGCGGCGTTTATATGCAGGGAAATGCGAGCGTGAGACCGATTTTTGAAACGTGGCTCGCACCGTTCAAAGAAATGGGTGCGGCGACTTTAACGATGTCGAACACGGGCGGCACAGACCATCTTGCGTTTGATGCTGTCGGTTTGCCGGGTTTCCAATTCATTCAAGACGAAATCGAATACGACACGCGCACACACCACTCGAATCAGGACGTTTACGACCGGATTCAGGCGGACGATATGAAACAAGCGGCGACGATTATGGCTGCTTTCGTTTATCAAACCGCTATGATGGACGAAAAAATGCCGCGCAAAACTTTGCCCGCGCCAACTGCTGCGGCTGCAAGATAATTTCTTCGGCAATTTAAAAATAAAAAAGGCGGTTAGCTAACCGCCTTTTTTTCGTTTGACGCCCCTTTTTCGAGAATCAAAAAATCCGTGAGATAACGCTTCAGTTTGTCGCGGTTGTTTTGCCGGAAAGCGTCATAATCGCGGATGATTCCGGCATCGGGTCGCGCAAGCAAAATGTAGGCTTCGAGCAGTCCGGCATCGTTTATTTCCTGCAATAATTTGAGCGACGGATTGAGCTGTTTAATGTCCTTGCTTTGATTTTTAACCGCTTCCAAAACGCTTTTCAGCGCGGCGGCTTCTTCCGCCAGACTATGACGATACGTTTTTTCGTTGGGAAATTTCTTCGAAAATTCGCTCGTGCGCCAGGCGGCGCGGCTAATCCCGTACATCATCCACGCGGCAGAGCCGTCTTTGCTGTCTTTGAGAATGGATTCATCGAGCGTGATTGTTGTCCGGTCGCCTTTTTCGTTCGAGTTGATTCCGGTTGGAATGTCAATTTTCGGATGCGCGACCTTGAGATTGTTGATTTGCGCGAACTGAATTAACCCGCGCCAAGCCATCTGGTTGTAAGGTTCGGCAACAATGGCGTCGAAAAATTTATTCTTTGCTTCTTCGGTTTTGCCGCTCACCATCAATGAATCGCCCCAATAACGGTGCGCCGTCTCCCGGTTCTGGTCGAGCGCGATTGCTTTGGCAAACCAAATGCCCGCTTTTTCATGTTCTTTCGCGCCGTAAAAGCTGTTGCCGGTGTAAAGAGCGGCTTCATACAAAGTCGGGTCAAGGCGGGCGGCTTTTTCGTATAATTCAGCAGCTTTCAAATAATTTTTCCCGGCAAAAGCGGCAAACGCTTCGTTCATCGCTTCGTTAGCTTTCGGGTCGTCCGATTTGCCGCGCTCGCCGCCGTCCGGTTTGATTTGGCTGAGAAGCGAATCGAGCTGCGGATTTCGCAAGCCGAACTCTTTGGCTTTAAGCAGCGCATTTCTGGCTTTTACACGCCCCTCTTTGCGCGACGAGACATCTTTGGCTTGGTCTGCTTTATGAAGCAATCCGATTCCGAGTCCGAAAAACACATCGCCGTCGGCTTCTTTCGAGGCGGCAAGCTTTTCAAAAAGCGGCAAAGATTCGACGTATTTGCCCTCGTTTATCATTTGAATCGCCCGCTCGCGCTCGGCGGCAAAACTGTTCAGCTTGTCCTGAGCCGAAACTGCTGCGCCGGAACTTGCGCCGAGGATTAAACATAAAATCAGCAGAAGTTTTACCGCCGCCGTTGGTGAGAATTTTCGTGAAATCATCCGATTTTCCTTTCAGCAATTTCAAATTGTGACGAGATGAATTTAAATTCGATTGCAGAATGTGTCAATTGATTTTTAAGCCGCGCCGAAAACAATTCGCGGTTGGACAACTTGTTCCCGCACGTCGAAAACGCCGATGGCAATGAGATTTTCCCGCCCGTCGCACAAACGAACAAACTCTGCATCGTTAAAATTTGAGAAAATTGGTGTTTTCATTCCGTTGAGCGTCCGGGCTATTCCGAGTTCGTCTAAAACAACGAGCGGAAAATGTCCGAGAGCATCGTTTGGAGAAATTAAAACTTGTCCGATTCGATTTTCAACCGCTAAATTCTCAAGCTCTTCAAGCGTCACTGCTCGGCGTAAATCGAAACTTCCGGCTCGCGTCCGGCGAAGCTCCGCCAGATGTGCGCCCGTTCCTAACTCTTTTCCAATATCTTCCGCCAAAACGCGGATGTAAGTCCCGGCTGAACACGCAACGCGAATCGTGATTTGTTCGTTGTTCGTTGTTCGTTGTTCGTTGTTATCAACTTCCAATTTTGAAATATTGATGTTAACGGGCTGGCGTTCGATTTCTATGCCTTTGCGCGCAAGCTCGTAAAGTTTTTTGCCCGCAATTTTCTTCGCCGAATACATCGGTGGTGTTTGCTGCGTTTCGCCTCTGAATTTTAACAACGCATTTTCGACCTCTTCGCTCGAAAAATCTCTGCGTTTCTGCGTCTCTGCATCTCCGCGTCGCTGCCCGGTCCTGTCACCCGTGTCGGTTGAATATCCGAATTGGATTGTCGCCAGATATTCTTTTTCGGCTTTGTCGAGAAATTGCGCGAGTCTGGTCGCTTTGCCGATTAAAACGACGAGAACTCCGGTCGCAAACGGGTCAAGCGTGCCGGTGTGCCCGACGCTGCGCGTTTTTAAAATGCGCCGCACTCTGCCGACGACATCGTGCGACGTTAAGCCTTCCGGCTTGTCTATGATTAAAACTCCGTTCAAGATAATTTCGGATACAAGAATTTCAAAACATCGCCGAAACGCGCCGCCCAAGCCTGTTCGTTGTGGCGCGCTTCGGGAATTTCCTGATAAGCCAAATCAGCGCCCATTTGCCAGCCCTGCGCGAGCAGCATTTCTTTTAATGCGCGGACTTGATGTTTGATTTGCCCGCCTTCTTTTTTGCCGATGTCGAGCCAGATTCGCAAAGGAATCCGTTCGGTCAGCTTCGCCGCTTCGCGAATAATTTGATTGTTCGCCCACCAGATTGCGGGCGAGATTGCCGCGACGCGCGAGAAAACGTCCGGTCGTTTAAAACCGAGATGAAGCGAAACCAAACCGCCGAGGCTCGAACCGCCGAGTCCGGTAAATTCGCGTTCGGTGCGCGTCAGATATGTTTTATCAATAAATGGCTTTAATTCTTCGATAATCATTCGCCCGTATTGATCCGCCTGTCCGCCGTGACCTTTCATTCTGCCGCGCTCGGCTTTGACGGGCGTGTACTCGTCAATCCGTTTTCCGCCCGTATTGTAAATTCCGACAATAATCAGCGGCGAGATTTCGCCCGTCAAAATCAATTTTTGCGCCGTTTCGTCCGCGCCCCAGGCGACGCCGCCGAAAGCGTCTTCGGGATTCATCAGATTTTGCCCGTCGTGCATATACAAAACCGGATAACGCTCTTCCGGGTTTACGCCGTAACTGGGCGGCAAATAAACCAAAACATTGCGCGGATGGTTTAAAAACTGCGAGCCGAAATTCTCGTGCATTTTTATCTGTTCAGCAATCATATTGTGAATATTTTAACTTGAAGGCGCAAAAACATTTTGTGCGAAACGCACGTTTAGATTTTAATTGCGAAAGAGTTAAAATTTACAGATGTTTAGAAAGAAGTGGAGTCCGAAAACCGAATCCGACGAGCCGGTTGAAATCAAAGACGTGGAAAAAGCGCGCAAACGGACGATGGAGCGCGCCGTCCGGCTTCTAGCCGCCAAACCGCGTTCTATCGGCGAATTAAGAGAAAGACTTTTGGAAAAAAACTGGACGAATGCCGAAATCGTCGAAACGGTTCTGCAAAAATTAGAAGAATATAAATTCGTCAACGACGAACAATTCGCGCACGATTTCGCCGCTTCAAAGCTCCGGCAAAAGCCGGTCGGAAAACGCAGATTGCAGCAAAGTCTTCAGCAAAAACAGCTCGATAAAGAAACTGTCGAACACGCGCTCGAACAAGTTTACGAAGAAACGCCCGAAGCCGATTTGGTTGAAGAAGCGATTAAAAAACGCATTCGCTTAAAAGGCTTGCCTGAAAATCGCGACGAGACGAAAAAGTTTTACGATTATCTGATGCGGCAAGGCTTTTCTTACGGGCTAATCAACGATAAAATGCGCGAAATTGCACGCGAGGATTTTGACGAAAATGAGTGAAATTTTAAATCTGCAAAAATTCGTTTGGACTGAAAGCGATTTTGAACAAATGAATTGGCGCGAATCGAGAGTTTATGCATTTGCGTTTCTGCCCAAACGAACGGAATTTCTGCTCGATATTGATTATATTCTTCAACGGATTTATCAACCTGAAAATGCGGATTCCCAAAGGTTTCTGGTCGCAGCGGCGACGCTTGTTTTTGAAAACGTCAGCGACCTTAGAATTGAGCTTGAGCCAAATGACGAAATCGAAATTATAAATATTGAACGCAGCGCACATCGAAAATCTAAAAATTCAGAGTTGATAAATCGCAAAACCGAATGGAAATGGATTATTAAAACAAATCAGGGCGACATCGGCTTTCGCGCCGTCGGCTATAAGCAGCATTTCAAAGGTATGCCGATTTTGGGTCAGGAACAGGCTTTGGATTTGGATTTACGCGGCGGCTTCTCTTTTTCTCGTGTTAATGAAGTCAATTGATTAAACTTTTGTTTGAGTTTTGCCGTAAGGTGTTTGCGAAATCTTCCGTTAAATAACCCGTTAAATAAACAGAATCTCGAATCGTACATTAGAAAAAGAGGAGCTTTAACTTAAATGCGGATTTGGACACAATTAACTTTTCCGGTCACCCAAACCAGAACTCTTTTATTCTTAATCATTTTATTTACCTGCTCGGCATTCGGTCAGTCAACCGTTGATGTTAATCAGCGGTTTACACCGGAGCAGCTAATTGAAGATGTGGACTTCTACATCAAAACTCTGGAAGAGGCGCACGTTAATCCTTACGCTCATATTACAGCCAAAGAATTTCAGTCGCGCGCAAACCAAATAAAATCTCGCATCCGCGAGCAAGGAGCAATGACTCAAAAGGAATTCTGGCTGCTTTTTACGCCGCTCGTCAGCGCCGTTCAGGATTCTCATAGTTTTGTCGTAGAACCGCGCTTTTCTCTTAAACCGGAAAAAGACACAACGAAGTATTTTCCGATTCGCACGGTTTATATTGACGGCAAAATTGTGGTTAAAGAGTCGTTTGCCGATGAAAAGATTGAAAAGGGAGCCGTTATTACGAGCATCAACGGCGTTAAGAGCGACGAGATTATCCAAAAGCTCAGCGAACATCTCTTCGGAATCGAACGGGAAAGAGTCGAAAGCGCCGCGCTCTGGCTTTGGGTCGGGGCTGCCGAAGTTTTCGGGCGACCGGATGAATTTGCCGTTTCTTTCGCGGACGGCAAAAAGGCTCGGGTAAAAGGCTTGCATTTGCCGGAAATAATTCAAAGAGAAAATGCTGCCAGGGCAGCCAATTCCGCGATGCCGCAAACAAACGAATCTCCGCTTGAGCTAAAGCTGCTCGGAAACGGCGTAGCTTATCTCAACTCAACGACTTTCTCTTACGATTTGGAAAAATATAAATCAATTCTTAAAGACGTATTTACACAGATTAAATCAGCCGACGTTAAAACGTTGATTATTGATGTCAGAAACAACCGCGGCGGCAACTCGGCGCTCGGAGATGCGCTGATTGATATGTTCAACGCAAAGCCTTACAGACATTATTCGATGAAGTGGAAACGGAGCGACCAGTTCGTCGAAAATCTAAAGGGCAAAAATCTGCCTGTGCCCGATAATTATATGGCGTTGCGTCCGGGCGAATTTATCTCGACTCAATCGCCAAATGTTAATCCCGGCAATAATCCGCTCCGATTTAGCGGGCGGGTTTTCATTCTCGGCTCTAAGGAAACTTTTTCCAGCGCTCAAATGTTTTTAGCAGTGATAAAAGATAACGGGCTTGCGAAAATTATTGGCGAAGAAACTAAGACGCCTGTGTGCAATACCGGTGAAATTTACTTTTTTAACCTTCCGCATTCAAAGCTGCGGACATCCGTTTCCGTCAAATACTGGATGCCCCCCGCCGGTTGCAAAGACGCCAGAGGAGTTGTGCCGGATTTGCCGGTAGTTAGGCGTGTTGCCGATTATATGAGCGGCAGAGACGCGATTTTGGAAACCGCTTTAAATTTAATCAAAAAAGAATCCTGATAAGGTTTCGGGCAGCGTTTAATTTATTTCGATTTATCTTTCGCCGCGTCGAAAATTGTTTTCGAGAGCGAAATCATTCGGTCGCGCATTTCGTTGTACTCTTTGTCCCGGGCAAAAATCTCCCTTTTCGCGAAAAGCATTTTGACCAGCTTTTCATCGGCGAAATAAAACCGCGTCGGGACGATTTTCAAGACTTTTCCGAACGGCTTTTCATAACGAAATTCGCGCTCGTAAATGAAAATCGGCTTTTCGTCTTTGTAGAAAAGCTCGATTATCGAATAACCCATTTCGCCGTAGATTTGGGCGTTGATTTTTTTGATTTGATTCTTTTCCCGAAAAACCGTCAGCTCGGCTCCTTCGGTTGAAATTCCGTCTAATTTAACAATCGCTTGTTTGAGCTTCGCTGAATTTTTGTTGATGCTTTGAACATCGCTGCGGATCGCGGAAACATCGGTTTCGCGTTGAGCATTTGCGTAAACGGAAAATAGACACAAAGTTATAAACGCCAAAAAAAATCTCATCATCGTCACCTCGCTTTAATTTCTTCGACAATCATTAAAACATTCGTAAAATGATGCTGCGTGTGCGCGCCGAAAAGCGTGCCGCCGGCTTCGATTTTTTTGTTTAAATTTGCGCGATATTTTTTGAACTGTTCTGATGAAAGAACGAGCTGAACATCGGTCAGACGCTTGACCGCGACGTTAAATTCGTTTCCCGCATCGGCTTTGACGCAAATCGGCGCATCGAGCTTGATTGTCCAGATTGTTTCTTTTTGATTCGAGGCGTTAACGACGCTTTTTCGCAAAAGATGACCGCGCAGGCTGACTTTTTTAGGTTCGTAACTTAGACATTTTGCCGTCTGCGCATTTGCGGCGGCAACCGAAACGATGCTGATAAAAACAAAAAGAAGCAATTTTATAAAACGCATAAATTTAATCTCCTTTTTATCAATTTTATTCCGGCTTTAAAAGCTAAAATTTAAAAATAAGCGGATGAAGGATGGTGAATAGGCTGAAATAACGCTTTCATATCCGGTTTGAAACGACTCGTCACAATCTAGTTTCAGTCTTTTGCGCAAAACGCTTTTATAGCAAAGCAGACTCTAGTTATTGCTGCAAAAAAGGAAAGAATTATGAAACAAATCCTGCTCGCTCTATTTGTCGTCACACTCGTTTCAACCACTTTCGCGCAAGAAGAAAACAAGCGAAATCCCTCGTCCCTTCACTCGTATGAAGAAAACAAGCGGAATCCGAATATTAATTCGGAAAACCAATTCACCTGGCTTCCTCCCGAAACCGGCGGCGCTTCGTCAATCGGTGAGGTTAAGGCTGTTGACTTTAATAACCGGGGCGTCAAATTAGCTCTCGAAAAACATTACAGCGAAGCCATCGAGATGTTCCAAAAGGCTGTCTCAATAGCTCCAAAATCGGCTCAGATTAATTTCAACCTGGCAATGGCTCTTAATTACGCAGGTCGTTATGATGACGCTGTGCAGGAATTCAACCATATAATCGAAAATAAGCCTGATTCTGCCAATGCTTACGCCGGATTAGGCAACACGCTTTACGAGGTTGGTCGTTACGAAGAAAGCGTTGCGGCTTTCCGTCGCTCCGTGCAGGTTGAGCCGCACAATCCTTCCGTGCTGAGACAATTAGGAATATCGCTTTACCAAATCAAAAATTACGAGCAATCGCTTGAAGCATTCAATGCTGCGATAAAGCTACAGCCCGATTCGGCTGAGATTCTTAACGATAAGGGAGTTACACTGATTGCGGTCGGGCGTTATCAGGAAGCTAATGAGAGCTTGAGGCGCGCCATTAAACTGAAGCCCGCATTTGCCGATGCTCACAGTAATCTGGGAGTCATGCTAACCAAATTAGGCAAGAAAAAGCAGGCGCACAAAAGCTATTTAGAGGCAGCCAGACTCCGTCCGGATTGGAGTTACGCGCAATATAATCTTGCCGTCAGTTTTCTGGCGATGAATAACCGCGATGAAGCTCTAAAGCATTTTAATATTCTCAAGAAGCTGGACGCAGAGCTTTCCGAACAACTCAGAAAACAAATATACGGAGGCTACATTCTCGATGCGTCGAAAATGACAAATTAACAGCCATTGGATTCAGTCTGTTTACGGAAAGACGGCTTTTATCGCGTCGGCTTAATTTTGCCGAATTTAACGCGGAATAAAAGCCGTCTTTGCTTTTTTCGTATCTGTATCTAAAAATGTATCTATCATTCATTTACACGGTCTGCTTTTGAGAAGCCGGACTTATCTGAGGTTCGGCTCGAAACAATTCAAAAAACTCGGTTTAATTTGATGCTTTGAGCCTTTTATGGACGGGTTCTGGAAATTTGGCGCTCCCCGGCTTGACATCGCAGTCAAATGCGTTAAAACAATATGGCAACTAAAACCGCAACAATAAGGAGTAACATAATGATTAAAAGTCTTATCTCTGTGATTTTTATTCTCTTTTCTATTATTTTAACGGCAACGGCTCAAAATGAGCGCAACAGCACAAGCCGTTGGAATCATTCGGACGGATCAACGGAATTGAGCGTGACGATGCGAAATGATGTCCGGTTCAATGATAATTATACGGACGTTTCGAGCATCAACGGCGACGGCTCTCTGGAAGTCGTTGAACGCCGGGCAGGGCTTTCGCGCCGATTGAAAATTGCGGCTGGGGCAAACGGGCAGCTCGTCAGGACTTATATGGTAAACGGGCAGGAGCGCTCATTTGATGCCGAAGGACAGGACTGGCTGGCGAAAATAATGGCTGAGGCTGTTGGAAAAGGCTTTGATGCCAAAGCCAGAGCCAAACAAATTATTCGAGAGCGCGGAGCCGCCGCTCTGCTCAATGAAATCCCGCGCCTGACGGGCGATTACACTAAACGGGTTTATTTGGAAGAAGCCGTTAAAAGCGGGAATCTCGATTCGGGCGCTTTGAATGAGGTTCTAAAGCAGACGGAAGCGGGCATTTCTTCTGATTACGAGAAGGCGACTCTTCTTATTAACACCGTAAGCACGTCTCCGATCAATCGCAAGACACTGGATGCGTACTTTGCGGCAACCGGAACTATTAAGAGCGATTATGAACGAGGGCGCGTGCTAAAAGCCGTCTTGAAAGCGAATGTCGCAAACAAAGACATCCTGCTACAGACTCTCGCCTCCGCCGCGAAAATAAATTCGGATTACGAAAAGGCAAACGTTCTTATTCAGGTAGCCAACGCTAAAGCGAAAGATGAAGACGTTCGCAGCGCGCTTCTCAATGCCGTTAAAACAATTGCTTCGGATCATGAACGCGGGCGCGTTTTGAATGCGGTTTATCTGAATGAACCCAAGTGATGAGTTGAAATTCCGCTTTCGTCCGGTAAATTTACAAGAAATTGTTGAAAAAGAATCTTTTAGAAATTCCGTATAAATTTTTATGCGGAATTTAATTCCGTATAATACAAAGTTCGATGCTTTCCTGTGTGAAACGTTCGAAGACATTGTTTGAAAATAGATGGACGAAACATTATGAATCGAAAACTTATTCTTGCATCACTTGCGCTATTTGTTATCCTTTCTTTAGCAAATGCTAGTTTTCAGCAGCAAAATAAACCTGCGCCGGTTGGCGTAAAGGAGACGAAAATGTTTCAAGGACTAAGAACTGTCGTTTACAATGTAGATAATCTTGAGAAAGCCAAAGCGTGGTACACAGAGGTGTTAGGAACTAAGCCTTATTTTGACCAACCGTTTTATGTCGGCTTTAATATTGGTGGCTTCGAGTTAGGGCTAGACCCGGATATGTCCGGTGTGTCAAAAGGTAATAATGCAGTTGCTTATTGGGGCGTCAAAGATGCCGCAGCAGCATACAAGCGGATGCTTGAACTTGGCGCGAAGAAACATAGCGATGTGAATGATGTCGGCAGCGGCGTTCGCGTAGCGACGGTGACAGACCCGTTTGGAAACGTCTTTGGTATCATCGAGAACCCACACTTCAAAGTTGCGAGTGAAGATTAAACCCGCATCGAACA
>DASVTY010000180.1:0-7404 GCA_036387315.1 Pyrinomonadaceae bacterium
GCTTCGCTTTTGAATTTTTGGCAAGAAAAATCGGCGCTAAACATTCGATTTTAGTTTCGCTCGTCATTTGGGCGGCGATTGTCATTTACGCTTACGCAGTTTTAAATACGACTGCCGAAGCGTGGATTATGGGCGCGGCAATCGGTTTTGTTTTGGGCGGCTCGCAGGCGCTTTCGCGCTCGCTGTTTTCCCGGATGATTCCCGAAGGCAGGGAATCTGCATTCTTTTCGATTTACGAAATCTCAGAACGCGGAACTTCGTGGATCGGACCGCTCGTTTTCGGCGCGGTCGCGGCGGCGACAAATTCTTATCGCCAGGCAATTCTGGCGCTCATCGCGTTTTTCATCATCGGAATGATTCTGCTTTTTCTGACCGACACCGACAAAGCCGTCGCTCAGGCGAAAGAAGCAATTTGAAAACCTCGCTATCGTTTGACCGTTATTTTTTCCTTACGGAAAATTGTCATTCTAAATTTTTTTTGTATTTGTTTGAACGCAACCTTTGACGGTTTCAATCGTAACTTAATCTCAAGAAATACCAATTCTGAAATAGATAACCCGAGTCCAATGAAAATTTATAGCGTTTTGTTGATTCTATTTTTTATTTGCCAAATTACTGTTGCACCGCAGAACGATTCGGCTCTAAATGAAGTCGTCGCCGCCGAAAAAGCGTTTGCGGCGATGGCTGCGGAAAAGGGAACCAATGCGGCGTTTGTCGAATATGCCGCACCGGACGGTTTGGTTTTTACGCAAAAGCCCGTTAATGTCCGCGATTTTTACGGAAAACGCCCGTCAAATTCATCGCTTTTGGCTTGGGCGCCGAACTTTGCGGGAGTTTCTTCGACCGGAGAATTTGGATTTACGACCGGAAACTGGTCGTTTCATCCGAAAGGCAAAACTGATGCGCCGACGGCTTTCGGCGAATTTGCCACCGTTTGGAAACGACAATCTGACGGAAAATATAGATTTGTCGTTGATACGGGAATCCAGCACGCCAAATACGAAACCGAAATCGCCCCGCAAACGCCTTTTCTTGCTGGCAAAGCAGATAAAAAATCGGATTCGCAAAACTGGCAGAAGTTGGAAAACGATTTTGCGGATTCACTCAAAAAAAACGGCTTAGTAAAGACTTACGGCAAACTTTTGGCGGAAAACTCGCGGCTATTGCGTGAAAATCATTTTCCGTTTGTCGGCAGAAAAGAAGCTCTGCGCGCGGTTTCGATAGAAAAATATTCTTTCAACTCAAAACCGATTAACGGCGAGCTATCAGGCGATTTCGCTTACGCTTACGGCGAATACGAATTAACGGATTCGACAAATAAAACAGAACGCGGGTATTATTTGCGCGTCTGGAAGCACACCCGAAAAGGCTGGCAAATTGCGCTTGATGTCCTTCATCCCGTTAAGCCCGCCGGAAATTAAAATCCTTGCGGCTTTGCGTTCTTTGCGTCGTTTGCGTGAAAATTGTAATTCCGCCTAAACAGGCGCGAATTGAAAAAAGTGAATCCGCAAAAAACAAAAGAAATTTCAAATTGTTTTGCCCAAACCGTTGAATTATTGCGGCTCGAAGCTGCGGCAATCGAACAAGCCGCCAACCGTTTGGAAAAAGAAACGATTGAGCGAGCGATTAATCTGCTGATTGATTGCCCCGGTAAAATCGTCGTTCTCGGCGTCGGCAAATCCGGCGTCATCGGGCAGAAAATCGCGCAGACGCTGACCAGCACCGGAACGGTGGCGATATTCGTTCATCCTTCGGACGCGATGCACGGCGGTCTGGGCGTTATTACAACCGGAGACGTTGCAATCGCTCTTTCAAATAGCGGCGAAACGGACGAGATTTTACAGCTTTTGCCCGCTTTAAAATCACGTAAAATTTCGATTATCGCCATTATCGGAAACATTGATTCGACTCTGGCGCGAAACGCGGAAATCGTTTTGGACGCTTCGGTTGACAAAGAAGCCTGCCCGCTCAATCTCGCGCCGACCGCTTCGACAACGGTCGCGCTGGCAATCGGCGACGCGCTGGCGATGGCTCTGATGCAGTGTAAAAACTGGACGGCGGAAGATTTTGCGGCTAATCATCCGGCTGGGCGTTTGGGCAAGCGTTTGAACGTTCGCGTTCAGGATTTAATGCGCGAAAGCCCGAATGTTTCGCCCGACGCAAACTGGCTCGAAGTCGTCGCGGAAATCAGCCGATTTGCGCTCGGCGCTGTCAATGTCGTTGACGACCAAAACCAACTTGTCGGCATCATAACCGACGGCGATTTGCGCCGGACGGTCGAGCGAATCGAACCGGAAGATTTGAGAAAATTGACCGCCGCTGAAATGATGACTGACAAACCAATTGTCGCAACGCCGCCGATGCTCGCTTTCGACGCTTTGCAATTAATGGAAAACCGCCCGCGTCAAATCGCGGTTTTGCCGGTTGTCGGCGAAAACGGCGAAGCAATCGGTTTGCTCAGATTGCACGACATCGTTCGCGCCGGATTGTAAATTTGTCAGTACCGAGAGCGGTAGCGACCGGGTTTATTAACTAACAAAAGTCCGGTCGCTACCGCTCTCGGTACTGACGTTGATTTTATGAAACAGAAAATCTTGGTTGTTGTTGCGATTCTTTTATTTTCAAGCGGTTTTGCCCGCGCACAAAACCCGCCCGAAATAACCGTCACGCTCAGCGAGCAGTTTTTGAACTCTTTTCTCGACGCGGTTTTTACCAATCTCGACACGCCGACATTCCAACTGTCCAAAGCCGAAAATCCAAAGCCCAAAATCGAGAAAGTAAAATTTGAAAAAGCAAAATGCGTCGAATCAATCACTTTGCAGCGCGAAATGAACGGCGTTCGAACTTCAGTGAGAATTGCGGACGGAAAAATTCTCGCGCCGCTCGCTTTCACGGGCAATTACGACATCCCGTTTGTCGGCTGCACCAATTTTAAAGGCTGGGCTGAGGCGGATTTGAATATCGAATACGACGCCGCCAAACAAACTCTTTTCGGGCGGGTGAAAGTAAACAAAGTTGATTTAAACGGAGTTCCCGGAATTGCGAGCGGCGTAGTCGGCAAGTTTGTGCAAGGCTCGATTGATAAAAAAGTAAATCCGCTCGAAATTCTCAAAGCCGAGCAGATTTCAGCGATTGTTCCGGTGCAATATGCCAACGGCGCAATCAAACTAAAAGCGACGAATATGCGAACCGAAGTCGTCGGAAATGCGCTAAACGTCCGAGTCGCTTTTGAATTCTCTAAAGCTCAATGAAGCTCATCATAAAAAGGTTTATCCGAAAAGAATCGTTGACAACAAATTATTTGTCAACGAAATCGGTTTTTCGGTAGTGTCCTAATCTTGTGGTGCTATACAAATATATGTCTCAAAAACGACCTTTTTTGAGACAAAAATATCAATTACCAAAATCGCTTTTCTGCGGCGCGCGTTTAATGTAAATCAGCCCTTTTAATTAGCCCGCCTTCAACATCACTTAACGAATGCGTTGTCATAAACGCTGCTGGGTCTATTTCTCTAACTACATTTTTGATGCTGCCGATTTCTAACCGTGTTACAACGCAATAAAGTATTTCGTGCTGTGAATCACTTACGCCAGTGCTGCCCATTCCTCCGTGACCTTTATAAACCGTAACGCCGCGATGCAGTCTATTTATTATTGCTTCTTTCACTGCTTCGTTTTTCGCTGAAACGATAGTAATTGCTGTATATTCCTCAATGCCGTGAAGCAAAAAGTCAATTGTTTTTGATGCCGCCACATAAGTCAAAATCGAATACAATGCTATCTCAACTCCCAAAAAGAAAGCTGCGGCTAAGAAAATAAATATATTTAGAATGAGAATTACATCACCGACTCTCAAAAGATGACTGTTGCGGCTAACGAGTAGAGCCGCGATTTCTGTTCCGTCTAAAACCGCACCGCCGCGAATAGCAAGACCAATTCCGGCACCGATAAAAAAACCGCCGAAAACAGCAGTCAGAAGTTTATCCGGTGTAACGTCAGGATATTTAATGACAGCAAGACAAATTGATAAACCAGCAATCGCTAAAGCACTCTTGACGGCAAACTTTTTGCCTATCTGATTATAACCGAGAGCAATAAACGGTAAATTGATAATCAAAAGCCAAATGGAGAGCGGTAATCCGACAACATCAGAAAGCAGCATAGAAATGCCCGTTACTCCGCCGTCAATAAAGCGACTTGAGAGCAAAAAACCTTTCAATCCCATTCCCGCTGAAAGAATGCCCAGAATAATAAGTAAGATATTTGCGGACTCTCGGATTATCGGTTTCATATTTTAAAGATAGTTTGTAGGTCTAAAACTCGCAAACAGCGAAAATAATCGAATGATGAGCGTCTCAAAAAAGCTCCTTTTCGGGACACTCAGGAGTGATATACTTTATCTCGAAAACGATCCTTTTTGAGACGAAATGAAAGAGTTTATTGGTTTGGCTACAATTCGGCTTTTGTCCGGCGAATTTATGGTAAACAATCGGAAAATAATTATTTACAAGTTCCCTTAAATTAATTCAACCGAAGTCCGTATAAGATGATGAAGAGAACCGAAGCGGAGAAATCAGACCGCTGAAAAGGAGAATTTATGTTTTGTCCAAATTGCGCCACAAATAATTCAACCGAACAAAAGTTTTGTCGTTCGTGCGGAATATATCTGGGAGTCATAGCCGAATCACTTTTGCTGCAATTAACGACTGCACAGAATGCAAAGTTGTCGAAGAAAGAAAGCTCAATTGAAAACTTTAAAAATTTTGTCCTCAGCCAATTTGGATTAGGTTTATTAATCGCCGTTTTTTTTATTATATCCGGCATTTTCTTTAAGGTAATTTTGAAGGACAATAATGTTTCGTTTGGAATTTCACTGATTGTCATTACCGTTTCCACGGTTTGGATAATACTTTGTGCATCTTACTTCCAGTTTGCCAAAGAAAGAAAAGCTCAAATAAATCCCGCGATGACTAGCGAATTAACCGATAAAAAAGATACGGGCAAACTTCTTGAAGAAAAACCTTTCGAGCCTGTTCAGAGCGTTACGGAAAATTCAACCGAACTGCTCTCAGTCGAAAATAAAACCCAAAAAATCAAGGAAAATCACAATCGGACAAATTAGGCTTTGTGTGGCTTTGTTGCAAAAGCCACTTTTGAGACAGACTTTTGCAACAGAATCGAAAAAGTTTAAGCAGTTTTGAGACAAATAGCTACTGCTCATTTAAAATGTACTTAGCAAGCAAAAATGCCAAAACTGCCAAAGCAAAGGCAATTTTGGCGAAGTAGGAAAAAGTCCATTTTCCTTTTGACCAATAATTAGTTGTTCCGTGAAGAAACAAAAAGTATGCTGTTAAAGATGTGAAAAACATAGAGAAACTAAAGGCAATTGGAAATGACACAGAAAACACATTGGAAAGAACCCGCCATAAAATTGAATGAACAATTCCAAAGTAGATTTGAAAACCGAAGATGATTAGCCAACTATTCGGTTCTTTCCTCTCATTATTCATAACCGGAGCTATATTAACTCCTTATTATATTTCTTTCCAGAACTCAGGCTTTATATTTAACTCACACATTGATTGAATTAAAACGCAGATGTTATGCGCGAGAATCTTGCAAAGTGCTTCGTTAATTTGCGCCGTTCTCATCTTGCTTCTCAGACTTCCGCCAAACTTCGCTTTTATCATCGAAAAGGTAGTTTCGACATTCGAGCGTTGATGATAATGCTCAAAGAATTTTTCTTGATTCAAAGCGGCACTTTTGCAACAGAACGGGCTTTTGCAACAAAGCCGGTAATGTCCTAATAGTGCGATGTTATATTCAGAATTGTCTCATAAAGGAGCGTTTTTGAGCTGAAGTTCAACGCGGTATTTTATTCTAATTTGAAGTGTTATGCAGCATTTTAGCGGTATAATTAGAAGTTGTGCTTCTTGAGCACAGACTTGATTCCGTGGAAAAGTAAAAACAGAATGAAACTTGTTCCTTGCATCGGATGTGGCGGACTGTTTCCAGATATTGAAGGAGCGACTCACCGCTATATGGAATCATCACCGGGTTGCTGGGCGGCTTACGGAGAAATTCTGGCACGCGAATACAGTAGTCCGGCGTATTTTGAAATACATCGGCTAACGGTTGACGCTTATGCCGCTCAACATCCCGGACAGCCATCGCCGCAAAGCATCAAATCGGTAGGTTATCATCTTGTGCGATTGTGCTTGCTCCTTGAACGTGGTCTCGAAATGGAGCGTGCAAATGAGGCGATGCTCACCATAACGAAAACAAAGGATCATTTTATATGGCTTACTCCGCCATCTTCGCTAGGTTCAATCACGGTAAGTGACGTTTGTAAGGCTTCTTCTGCTGAACAGCATAAACAATTAGTTAGGCAATGGGCAGCTTTGGTATGGGCGGCGTGGTCTCCGCATCATTCGATGATTTATAGTTGGCTACCAATACTGAAATAGTTAGCTGCAATGTTCAGCAAAGCAGCACAACAAATCAACGAAGCACTTTGTAAAATCCTAGCGCATAACATCTGCGTTTTGATTCAGTCAATGTGCGAGTTAGGGGTTAAGCCGGAGTTCTGGAGAGAAAGCTAATCAGGATTATTGGCTAACCAGTCCGCTATATCTTCATACGTTAAATCTCTTTCCCCCTCTTCGGCGCAAATTACGAAGTTTTCAGGGATTAAATTCAAAGGGGTGATGAACCTTTTACATTGTCCGTCGTTCCACTCAGTAAAATTGTGATGGCAAGAATCTCTACGAATCTCGCCATCACAAACTATTTCACTGTTCTGTTGTAGTATTTCGTTTTCAGTAAGTTGCTCTTTCTTTAAACACAAGAAGACAACTGGGTCACTGGCAACTGTGCAGTAGAAGTAGGGGACGTGCTCGCAGACTGTTCGCCCAGTTTCCAATATGCACTTAGTCGAGATGATTGAAACACCGCGAAGCGGGTCTTGGTTCTTCGACGAACGCTGAAACGTCGCGCTTCTAAATCTATTATCTCTTGTGTCCCAATGTCTAAGGTGGACGAGTCGTATATAATCTGAGTCTTTTGAGATAGCTCCCATAGCTTTTGTTCGGCAGCTTCATACGGCTGCTCATAAACATCTGAAATTATTTCACCTTTAATTTCTTCCGTAATAGAAACGGTATTGTCCGTCTCAAACATAAAAGCAAATGTTTTATTACCGAAATAGAATGTTACTTCTATTTGACCATCCGCACCCGGGAAAGCATTTGCTTCTTCAATCCCCCATCCGCTAGCTGTTGATAAAAACTTTTCTGCTCGTTCAATAAAAGATGTGTCTATTGGCTCACCTTCTCCGTAGTGCCAACCAATTGGTAATTTTGCAAAATTGCGAACTTTTTGCATTGTCTGTTCTATTGTTGGCAT
>DASVTY010000181.1:0-24343 GCA_036387315.1 Pyrinomonadaceae bacterium
CGACAAGCTCTTTCGCGAAGTTGACGATTTGGTAAACACAACTCTGCCCAGAAAAATCGAAGAGACTCTGAAAGGCGAAACATTTGCCGCCGAAGCCGAAGCGTTTCTGTTCGGCTCGATTGATAATCTGCTGCAAAAGCCTCTGCCGGAAATTATCGGGCAAATTGCGCCCGATAAACTGGAAACTTTAAAAACCCAAATCACAGCAAACATCGTCAAGCTGCTTAAAAGCGAGCAGGTTTCAAATTCGATTTCGGTTTATCTGTTCGACACTTTGCACAATCTTCGCCCGCATTCGCTTGGCGCGATTTTAAAACGCACGCATACGGACATCGAGCCTCGTTTGAAAAGCGTGTTAACCAAAACTCTGGTCAATATTCTCAATCATCAGGAAACCGAAAACACGGTCAAAGCCGTTATTGCGTCGCAGGTTGAACGCCTGCTCGTGACGCCAATCGGCAACGTCGCCGAACGAATCGGCGCGGATTCAATTCAGCGCGCCTCGACGATGTTAACCGACCGGATTATCGGCGCGGCGCAGGAAAAATTGCCGGTCGCAATCAAAGAATTTGACATTGCCGGTCTTGTTAAAGAAAAGGTCAACAATTATCCGGTCGAAAAACTCGAACAGCTCGTTTTGTCGGTCGCCGGACAGCATTTGCGGAAAATCGAATTGTTCGGTTTGTTTATCGGTTTTTTCCTCGGCGTCGGGCAGGCGTTGTTTATTTATTGGACTGGAAAAATGCATTGAGTTAAAGCCAATTCGATGCAAAACTCTGTGTTTCCTCTGTGACTTCTCAGTGTTCTCTGTGGTGAGAAAAAGATTTAACACGGAGTGCACGAAGAGGGCACAGAGAACACTGAGAAAAACAAGAAAAAGAATTTATTGAAACTTTCCTGGTCTAAACCGCGTTTTTTCAGACAGCGAAGTTCTCGTCGTGAAATCAGGAGGAAATATGAAAAAGATTGGCTTATTAATTTTTATTGCAGCACTTGTCAGCAGTTTATTTATTGTTTCATTGGTAACGGGTAGTTCTCTTTTGCCGAGCTTGCCGAAAATGTTTACGAGAATCAAGGGTTCGGGTAATCTGCAAACCGAACGCCGCGAAGTCCCGACATTTACAGCCATAAAAGTCGGCGGCGCGACAAACCTCGAAATCAACGTCGGCGCGGAACAATCGGTAGAAATCGAAACCGATGACAATCTGCTCGAATTGACCAAAACCTACGTCAAAAACGACACGCTTCACATTGAACGGCGCGGAAACATCTGGACGCATTCGGCTTTGCGCGTTCGCATCACAGTTGCCGATTTGAACCGTCTCAACATTTCCGGCGCGAGCAAAGCCAATGTTAAAAATGTTAGAGCCGACAATTTTGAATTGGATTTGAGCGGCGCGTCGAAAGTTAACATCGAGGGCGAAGCCGCCACGTTTATCGCGGATATGAGCGGCGCGAGCAATCTGGACGCTGAAAATTTCAAAACCGTCAAAGCCACTGTCGAGGCTTCGGGCGCAAGCAAAGCCAGCGTTTTCGTGACCGACAATTTGAACGCCGAAGCATCCGGCGCGAGCAAAATCTATTACGCCGGAAACCCGAAAACAATTCGTGAAGACGAATCGGGCGCAAGCAAAGTTTCTCCTAAGTAAAGGTTTAATTTCATCATAGAGATACAAAGGCACAGAGAAAATTAAATTCTCTGTGCCTTTATGGTTTAATCGTTTTATGAATGCCGTTAAATGTCCGAGTTGCGGAAATCTTAATTCTTTGGGCGAAAATTTTTGTTTGCAGTGCGGCGCGGGTTTATCCGCGTCGGCGCAAGTTTCACTGTCGCCCGAACAACACGCCCGCGCTTTTGGAATGAATTCGGGTGCGATGTTTATTGACGCCGAACGCGGACGACGAGTGTTTTTCTGGTATCGAATATATTGTGGAATGATGGCGGCGATGTATGCCGTGCTGATTGCTTTTGGCGTTTTTATGCTTGTCGCCGGTTCGTGGTCGAGCGGTAAAGATGCCGCCGAAGTTGTAATTGGCGGCGGAGTTTATGCGATTCTCGGCGGCGTTTTTTTTCTGATTTTCGCGGTCGCGCTCTTTTTGCCGCGAAAGCCCTGGACATGGATTTATCACATCGTCTTGATTTGCATCGGAATGACAAGCTGCTGTCTGCTTCCGTTTTCAATTCCGCTGCTCATTAATTGGCTCAAGCCTGAAACAAAAGCGTTTTTCGGGCGTAATTAAATCCCGCAATTTGTTTCAAAGGAGAAAATCGAAATGAACTTTAAATTAAAACGCGCAGCAATTCTGCCAATCGCGTTTTTTTGTTTTTCAACCGTAAATATGGCGCAGGAAACCAAACCGACGCCTGCGCAGACACCAAACCCCGCGACTCCGGCAGCGCAGCCCGCGCCTGCCGCATCGCCTGCTCCCAACCCCTTCGCCAGTATTCCGCCCGCAAAGCCGGAAGACGTTGCTTCGATTGACAGCATCGTCAAAGCGCTTTACGAAGTGATTTCGGGCGACCCCGGTGTCAAACGCGATTGGAATCGTTTCCGCTCGTTGTTTTATCCGAACGCGCGAATGATTCCGACCTTCAAAAATCAGCAAACGAGCAAAATCGTCGGACGCTATATAACGCCGGAACAGTACATTACAGGCAGCGGACCGTATCTCGAAAAAGAAGGTTTCCACGAAATCGGCATCGCGCAACGCGTCGAACAATTCGGCAACATCGCCCACGTTTTTACGACTTATCAATCGAAACACAAACTTACCGACGAAAAACCGTTTATGCGCGGAATCAACAGCATTCAGCTCGTTAACGACGGCACGCGCTGGTGGGTTTTAAATATCACATGGAGTCAGGAGACGCCCGAAAGCCCGATACCGGAGAAATATTTAAAATCGGCGCAATAAAATAACGTTAGTTTGGAAAAAGCGGTCGAAGACAGCGAAATTTTTGTAGCCCATAGCGCCAGCTATGGGAAGCTAAAGATCAAGAAAATCAAGCTCTCGCGAGAGAGCGGCATAAATTTATGCCGCCGTTTTCAACGGCTCTCCATCTTAATTTGCGCTCTAGCCCACAGCGTAAGCTATGGGCTACAAAAATTTCGTCGGTTTCACCGACTAAAATTGACGCTCTTATCCCAAACTGACGTTAAAATAATCAAAAGAAAAGAGCGCGGACGCCCGCGCTCTTTTCTTTTGATTATTCATCCGACGAAAACAGTTTAAGCTCCTCTTCATTCAAACGAATCAAACGCTCGAATTTGAGACCGATTTTATTGAGCAGCTTCCCGGAGCTTTCATTATCTTTTGTGGTAATCGCCAAAATGCGTTTGAGCTTTAAAACATTTTTGGCGTAATCAAAGACGGCTTGCGCCGATTCAAAAGCGTAGCCTTGCGACCAGTAATCGGGCAAAAATGCAAAACCGATGTCGGCATCCGGCAATGTCTCGCGTTTGACCAGCCCGCAAATTCCAATCGGAGCTTCGTTTTGCCTCAATTCGACCAAATAAAATCCATAGCCGAATTGCTCGTAAGAAGCGACGAATCGAGTCGAAATATACTGGCGCGCGTCGTCAATCGTTCTCAGATTTCGGTCGCCGATGTATTTGATAAACGAAGGTTGATTTAATAAATCAAGAATAAAGTCGGCGTCTTCGACCGAAATTTGACGAAGAACGAGCCGCTCGGTTTCGAGGATTTTCATTATGATATGTCCGTTTCGCTTGCGTACCAATCTGCGTGCAAAGACCAGCCTCCGCAGCGCAAGCACGATGTCCAGCGCCACAAATGACCGCAGCCGGGACACGCGCCGCCGGTTTCAAACGTATTCCAACATGAGTAGCAGCCGCCGTAATAAAATTCCGGGAAATCGCAATTAAAACAAACCCAGCGGCTCGCTTTCGTCGGCTGCCATTTACAAAGCGGGCAGCGAATTCGTGAAAAATCGTCTTTTTCCTTCAATTCGGCGATTTGTTCGACGATTTCTTTCGGCGACCGTTTCTGAAAGAAAGAATGAAAAGGTGTTAATGGAAAACTTAGAGCGCAAGACATTTCTTTAAACTAGATTTTTAATTATTCTTCGCCGATGTCCTCGTTCCAAACTTCCGGGTTTGCGGCGATATAATTTGACAGCATTTCGATGCATTCTTTCGATTCAAGGTCAACGACTTTGACGCCGTTTTCTCGCAGCCATTCAACGCCGCCGCTGAAATTTACCGATTCGCCGACAACAACCGTTCCAATCTGAAACTGCCTCACAAGACCGCTGCAATACCAGCACGGCGCGAGCGTCGTAACCATAATTTTGTCACGGTAACTGCGCTGTCGCCCGGCTTTGCGAAAAGCGTCGGTTTCGCCGTGAACCGACGGATCGTTTTCCTGCACGCGGCGATTATGTCCGCGCCCTAACAAATTGCCGTTTTCGTCAAACAAAGCCGCGCCGATTGGAATTCCGCCTTCAGCCAAACCTTGTCTGGCTTCTTCAATCGCCGTTTGCAGCATCTGGTTATAATCAATTTTCATAAGCAGTTTCAATTAAAGACTCGTTTGATTCCGTGATTTATCTTCAAATCGTTCAAAGGCGAGCGCGACCAATTCGTCAATCACCTGCGAAAATGGTTTTCCCGACGCTTTCCACATTTTCGGAAAACCGGAAACTTCGGTTAAACCGGGCAGCGTGTTGATTTCGTTAATCAGCAATTCGCCGTTGTCGCGGCGCAAAAAGAAATCAACGCGCGACAATCCGGAGCCGTCAACGGCTTTGAAAGCGATTTTCGCCAAATCGCGGATTTGCTCGATCATTTCAGCTTCGAGCGGCGCGGGAACGACGAATTCGTTGTGTCCCGTGCCTTTGTATTTTTCTTCGTAATCGAGGAATTTGGCGTTTTCGTCAAAAATAATATATTCGCCCGGCAAGCTGGCTTGCGGCTCGTCGTTTCCGATCACTGCGACTTCGATTTCGCGGGCGTCCAATCCTTCTTCGACAATGATTTTGCGGTCGAAACGCGCCGCCAATTCAATCGCTTTTTTCAAACTTTCATCGTCATCGGCACGCGAAACCCCAACGGACGAGCCGAGATTTGCGGGTTTAACGAACGCGGGAAAACCGACTTCGTTTTTGATTCTTTCAACGCAGGCGTCGGGCGCGGCTTCGAAATCGCGGCGCAAAAACCAGGTGTAACGGCACATCGGTAAACCCGCGTCTCTAAAAAGAACCTTCATCGTCACTTTGTCCATCCCGCACGACGATGCTAGAACGCCCGAACCGATGTACGGAATGCCAGCCATCTCAAAAAGTCCTTGAATCGTTCCGTCTTCTCCATAAGTTCCGTGCAAACACGGAAAAACGACATCGAGCGGCTGCGAATTTTCGCCGCTTGTTTTCAAAAGAGTTAAACCCTGATAAGTCGGATCGCCGATCAGCGCGACGGCACGGGTTTCTTTAATGGAAATTTGCTGTTCCAAAAGCTGGCGCGTTTCCGCCGGAAAAAGCAAAGCCGATTCCGCCGGAGACAGCCATTTGCCGTTTTTGGCAATAGCCATCGGAACGATTTCATATCGCTCCGCGTCAATCGCTTCAATCACCGACTGCGCCGAACGAATTGAAACTTCATGTTCGCCCGAACGCCCGCCGAAAATAACGCCGATTCTGGTTTTATTCATAATTAGTAATCAGTAATTAGTAATCAGTAATTAGTAATTAGTAATAGTTTGATTTTGAAGTTGTTGAGTTTGTTTCAACATTTAACTTTAAAGTTCCAAAAACTAATTACTAATTACTGATTACTGATTACTATTCATAAAATCGTTTTGCCGAGCGCCGAGAGAATCAATTCGACGGCTAGTTCCGCAGTCCGGTTGTTGGTGTCTAAAGTCGGGTTGACTTCGACGATTTCAAACGAGCGCATTTTGCCGGTTTCGGCGATTCGTTCGAGCGCGAGATGCGCTTCGCGGTAAGAAATGCCGCCGCGCACGAGCGTCCCGGAACCCGGCGCGTCCAAAGGGTCTAAAATGTCAACGTCAAACGTCACGGCAAAACCGCCCGGCGCTTGTGAAGCAATTGCGATTGCATCTTCAATGCAGGCGTTCATTCCGCGCCGGTCAATTTCGTTCATCGTAAACACGCGCAATCCCAATTCGCGGATCATTCGTTTTTCTCCCAAATCCAAATCGCGCGCGCCGACGTGAGCGCAAAATTTCGGATTGAGCTTCGGCGCAAAGCCGCACAAGTTTGTCAGTTCAGGCGCTCCTTTGCCGAACAAAACGGCGAGCGGCATTCCGTGAAGATTTCCCGAATGTGATGTTTCCGGCGTGTTGATGTCTGCGTGAGCATCGAACCAAATCAATCCGATTTCCTGATTCTCCTTGCGAAAATGCGAAGAAACTCCGCTTAATGTCGCCATCGCAATCGAATGGTCGCCGCCCAAAATTAACGGAATGTCGGCTTCACGAAAAACGTTCGACATCGAGGGACAAATCAAATCGCTCGCCGCAACCATTTCGCGCAAAAAACGCGGATTTTCGCCCGGTTCTGCTGGACGATCAGGATGCTGCAAATTCAAATCGCCGAAATCCTGCACGCGGTAACCGAGCGTTTCGATTCTTTCTTTTAATTTTTGCTGGCGAATCGCCTGCGGTCCAAGCTCGCTGCCAACCGTACTAGCCGCAAAACCGAGCGGCACTCCCAAAATTCCGACCGTTTTGCCGGTTCCCGGAAAATCCCTATCAAACATAATCACTTATCCGTTTAAATGTGTCGGCAAACCGTCAATGCTGATTTGATTTTTCGTTTGGCGATACTCGAGCAAGCCGTTCTCGCCTTTATTTTCAGCCCATTCCACCAGCTTTTCGCGTTCCTCTTTCAACTCGTAAACCGGAACTGCGAAACCGCACGAGGTTTGCAGCGATTCAATTTCGAGAACGATGATTTGCCGCTCGCCAATAATCGGCGTGAAGTTGGAATACAAGCGATTCCAGTCTTCGTCATTTTTCCGAACAACGCGCCCGCGCCCGTAAAGCCGCAGTATCAGAGGCTTTTCCGTAAAGCTGCAAAACATAATCGTCAATCTGCCGTTTTCGAAAATATGAGCGGCGGTTTCGTTTCCGCTTCCGGTCAAATCCAGATACGCCACGGTTTTATGATCTAAACAGCGAAAACTGTCCATTCCTTTGGGCGAAAGATTAACTCGCCCGTCGTTCGGCGCGGAAGCGGTGAAGAAAATCTTTTGCTCGGCGATAAAACGCCGCAGGGAATTGTCTAATTCAGTGTAAAACTTCGCCATTATTAACTACCAAAACTAAACCCGCCGCCGCTGCCGCTGCTCTGCGTCGGGAAAAACGGTTTCAAAAGTCCGGCAAAGGCTGCGAGATTTCTGGTTTGAATCAAAATTTCGCCGGGTCCCATAAAATCGGAAACCAAACCCTCGCCGCTAAAAACGCTTTGGAAAAATCCGCGCGCAGCCTTTCTCGTCTGATACTGCATTTGCCCTTCCCAGGCGACGAGATGCCCCGTGTCAATCACATAACGCTCGCCCGCCGCGAGTTTTTTCCGGTGAATCGCTCCGAACGAAGAAAGCAGCAAAAGACCTGTTCCCGAAACTTGCAGCAGAAATAAGCCTTCGCCTCCGATCCAGGATTTCATTCCGCCGAATTTTGTCTCGACTTGCAAGCTCGTGTCGCCCGCCAGATATGAACTCGCCTGCACGAAAAACGTTTGATTCTGAATCTCGATTCCGGCAATATCGCCCGGCGCGCCCGGCGCAAGAGCGACTTCGCCCGCGCCGCCGCGAGCCGTAAACGTCGAAACAAAAGCAGATTCGCCGCCGACGGCGCGTTTAAGCGCACCGAAAACTCCGCCTTTCATCTGCGATTGCAGCTCGACGTTTGCAGACATCGAAACCATCGCTCCGGCTTCCGCCGAAATTGATTGCTCGGCTTGTAATTTAACAACGGCGAGAGCAAACGAACCGGGATGCTGGATTTCCCAGGTATAGCCGCGTCCCTGCCCGCGCCCGTCAGAATCGAAATGAAACACGCCGCCGCCCGGCGGATTGCTATAAGTTTGTTGAACCTGCGACGTATAACCGGAAGCCGGTTGTTGGGGCGGCGGCGCGGCTTGCAAAGTCAAACCGCAAGCTCCGCAGAATCTTGCATTTTCAGCTAAAGCCGCATTGCATCGGGGACAATTCATAAATTTGTTCGCAGTTCGTAGTTCGTCGTTCGTTGTTGATTGCTTTTGCAACGATCAACGAACGACGAACTACGAACAAATTTCAAGATTTTTCAATGATGATTTTAACAGCTTCTTCCGGCGTTCGGGCAAAATCGAGGAAAGAAACGTCCGTGTCGCTGACAACCAGATTTTCCTGCCAGCATTTGACTACGGGACGCCAGCTATCACCGAGCAGAACGAGCGGATGGCGCGCGATTACGCCGGTTTGGAGCTTGTTCCAGACGAGCGAGACTTCCGTCACGGTTCCCATTCCGCCGCGCAGAGCGATGAAACCGACCGAGCGCGTAATCAAATTTTGCAATCTTTCGTAAAAATGATTGCTTGCAACTTTGTCGGTTAAAAAACGATTCGGCTCGCCTTTGAATTGATTCATCACGATTCCGAGAACGCGCCCGCCTCTTTCCCGCGCGCCGCGCGAAGCCCCTTCCATTACGCCGAGATAACCGCCCGTGCAAATCGTAAAACCTGCTTCGGCAAGCAGCGAGCCGACGCGGTGCGCCTGACGATATTCTTCGGAGTTTTCGCCGCAGCGAGAGCCGCCGAAAATCGTTACGATTCTTCCTTTTTCCAACGTTTCGTTCATTGAGATTTTGCTCGAAAATTCAAAATTGGGAGAAATTTGCCGTCAAATTCGGCGAGCTAATTATACAAGCGGAGGAAAAAAATTACGAATTATGAATCACAACAAAAATTACTTCGCGTCCTTCGCGCTGACCTTTGCGTCCTTTGCGGTTTAATTCGTTTCATAATTGGGAATTAAACCGCAAAGGACGCAAAGGATTTACGCGAAGGACGCGAAGTAATTTTATTTTTAGTTTTTAGGCTTCCTTTAGTTTCGCTTTATTTTTAAGCTAAATCGAAAAGCAAAACTTCGCTTTCTGCATCGGCTTTGATCATCAAAATTTCTTCTTCGCTGACAGCCGCGCCATCGCCGACTTTCATCCGATTGCCGTTCAAATCAACCGCGCCTTTGATGATTTGCAGCCAAGCGTATCTGCCTTTTTCAAGGCGATGCTCGACGGTTTCGCCCGCCGGAATTATTCCGTTGTAAACCGCGGCGTTCTGGTTGATTTTTAGCGATCCGTCGCGCGCATCAGGCGAAGCGACGAGCCGCAATTTTCCCTGCTTTTCTTCGGGCGCAAAAAACTTTTGCTCGTAACCGGGCGTTAAGTTTTCCTTTTCCGGCAAAATCCAGATTTGCAGCAAATGCACCCGTTCAGTTTCCGAAGCGTTAAATTCGCTGTGGCGAACGCCGGTTCCGGCGGTCATTCGCTGCCATTCTCCCGGACGAATAACTCCGTTTCCGCCGGTACTGTCGCGATGTTCGAGCGCGCCTTCGACGACGCAGGTTAAAATCTCCATATCGCGGTGTCCGTGCGTCGGAAAACCTTCTCCGCCCGCCACGTAATCTTCATTTATCACGCGCAAATCGCGGAAACCCATAAAACGCGGGTCGTAATAATCACTGAAAGAAAATGTGTAATGCGTATCGAGCCAGCCGTAATCGGCATGTCCTCTTTCTTCAGCTCGTCTTAAAACAATCATCTTTTTGCTTCTCCCCTTATAAATCCGGTTTCAAACCGATAAATCAATGATAGTTTTTATTTTTATAAACCGCATGCCGCATTTGTGCGATGTAAAAATCACTCTTTCGGGTGACGAAATTTGTCAAGAGGGTTTCGCAAATCCTCTTTGATTTATGCTAAATTAAATTGCCTCTTATTTTGGCATACGCGAGAAAGGATTTCTTAAAAACTTGGCTAGTAACATGGAACCGAAACGAAAAGGTTTGAGCCGACGAATGATGACGCTCATTTACGGCGCGATTGTCGCGGCTTTAATCGTGGCTCTTTTATATTACGAACGCATTGATGTGCTTTATATTTTAGCGACTCTGGGTTTGGTCGCTCTGCTTTTAACCGTCGCTTTGGCAGACCTCGAAGGCAAAACGTCGGAAATCGAAAGCTAGTTTTAACGAATGGCGAAGGCTGTACGAAAAACAATCCATTTAATCTCGGCGGCGATGCTGATTTTCGCGTCGCTCGCCGTTTCGCGCGCCTACGAACCGCAATTTGCCGACGCGGGCGGAAAAATTCCGCTGCGCTGGAAATCGGGCGCGCCGATTACACTCGCCGTTTCAAATTCATTAAAACAAGCTCCGAACATCAAACCGGGCAGCGACGTTTCGGGCGCAATCGAGCGCAGTTTGGCGACTTGGGAACAAGCGTCTAATATCAAATTCAATCTTATCTGGACTGACAAAACCGGAATCAACGCCGCAAATTCGGAAGGCGACGGAACGAGTCTTTTAACAATTGCCTCGGCACCGGAAAATCTCGCCTCGTTTGCAGGTGACGCAAACGAATTGGCGGGGCGCACGCGCGTCTTTTTCACCAAGCGCGGCTTGCTCAGCGAAGCCGACATCGCGCTTAACCCGCATCAGCAATTTTCGACCGACGGCAGCGCGGAAACTTTCGATTTACAAGCGACCGTCACGCACGAAATCGGACATCTGCTCGGTTTGAGTCACACCGATGTTTTAGGCGCGACAATGCATCCGCAACAAGGCAAAAACGGGATTTACGGGCTTCCGGCTTTCGCGCCGCGCACTTTGTCGGACGACGACCGCGCCGGAATTCGAACGATTTACGGAGCTAAATCCGACGCCGTTGATTGCTGCGGCACAATCGCCGGAACTCTTTCGACCGGAAAGGGAAAACCGTTAACGAATTTGATAGTTTGGGCTGAAAACGAAGCGGACGGACGGCTTATCGCCACATCAAAAACAAACGAAAGCGGAATGTTTAATTTGGGCGGACTGCCCTACGGAAAGTATAAAGTTTTCGCTCAATCAATCGAAGAAGGAAAAGCAAGCGCCGTCAAAATCGGAGACGTTGAGATTGATACTGAAGCAACCGCAATGCTCAACCGCAATTTGAGTCTCCCACGCAAAACTTTCAATTTCCGGCTCGTCGGTTTTAACGGACAGCTTTCGACCGTCGCCGTTCCGGTCAACGCCGGACGCTCGTATATGATTTTCGTCGGCGGCGATTTTACGTCCGAAGAATTGGCGGGAGTCGAAATCAGCTCGCCGCTTTTCAGCGTCGTTGCGGCGAGTCTCGCGCCGCAGGATTATGGTTCGGAAGCGTCCGTTTTGAGTTTTCAAGTTACCGCCGCCGAAAACACGCCGAAAGGCGAATACAGCCTGATTCTTCGCAAAAAGAACGGCGAAATGGTTTATCTGCTCGGCGCTCTGACGGTTGATGACGTGCAAAACGGATGGCAGAGCCGATTTTTAGGCGAATAAATTCGTCGGCAAAATTTTAGAAATCAAACGCGCGGTTTCTCCGAAAGCTCGCGCGTTTTTTTGCGTCTTGTTTCGGTGTTAAAATCCAATCGGAGATTTTTGATGAAATATTTTTACAGTTTTTTTGTCGCAATTCTGTTTTTCGCCGTTTTTTCTGCCGCTTGTCAGCAGCGAGAAGTCAAAGTCTCTCCCGAAATGGCAAAGCAGGACTTAAAAATGCGCGGCGTCCAATATTCGGAAAAAGCGTTTCTCGATGCGGTCAGAAACGGCGAATTGCGGACGGTTAATGCTTTTCTCGCCGCCGGAATGTCGCCCGAATCAAAAAACGACCAGGGCGAAACGCCGCTCACGCTCGCCGCGCAGAAAGGCGACGCAAAAGCCGTCAAAGCTCTGCTTGACGGCGGCGCTAGCATCAACGGCAAAGACGGCAAAGGCGAAACGGCGCTGCTTTATGCGATTCGCAAAGACAAACCGGAAATCGTTAATTTGCTGCTCGAACGCGGCGCGGATGTTAACGCCGCCGGAGCCGAAGGACGCACGCCTTTGATGTCCGCCGCAAACAAAAATCAATTTGATTTAGTTCAAAAATTTCTGGAAAAAGGCGCAAACGTCAACGCCGCCGACCAGCATGGCGGAACGGTTTTGACCGAAGCTGCAATCAACAATCAATTGGATTTAGTAAGAGAATTTCTATCGCGCGGAGCAGACATTAATCATCAGGAATAAAACGGAAGTACGGCTTTGATATATGCCGCTGCCGACGGCAAAACGGAAGTTGTCGATGAGCTTTTAAAAGCGGGCGCGCGCCGAGATTTAAAGGACGCCAAAGGTCGCACGGCGCTCGATTGGGCGCGTCAATCCAAACGCGAAGACATAATCAAAATGCTGCAAGCCGCGAAATAAACTGGAATAATAAACAAAATTAAATTTTCTGTGTCTCGGTGTTTCTGTGGTGAAAAATCTCTTAACCTAAATCCAGATTAGATTTAGCTACGGCTTTTATGTCGAAAACCGATTGGTTCAAATTTGCCGCTTTGCCTGCTTTGTCGCCCGGAAGCGCAGCCGATACGCCGCTTCGTCAGTTTTTGTGGCGCTTGATGCGCGGCGAAGATTTGTCCGCAGAAGAAGCGGCGGATTTTTTGCGCGCTCTGCTCAACCGCGAACGGGCGAGCGTCGAGCAAATCGCCGCCGCTCTGGTCGCGCTGGCGGCAAAAGGCGAAACTTCAGAAGAATTGGCGGGAATGGCGACCGTAATGCGCGAGCGAGCCGCAAATTTTGAAACTCGCAAACAAAAATTCATAGACGTTTCCGGCACCGGCTCAAGCCGCGCGAAAACTTTTAACGTTTCGACAGCAGTAGCGTTTGTCGTCGCGGGCGCGGGTTTGGCGGTGGCGAAACAAGTCAATCGCCGCGTCAGCAGTCAAACGGGAAGCGCCGAAGTTCTCGAATCGCTCGGCGTTCGACTGCATTTTTCCAAGAACGAGGGCGGAGAAGTACGCGCGCGAGAAAACGCTTACGCCGCGTTTAACGGCGCGGGAATCGGTTTTCTGCCCGCTCAGGTTTTTCACCCGCAGATGAATCTGGTCTCCAGCGTCAGAAGGAAATTGGGATTGCGGACGACTTTCAATCTGCTCGGCGCGCTCGTCAATCCGGCGCGCCCGCCGTTTCAAATCGTCGGCGTCTGGCATCCGTCATTGCAAGTGCCAGTTGCCGAAGCTCTTTCAGCGCTCGGCACAAAACGAGCGTGGGTTGTCCACGGTTCTGACGGGCTTGACGAATTGACGATTGCAGGCGAAACAAATGTGGTCGAAGCCGCGGACGGAAAGCTCAACCGATTTACGATCACGCCGGAAGATTTCGGTTTAAAACGCGGCAAAACCGAGAATTTACGCACCGCCGCGCCGGAAGCGAGCGCGCAGATTATCCGCGAAGTCTTGAGCGGAAAACGCCGCGACGAAGCGCGCGCACTGGTCGTTTTAAATGCTGCGGCGGCGCTGATTATCGGAGGCGCGGCGAAATCCGAAATGCAGGCAGCCAGACTCGCCGAGCAGAGTCTGGACAGCGATTCGGCGCGCGTCAAGCTCGAACGAGTCGTAATGGCGACGAATAAATAATTTTCAATTATAATTCGGTACATTTAAACCGAGCGTAATATCGCGTCTCCCGACCCAGACGCCGTTCTGTCTAGTCAATCGAATCACTCCCGAACCGCCGTAATTTTTCAAACTTGCGCGATGCTCTTTTGTAACCAACGGATCATCTTCAAAAACGTATTCGTCAATCCAGTATTCGTTCGTATCCGGTTCTTTGAGAATCGGATGAATGTGCTGCGGATTGCGAGTGTTCGGGTAGGAAGCGGGTCGAATGCTGGTAAATTTATATTCGCCCTTCGCATTTGTTTTCATCCAGCCGCGCAAATGACCGTGCCGACGCGCGTTTCCGGTTGCGCCGGACGCGGGCGAATAAAAGCCTTTGGCATCAGTGTGATAAACGTATAGAATCACATCGGGCGCGGGTGTTTTGCCGTCCGATTTGTAAATTACACCGCTGATTTCCATTCGCTCGCCCGGCTCTTTCGTGTCGGCAATCGCGGTTTGCCAGATTAAATTTTCGGGCATTCCTTCGTAAATCCCTTCGCAGCCGTCGCATCCAGCGCCTACGCGGCGGAGCTTTTGCGTGTCGGCTGCGTTTTGCCGATTAGTTTGCGCCTGACACGAAACGGCAATCGCCGAGAATCCCGTTAAAAGCAAACTGCGGCGGAGAAAATCTCTTCGATTTTCGTTTGTAAGTTTGTCTCTTTTCATAGAACGCCTCGCGTTTTTGATTACTTGAATTGTAATGCCTTTAATACGATGCTTGAGCTTTAAGGTTTTTCAAAATTTTATTTTCGTAAACCATTCTGGAAAAACATGGGCGATTTTGCGGTCTGCGGTGATTTCGACAATTTCGGAGTTAAAGTTGATCAAGCTCAATTTTCCCTGTGGGCGATAGCGCGCCGGAATTTCAGCCTGCAATTGTTCGGTGAGTTGAGAAACGTTTTGCCCGATTTTGAATAAAACCAGGCGTTCGACGCGGGCGTGTTTTAAGAGCCATGCGGTTTTGCGAATCGAATTGGAGCCGCATTCGCCCCAGAATAAAAAATCGCCGCTCGCGTTTTGCGCAACCAAATCGGGTTTGTAGCGCAACCCGACTTTTTTCTCGATTTCCAAATCGGGAAATTCGCCCACAAACATTGCATAGCCGAGCGCTTTCATCAAAATATGCTTGTAGCTTTCGCCCGTTCGCTGCCAGAGACGGACGCGGCGTCCGGCAAGCTCAAAATCGTGCAGCATATCCTAAAATCCTAGCACAAGCGGTTCTTCCTTAAATTCGGTTGCGCTCGATGCTCGAACTGCTTTATTATTTCAACAGCCGGCTTTTCCTCTCGCCGCTCCGCAATCACGTCTTTAACAAAATCGCAGAAAATATCCAGATGTCATCAACTTCAAATCTCGAAACGAACGGAAAACTGTCTGAATTCCCGCTGGCGGAATTGTTGACCGAAGCCGCCTTTTTTCACTTGAGCGGTTCGTTTCGACTGTCGCGCGAGACTCATAAAATTGCCGTTTATCTCGAAAATGGGGCGACCGTTTATGCCGCTTCAAATTTGCGACAGCATCGTTTGTCGGAAATCGCCGTCGCTTCGGGAATTATATCTGCCGACGAATTGAGCCAGTTTCGTTCGGCGAATAACGATTTTGAACTCGGCGAAAAGCTCGTTGCCGCCGGAAAATTGATGCAAGCGGGTTTGCGCGAGATGCAATCGCGCCAAGCCACCGAAATTCTGCGATTTGCGCTTTCATGGTTTGCCGGAGAATGGGTTTTCACGCCGCTCGTTCGCGTGCGTGAAGATTTTCGCGTCAAGCCGAATTTGCCGCCGCTGCTTGCCGAAGCCGCCAGGCTCGCGCCGAACGAATTGGTTTTTAACAAATTTCGATCCGCAGCCGAATCTTTCGCTGTGCAGTCCGCGTTTCCCGCCGATGTTGATCTGCACCCGCAGGAAGCGTTTTTGCTGTCGCGTTTTGAGCAGGTTTTAACTTTTGAAGAGCTGCAAACAGTTTCCGGCTTGCCCGGCACGATTTTGCCGCGCTCGGTTTACGTTCTCTGGCTCGGCGGTTTTTTGAATCGCTATAATTGGAGCGGCGCGTTTACGGAAGAAAAGCTCGCGCAAATTCAAGCCGCTAAAATCGCTCCGGTTTCACGCGCCGCCGCAGAATCAGCAGAAGCGCCGATTGAAGAAACTTCCGCCGAACCAATTGCGGCGGAAGTAAAGAAAATCGAATCAATTCAACCGCCGCCGGAAACGAGCGAAGAAAAAGAAAAGCGCGAGCTGGAAGAATATTTGAAACGAACGGCAAAGGCGCAAAATCATTATCAGGTTTTGGGCATTGACCAAAAAGTTGAGGAAAGCGAAATCAAACGAGCTTATTTTGCGCTCGCCAAACGATTTCACCCGGACAAGTTTCATAATGACGAGAGCGCGCTGCGCTCTAAATTGCAGGAATCTTTCACGCGCGTTTCTCAGGCTTACGACGCGCTGAAAGACAAAAAATCGCGCGAGCTTTACGATTTTAAAATCCGCAAATCGAGTGCAGCCGACGCAGCGAAGGCGGCGACGCCGGAAGGCTGCTTTGAAGCCGGGAAAAAAGCGTTTGACGATGGAAATTATCTGGAAGCGATTCGGCAATTTACCCGCGCAATCCAGCTCGATCCGAAAGTTGCCGGTTATCACGCAGCTTACGCGCGTTCGCTGATCGCCGTTCCCAAATATCGCCATCAAGCCGAAAACGAATTTATCACCGCGCTCAAAATCGAGCCGAACAACACCGAATATCGCCTGCATCTCGCCGAATTTTATCTGGAACAGCGCCTAAATAAACGCGCCGAAGGCGAGGTCCGGCGCGTTTTGATGTTGGAACCGAATAATCAGAAGGCAAAACGAATTCTCGACAATTTGACGGCGCAACAGTCCAGAGTCTAGAGTCTAATTTCTGGGGTCAAAAAGTTTAGGCATTTACGACTTCGCTCGAAAGATTTGCTATGTCTTTTCTGGAATTATCGGCGCGCGACACAAAGCTGGACGAATCGCTGCTTTCTCTTGCCGCCGAAATTGATCGTTTTGAAGGTTATGTGCGACCGCACGCCGCGCGAATGGCTGCGCTCGCCGAAGCCGTTGCGCGTCAATTCAATCTCGCGCCGCACGACCGGCAAAGCCTGCGCCAAGCCGCGCTCGTCCACGATGTCGGCGAAATGGTGATGAACCGCGATTACATCCGGCGCAGCACGATGCTCTCGCCCGAAGAACGGCTCGATTTAATGCGTCATCCGGTCATCGGCGAACAGGAAGCCGCCAAACGCAATTTGAGTCGCGCCGTGCAACTTCTCGTTCGCTGGCATCACGAATGGTGGAACGGTGAAGGCTACCCGGACGGTTTAAGGCGAGAACAAATTCCGCTCGGCGCGCGCATTTTGCGGGTTGTTGATACTTACACCGCCGTTACCGACAATCGCCCGTACAGCCCGGCGCTGCCCGTAGCGGAAGCGCGCAAATATCTGGCTCAGTGGGCAGGACTTGCGTTTGATCCGCGCGTTTGTCTGGCGTTTTTGTCTTTGCCGGAAGAGATGGAAGAACTCAAATCCAGCGCCGAAAATCCGACGCCAATGTTTGACGCGCCAATCATCGAACCGCCGCGCCGAACACTTTATCAGGGAATGTAAATCCGAGTTCAAAGTTCAAAGTTCAAGGTTCAAAGTTTTTTCTTTAATCTTGAACTTTGAACTTTGAACTTTGAACTTATGAAACAGTCCGATTCCGGTTCGCTGCCAAAAGGCTGGCTGGCTTTTGAATTAAACGTTTTGCGCCGTTTGCAGTTCGATTCGGTCGCGCTCCCGCTTGTCGGCGAGCCGGCGCTCGGCGCTTATTTGAAGCGTTTCGGCGCGCGCGTCGCGGCAAACGATTTTTTGCAGTCGAATTGGACGCGCGCCACGGCGTTCGTTCAAAACAACTCTGTGATTTTAACCGAAGAAGCCGTCGCCGTCGTTTTGGAAGATGCTTACGTACCGCGTCACCGCCTGTACAATCCGTCTCTCAGAAATTGGTTTAACGAAACCGATGCCTGGTGGTTCGACAACGTGCGCGAAAACATCGAACGGCTCGAATCTCCGTTTGCGCGAGCCGTCGCGCTCTCAATCGGAATGGCGGTCGGCGATTACGTTTTGTCTTTTGACGAGAATACTCTCGAACTGCGCCAGCCGCTCTCGCAGGTTTATCGCCGTGTCTGGAACACTTTGCATCCGCCGTTCGACAACAGCAAAACCAATTCCTGCTCAAACCGCGACACCAAAGAATTTCTGGCGGAAGTTTATGCCGACGTGATGTTTTTGCGGCTTCCGCGCGGTCACAACAATACGATTCGGGAGAGCATCGGGTGGGCGGCGTGGCGCGAGGAATGGACGCGCGGCACGGATTCTTTTTGGGACGCGCTCGAAACAGCGCAGATCGGGCGTCTCGGAACGCACGTTCAAACCAAATTTCAATATTTGCGGCTCGTCGAAGATTTGCTGCAATCCGCCGCGCATCTCAAACAATGGACAATCGCGCACGCCGAAGACGGTTTTATTGCGACCGAAGAACTCGTCGAAACCGTTTCCAAAGTTCGCCGCGTAGACACGGTTTTCACCAAAGATTTTTCCGAACTGACCGGCGCCAAAGCCGTAATCTTGACGGCGTAAACAAAGCTGCAAAAGTTTGCAAGCAAAATCATTGATTCTCGTTCGTACAGATAGCGCGGCGTGTAGCTTTTAAGCTACAATTCGCCGCAATGCTAGGTTCATCTCGGAGACATCAATGATTTTGCATAAATTATCAGCTTTCTCGCTCGTTTTATGGCTGCTGTTTCAAACAACCGTTGCGCCCGTCAATAAACCCGCAGAAAACAAACCGGAAGAATTATCGCCGGAGCTTAAAATTAAAGCGGTCGAGCTTTTAAAAGCCGTCGCGCGCGAGTCTCAGCAATTCGCTTTGCCCGAAAACCGCATCCGCGCGCAAACGCTTGCCGCCGATTTGATGTGGGACGAAGACGAAAAAGCGGCGCGCGCGATGTTTCAAAACGCGCTCGTCGAATTGCAGAATCTGTTCGCAGCTATTGAAACAACTACAGATGAGCCGGACGAGGCGAAATTATCTTCCAAACAAGCAGAGGACTACAGCAAACGCTACGCTATTTCGGAATTGCGGCGCGAATATGTTTTAACGCTCGCGCCGCACGATCCGCAAATGGCTTTGGGCGCGCTGCAATCTTTAAAATCAAATGACAAACAGCCGGGCGAAGGCTACGATCCGATGAGCGAGCAAACTCTCGAATTGCAGCTCGCCGCCGCCATCGCCAAAAAAGACCCGGATAAGGCTTACTCGCTCGCCAAAAATCAGCTCAAAGACGGCATTTCTTATCAACTCGTCGAATCGCTCAAAGATTTGTACAAAAAAGATTCGGAATTAGCCGCAAAACTAAGCCGCGACGCTCTCGCCAAAGCCAAATCGGTCAAAATCCGCACGCCTTCGGCAGCTTCGGCAAATGTTTCGAATATGTCGGGAACGATGACAAACACTAATATTTCAATATCCGGCGACACGACGCGCCCTGCTGTCACCGAAATTGATTTTTGGCAGGTTTCGTCGTTTCTTTCGGCGGTTTCCGAGTTAAATCGTCAAGCGGCTCGCGACAAAGACAAAAAACTCGTTCCGGCGCTGACCGAATCGGAAATGAAAGAACTTGTCGAGCTTTTGGGCAATGCTTTTCTCGCCGAAAGAAATCCTGCGCCTTACGCTCTCACCTCGACGATGAAAGACATCTCGCGTTACTCGCCCGCGCTCGCGCAGCGAATCAGAGCCAGACTCGGTGCGGAAGCCGTCAGCCAGCTCGAAAGTCAGGTCGAATCAAGCTCGTATTACACCGAAAAAGAAGGTAAAACCGCCGACGAATTGTTAGCCGAAGCCGAAAAATCGGATGCCGGGATGCGCGATACGCGCCTCGCCGATGCGGTTTGGAAAGCGCTCGAAGAAGAGGACGCCGAAAAAGCTCAAACGATTGCCTCGAAAATCAAAGACCGCAAATCTTACGCCTACGTTTTCGAGCAAATCGAAACCACCCTGCCGCTCGCCAAAGCGCGCAAAGGCGATTTGCAGGAAGTCAGAAAAATTCTCACAACTCTAAGCTCGGACACCGAACGAATCAACACGATTGCAGAACTGGCGACGACACTTGCCGCCAAAAACGACACGGAAGCGGCGAAAAAGCTGCTCGAAGAAGCCGTTCAGCTTCTGCCGGGCAGAGTGAAAAATCAGGAACAGCTTACGGCGAGCCTGCAAGTCGTTTACGCTTACTCGCTCGCCGACCCAGAACAAGCGTTTGCGATGATTGAAAACAACATCGCGCAGATGAACGAAATCATCAACGCGGGCGTCACGCTCGATGAATTTTACGAATACGGCTCGGTTGAAAATGGAGAACTGTTGTTTTCGGCGATGAACCGGCACGGTTTGATGCACCTCCAACGCGCATCGGATTTGGTGAAAAATCTGGCTAAAGCCGATTTCGTCCGCACGGCGGCGCTTGCCGAAAAATTCGGGCGACCTGAAATTCGTTTGTTCGTGCGTTTGAAACTGGCGCAATCGCTGCTCGACCCGAAAGCCGCCGAACGCGAAAAAACCGAGCGCGAACAAGCTCAAGGCGAATATGAAGGTCACTAAACTCGCTTTATAGTAGATTTTGAAGTAAATTGTACGGGAAAACTTTTTCGAGTTTTCCCGTATTTTATTTATCTCTCAATTCAAATTTATGACTCTGCACAAGTTTTTATTAAGCGCAGCTTGCATTCTTTCGTTTGTTTTAAACGCTCCGGCGCAGCAAGCGACCGCTCCGAAAACCTCGCCCGCAGGCAGCGAACAGCTTCCGGCGGAAATTAAGGAAAAAGCCGTTAGCTTTTTGCGAACTACGGCGAAAGACGCGGCGACGCTCAGTTTGCCGGAAAATCGCCTCGCGTTTTTGATTGCGACGGCTGATTTGCTCTGGGAATACGATGAAACGGCTGCGCGCCAGGCGTTTAAAGTCGCCGAATCGGACGTGCGCCAGATGATTACGGCGCAAATGCAGAAAGCCGCTCTCGCTGCCGCTTCGGAAGATGCGGATTTTGCTTTTCTCGACGCTTTTACGACCGGCGACGGGAGCGCGATGGATGTTCAGAGCATCGTCAATTTGCGTGAATCCCTCGTGTTGGCAATCGGTAAACACGACGGCGAAGCCGCTTATCGTTTTTTGATTGAAACCCGCCAGCCCGCAGCCGTAGATAAAGATGGGAAACCCAAACCTAATCCTTACGGGAACGGAACGCAGCTTCCAACGGCGGACGATTATCGCGAAAGCTCGCTCGAAACTCGTCTGGCGCGGGTCGTTGCGCAAAACGATCCGCAAAAAGCTCTCGAAATCGGCTTGAAGCGTCTCGGCGGCGGGCTTTCCGAAGATTTGTTGTCGTTTGCAGTTAGGCTTTATTTCAAAGATAAAAAGCGCGGCGCGCAATTAGCGCAGGAAATCGCCAAAAAAACGAGAACAGTAAATCTTGCTACCGACTATATGGCGCGCCGGGTCGTTGTAAGTTTGCTAAAAAACGGGGCAAATTCAATCGAACGCGGTGTAAAAGACAAAGAAATCGGAAAAACCCCGTTTCTGTCGGAATCGGATGTCCGTGAGATGGCAAATTCTTTCGGTCATCTTCAACTTGCAATGGCAGAGGGAAAAGTAGGTTCAGCAAATTTTGAATTCTCACAAATCAGTGAGATTTTACCGATCCTCGAAAAATATTCGCCGTCCAACGCCGCACAGCTCAAAGCGAAGTTGGTCGAAAGGAAAACTGTCGAGATGAAGGCTTCAGGTGCTGGAATTGACGAATATAAAGAATATCTTGAACGCCGGAAAAAGGAAGAAAAAGCTCTCGCAGATTTACAAAAATCGGTCGAATCCGCGAAAGGCGAATTTTCGCTGCAAGGCGCACGGACGGCTCTCAGCTTAATCAAAAACCGCACCGCCAGGCTGACCGCAATGTCGCAAATCGCCATTACTTTCGCTGACAACGGCAAAATCGAAGAAGCCAAAGAATTGATAGCCGAAGCCAGAAAAACACTCGCTCCGCAGCCGAAATTTTGGGCGCATTACGTCGAACATCTCGTCGTCGCTCGCGCGCTCGCTTCGGTCGAGCCGAAACAATCGCTTGAAATAATCGAAAATTTGATTTATCAAATTGACGATATGCTCACAGGCGTCAGCAAAATAGCCGAATTTATCGCGGGCGAAACCGCAGTCAAAGAAAACGAATTGCGCTTGAGCGGAATTCCGGGAATGATCGGCGGCGGAATGTTATCGCAGATGGGACGCGGAGGAGGCGCGAGGGATTTTGCGACGGGTTTTGAAAAAGACATTTTAAAGCTCGCCAAAGCCGATTTTGACCGCACGGCGGCGCTCGCCGACAAGTTTTCACGCCCGGAAATCCGCTTGATGGCGCGAATGATTTTAATCAACAGCTTTTTGCCGCCGAAAGACACTGAAACTTCCGCGCCCGAAGCGATTGAAGCCGATGAAGTTTTGCCGACGGAACAGACGACGCTAACATTATCGGCGAAACCTTCTTTCTGAGACTGCAAATAAATTTATCGAACAACATCGGGGCGAGGCTTTAACCTCGCCCGTTTTGTTTAAAATAATATGCGCAAAGATTTTGCGCTCACAATGATGAAAAAAAGATTCTGGTTTTTATTGCCGTTTTTGCTCGCAGCTTTCGTTCTGGTTTGGATTTACTGGCAATTTCCCGCACGAGTCGAAATGGCTGGCTACATTCCTTCTGACGCTCTGGTTTATTTTGAAGCCGACGATTTACCAAGAGTTTTTCAGGATTTTACCGAAACCGATGCCTGGCGGGAATTAGCGCCGCAGTTCGGCGTCCGCAAAGATTTCGGCAGCTTCGGCTGGCTCAGCCGTTTTCTGGCAAACGCCAATTTGGGTTCGACCGAAACCGTCGTTTTCGGACGCTCGCAGGTTGCCCTCGCGCTGATGAACGTCGAAGCTGCCGGAGCGGAAGAAACTCTCAAAATTAAACCGCGCTACGCCGTCGTCATCGAGACTAAAACTTCGCAATCAACAGCCGCCCGTTTTGTCGAAAAACAAATCGGCGATTTCGCACGCCGTCAATTCGATGAAGCAAGCGCGGAAAAACTCGAAAGAGAAGGATTGAATTGGACAATTTTTCGCTCGCTCAAAGACGAACGCAAGATTTTCGCCGCCGTTGCGGGCGGGACAATCATTTTCGGCAACGACGAATCTGCAATCAAATTGTGTTTCGATGCGAAAAACCAATTGCGCCCGAGTCTCGCGCAATCGCCCAGAATCGCCGAAATGCGTGCGAATATTGAGGCGGGCAATGCGTTGGCATTCGGTTTCGTGACGAGCGAAGGCGTAAAAAAACTTTCGCAAATCGGCTCGGTCATTCTTGCCGGACAAATCTCGGAACAACCTGCGGCGATGAGCTTAATCGCTCAATCGCTGCCGCCGATGATTGAAAAAACCGTCGCCGGAATCGGCTGGACGGCGCGCGCCGCGAACGGCAAAATCGAAGATCGTTACTTTATTAACATGCCGCCGGATTTGTCTGCGAGGCTCCGCGAGCCGCTCACCGTTTCAAATCAAACGACAATTGATTCGGCAAATTTTCTTCCGGCTGAGACACATTCCGTTACGATTTACAATTTGAAAGACGCGAGCGCGGCTTGGCGCGGAACAATTTTAGCAGTTTCGGCAAAGCTCGACACGCTCGGCGCGGCTGCATTCGCGCAGGTTGCCGGAAAACTTCTCGAACCCTACGGAGTCCGGCAGCCAAACGATTTTTTGAGCGCGGCAGGCGGCGAATTAACAACCGCCCGACTTTCGGAAAAAGAAAACGAGACGGTTGCGATTGTAAAAATCGGCGACGCGAATAAAATGCTCGCCGCAATCGAGCCTGCGACGCAAACAAACAATCGCGCTGCGACTTTTACCGCCGGAATGCTGCTGCTCGGAGAAAACGAAGATGCGGCGAAGTGTTTGGCGGCGCGAGAAAACAGTCTGGCAACAACCGTTTTCTGGCAGGAATTTACGAAAACAAAGCTTTCAGAAGGCACGCCTTTCATTCGCACTTTCACGCGCGATTCGGAGTCGGCGATGCGATTTGTCAGGATTTTCGGCGACCAACAGTTAAAACAAACAGCGCCGGATTTGTCGAAAAATCAATCGTTAACTGTTTCGATTGCGGAAACCGGCTTGCGGGAAAACGGTTTTGAGCGGCGCACGCTTTCGCCTTTCGGTTTGGTGGGAACGCTGGCAGCGAATTTTGCCGAGTAAAGAAAAAATCAGAGCGGTCGAGGAACCGCTCTGATTTTCACCTTACGTTTAGTTTATTAAGGCTTTTCTAATTCCGCGTCAGCTTAGTGCAAACTGACCTATGGCGCCCAGTTGCCGTTAACTTCTCCGACTAGAATGGCAGTGTAGTTGTCGTTTGAAACCATAATGTTCAAAGGCTGATATGGACGAGAAACCGGATCAAACTTCCAATTACCGACTTGTCCGGTATTAGCGTTTGATGCTCCGGCAGCTATATATCGCAGAATCAGCGTTGCATCAAACGGAGTGATGTTTCCATCACCGTTTGCGTCTGCCGCTAATATCTGATTCGGATTC
>DASVTY010000182.1:0-65075 GCA_036387315.1 Pyrinomonadaceae bacterium
CGAAAACCTCAAAAGCGTAAAATCTCTCAGCGATTTCGCGCGCCAGATTTGCGACCGGCATTACGGCGTCGGCGCGGACGGAATTGCGATTATCGGCAAACTGAAATCAAACGCGGCTGATTTTTCGGCGCGCATTTTTAACCCCGACGGCAGCGAAGCCGGTTTCTCCGGCAACGGTACGCGCTGCGCCGTCGCGTATCTGCATTACCGGAAAATTTGGACTGAGGAGAATCTGCGCCTCAAAACCAATAGCGGCGTCAAAAATTATCGTCTTTTGGAGACGATTGACGCAGGGCATTATCGGTTTGAAGCCGAGCTTGGCAAACCGAAATTCGATTCGGCTTCGATTCCGATTCAGTCGAAAGAAAAATTGGAAACCGTGGTTGATTTTCCGCTTCTTGTCGGCGAAGAGGAGTTTAAATTAACCGCCGTTAACGTCGGAAATCCCGTGACGTGTGTTTTTGTTGACGATTTCGACGCTTTCGATTGGCGCGAAACGGGGCGCGAAATCGAAACTCATCTGCTTTTCCCCGAACGCACGAACGCAGTTTTCGTCAAAGTTCTCGATAAAAACAACATCGAGCTTCGTATCTGGGAGCGCGGCGCGGGCGAAACTATGGCTTCCGGCACTTGTTCGGTCGCGGCGGCAATCGCCGCTTGTCTGCGAAATGAAACCGAGAGAAAGATTACGGTTCACAGTCCGGGCGGGCAGGCGACAGTCTTTTGGCGCGAATCGGACGACGAAATGCTGCTCACGGGACGCGCCGATTTCGTCTTTTGCGGCGAATGGGAGATGAAATAACGGAGAACTAAGAACTGAGAATGGAGAACTGAAAACAAATCTTCGGTTCATCATTCTCCGTTTTCCGTTCTCCATTTTCCGTTATATGAAAATAGCGACTTGGAATGTAAATTCGGTTTTTGCCAGAATGCCGCACATCGTGCGCTGGATTGAGAAAGAGCAGCCGGATGTTTTATGCCTTCAGGAAACGAAAACGACCGATGACAAATTTCCGGCTTTTGATTTTCTCGAACTGGGTTACAACTCTGCTTTTATCGGGCAAAAGTCATACAACGGCGTCGCCATTTTGTCGCGTCGCGAAATTGCCGATGTTCAATACAATTTTCCCGACGATGCGGAAGATGCGCCGAAGCGTTTGATTGCGGTGACCGTCAACGGCATTCGCATCGTTAATACTTACATTCCGAACGGCACCGAATTGTGGTCAGACCCTTTTAAATTTAAATTGGATTGGCTGCAACGTCTTAGACATTTTTTTGAAGCTAGTTGCGATAAAACCGGGGACGTTTTGCTGTGCGGCGATTTTAACGTCGCGCCGGACGAACGCGATGTGTACGATGTCCGAACGTGGGAAGGCAAACTGCATTTTTCCCGACCGGAACGCGCCGCGCTCGATTACGTCCGAAAATGGGGGTTTGTTGACGCTTTCCGGCTTTTTCACGAAGCGGGCGGGCTTTATTCTTGGTGGAATTACCGCGAAGGCTCGTTTTTTAAAAATAACGGTTTGAGGATTGATCATATCTGGGTTTCGCCGTCTCTGGCGGCACGATGCTTGCACTGCGATGTTGATAAATCACCGCGCGGCTGGGAACGTCCTTCGGATCACGCTCCGGTCGTCGCCGTTTTTTCTGACAAGGAGCAGGGCAAAAAATGAAAGCTGAAAACAGAAACGCTTTATTATGGACTGCCGCCGGATTAGGCGCGGTTTTGCTGGCAAAAACCATTATTAATAAAACGCGCGAAATTGATTTGCGCGACAAGGTTGTTTTAATCACGGGCGGCTCGCGCGGTCTCGGTTTGGTTTTGGCGCGGCAGTTTGCCGCCGAAGGAGCGAAAATTGCGATTTGCGCGCGTGATTTGGAAGAGCTTCAGCGCGCCGAAGAAGATTTAAAAGAGCGCGGCGCAGATGTTTTCTACGCGACCTGCGATTTGCAAAACAAAGCGGAAATCGGTCAAATGGTCAACGCCGTGCGAATGGAGTTCGGGCAGATTGACGTTCTCGTCAACAACGCCGGAATTATACAGGTGACGCCCGTCGAACACGCGACCGAAGCCGATTACGTCGAAGCGATGAATACGCATTTCTGGGCTTCGTATCACACGATTCAGGAAGTTTTGCCGGAAATGAAAGAGCGGGGAAGCGGCAATATCGTCAATATCACTTCAATCGGCGGCAAAGTCGCGTTTCCGCATCTGCTGCCGTATGCCGCGAGCAAATTTGCGCTCGTCGGTTATTCGGAAGGCTTGCGCGGCGAGCTTTTGAAAGACGGAATTTATGTGACGACGATTGTTCCGGGCTTGATGCGGACGGGCAGCCCGCGCAACGCTTTTTTCAAAGGGCAGAACGAAAAAGAATACGCCTGGTTTAAATTGAGCGACTCGCTGCCGTTTCTATCGGTCAGCGCCGAACAAGCCGCGCACGAAATCGTCACGGCGACAAAACGCTGCGAGGCAGAACATATTATTTCGATGCCCGCGAAATTGGGCGTTATGTTTCACGGCGTATTTCCCGGTCTTACATCCGATTTGTTTTCGCTGGTCAACACATTTTTGCCCGCGCCGGGCGGAATCGGAGACGAACGCTTGAAAGGAAAGCACAGCGAAACGGCGGCTTCGGATAATTTATTGACTGCATTAACAGACCGCGCAGCCGAGCAAAATAATGAAACTGTGAATTAAATTCAAAAGGCAAAAGTAAAGAAACTAAATTCCGAACTTTTGCCTTTTGCCTTTTTACTTTTGCCTTTAAATTATTGCGGCGTCGGTGCCGGTGGTTTTAGCCCATATTCTTTGGGCGGTTCAACGCCGAGCAGATGTTTGACGAAATAATCCCAGCGCCGCCGCGTCATATACAGCGTGGCGTTGCCGAAACCGTGACGGGCGTTCGGAATCATCAGCAAATCAAAATCTTTGTTGGCTTTGATGAGCGCGTCAACAACCAGATAAGTATTGTACGGCGGAACGTTGTCGTCCATTGTGCCGTGCGCGAGCAGCAATTTGCCTTTCAGATTTTTGGCGTGGACTTGATTTGCCTGTTCTTCGTAATTCGATTTGCCGTTTACTTTGGTTTCCAGACCGATGTAGCGCTCGCCCCAATCGTCTTCATAATTGCGGTTCTCGTGGTTGCCGGATTCGGCGATTCCGACTTTGAAGAAATCGGGATGACGGAACATCGCCGCCGCCGTTGCAAATCCTCCGCCGGAATGCCCCCAAATGCCTACGCGGTTTAAATCAATATACGGAAAACGCTGGGCGAGCTGGCGCATTCCGGCGATTTGGTCTGCCAGAGTGTTGTCAGCCATATTTCCGTAGCAGGCGTCGTGAAATTTCTTTGAGCGCAGCGGATTGCAAGTGCCTTCGATTTGAACGACGACGAAACCGAGTTCGGCAAGCGCCTGATTATCCTGTCGCGCCGGAGAAAATCCCCAGTTGCCGCCGATGCTGCCGCCTTGCGGTCCGGGATAAATGTAATTGACAACCGGATATTTCCGGTTCGGATCAAGATTAGAAGGCGTGTACATCAAACCGTAAACGTCGGTTTGCCCGTCGCCCGCTTTGACCGTAAACAGTTGCGGCGGTTTCCAGCCCGTCGCGGTCAGACGCGAAATATCAACCTTTTCAATTTCCGCAACGGTTTTTCCTGTCATATCGCGCAGAACGGAAACAGGCGCGGTGTCGGGTTTTGAATATGTGTCAATGAAAAAACGTCCGCTCGGCGCAAGCGAAATCGAATGATGCCCATCTTCCGGTGTCAGCAACTGCAAGTTTTTGCCATCAAATCCGATGCGGTAAAAATGAACGAAATACGGATTGCGCCCGGCTTCGCGTCCGCCTGCGGAAAAATAAATTGTGCGGTTTTTGTCGTCAATTTTTAAGATTTCCCGAACGACAAAATCGCCGGTCGTAATTTGATTTTTCAATCTGCCGGTTGCCAAATCGTGCAGATAAAGATGTCCCCAGCCGCTTTTTTCGGAAAACCAGATGACTTCGTTTGAAGTCGGCAGGTAGCGCCAATTGACGGTTGACCAGCCGGATTCGTACTGCGTCGGCGAGACCTCTTCCAAAACTTCGCGAATATCGCCGGTTGCCGGATTAACGACGCGCAGGTTTGCTTTTTTATGGTCGCGCGAGCTGGAAACAAACGCCAGCGTTGCGGAATCGGCGCTCCATTCGGTGTCAGTGAAATCGCCGCCGTTGCAGGAAATGTCATCGCAAAGCGTCGTCCGGTGCTGGTCGGGCGGCATTTTTAGACGAACGACTCTCGCCGAATCAACGTCAATAATGACGCGCTCGATCATCGTTACGTCGGCGTCGCCCGGAAGCGGATATTTCCACGCTTTGAGCTTAGGTTTTCCGACCGTGGTTTCGACCAGATACATATCGCTCGTTTTGCGCTGGTCTTGCTGAAATGTGGCGATTTTCTTTGAATCCGGCGACCAAGCCAAAATCGCGCGGTCGCTTTGCGTCCAACCGGCGTTGTCGGTCGCGTAGCCGTAATCTTTAACGCCATCTTTGGTTAACTGCGTGTCTTTGCCGGTTTCTAAATCGCGCACCCAGAGATTGAAATCTTTGATATAAGCGGTGCGTTTTCCGTCGGGCGAAAGAACCGAATTCGGAACGTTGTTCGTTCTGCCCGGCTGCGCTGCGGATGCGCCGATGGCGGCGTTGAGCTTTGCCTGATCGGAAAACATTTGACGAGAACCGTCAGCCGCGTTAACTAAGACAAATTCGCTGCCTTTGCGATACCAGAAACGGTCGTCGGCGAGCCAGGTCGCGCGCACCGCGCCGGAAACGAGCGGTGCTGTGTTATAACCCATAAACTTTTCCGCCCGCGCATAATCTGCGGCGGTTATGGCTGTCGGCTGCTGAGCGAAAGCCGGAGCGACGCTGAAAACAAAAGCGAGCAACAGAATTGCAGACTTTACCTGAAAAAAAACTTTCATATTTTAGAAAATCGAAACAGTTAAATTTTTGTGTTTTGAGTTTTTCGGTTTTGAAAAAAGCCAAACTCGAATTCGGTAAAGGAATTGTCCGATTAACCGCCGTTTTTTTCAAGTGAAGACGAAAAAGCTCATTGTTAAGATGCGATAGAGTTGATTAAAATTTCCTGAAAAGTTGAGCAATAAAAAATCCGATGTTTCCCGAACCAAAATTTGTCCCGCTCGATTTCGAGCGTTTATCGGTCGAAGAGCAGCAAAAAAGAGCAGCCGAATTTTACCGTTTGATGAATCGCCGCCGCACCGTGCGCGAGTTTTTGGCAAAAGAAGTGCCGTTTGAAATCATTGAAAACGCGATTCGCGCCGCCGGAACTGCGCCTTCGGGCGCGAATATGCAGCCGTGGCGTTTTGTCGTTGTGAAAAACCGAGGAATCAAACGCCAAATCCGCGAAGCCGCCGAGCGCGAAGAATTTGAAAATTATAACGGGCGAATGCCCGCGCGCTGGCTGAAATGGCTCGCGCCTTTGGGAACCGACGAACACAAGCTTTTTCTCGAAATCGCGCCCGTTTTAATCGTCGTTTTTCGGATTGATTTTTTGATTGATGCAGAAACGGAAGCAACCGAGCCGACTTATTATTCGCAGGAATCTGCGGGAATTGCCTGCGGATTATTGATTGCGGCTTTGCACAATGCCGGGCTGGCGACTTTGACTCACACACCGAGTCCGATGAAATTTTTAAATCAAATCTTAAATCGCCCGCGAAACGAAAAACCTTTCGTTTTGATTCCGGTCGGCTATCCGGCTGAAAACGCGAAAGTACCGGATATTCGGCGTAAACCGCTCGATGAGATTATGGAAGTTGTTTGAGCGAATCAGCGCAGCCACGCGGTTTATGCAACTTGGGAGACTCGATTTGAATCCCTAATTTTCAGCAGCTTGTCATAACTCCCCGACAAAAGTTATTTTCGATTATTCGATAATTTGATATATTGCGCGCGGCTTAATTTATTTCTAACGGACGGGAACTGAAACTTTATGGAAAACACAGCAAACGCCGGAGCGAACAATTCGGCGAGCGATACGAGCGGCATCGGCGGGCATCCGCGAGGTTTGAGCACGCTCTTTATGACTGAAATGTGGGAGCGATTCTCATACTACGGACTGCGTCCGCTGCTCGTGCTTTTTATGTCGGCGGCTTTGATGGAAGGCGGTTTCGGCTTTGAACGCGCGCAGGCGTCGGCGATTGTCGGAATTTACGGAGCGTGCGTTTATCTGGCGAGCCTGCCCGGCGGCTGGATTGCCGACCGGCTTTTAGGCTTGCGGCGCGCCATTCTGTACGGCGCGATTTGCATCTCCGCCGGTCACATCTCAATCGGGTTGTCGGCTTTTGCGGGCGGAAGAATTACATTTTTTCTCGGGCTGATTTTGATCGTTCTCGGCACGGGGCTTTTAAAACCGAACATTTCGGCAATCGTCGGCGATCTTTACCCGGAAGGCGGCGCGCGGCGCGATGCCGGATTCTCGATTTTTTATATGGGAATCAACATCGGCGCGTTTTTAGGACAGCTTGTCACAGGCTTTCTGGGCGAAGCAATCGGCTGGCATTGGGGCTTTGGCGCTGCCGGTGTCGGGATGTTGATCGGTTTGGCGGTTTTTGTGACGCGCTCAAGAACGACGCTCGGCGACATCGGAATGTATCCGACAAGACATCCTGACGATGTGGTTCAGACGCGACAGGAAAATCAGGTTAAATTATTTACCGGAATCGGCATCGGTATTCTCGCCCTCGTGTTTGTGCTGGCGGCAACCGGAGTAATCACGATTGACGCGCAGGTTATCGGGCAATATATGACCTATGTGCTCGTCGGCTTGGCGGTCTTTTATTTCGCATTTTTGTTTGTCGCAGGCGGTCTCGTCGGCGACGAGAAAAAGCGCGTGCTGGTGATTGCCGTTTTGTTTGTCGCTGCCGCAATCTTCTGGTCGGCGTTTGAACAGGCTCCAACTTCACTCAATCTGTTCGCCCGCGATTTTACCGAGCGCACGATTGGCAGCTTTGAAGTTCCGGCGACGTGGTTTCAGTCAATCAATTCGGCGTTTATCATTTTGCTCGCGCCGGTTTTTGCCGGAATCTGGACTTATCTGGGCAGAACCGGACATGATTTATCAAGTCCGGGAAAATTTGCGCTCGGTTTATTCTTCGCCGGAGTCGGGTTTTTGATTATGATTTTCGCCGCCAACGCCGTCGTCGGCAGCAACGGCGCGTTGAAAGTTTCTTTCCTGTGGCTGACATTCAGCTATTTGTTCCAGACAATCGGCGAGCTGTGTGTAAGCCCGGTCGGGCTTTCTTCGATGACAAAACTCAGCCCGCGCCGCTACGTCGGGCAAATGATGGGCATTTGGTTTCTTGCGTCGGCGGTCGGCAATTTGATCGGCGGACTCGTCGGCGGTCACGTTGACCCGGAAAAGCTCGAACAAATGCCGCAGCTATTCACTTATACAACTGCTTCACTCGTGATTTCGGCTGCTGTGCTGGCGCTGCTGGCAATTCCGATTAGCAAAATGATGCGAAACGTTGACACGCAACGAAGTCAAAGCTAAGTATCGTTACAATAAAATGAAAAGAGCGAGCACCAATGCTCGCTCTTTTCACTCTTTGCTGTGCATACTGTCGTATCTCGAAGACTTGCGTTGAAAAGCAATCTTTATGTTTCTTTAGCTATTCAACGCAAATTCTGCGACTCCCTCGTGAAATGTATCCGAAGAATTTAGAACCAAATTCATTTGAAACAATTCGCCTTTTCTCTGGCGAAGAAATACAAATACCTAAAGCTACACCTTGTTTTGAGAAATGGTCTTGTGAAACGCTTGCAGATACTTACGGAAACAAGACTATTCTTAATTTCAATGGCGAGGCTGTATTTGCGGAACTCGCTATTCTCCGCATTTTTCAAAAAGAAGGTTGGAGCGGAGTTTGGGTAGACACTTACCGAAGAAAATATCGAACCGAGTATTGGAACAGCACAACTGTCATTGATTTGCCTTCGGATAAGAAGATGATTCTTGATAACATTTATAAGGTTGCTGGTTCTATCAAAGGTTGTTGGGATGTCTTTTGTTGGAAAGAAGAAAGCATTATCTTTGCGGAGTCAAAACGTCTCTCAAAAGACAAAATCAGAGAGACGCAGATTAGATGGCTAGAAGCGGCTCTAAATTATGGACTTAATAAAGAAACATCTTTTCTGATCGTAGAGTGGCATTTGTGCTAACTGATTCGCAACAAATCATCGGACGTGAGTCGGAAAAAGCTAACTTGTTAAAAACAGCGTCTGTTTTCCTTTTCATTGATGTGGTTGGAAACCGCCGCACACAATATGAAGTTTAATTCGGGTGCCACATCCTTTGCGCGTAAATTGCTGATCGGTAAACCTAAATTGTTTAAGGCGAACAAAAACTCAACGCGTTCCTTTCCGGCAAGCCGCGCCGCTTCGCCGGACGACAAACGCCCAAGCTCGTATAGTTTTGCCGCCAATAAGAATTTGGCTTCTTCGGAAAACTGTTCGCTCGAAACGCCGAGGCTGTAAAGCAGATCGTCGTTGTATTCGATTGTTAAAGTATGCGACATAACGTTGATTTTACTACGAATTACGCTTTAGGATGCGCTCGGTCGTAAACTTCGAGAATTTTCTCCATCGAAACGTGCGTGTAAATCTGTGTGGTTGAAAGCCGCGCGTGACCGAGCAGTTCCTGAATGTCGCGCAAATCCGCGCCGGAATCGAGCAGATGCGTGGCAAACGAATGCCTGAGAGAGTGCGGCGAGATTTCGGGGTTTACGTCGGCGCATTCTTTGATGTATTTATCAACCATTCTGCCGACCGAACGAGTAGTAATGCGCGTGCCTTGGTAATTGAGGAAAACGACTTGCTCGTCGCGTTGATCTGCCGGAACGTTATCGAGAAAACTGTTTCTCACCGAGAGCCAGCCCACAAGCGCCTGCAATGCCAGATCATTAAACGGCACAATTCGCTGTTTGCGGCGTTTGCCGGTAACGCGGACGAGCTTGTTTTGAAAATCAATATCTTTGATATTTAATTTGACAAGCTCGCCGACGCGAATGCCCGTCGCGTATAAAAACTCTAAAATCGCCCGGTCGCGTTTGCCCAAATCGGTTTCCAAGTTAGGCGTTTCGATAAAACGCACGGCGTCCTCGATTGAAAGATGCGAAGGAAGTTTGCGCTCGATGCGCGGCGTCGAAACCATTCTCGCCGGATTTGTTTCCACGACGCCTTCGCGCATCAGAAATTGAAAAAGCGTGCGTAAAGACGCTAACTTTCTCGCTATTGACGTTTTCTTTTTATTAGCGGCGTGCAGCTCGGCGAGCCATTCGCGAATGGTCAAATGGTCAATGTCGTGAACGGTAACTTCGCGGCGGCTTCCGTTTGATTGCACGGGCGTTAAAAAGTCATGAAACTGCTCCAAATCCGAAGCGTAGTTTCGCAACGTGTGATCGCTGACGTTGCGCTCGTATTTTAAATGGTCGAGAAATTGTTTGAGATGTTCTTCCATTTGTTCCTTGCCAGTCGCTTTGCGGCTGATATTAACCGTTTACAACTTGGGAACGTAATAACCTTTTCTCGTGCGGACTGTCAAATTTTGTTTGCCGGGGACGCGCAGGGCGATTTGGCGAAATTTGCCGTCGGCTTTGGTGTCGTTCGGGTAATAGCTCAGGATGTATTGCTCGGATAGCTCGGCGGCGATGCGCGCGAAAGCGGCTTCAAGCTCTCGTTCGTCGAGCGGCGAATAAACCGCGCCGCCGGTTTGCGCCGCTAACTCCTGCATCCGGCGGTCGGCGGCTAAATCCCAAACGTTGGCGCTGGCGGTGCGATTGCCGGTGCGTTGAAAATTCTCGAAATCCGTAGTTTTCACCACGTAAATCTGACAGTTGGCGACTTGCGCCTGCCGCACGACTTCTTCGAGTTTGTAATCGCTTAAATTATCCGCTCCGTCGGAAATCAGCACAATCACGCGGCGCCCGTCCGTTGCGTTTTCGTCCAGATAAAAAGCGGCTTCCGAAACGGTGTCGAGCAGTTTCGTCCCGCCTTCGGGCGGCGGAAAAAGCTCGATTGCGTGCGTCAAAGCCGACAAATTATCGGTCAATTTCTGCGCGCGCTCAATGTCGCCCGCAAAGCTGTAAAGCGCCGCCTGATCTCTTCCCGGACGCAAAACCCGGCGCAAAAATCCGAGCGCCGCTTTTTTCTCAAACTCGCGCGCGATGCGAACGCTGCCGCTGTTGTCAAACAGCAGGGCAAGACGAATCGGTGTTTCCGAACGCGAGACTTCGGAAATCTCCTGCACCACGCCGTCAACTTTAAGCTCGAAATCCGAAGGTTTTAAATTTTGCACTGTACGCCCGGCAGCGTCGGTAACCGAAACCGGAATCGGAATCAAAACCGATTCGACGCGCAAAACATCATCGTCATCGCTCGAATTGGTTTTTTGCGCCGTCGGCGTCGGCGAAGGAGATGCAGATGGTTTAACCGGAATTTGGATCGAAGGCAATTCAATCGAAGGACGCGGGCGCGGTTTTTCCTCTGACGGCAGCTTGATCCGACCGGACTGAGCAAAGCCCGATGCGGCGAAACCGAAAACAAAGATTGTCAGGAGCAGTTTTTTCATTGTGCTGACACGAGATGCAAAGCATTTTCGCCGGTGAATTCTCGTTTGATGCCTGTTTCGGCGAGCCAATTGTCCCAATCTTTTAACGCCATTTCGACCTGAATTTGATGGCGCTCGCGTTTGTTGCGATATTTTTTACGCAAGTTTTCCGGCAATTGTTCGAGCAAAGCGAACGTGATATTGACGGGCTGATAATTTTTCGTTTCAACATTTGTCACATAACGCGCGAGCGCACCGATTGCGCCCGATGTTGGAGCAGTTAAAAGCTGTTCGCCTTTTGCCAGCCGAGCCGCGTTGATTCCGGTGAGCCAGCCCGTCGCGACCGATTCGACGTAACCTTCAACTCCGGTAATTTGACCTGCAAAAAACAAATTCGGTTGCACGCGCGTTTGCAGGAATTCGTTCAAAAGTTTGGGCGCGTTGATGTAAGTGTTGCGGTGAATTTGCCCGTATTGCAGAAACTCCGCATTTTCGAGTCCGGGAATCAGACGAAAAACGCGCGCCTGTTCGGGATAACGCAAATGATTTTGAAAACCGACCAGCCCGAAAGCATCAGCCATCAAATCTTCCTGTCGCAATTGAACAGCCGCATACGGCTCGCGTCCCGTTTTCGGATAACGCAAGCCTTTCGGTTTCATCGGTCCGAAACGCAAAGTGTCCACACCGCGTCTGGCGATTTCCTCAATCGGCAGACACGATTCAAACCAGCGCGTTTCTTCAAAACGATGCAGCGGAACCGATTTCGCATTGATTAATTCGTTATAAAAAATCTCGTATTCTTCCCGACTAAATGGACAATTCCAATAATCGTCGCCGCCTTTGTCATAACGCGCCGCTTTAAACGCGATTTCAGGGTTAATCGAATCGGCGGCGACAATCGGCGCAATCGCGTCGTAAAAATAAAGCTGGTCGTCGCCCGTTAGACGCATTATTTCCGCCGTCAAACTTTCAGAAGTCAACGGTCCGGTCGCCACAATTGCGATTTCATCTTCGGGCAATCTCGTGAATTCTTCGCGGACTAATTCTATATTCGGATGAGCTTCGATTCGTTCCGTAACGTATTCGGCAAATTTTCTACGGTCAACCGACAAAGCCGAGCCAGCCGGAACTTTCGTCTGCATCGCCGCTTCCAAAACGAGCGAGCCGCCTCGTCGCAGTTCTTCTTTTAAAAGATACGGCGCAGTTCCGACTTCATCGGTTTTGAGCGAGTTCGAGCAAACAATTTCGGCAAGTTTGTCGGTTTTGTGCGCGGGCGTCTGCTGTACCGGGCGCATTTCGTAAAGCCGAACGCGCACACCGTTTTCCGCCGCCTGCCACGCGGCTTCGACTCCTGCAAGACCGCCGCCGATAACTAAGATTTCTTTCATAAAACAATGTCAATTCGGGTTAAAGAAATTCTCACCGCCGAGACGCAGAGACGCAGAGAAAACAAAGAGTGAGAAGAAAAGGAAATTTCTTTCCCTTCTGTTTCCTTTTCTTCTTTTCTTCACTCGGCGTCTCTGCGTCTCGGCGGTTCAATCTTTTTTTTCCCTCAAATTCAAGCTAAAACAAAAACGCGAAAAATCATTCTACGGCTTTTCGCTTGATTTTTCCGTTTTCGGCGATTCAATTTCGTACTTTTTAACTTCGGTCGAGGCGCGGCGATAATCGCTGTACTCGCTGGTTTGATTAAAACTAAATCCGGCAACGAAAAACGCTTTGACGCTGGCGTTAACCTGCGAAAACTTGGGCAGCCAGACTCCGTCTTCAATTCTGGTTTGCTCGAAAACAAACGCCGAACCGCTCTGCAATTTCGCCAAACCGCCGAATGCTTTAAAACCTTCGGGAAAACGCATTTCCATTCGGATAATTCGCTTATCCTGCGGGTCAATCCAAGCCGTTCCGACCAACTTTGAAATAAACGTTTCCGAACGATTTTGCGCTTTGTAGCCTTCGCGCGGGCGAAAATCCAAAACAATGGTTTCGCGCCCGCGAAACTCCTCGCGGCGCGGGGCAATCACTTCGCTCGCGCGCAAAAACGATGAAATTCCGGTTTGCGCTTCTTTTGCCTCTTCGCTTGACTCGTCTTTTTTCTGCGCGACGACTTTGGCGCGTTTTTCCACCGCTTTTTCGCGCTCGCGCTCGATGTCTTGAATTTCTTCGGCGGCGCGGTTCGCTTCTTTTTCGGCGCGTTCGGGCGACAGCGGAACGCCGTTTTCGCTGATTAACTTTGAGACGCGCCGCCCCAAAATCGGAAAAACTTCGTAAACGAGAATCGTTTCTTTTTTAACCGCGCCTTTGTCGTCAAACTCGCGCTCGGTTCTGGTTTCGCGGTAAGTGTATTCGCCCATCTTGCGATCAATTTCCGCCTGATTCTGCCGCAATTCCTTCATAAAACCCGCTACATCGAAGTTTTCCAGCAGACGCGGCGGATCGAAAGCGATAAGTTTTAATGAGGTGTTGTAATTCGCCCGTTCCAATTCAAAAACGCGGGAAATCGTCGAAGCGCCCGCGCAAGGCTCGACGACCCGATGCGGTTCGAGAACATTGTTGATTGATTTATAATCGCCGAAACAACTGCTCGTTTCGAGCGACGGATTTTCAAATTTGAGCAGCAATTTATCTTTAACTCCGAAATAATAAAACAGTTTCGCTCCGTTTCTGGTTGCGAATTCGATTCGATAAGCCGGAATGTTTTCCACATTTTCAACGCCGCCGACGCGCGCCGTGATTCGCTGATTTTTAAAATCCGTAAATCTGGTCGCCGCGAGCTGCGCTTGAAGTCGAATCGCATTTGCCTGCGCGTCGGTCAAAGTTTGCAGCTTTCCGTTTTCGTCGCGCCGCCAAACCGAGCTGCCGTTTGTCGCTATAGTGACAGCCGAGCCTTCATTCAGACTCTCGCTGTTTTCCTGTAAATCGACGCGCCAAGCCGCCGGAGCCTGAACTCGCGTCCGCGCGCGCCCGATTGTTTCCGCGCCGTCTGACGATTTGGTTTTAAATCTCCATTCGTAAACCGAATCTTTGATTGCCGCAGAGCGTTTTTTTCCGCCCGCAGCTTTTAAATAATCATTAATTACCTTTTCCGCTGTCGGGAGCTTTTGCGCCGAAACAAAAGACGCTGCAATGAAAAAAACGAAAAAAACAATCGCCGCGGTAAAGATTCCGCGTCCTAAATCCAAAAACAATTTATTCATCTTCTTTTAAATTTAAAGAGTTAAAATCGGAAAGACCATTTTATGATGCGGATTTAGTTGGATTGGTTCCGCTCGACATTGCCTCCAGCCGGTTTATTTCCGCTTCGAGCTTTTCGATGTGTTCGTAAAGCGAAGAAAGATTGTTGAAGATAAAGGCGCTGAAAAACGAAACGGAATTTCTGTTGTTTGATTTGGCGTGACGACGAATTAATACCAGAGAGAGAACGCGGTCATAAGATCGGCGTTCTCTCTCTGGCATTCCGTTTGCGCGCAGATTTTTGTACCGTTGTAACAGGTTATCTAAAATTAAGATTATAAAGTTTGGTTTATTTTAAATAAAAGTTCAGAATTACAAGCAAGGAGAAAAAATGCAACAAAGTTGTGAACACTTAAAAGAAATAAAAGCTCTCGAACCTAAAACGCCCGACGGATGTGAAGAATGTTTGAAAATGGGCGACGATTGGGTTCATCTGCGTCTATGCGAAACGTGCGGGCACGTCGGGTGCTGCGACAATTCCAAAAACCGGCACGCGACGAAGCATTTTCATTCGACGACACATCCGATTATCAAATCTTTTGAGCCGGGCGAAGAATGGGGATATTGCTACCCGGATGATTTGTTTTATGAATCTTTGCCGCAAGTTTAAATAGCGGAAAATAAAAAGTGGAAATTAAGAAACTTCAAGAAAAAAGGTTATGGCAAAACCCGCAATTATAACAGTTGACGACGACGCGGAAGTTTTACGCGCTGTCGAGCGCGATTTGCGCCGCAAATACGCCGCCGATTACCGAGTCCTGCGCGCCGATTCCGGGCAGACGGGGCTGGAAATTGTGCGCGAACTGAAAATCAGAAACAACCCGGTCGCGCTTTTTCTGGTTGACCAGCGAATGCCAGGAATGTCGGGAGTCGAGTTTCTGGAGCAAGCGATCAAGCTTTTTCCCTACGCAAAGCGCGTTCTTCTCACGGCTTACGCCGACACGGAAGCTGCTATCGCGGCAATCAACGAAGCCGGAGTCAATCATTATTTATTAAAACCCTGGGATCCGCCTGAAGAAAATCTTTATCCGGTTTTAGATGATTTGCTCGACGACTGGCGCGCCGATTATCGCCCGCCGTTTGAAGGCATTAGAGTTTTGGGAAATCGCTGGTCGCCGGATTCGCACAACATCAAAGATTTGCTCGCCCGCAATCACATTCCTTATCGCTGGCTCGATGTAGAGACGGCGGAAACGGACGCTGAAGTCAGACAATTGATTGATTCGCTCGACGCAGACGAAAAATCAAATTTGCCGCTTTTACTTTTCCCTGACGGCGCGCGGCTGGCAAAACCGCAGCCAATAGAAGTTGCCGAAAAAGTCGGTTTGAAAACCCGCGCAACCGAAGAGTTTTACGATCTGGTAATCGTCGGCGGCGGTCCTGCCGGACTTGCGGCGGCGGTTTATGGCGCTTCTGAAGGTCTGCGAACGATTATGGTCGAACGCGAAGCGCCCGGCGGACAAGCCGGAATGAGTTCTAAAATCGAAAATTATCTCGGCTTTCCGGCTGGCTTGAGCGGCGGCGATTTGACGCGCCGGGCGGTCGCGCAGGCGAAGCGTTTCGGAGTGGAAATTCTTGCGGCGGAAGCTGAAAGGGTTTGTGTCGAAGACATATATCGCTGCCTTGAGCTGACCAACGGCAGCCGAATCAGTTGCCATTCTCTGCTGATCGCGACCGGCGTGCAATGGCGGAAACTCGACGCGCCTGGCGTTGAGCGATTGACCGGCGCCGGAATTTATTATGGCGCGGCGATGACCGAAGCGATGGCTTGCAAAGACGAAGACGTTTATATTGTCGGCGGCGCGAATTCCGCAGGGCAGGCGGCGATGTATTTTTCACGCTATGCCAGACGAGTCGTGATGCTTGTGCGCGGCGCCTCGCTCAAAGCCTCGATGTCGCAATATTTGATTGACCAGATTAAACAAACCGAAAACATTCGAGTCGAATACAATTCGTCGGTAGTCGAAGCGCGCGGCGAAAAACATCTCGAAGCGATTTCCGTTCATTGCACCGAAAGCGGCGAAACCAACGAGTATCCGGCAAATTCGCTTTTTATTTTAATCGGCGCGATGCCGCATACCGATTGGCTCGAAGGCGTCATCGAACGCGATGAACAGGGATTTATATTGTCGGGCGCAGACCTTTTGCGCGACGGAAAGCCGCCGCGCGGATGGAATCTCGACCGCCCGCCCGGACTTCTGGAAACCAACATTCCGGGAATATTCGCGGTCGGCGACGCGCGCAAAGGGAGCGTTAAGCGCGTGGCATCGGGCGTGGGCGAAGGCTCGGTGGCGATTTCCTTCGTCCATCAATATTTGAGCAAGGTGGTTTAACCGATGAATATTACTGAAACAAGAGATGAAATTATTGAAGGCGTCGGCGTACCCGTTCGGCTCGCTGAGATTGAGCCGAGGACGGCGGATGAAGAGGATTATTCAGTGCCCGATTGCGTGGAGGCTCTGCGCCGCATCAGTGTTTTCGCCGATTTGCCGCGAGAGCAGCTCGAATGGTTTATCGAAAATTCGGACGAAAAAGAATTCAACGCAGGTGACGTTGTGTTTCGCAAAGGCGATGTGCCTGAATGGATGTTAATTTATCTCGAAGGCGAAGTTCATTCCCGCCGCAATGAAAACAATCTGGATGATGTTGTTTACATTGCCCGCGCGGGCGATCCCGCGACGGAAATAAGCGGCAAGCTCCCGTTTTCGCGGATGAAAACGATAATGATCAACAGCCGCGCAATCGTTTATACGCGCGTTTTGCTTTTTCCGGTCGCGCTGTTTCCGCAGCTAGTCGAACGGATGCCTTTATTAGCCGAACGCCTCGTCTGGATTATGATTGACCGTGTGCGGGAATCAACGAAAATGAACGAGCGCCGCGATAAATTGATGGCGCTCGGCAAATTGTCAGCCGGACTCGCGCACGAATTGAACAATCCGGCTGCCGCCGCGCGCCGCACTGCCGACGAACTTTTGCAAACGCTTGAAGAGCTGCGCGTCGCCGACCTGAATCTCTGCCGTCACGATTTAACAGGAGAGCAGCAAAAATTCCTGTCTGATTTTGAACGGGAAGCCATCGCTAACGCTCATTCTTCCAACGCGTCAGGCAACGCTCTTGCAATGAGCGACCGTGAAGATGAACTAACCGACTGGCTCGAAGCCCGAAACGTGGAAAACGCCTGGGACTTGGCTCACACCTTGACGGAAGCCGGAATTGATTCGGCAAAACTCGGAGAGGTTGCGGAAAAGGTTCGGAACGAATTATTGAAAGACGTTTTAACGCGCGTGACCGTCCAGATTTCAGTCGCAAAGCTCGCGGCTGAAATCAAAACGAGCGTTTCGCGGATTTCCGATCTGGTCGGCGCAATCAAAGAATATTCGTATATGGATCAAGCCGGAGTGCAGGAAATTGACCTTCACAAAGGCTTGGATAACACGGTGTTGATTCTCAAATACAAATTAAAGAAGAAGAATATTTACGTGGTGCGCGAGTACGCGGACAATTTGCCAAAATTGACGGCGCACGGAAGTCTCCTGAATCAGGTTTGGACGAATCTGATTGACAATGCCGTTGATGCGATGCCTGAAGGCGGGCGGCTGAAAATTCGGACAAAACTCGAACCGGATGCTGTTTTAATTGAAATAAGGGACAACGGCGCGGGCATTCCGCCAGAAATTCAGCCGCACATTTTCGAGCCGTTTTACACAACCAAAGGCGTGGGCGATGGAACCGGTTTGGGACTGGATGCGGTTTCGCGCATCGTCCGCAAACATCGTGGAAACATTCGATTTGAAACCAAACCCGGCGACACCTGTTTTCAGGTTCGCCTGCCTCTTGAGCCGAAACCGGCTTTGTCGGCGTAAGATCATTAATTATGCTTCTAACAGATTCTCAGGCGTTTCTATTTGCGGGAGCCGTTCCGCATTACCTGACCGAGATTGTCGCGCTGATTGTCGCGGGCGCAATCATCGCCTACATCAGTTTTCGTTTGAGATTGGTGCCGATTGTCGGATTTTTGCTGGCGGGCGTTCTTATCGGTCCGAACGCCTTGGGCTTAGTGCGCGATCAGGAAATAGTTGACGCAACCGCCGAAATAGGCGTAATTTTGTTGCTTTTCACCATCGGAATAGAATTCAGTCTCGAAAAGCTCGCCCGCATTCAGCGGCTTATTTTCGGAGGCGGAAGTCTTCAAGTCGGACTTTCGACGATTGCCGTGATGGGCTTGCTGATGCTGTTCGGAATTGACTGGCGCGCCGCGCTTTTTACAGGATTTCTGGTCGCTTTAAGCTCGACCGCTATTGTCCTGAAAATTCTCGGTGATAATGGAGAAACAAATTCCGAACCCGGTCAGGCATCGCTCGGACTGCTTATCTTTCAGGACTTGGCAATCGTCGTGATGGTAATGATCGTTCCGATGCTCGGCGGTTCGGGCGGCGGCACTTTGGATATTGTCTGGGCGCTCACGAAGGCGCTGCTGATTATTGCCGCCGTTTTGCTCGTTGCCCGCCGCATTATGCCGAAGGTTTTGGAGACGGTGGCGAAAACGTGCTCGCCTGAGCTTTTTCTGCTGTCGGTCATCGCCATTTGTTTCGGCACGGCATATTTGACGAGTCTCGCCGGTGTCAGCCTTTCGCTCGGCGCGTTTCTCGCAGGTTTATTGGTTTCGGAAAGCCGCTTTAGCCAGCACGCTCTGGGCGAAACTTTACCTTTGCAGATTTTATTCAGCGCGACATTTTTCGTCTCGGTCGGGATGCTGCTCGATGTTAATTTTTTGATTGGGAATTTGCCGCTTGTCTTGGGAGCGATTTTCGTTGTTTTGCTAATCAAAATATTGACGACCGGAATCAGCCTCAGAGTTATAGGTTATAAATTGCCAATCGCCGCGTCCTGCGCTTTGATGCTCGCTCAAATCGGCGAATTTTCTTTCGTTTTAGAGCGCACCGGGCGTGATGTCGGCTTGACGCCGATGAATTGGGGCGCGGCTGGTTCGCAGACTTTTATTGCAGCAACCGTCGTGCTGATGGTCGCCACTCCGTTTTTGATGAAAATTGGCAACGGTTTATCCGAGAAACTTGAAAAGAAATCAAAACAGGCGAATTTACCCGATGAAACCCAAATTGCGGAACAAATTCCGTCGCACGCGGTTGATTTGGAAGACCACGTTATCATCGCCGGTTACGGGCAGGCGGCGCGATACCTTGTTCGCGTTTTGAGCGGTTCGAGCATTCCGTTCATCATCACAACGCTCAGCCCGGACGGGGCGAACGAAGCCGAATCGGAAAGTATGCTCGTTGTGCGCGGCGATTACAGCAAACAATTTCTGTTGGATGCGGTCGGTATTGCCAAAGCTAAAATGATGGTCGTCGCCGACGACAATTTATCAATGGCGCACCGAACTACCTCAGTCGCGCGGCAATTAAATCCGACGATGCGCATTGTCGTCAGAACGCGATACATCTCGGACGCCGAGCATTTAACCGAAGCCGGAGCCGACGTCGTCATCGCCGAAGAACTCGAATCAATTGTCCAGCTTTTCGGCGAAGTTTTGAGAGATTACCGCATTCCAGCCGCACAGATAGAAAATTACGAAGAATTAGCGAGGCAAAACGGCTATTCGGCGCTTCTTAACGCGGGCGTAAATGACGACAACTCCGTCTTCGCCTGCGATCCGGGCGAAGATTGTTTCGACACCCGAACGATTATCGTTCGCCCGTCAATGCCTTTTGCGAACAAACCACTTGCCGGATTAAACGTTTTGGAGAACGATGGACTGCATTTGCAATCTGTAACCCGAAACGGTCAAAACGTGGAAAACTTAACTCAGGATTTTATTATCGAACCGGGCGACGAACTTGTTTTATCCGGTTCGACCGAAGCGTTTGTTCGCAATGCCGACCTTTTTCGTTTGCCGAAGGAAAAAGGTCGAAAATCCGCCAATGGGAAAGCGGTTTCGATTGCTGAAAATGTTTTACCCGCAACCTCTGTTGCCGCTAAAATTGATGGAAACAAATTTATTGATACGGAAAAAGCGATTGAATTTAAACCGCAAATTGACGAATCCGTTTGCGGGCATTTAACGCAAATTCGCTCAGTGTTTCCGAGTGCTGATGGCTGCGAAGATTGTTTGCGAATCGGTGATTCGTGGGTGCATCTGCGAGTTTGTCTTTCGTGCGGACATACGGGTTGCTGCGACTCGTCAAAAAACAAACACGCGACCGCGCATTTTCAGGAATGCGATCATCCGATCATTAAATCGCTCGAAAGAGGTGAAAATTGGGCGTGGTGTTATCCAGATGAAACTTATTTGTAATTAAGCAATGTTTTGATTTGAAATTTTCTGCTCGAAATTTTTCGCTTAGGCATTAATTTTCCAAAGCGAATCGGCGTAAAAATTGCGGCTGTCGAAAAAATTTCGTGTTACCCGAAAACCGCTTTCCGATGCCAATTCATCAATCATTTCGAGATTGTATTTTTGCGAGATTTCCATAAAAATCGGCTCCCACGCCTTAAACTCAAAGCTGCAATTAAGTGCCGCAATGCAAACGGTTTGCCGCTTGCGGCTGATTAAGAAAGAGCGCGCGGCGCATTCAACGGGACGATAAACGGCGTAGTGCGAAAAATTTTCGAGATTAAAATCGCCGCCCAGCTCGCGGTTTATTCGCACCAGCAAATTCAAATTAAAACGAGCTGTTACACCGAGCGAATCGTCGTAAGCGCGCAAAATCGTGCGCGGGTCTTTCTGCAAATCGAAACCGATGAACAGCAAATCTTTCCTGTCCATCACCACCGACAGATTTTTAAAGAATTCAATGCTTTCGGCGCGATTGAAATTGCCGATGTTCGAGCCGAGAAACAAAAGTATTTTCGGCTTGCGGGAAACATCTTTAAGTGTTTCTAAAATTTCAAAATAATCTCCGACTTCGGCTTGCACCGAAAGACCTGAAAATTTTGCCCGGAAACTTTCCGTCAAACGTCTTTGCGCTTCCGCCGAAATATCAATTGGAATGTACGTGAAATCAGCATTACGCTTTAAAAAATAGTCAATCAGAACGGCGGTTTTTGTTCCGTCGCCCGCGCCGAGTTCGATTAAATCAAAACTTTTGATTTCGTTGCCGTCATTCTCACTGTCGGTGAACGCCCGGTAAATTTCCTTTGCCTGCGTCGAAAAAATCTCAAATTCCGCGCCGGTTAAATAGTATTCGGGCAGCTTCATAATTTCCTGAAACAAACGGCTGCCTTCATCGTCGTAAAAATATTTCGACGACAAAAATTTCGGCGAGGCTGATAAGCCTTCGAGAACGTCTGAAGCGAAGCTGTCGGCTTTAATTCTGCGTGTGCTTTGCATTTAAATAATATTATTTAGCTAAACGAATTCCCGTAAACTGCCAGCGCAGATGCGGATGGAAAAAATTCCGGTATGTTCGGCGGCTGTGATTTTCCGGCGTGGCAACGGATGCGCCGCGCAAAACCATTTGATTTATCATAAACTTGCCGTTGTATTCGCCGACCGCACCCGCCGGTTTCTTAAAATTCGGATACGGCAGATAGGCACTGTGAGTCCATTCCCAGCGCAATCCCCAATCAAACTGCTGACTCGCTGCTTCCCATTCGAATTCGGTTGGCAGCCGCAAACCTTTCCACTCGGCGAAAGCGAAGGCTTCATAAAACGAAATGTGGCAAACCGGGTTCTGCGGCAACACACGCCGCAAGCCGCCGAGCGTAAATTGAAACCATTCGCCGTCAATTTCACGCCAGTAAAGCGGAGATTGAATTTGATTTTGATTCACCCAATCCCAGCCTTCCGAATGCCACAGATTGAAATTTTGATAACCGCCGTCTGCGATAAATTCCAGAAATTCACCGTTTGTAACCAAATTTTTCCGAACCGCAAAATCGCCGAGATAAACTTTGTGACGCCCGTGTTCGTTATCGAATGAAAAGCCATCACTGCTCTCGAAACCGATTTCGTAAATTCCCGCCGGAATATTTATATATACGTTTGTTTCCGAGGGATGGATTTCGCCCGTTTCCTCCGGGTAAAAATTTTCGCGATAAACGGGAAAAAGCGGATTGCAGCTAAAAATATATTTCAAATCGGTGAGCAGCAATTCCTGATGCTGCTGCTCGTGATTCAAGCCGAGAATGATTAAATCTTTGATTTCTTCGGATAAATCATGCCTGAGAAATTCGAGCATTTGCTCGTCAACGTATTTTCGATATTGAAAAACTTCCCGCACGGTCGGGCGTGGCAAATCGCCGCGATTATTCCGCGCGGTTCGCTCGCCGATTGAATTGTAATAGCTGTTGAAAAGAAAACCGAAATCGGGATTGAACTCGCTGTAACCTTCTACGAATTTCTTTAAAATCATTTCCTCGAAAAACCAAGTTGTATGAGCGATGTTCCATTTCGGCGGGCTTACGTCAACGATTGGCTGCGGAATGTAATCTTCGGTTTCGAGCGACGCGCAAATCGCTTCCGTGTGTTTTCTGACCGAGAAATAAAACTGTTCGAGCGATGCGGATTTTTGCGGATGCGTTCCTTGCATATTTTTATTAAAACAAAACAAAGACAAATTAGAAAACCCTTCTAAAGGGAACTCTTATATTTTAAATAGTCTCTATTTTATTCCTCCCATATAACCATTGCGATAAAAATCTCTTTATCTTTGATTCTTAATTAATTGTTCTTGACTTTCTTTTTTGTTGATGCTAAAAAATTAGCACATGCTAGAAAAACAGCACGGTTTTGAGCAGATTTCTTCGGTAAGCGATAACTTGATGAACAACAAAGCACTTTACACTCTTTCGCGGCGCGAGCAGCAGATTATGGACATTATTTACACTCGCGGAAAAGCTACCGCGAGCGAGGTAATGGAGAGCTTGCCTGACCCGCCGAGCTACTCGGCTGTGCGTGCTCTTCTGCGCGTGCTTGAAGAAAAGGGACATTTGCGGCATACGCAGGACGGGCAGCGTTATGTTTTTTCGCCGACCGTAGCGCGCGAGCGGGCAAAACATTCGGCTTTGCGGCGAGTGCTGAAAACTTTTTTTGACGATTCAGCGGAAGAAGCTGTGGCTGCTTTGCTCGACATCTCGCAGGAACGTCTTTCCGATGATGAATTAGAGCGCCTCGAACAGCTCATCAAGCAAGCCAGAAAGGAAGGGCGCTAGTGTGATGAATGGCTTTTGGAATCTGTTAACGCAATACGACGGTTTTGAATTCCTAACGCTGCTTGCATTAGCTGCGGGGAAGGCGACTATCCTGCTTGCTTTTGTCGCCCTGGTTTGTTTGGCTTTTCGTCGCTCTTCAGCCGCGACTCGTCATCTGCTTTGGACGCTGATGCTGTGCGCTTCGCTTTTAATACCAGTCATTTCATATGTAAAGAGTTGGGAATTTCCGATTTTGCCCGCTCAAGCACCGGCGCAGACCGCGTTCGAGGCGAGCAAATCAAAGGTAAATGAACCACTGCTTATTACGCCGGAGGCGCAATTGCCGCAAAAATTATCAAATTCATTAGAGGCAGGCGACGGTGTAAAAAAGAAACTTGAATTTAAAACGAATGCGGAATTTTCGGAAGAGCTTCAGCTTCTCCCGAACACATCGGAGTTGGAAGCGCAGCCGCAAAAAAATGTGACATCGCTTTTTCAGCAATCGGTGAACTGGATTTTAATTGTTTGGTTTGCCGGGATGCTGCTGCTTTTATTCAGATTGTTAGTCGGATTGACGGCTACAAATTTTCTTGCACGCTGCGCCGCCGATTTTAAAGATGTGGCATTGAATGAGTTGTTTTCGTCCCTTCTAATCGAACTGAACTTGAAAAGTAAAGTTCGGCTTCTTCGCAGCGAGCGCACGCTGATGCCGATTGTTTGCGGGGTTTTTCGTCCGGCAGTGTTGCTGCCCGCGAACGCTGACAACTGGTCGAAAGAGCGACAAAGAATGGTCTTGCTCCATGAGCTGACGCACGTCGCGCGTCGCGATTGTTTGACGCAACTGCTGGCGCAAACCGCTTGCGCATTTTACTGGTTTAACCCGCTCGTTTGGTATGCGGCGCGGAGGTTGCGCGTCGAGCGCGAACAAGCCTGTGACGATTACGTGCTGAGCATTGGAGCAAAACCTTCGGATTACGCGCACCATCTGTTGGAGATCGCGCGTTCGATAAAGGAGAATTCCGTTTTCGAATGGTCGCAAACGGCAACGGTTGCGATGGCGCGGCAATCTCAATTGGAAGGGCGTCTTCTCGCAATTCTCAGAAATGAAGGCAACCGTCAGGCGATGTCCCGCACGACGACCATAACTGTCATCACATTAATCTGCGTTTTGCTTCTGCCGTTAGCGGTGATTCGCCCGACAGCGATTAGCGCGCAAAATCCCCAATTATCTGAAAATGCTGCAAATTCTAAAACAGGTTTTGCAGAGCTAACGCCGCTCGATTCGTTTCCCTCATCCGATTTTAATAATGAAGCGGAATCGCAGGAAACAGTCAAAAAGCAAGAAAACAGCATTGTCGCGAATAATAATCAGCAGGCGGAATCGGGTTTAATTAATTCACAAATTGCAGGCGGCACGAAACGCGATCTCGCACAGGACGACATTGAACGTGATGTCGAGCGAGACGTTTCGGGAGATACCGCACAGCAAAACGTCGCCGGCGCGCAAACGCCGGAGATTAATTCTCAAAACGGCTTGGTATCCAATCCTTTTACAAATGCCAAATTTGAAGAGAGACGAAAACCTGAAGCGCAGGAAAAATCGGGTGATTTTATAGATGAAATGGCTTCGGTCGGCTATACGAATCTGACGATTGACGAACTGATAAAACTGAAAACGTCAGGTGTCACGGCGGATTACGTTAAAAATTTGCGGGCGCTCGGTTTTGCCAATCTCACGGTCAAAGAGCTTGCATCAATGGGAGTCCACGAGGTCACGCCGGCTTACATTCAGGCAATCCGCTCATCCGGCTACAACAATTTGTCCGCGAGAGATTTAACCACCTTCCGCAGTCATGATATTAAGCCCGAATACATCAGAAACCTGCGCGATGCGGGCTATGGCAACCTGGATGCGAGACAACTGATTCAGTTTGCGGTTCACGGAGTTACACCCGCTTTCATCGGCGGAATTCGCGCCGCAGGCTACGGCAATTTGTCTCCTAAAGAACTCGTCTCTTTACGTGTTTACGACGTTAATCCTGAATTTATTCGCAAAGCTCGAAGCCGTTTGGGAGAGCTTACTCTGAAACAAATTATCTCTCTCAAAAATGTAGGCGCTATTGACGACGATAAGGATAAGGATAAAGACAAAGATAAAGATAAAGACCAAGGATAAATATTGGAATCGAAGGAGTTTAATTATGCAGAAAGCTCAAACAAACATTGATAATTTTTTTAGCAGAAAGCCGCAATTCAAACGTTGCACAAGTTGGTTGCTGGTAATCACCTTTGTTGTCTTTTCATCCCTCGTCGTTGTCGACGCGGAAGAGACAAGTTTTACCGGTTCGAACAACGCCGCACAGACGGCGATTACGGGAGAATGGCTCGCAGATTTCAGTCGCAAGAATCAGGATGAAATTCAATTCACGACCACGCGCCGTTCGGAGCGTGGCGGTCAGAACAACACGAGCGACGGCATTTTGCTCAGCGAGCTGCAAGGTTTGACGCGCGAACAAGCGTTCGGCGCGAGAACGGACGTTAATTTTAGGATCGTGCGCGAAGCCGGAACTTTCATCTGCGAAGGCTTTTTCCGTGCGGGCAAAGGAGCCGGGCATTGGACTTTAACGCCCAACCAGAGCTTCGTGTCGGCAATGCGCAGCCGCGGCTACGATAATCTGACCGAAGATAATCTGTACTCCGCCGCTCGTTTCGACATTACAACTAAATCCATTGACGATTTAAAATCCGCAGGATACGACCGCCTTTCGTTCAAAGAATTGGTCGAGGCGAACATCTTTGATGTCACGCCGGAATTCATCCGGGAGATGAAATCAGCCGGATTTGAAAATCTAACTCTCAAACAGCTCGTCGAAGCCCGCATTTTTAAAGTTGACAGCCAATTCGTCAAAGAAGCGGAGGCAATGGGTTTTGGACGCCAGCCGCTAAAAGCGCTGGTGGAAATGCGGATTTTCAATATCAACCCGGAATTCATCAGCCGAATGCGCTCTATCGGTTTTGAAAATCTTACGTACAGAGAACTAATGGACCTCAGCGTTCACAGCGTCACGCCCGAATTCGTCAACGCGATCAAAGCCGAAGGCTTTTCTTCAATCTCGCCGCGTCAGGCGGTAGAACTGAAAATTCACGGAGTTGACGGCGAATTCATCCGCCGCGTAAAGGCGAAAGGCTATGCGGATGTGACGTTAAAGCAGCTTGTCAATCTTCGGATTCACGACATCGTTAAATAACTGATAAATCAAAATAAGCAAAAATCGGAGAGACAGTTTTATGAAAAACATTCAAACAACGGCGTATCGGCTCTTCAAAAAAACAGCGATGTCCTTAGCGTTTATTGTCGCAGCGTTAAGCATTTCCGCCCAGGGCTTTGTCACCGAAAGCGGCGAAAGCGATTTGATGACGGCGCAAACGACGCAAAATGCGCTTTCCGGCGAATGGACTGCCGAATTCAAACGAAGCAAGATTGGTGAAATACAATTTACATTTCACCGCCGCTCCGAAAAAGGCGGCATTAGTATGACGGGCAATACTCTTTCGCTCAATGAGTTTCAAGGTCTAAGCCAGGAAACGGCATCTTCCGCGAGGGCAAACGTCAACTTCAATATCGTTCGCGAAGCCGGAACGTTTGCCTGCGAAGGCTTTTTCCGCGAAGGCAAAGGCGCTGGATTCTGGTCTCTGACTCCGAATCAAAGTTTCGTTTCGGCGATGCGAAGTCGCGGATACGAGAGCTTGACCGACGAAGATTTGTTGAGAGCGGCTTTGCATAACCTGACAACAAAATATGTTGACGACTTGAAATCTGCGGGTTATGAGCGCTTGGATTTTAAACAACTCAACCGTGCAGCCACGCATAACATCACCCCGCAATTCATCCGCGAAATGCAATCTGCCGGTTATCAAGGCTTAACAATGGATGAACTGATCCGCGCTCGGAATCACAATATTACCGGCGAATACGTCAAAGATGTGCGGGCGATGGGGTTTGACAAACAACCGCTGGAGAAGCTTATTCGTTTGCGGAATCACGAAATTACGCAGGAATTTATTAACCAAATGCGCTCCGCCGGATTTGAAAATCTTTCGATTGAACAATTAATCCGGCTCAAAAACCACAACATCACACTGGATTTTGTTAACGATGTGAAAGCCGAAGGTTACGCTCAAATCTCCCCGGAAACGGCTGTGCGGCTCAAAAATCATAATGTTGACCGAGATTTTATCCGCCGCGTCAAAGCCAAAGGCTTTACGGACATCAGCCTGGAGCAAATTATCCGGCTCCGCAATCATAATATTGTCCAATAGTTTCTATCTATTGCTTAAAAAGCCGGAGCGTTTGCTCGTCCCTGCACTCCGGCTCAAAACCTTAAAATTCGAGAAACGTTTGTCCTAAAACTCATTAGAACTGTGTTTTAGAATTGAGGCTCTCTCCGCGTCTCAAACATTAATCTTTAAATAAAATTATCGTTTTAACGCGACTGCAACGTAGTCGAAGAATTTCCGTGCGCTTACTTTATAAAAATCACAACTGCGCTAAGCTTTATTCTTCTGTGTCTGTTAAATTCTTTCGCCCAAACAACTGCGAGAGAAGTGCCTGTTCCCGCAGCCTCGTCGGGGCGATTTAAATTATCACGGCTACAATCCTTTCACGGGAGTGAATAAACCGGGATTTCGCGGCAACGGTCGCACGTTTTTCATCAAAGCGTCGTATCTTTTCCGCAAGAGCTTTTAGAATTAAGCAGCTTAAAAAAATCTGATAATAAGTTTATGTCGGTTTCCAAAATAGGAAATATTTGTTAGTATTTCTTCTTTCGAGGCGTTTGCGTTGTGAAAGCGGATTTTAATGTCGTTTGGTAAATAAATCAAAACCGTAAACGCGATCAATAGAATAATTTGCCACCTTAGCTCAGTTGGTAGAGCATTCGATTCGTAATCGAAAGGTCGTCGGTTCGACTCCGACAGGTGGCTTTAATGTTTCTTGCGACTGATTTCTTGCAAAGCCAGCTCGCTGCCGGTTTCATAGAGTTCTTTGAAACGGTAAAAGCTATCTCCGGAATAGCCTGTAAAGCAAGGGAGTCACTATTAAGGTGAGTTTGCATAATACCGATTCCCATCTCGTCAAGATCAGTATGATTTAAAGCCAACCTAATTAATCTCTTTTCATTCTCTTTCAGACTAAAATTATTTGATTTCCTCAAGCGATAAGCATATCTTCCTTCGATAGCTTCAACTACTTCACCTTCCCGCTCTACCTCAATAACTCGGCGTCCCATAAATGTCGGCTGCTTGATAATTTTTATATTTTGCATTGTCTTTCTCCTTTATTCATCCTTCTTCGTTTGGCATTTATTTTTGTATGAGCCGAAAGGGAAAAACATTGCAGATTGGAAGAAACAATTTTGATTAGCCATATTAATAGGCGAAAAATCTTGACATAAATAAGCTTTAACAATAACCTTCCTAGAATTTAGGTTTTAATTCTTAGAAATTCTGATTTGGCTTTATAAAAGTTCGGCAAATATCTCGTTTATTCAAGGGCATTGAAACTGACTGATAGACAGTAAATCCGGAATGGCGAAGGTAATAATTAAATGATTTATTGCTTTGCTCAGAGCCGTTTTGAGAACTTTTAGTTACTTATAGCGAATCAATAATTCTCCATTTAAATGGCAAGAGATTGGTCATTAACTCAAGAGTCTTTTGAATCTTTACTGGCATGGCTAGACCCGGAACGTGAAAAGGCTGGACAAAAGTATGAGACAATCCGCCAACGTTTAATAAAGATTTTCTACGGACGCGGCTTGCAGGATGCGGAAGCCTTAGCGGATGAAACAATAAATCGCGTTGCCTGTAAAGTAAAAGAAGTCGCCGGGTTTTATGAAGGGGATCCGGCATTGTATTTTTACGGGATTGCTCAAAATATTTATTTGGAAGTGCGCCGCAAAAAGTTGAATGTTCCAATAAACTCCGATCCTCAAGTTTATCAGCCGGTTTTAGAAGAGAATTCCGACGAATACCTTAATAAACGTAATTGCTTGAATAGATGTTTGGTCGGACTACCGGATGATGATCAAAAAATAATAGTTCAATACTATGCTACTGAGGAAAAAACAAATATCAAGCAGCGCCATCGTCTGGCTCAACAATTTGGGCTTACATTAAATACTCTAAGGGTTCGAGCCTTCCGCATTCGTCTGCGGTTGCAAAAATGCGTCAAGGATTGTTTGCAGAAATGTAAAGCCGGATGAAATGTTTTTTTTGTTTTCGACATACATAAGTGTACTGCCGAACTTCAAATGTAAATGAAGGAAAGCCAACAACAAGAAATTATCAAAAGGTATTTACTGGGGGATCTGCTTGACCAGCCGGCAGCGGATGAGATTGAGAGGCGACTAATGACGGATGACACATTTGCAGAGGAAGTCTCCATATGTGAAGACGAGCTAATTGATCACTATATCCGAAAGCGATTAAATTCAACGGAACGAGCCAAATTTGAAAATCATTTTTTGCTCTCTCCCGAAATGAAAGAGAGAGTACAGTTTGCTCAGATATTTAAGGATCACCTCGATGAACAAAAAACTGCAATCGAGGAACAGCAAAAAGAGAAAAGCTATTTTAATTGGTTACCTAAAATTTTGCGCTCGCCTGCCCCGGCAATGCTTGTGATTTTATTAGTTTGCGGAAGCGGTTTATTCATTTGGTATTTCCTTTCCCGTCAGACTGAATTGAACACAGGAATAGCTTCCTTCCAGCAAGTTTATGGAAAGAAGCGTCCTTTTGAATCAAGGATTACCGGTTTTGATTATTCCCCGTTAAATCAAACTCGCGGCGGTGATGAAAATCAAATTGATATTTTGACGCGTGATCGCGCGGAAAGAAATTTGCTGGAAGCTGCGGCGACAAATAAAACATCGTCAAGTTTGTATTGGCTTGGCAAGTTTTACTTAGCGGAGAAGAATTTTGACAAAGCAATAAACTATTTTGAACAAGCCTCAAGACTGAATCCGGCAGATGCGAAATTACAAGCCGATCTTGGCGCGGCGCTTCTGGAAGCGGGGAAGAAGGCAAAGGAAGAAAAAGACGGAGCTAAGAGTTATGAGTTACTAAATAGCAGTCTGAAATACTTGGAAAGAGCTATTGAATTAGACCCAAAATTGTTGGAACCGCGCTTTAACCGTGCTCTTTCCCAGGAAGCTATACCTATGCCGGAGCAGGCAGAACAAGCCTGGCGCGAATACTTAGAGCTGGATTCGAGTTCAAACTGGGCGGACGAGGCGCGGCAGCGTCTTAAAAAACTTGAATCGCAAAAGCCGCATAATCTTTCGGCGGCTGAAATTGAAAAGGCTTTTTTAACTGCCTTTCGACAGAAAAATGATACGGAGGCAGGAACGCTAATAAGCCAAAGCAGGGAAATAATTACGCAGAAATACCTTCCTCAAAGGCTTGCCATATCTTTCATAGAAGCTCCATATCCTGAAAAAAAAGAATATCTGGATGCTTTAATCTATGCCGGAGAATTGGAAGAAAAAAATATCAATGATTCTTTCGCAAAAGACCTTGCCGCTTACTACACAAAGGTTTCTGATGCGGATTTAGAATTATTAAAACAAGCTCATGTTTTGATACGTCACAGCTTTACGCTCTGTCTGGACAGCAAATATAAAGCGGCTTTGGAAGAGGCAAGACGCGCATGGAATATTTTCTTGCAAGCCGGTAATGTCTATGAAGCAAAGTTAAGTGAGTTTCTTGTTGTTTATTGTTTAATTTCGAGTGAACAAATTAGACAAAGCATATTGCCTGCCGAAGAACTGGCGAATACCTGTCGGAAAAGCAATTACAAATGGCTTCTTTCAAATACTCTTTATTGGTTAGCCGCAGCGCAGAGGACAACCGGCGATAGAACAAAAGCCAAAGCTACTTATAAAAAATGCCTCGTTCTAGCTGAAGAAATCAGGGATCCGCAGGTTCTCCAAAAAATTCTCGTTTCATTTGCCAGGCAAAATAACTTTGTCGGGCAGAAAAAGGCTGCAATGGATTATCTGCATCGAGCTTTTGACGAGGCTGGCAATACCCCGGAATTGAGCTTGCGAGAAAGATGGAGAACTTACAGCGACGGGATCGAAATTCTGGTATCAAGCAAACTTATAAATTTGGCAAAAGCCGTTTCACTTGAAAGCATTCAATTTGCCAGAGATTTGGAAGGCACGTTTTTTATTTATTCACGACTTGATGCCGGAATAGTTCACATGCAAGCAGGCGATTATGATGAATCAAGAATTCTGCTAAATGAAGTACAGCAAAATGCTGAAACAATGGCTAAAGGAACCGAACAAAAGGAACTTTTAGCTAAATCCCTGCTTACTTTAGCATTTTTGGAAAGAAAACTTAAAAATTACTCGGAAGCTAAAAAGTTGTATGACGAAGCGTTAAGCATTGTGGAAAAATCTGAATATCCTTTTTTCCTTTACGAAATTCAAAAGGGGAGGCTATTGGCAGATACCGCGTTGAATAATGAAACAAATATAGAAGATCAAATCACCGAAACAATCAATTTGGCGGAAACTTACCGGAAAGAAATAGCTGAAGAACAGGAGCGCAATAGCTTTTTTAATAATGAGCAAGACATTTATGACATCGCCATAGCTAATGAATTTAAACAGGGGAACTACAGCCAGGCATACAATTATCTCGAAATATCGAATGCTCGGTCGCTACTTGACTGGATAAGGAAGGGAGCCAATGTAAAAGAAGAGAAAAAGAAAATAGAGATTACATTTAATGAAAATGACCAACCTCTACAGTTTGAGGAAATACAGCGGCAAATGCCGGAACATGTACAAATTCTCCAATATGCAATTTTAGAAAATAAAGTTTTAATTTGGCTTATTACAAAAGATAATTTTACGGTTATTTCGACAGATATTGGTGTTGAAAAATTAAACGAAAAGATTACAACTTATACTGAACTTGTCTCGGCGCATAATTATCTAAAGCAGGACGAAGCAACGGAATTATCGCGTGAACTTTATGATTTACTTATTAGTCCTGTTATTAATAAATTAGACTCGAAGCGCGAAATATGTCTGATACCGCATAAAGTTTTGTTCCACCTGCCGTTCGCAGCCCTAACGGCATCTAACGGCGAACCATTTCTGGCACAATTTAATTTTTTCTATGCGCCAAGCGCAAATGTTTTCCTTCTTTCTACCGAGAAGGCAAGCCAGAAAACGACTATAACAACCGAATCCCTGTTAAGTATTGGCAATCCAAGTTTTGATCGGAAAGCATTTAAAGAATTTCAGAATTTGCCTGATGCTGAAGAAGAGGCAGTGAAAATCAAGGAGTATTACTCAAAAGAATCCGAAGTCTTAATAGGACCGAAAGCAACTAAAAAAGCTGTTCACAATTCGCTCAAAAATGCCGAAGTTGTTCATTTTGCCGGACATTACATAGTCAAGCATGGAGAGCCGCTCTTTTCCGGTTTGCTTCTGACTCAAACTGAAAACGTTAACGATCCCGAAGATAACATTTTGACTAACGCCGAGTTGACTCGTCAACAATTGCCACAAGTTAAGTTAGTTGTGCTTTCAGCCTGCCAGACAGGAATCGAGCAATACTACGACGGCGAAGGATTAGTCGGACTGTCACGCACATTTTTAGCGGCGGGCGCTCCGCTTGTTGTGGCAAGTCAATGGCAGGTTGACTCAAAGGCATCGGCTGAATTGATGAAAAAATTTCATCTTTTTCGCAAACAAGAGAAACTTTCGACAACGGCGGCTTTACGGCGCGCTCAACTCGAAATGTTCAAAGCACCGGACGGGCATTTCCGCCACCCATATTTTTGGGCGGCATTCGCCGCATATGGCGGGTATGCTGAATTTTAAAGTTACTTAAATTTACTGATTAAAAAAGGAGAAAAGAAAATGGCGACAACTGTGGATATTATTATTAAAGGCATAGCTCTTTGTTACAGAAAGGGGAATTACTGGCACGTTCTGTTTCCGATAGACGAAGGAGGAAGGGGATGTCACAAAATTAATTTCAGCCATAAAAAAGGCGATGAATCTGACTCGGCAAAAACCCCATTGGCACAATCAACATCAATCACAATTAGAGCGCCAAGTGCCAATTCTGCATCTGGTCAAACGGATAATTTTGGGCACCATGTTCTCGATTTAACCTCAGCACGAACTCATCCGAGAATTAGAAGAAAAGGTAATTTGACGGGAAAAGCTGTTTTAATGATAATTCCAAACGCCCGTTTTTCTATAAATAGATATTTAGAGGAATTTCCGCCTCATAGAATTCCAAATTTAGTAGAACAATCTACGGGAAGTGAAATAGGTCTTACGACTCTAGCTCACTCAGTAAAGGCAACTATCACTCTGGATGATGGAGGGCAGGTCATCGTTGAAAGTGATCAACTTACCGGAGGACAATTTGCTACCGAGAGAGGTTTTTCTCATACCCTAACATTTGACAATGATTGTGAGATTGTAAGACCAAGGAAAAATGACATGGATATGTTTTACGATGTCATTGAAGAACACGACGGAACCGGCAATCCAGTAAACCGACGATTTCGGATAGGCGGTCAAGGTCGGGATACTTTACAAAGAGTCATTCAAGAAATAATTGAATTAATTGAATCTGGAAAAAGTAAAGGGATTATACAACAATTAATTCAATTAGGAGTTGATGAAAAATATATCAACTTATTAGATGAATTGAGCGGCGATGTCGAATCTCTTAAGACACTAATTAAAATCCTTAGTGAGCCGCCAAATTATGACGATGGTAAACCGTGTTTAGTCGCTATTGTAAGCGATCCCGGTAGTATTGAAACTCTTCCATAACAAGTAGCCTGAAAGCAACCGAGATAGTTTTCTTATTATTTGAAGACAAAGGCACATTCAAACATCTGAAATTATCTCGGTTGCCTTTCATTTAGCGTTCTACCAGTATTTAATGTTGCCTCCAATGGAATTTGGTGTGCCAATAGTGTGTTAATTCATCAAAAGTAATCATCTTCAGAATAATTAAAACAAACTGACTAACAACAAAACAGTAATTAAAATTATCATTTATGGTCTTAGCCAAATTTAGCCAGCCGCGGATGCGCTCGGCAATGCGATTCATTTTATTTTAACCGGCAGACTACCGTCTAAAACAAATCGTTCGCCGCTACTCCTACTGCTTTAATGGGAGAATGTTGATTTGCTTCAATGACGGCGGTTTGCTTTTTCGGTAATTGAATCGTAAACACTGCTCCTCGCCCGCAGCCCGCGCTGTCAGCCTTGATGCTTCCGCCGTGAAGCTCGATTATCTGGCGAACGATAGACAATCCGAGACCTAAACCCTCGCGCTTTGCAATGGCGCTATGCTCGGCTTGGCGAAAAGGCTCGAAAACAAACGGCAGAAATTCTGAATCAATTCCTTGTCCGGTGTCACTGACGGTAATCTCTAAATGAAGCTCTTGCCGTTCGGTTGTGACACAGATTTTTCCGCCGGGCGCGGTGAATTTGATGGCGTTTGCAAGAAGATTCCATAAAACCTGTTCGAGTCGGTGCGAATCCGCCGTCAACTGTCCCAAATTAGGCGCAAAATTCGCTTCAATCTCTATTTGCTTTGCTTCAGCTAAAACCTTGAAATCATTCAAAACGTCTTCAAAAATCGGGGCGATTTCTATTTCTCGCAAATTTAAGCGAAGTTTTCCGTTGCTGATTTGAGAAACGTCCAAGAGGTCTTCGATGAGTTTCACCTGCCGCTTAACGCCCCGGTTTATGGATTCGATTGCTCGTCTGGCAGCCTGCTCATTCAGCTTTTCGTATTGAAGCAATTCGAGCCAGCCGATGACTAAATTCAGCGGATTTCGCAGCTCGTGCGCGACGATCATTAAAAATTCGTCTTTTTGCCGGTTGGCGGTTTCGGCGCGGACGCGCGCTTCGCGTTCGCGCTCGATGAATTCAAAACATTCGCCAACCATATCTTCAAATTTGTCCAAAGGCTTGAATAGAGCCACTGTTGGATCGCTCATTTTATTTTCTCCGTAAATTTTTTATTTCCAGAAACTTCCTGAATTTGTGCACAAATTTTCATCCGGGGAGTTTCGCACTCACCTTTTAGATTGTTCTCTTGATGTCAAAAACAACATTTATGCCAATCTTTAATGATGAGCAATCGAACGGTGATTTCCTAAAATTAAATTCCTGTCCTTTCATTGTCATTCAGTTTCGGGTTGCGGATTTTTATCGTTTAGCGTAATCAACTTTTCGCGGTCATCCTCATTTTTGAAACCGTGCCGTTTTCAGCAATCGCCTTTTCGGGCGACTTCTTTACGCGCGCCAGTTCGGCTGCATTACCAACGATCAGGCGCGCGCTCCGTTCGCGCGTAAAATACGCCCATAGCCATTCGCTTAAAACGGCGAGGCGGTTGCGGAAATTGACCATTAAAACGATGTGCACGAACACCCACATCAACCAGGCTACAAAACCCGAAAAATGCCAGTTGCCAAACTCGGCGATGGCTTTGTTTCTGCCGATGGTCGCCATCGTGCCCCGGTTGACGTAGCGAAATGCCCGGCGCGTCTCGCCGCGTAAATCGCTCAAAATATTTTTCGCGGAATGCTCGCCTTCCTGTATCGCCGCCGGAGAAAGTCCCGGCACTATGACTCCGTTCGCGTCTTTCAAAAAAGCCATATCGCCGATGACGAAAATGTTTTTGTTATCGGGAATCGATAAATCCGGCTCGACCAGAACTCTGCCCGCCCGGTCGGTTCCTGCGCCTAAAGCCTCGCCTAGCCTCGAAGCCATGACGCCCGTCGCCCATATTGCGACGCGGCATTCGATCCATTGATCGCCGACTTTAATGCGGTTCGTTTCAACCCGTTCGACGAAACTGTTTAGGAAAACTTCTACGCCCAGTTCGCGCAGTTGGCGTTCGGCGCTTTTTGAGAGGTCTGCGGCGAAAGTTCCTAATACTTCGGGCGAGCCTTCGAACAACAGGACGCGCGTCTTTTTCGTGTCAATCGCCTTGAAATCTTTTTCCAGAGCTTGCCGGGCGATTCCGGCAATCGCTCCTGCCAGTTCAACTCCCGTCGGACCGCCGCCGATAACGGCAAACACGAGCGGCTGATGTTTTCCGGTTAAAATCGCTTCGCGCTCGGCTAATTCAAAAGCGAGCAGCACGCGGCGGCGGATTTCCACCGCGTCTTCGACCGTTTTCAAACCCGGTGCGTCGCATTCCCATTCGTCATGTCCGAAATAAGAGTGACGCGCGCCCGCGGCGACAATCAAATAATCAAACTCGATCTCCGCGCCATCTTCGAGTCTGACGAGCCGTTTCTCGTTATCAAAACCGACGACTTCGCCCAGAACGACTTCCGTGTTTTTGTAGCGATGCAGAACGCGGCGAATCGGCACGGCTACTTCTCCGGGCGATAAGACCGCAGTCGCCACCTGATACAAAAGCGGCTGAAAAATGAAATGATTCGTACGGTCAATCAAAGTCACCTCGACTGCTTTGTTGCCAAGCGTTTGCGCCGCTCGCACGCCGCCAAAGCCGCCGCCGACTATGACCACCTTCGGTTTCTTTTCGTCCTTTTTCATAAAACCTCCCGGAACCGGAAAAAGTCCCCATCCGATTGCGCTCGGCATAAATGTCGAATCGAAAAACTCGTGCGACATCTTCACCGCCTTTTTCTGCTACGAGTAACGGACAGGGCAATTCCTGACAGAAAACAAAGCCTTCGAGTTTGACGATTTGAAGCCCAAGTTCAGCGCGCTGATTGAACTGCGCTCTCGGCTGCCGCGCTACGGCTGTTTTTGATTGTCTTGCTTAAGTTGATTAGGTTTTGCAAAAGCTCCCGGATCAATTCTTTCGTCTTCTCGTCCTTCAGGTTTCCTTGCTCGTCAAATCGTTCATGCGCGCTGCCGATCATCACTTCCGGCTGGTTGACAGTCAAGATGTTCATGTTAACGAACGTCTGCCGCAGGTGATACTGCGCTCGCGCCGTGCCGAAAATACCCACCGAAGCGCCCATTATCGCCACGGGTTTTCCATCCCACGAGTTGTCGCCGTAGGGACGCGAAGCCCAGTCCATCGCGTTTTTCAAACCGCCGGGAATCGAATAGTTGTATTCGGGCGTGACGATCAGAATCGCGTCCGCCTCGCGGATTCGCCGTTTGAATTCGACGACCGAAGGGTGCGGGTCATATTCATCGTCCTGATTGAAAACGGGAATCTCGTTTAATTCGAATGTTTCAATCCTTGCGCCTTCCGGCACCAAATCAATTGCCGCCCGCAGAGCACTTCGGTTATATGACTCGCGCCGGAGACTGCCGGCGATGCCTAAGATTTTTACCTTTTCGTTCATCTTTTTTCTCCTTAAAACTGCCCCAAATTTCTAAACTTTGGCGACACACTTGATCTCGATCAAAAGTTCGGGAAACGCCCGCCGTTCAATTTGCAGGACTGAGCATGCCAGCGCAGGAAATCTGCCAAAAACGTCTTGACGGCATTTAACCCACACCGATTCCGCAGCCTCCATGTCTCTGACAAACAACACTACGTCAACGATGTTTTCCAAACTCGCGCCGAATTCCTTCAATAGTTTTGCGACATTCCCATATACTTGCCGCATTTGAATTTCCATTTCTCCGAACCTGCCGAAATCGCTTTCCGGGTCGTGACTAACCTGCCCGACGAGATAAATCGTATCGCCGACTTTGACTGCCTGCGCAAATTCGGATACGCGTCCCCACGACATCTGTAAGGTTTTTGTTTCTTTGTTGATCGTCATAAATACTCCGGTTCAAATTAGACTAAAAGTCTAATTACTCGCGTGTTGCCGTTGCGGCTCATAATTTCCCGGCACAGCCCGGAAAGAGATAGCAAGCCGGTTCCAGCCGTTGATCGAAATGATTGCCATCACCAGTTAACCGGCTCCTGCTCGGAAATAAAACTGCGTCAAAGATGCTAAACTTTGGCGACACACCTGATTTCGACCAGCAGTTCGGGAAACGCCAGCCGTTCGATTTGCACGATTGTGCTTGCCAGGGCGGGAAATCCGCCGAAAACGTCTTCACGACATTTAACCCGTGCCGCAAAAGCCGCTTCCATGTCCGTGACAAACAAAATTTCGTCAACGACGTTTTCCATACTCGCGCCGTATTCCCTCAATACCCTGGCGACGTTCGCATACGCCTGCCGCATCTGCGTTTCCATCTCTCCGACCCCGACGAAATTTCCTTTTTCGTCGTGGCTCACTTGCCCGGCTAGATAAATCGTGTCGCCGACTTTCACCGCCTGCGCGTATCCGAATTCGCGCTCCCAGGGCATATTTAAAGTTTTTGTTTCTTTGCTGATTGTCATAAAAGGCTCCGGTTCAAAATTAGACTTTTAGGTTAATTAGCGGCTTGTTTTCGCTGCGGCTCGTAATCTCCGGGCTGTGCCCGGAAAGAAATCGCGAGCCGGTTCCAGCCGTTGATCGAAATGATTGCCATCGTCAGATTGACTAGCTCCTGCTCGGAGAACTGTTTTCGCGCCGCGGCGTAATCTTCGTCGGATGCATTGCTTTCCGAGATGAGCGTGACGGATTCGGTCCAGGCTAAAGCGGCGCGTTCTCTTTCGGTATAAAACGGTGCTTCGCGCCAGGCGTTCAGCAGATAAAGCCTCTGCTCGCTTTCGCCGAGCGCGCGGGCGTCTTTCGTGTGCATGTCTATGCAGTAGGCGCATCCGTTGATTTGCGAAGCGCGCGTTTTGACGAGTTCGAGCAGCGAGTGTTCAAGCCCTGAATCTTCGACATATTTGTGCAGTTTATAAATGGCTTGAACGCCGCCGGGAGCGAGCTTCGTGTAATTTAATCGGCTTTCCATTTCAGCTACCTCTTTTTATTAAAGATTGACAACCGCCGTGACTTAAACAACCTTCGTGCCAACTTATGTTTTGCCTGGCATCAAAAACGGAAAAGCCCGAAATACATTGCTTTAACTATCGAGCGACAATTAAAACAAGGTCAAAACCGATTTGCTTTCCTGACTTTATTTCAACCCGCGCGTTGAAATTTCAACGTCCGTGAAAGCGCTTTTCTTTTCTACCGCGATAAATACCGGCTTTTTGAGGGAAAAGAGAGCGGATTTGTGCCCATTTACAGCCGGAAAGAGATGTTGCGAATTGGCGGATAATTGAACCGTGTAAGTTTCTTTTGTTTCCCCGCTCAAATCTTCATTTCGGCTTCGCCGAGTAGCCTGATGCGCCTTTCCGTTTTGTCGAGAATGTCCTTCAAAATAATGCCGAGCGGCGCTTCGCGCATTTTCTCGCAAATCCTGGCGGCAACGCGTAAAGAAGCGCCGATTTGCTGATTGCCGGCAATCAATTCCGCTATCATTTCGCCGGGCGAAAGAAGATCACCGTTATAATTCTCAACACTTTGAAGCTCGCCCGAGTGCGAAATACTGCGAAGGGGCGCGGCGCCGATTTGCCGCACCTGTTCGGCGAGCGTATCCATCGAGGCAAAAATTTCCTCAGCTTGCTCGTCGAACAAAAGTTTATAATCGCGTTTATGCGACCCAGCCGGATTCAGATAAAAAATTTTAGTTTTTTCATAGAGCGCGAAACCGTCGGCAATCACCCGATTAACGGCTTCGACGATTTCCTGTTTTACTTTCCCTTCTAAACCGGCGGGCGCGGGGCGAGCCGCCGTTGAAGTGTAAGAAACAATTTTTCCTGTCGCTCGTTTGTCGGCATTTACCATAAAAAATCTCCTTGTCGATTGATGACTGCCGCTGTCACTGAAACAACCTTCGTGCCAACTTCCCCTGCCGGAAATCAAAAACGAAAAGCCCGAAATTACAGGCGCTTCAATTTTCGTGCGAGGGTTAAGACAAGGTCAGGACAGACTAGCTTTTCTGACTTTATTTCAACCTACGCGTTGATATTTCAACATCAGCGAAAGCCGCTTTTCTTCTTCACCGCGATAAATGCTAGCTTTTTTATGACAAAGAGCGCGGAACTTGATTTGCAAAACCTTGAAAAAGAGGGGCGAAAAGGTCCCGAAATAAAAGGAGAGAATATGAATAATCAAAACGGAAATGGAATGTATAAAGCTTTATTCGATCCGGCTGATGCCGTCATTCTGCTGCTCGACCACCAGGCGGGTTTGTTTCAAACGGTAAAAGACATCGGCGTTCTGGAATTACGCGCTAACACGGTTGCTCTGGCAAAACTGGCGACGCTGATGGATGTTCCCGTCATCACTTCCGCCTCGGTGCCGGAAGGTCCGAACGGTCCGCTGATTCCCGAAATCCACGAGAACGCGCCGCACGCCGTTTTTGTTCGCCGCAAAGGAGAAATCAACGCTTGGGAGAACGAAGATTTTGTCAGAACGGTGCGTGAGACAGGCAAAAAGACTTTAATTATCGCCGGGGTCTGGACGAGCGTCTGCGTGGCTTTTCCGGCGCTCGACGCGCTTTCTGAAGGATACAGAGTTTACGCCGTGATGGACGCTTCGGGCGACCCGAGCGAATTCGCCTCGCGCGTAACGCTCGCCCGCTTCACCCAAGCCGGAGTGGTTCCGACCAGCATCAGCGCCGTCATCTGCGAGTTTCAGCGCCATTGGAATCGCCCGAACAACGCGGAATGGGCGGAGCTTTACACGATGCACGCGCCGAACTACAAAGCGGTTATCGAAAGTTTCCAGAAAGCGCAGGAAGCCGCCAAACAGGCGACTGTCTAACTTACGAGAAGCAGACAGATTAAGACTAACGAATTTCTGTCTGATATACCCTTCGCGGGCTGAATTTCAGAGGAGAAGAAATGAGTCTGGAGAATGCCAAAACAAGCGCTGATTTAATCGTCTTCAACGCCAAAATCGCCACACAGGACGAGCGGCGCCAGTTTGCCGCCGCGCTCGCGATCAAAGACGGAAAATTTATTTGCGTTGGACGAGAGCGGGAAGCAATGCGCTTTAAAGGCGATGAAACACAAGTCATTGACGCGAACAAAAGAACGATTATTCCGGGCTTGAACGATTCGCACACGCACCCGATTCGCGGCGGTTTGAATTACAACATGGAACTCCGCTGGGACGGCGTTGATTCTCTGGCAGATGCTTTGAACATGCTCAAAGAACAAGCACGCAATACGCCTCCGCCGCAGTGGGTGCGCGTCATCGGCGGCTGGACGGAATTTCAATTTAAGGAAAAACGAATGCCGACGCTCGACGAGATAAACAACGCCGCTCCCGATACGCCGGTTTTCGTGCTGCACCTTTATGACCGCGCTTTTTTGAATGCGGCGGCTCTGCGCGCGGTCGGTTACACGAAAGAAACGCCCGACCCGCCGGGCGGAGAAATCGAGCGTGATAAAAACGGCAATCCGACCGGGCTTTTAATCGCTCGTCCCAATGCGAACATTCTTTATTCGACTCTCGCAAAGGGTCCGAAACTGTCGTTCGACGACCAGCTTAACTCGACTCGACATTTTATGCGCGAACTTAATCGCTTTGGCGTGACGAGCGTAATTGACGCTGGCGGCGGTTTCCAAAATTACCCGGACGATTACAAGGTTATCGAGCAATTGCACAAAGAAAATCAATTGACCGCTCGCGTCGCCTACAACCTGTTCACGCAAAAGCCGAAAGAGGAATTACAGGATTTTGAGCGCTGGACGAAAATGGTTAAACCCAGACAAGGAGATGATTTTTACCGTCATAACGGCGCGGGAGAAATGCTCGTCTTTTCCGCCGCCGATTTTGAAGATTTTTTAGAGCCGCGTCCCGTTTTGCCCGAAGCGATGGAAGGTGAGCTTTACTGCGTCGTCCGCCTTTTGGCAGAAAACAACTGGGCGTTTCGCCTGCACGCGACTTACGACGAATCAATTACGCGCGCCTTAAATGTTTACGAAAAAGTTCACCGCGAAGTGCCGATCGATAAGCTGGGCTGGTTCATTGACCACGCCGAAACGATTTCGGATAGAAACATCGAGCGCGTAAAAAAATTAGGCGGCGGAATCGCCGTTCAGCACCGAATGGCGTTTCAGGGAGAATATTTCGCCGAGCGCCACGGCAAAACCCAGTTAAAACGAACGCCTCCGATTAAAAGAATGCTCGAAATGAATGTGCCGGTCGGAGCCGGAACGGACGCGACGCGCGTGGCAAGTTATAACCCGTTCGTTTCCTTGTATTGGCTGGTGTCCGGCAAAACTGTCGGCGGCTTGCAAATGTATGACGAATCGAACCGGCTCGACCGGATGGAAGCGCTGCGATTGTGGACTGTCGGCAGCAGTTGGTTTTCGGGCGATGCGGGCAGAAAAGGTTCGATTGAAGCGGGGCAGCTCGCCGATTTAGCCGTTCTCTCGGCGGATTTTTTCAGCATTCCCGAAGAACAGATTAAATCGCTCGAATCGGTTTTAACGATTGTCGGCGGCAAAATCGTTTATGCCGAAAATGAATTCAAACAATTCGCGCCGCTCGATTTGCCCGTCAGCCCGTCGTGGTCGCCCGTTAAAACTTTCGGCGGGTATCACAATCAGTCTCCGAAAGCGACGGGCGCACGCTTCCATCCCCACTCGCACAATCACGCGACATGCGGCGGGCATAATTTGGTAAGTAACGCAGTCGAAAATGCGGGGGCTAAATTCGATTTCTTTGGCGGTTTCGGCGCGGCTTGCGCGTGCGCTTTTTAAAGGCGGCGAACAATGTCCGCGCTTGAAGGAACATTATGGAGAACGAACGGGCGAAACAGATTGAAGGGCAAAAGCGTATCGAGCCGCTGCCGGTTTTGCTGCTGGTTTTGACCGTTACGACCGGCTTGCTCGACGCGGTCAGTTTTCTCGGCTTGGGCAGAGTTTTTACGGCGAACATGACCGGGAATGTGGTTTTTCTGGGTTTTGCGTTGGGCGGCGCGCACAATATTGCGGTCAATAGTTCGCTGGCTGCAATCGGCGCATTTTTGGTGGGTGCGGCTCTCGGTGGAAAACTTGCCAAGCATTACGCGGGGGAACAATTGCGAAAGTGGTTTTTGATCGTCGCCGTTATCGAATCTGCTTTACTCGTCGGAGCAGGATTAATCTCGGTTGGTTTCGACTTTGAAACGCACACGACCGCCTTTCAGCTTTACGCGGTGATTGCGCTGACGGCGGCTGCAATGGGAGTGCGGAATGCGACGGTTCGGCAAATCAGCGTGAAGGATATGACGACCACCGTTTTGACTTTGACGCTGACCGGCATCGGCGCTGATTCATCATTTGCGGGCGGCAAAAACGAGAATTTTGCGAGGCGAGCGGGTTCGGTGATTTTAATGTTCGCGGGCGCTGGTCTCGGCGCGTGGCTGCTCTACCAAAGCGGCGGCGTTGCGCTCCCGCTCTTTGTCTGCGGCGCGTGCATTCTGATCGTAACTTTGATTTACGCTGCTCATCCCGCTTCGCAAGTCAGAAAAGATGCTGACAAGCAATGACTTAATAAATGAGACGGTGAGCGCTAAAAATACGAATTATTTGCTTTGCGGGCGACTTATAAAGTTTATTTTTTTGAGCAAAAGTATGATTCAGGAAATCTGGCAATTTATTTTTTATTCCGATTTGGGAAGCGCTTTTAACAACATTGCGCTGCTGGTTTTCCGGGTCTTGCTTTGTCTCCAGATGCTGCGCGCTCACGGCTTGAAAAAAATTGGCGTCGGCGTTGGCGAAGCGGAAGTTGTGCCGAATCCTTTGGGACTTCCTCCCGAACTCAATCAATTGATTGCGTATTTTTCCGGCGTGGTCGCACCTGTTTTTATCGCTTTCGGATTTCTAACCCGGTTGTCAGCTTTGCCGGTTTTGGCAGTTACCTTAACCGGGTATTTCGTCGTCCACCGCTGGGACACGCTGAGCGTCAGAGAGGTTCCCTTTATGTATAGCTTGAGCTATTTATACATCTTCTCGGTCGGCGCGGGCAGATTTTCGATTGATTACTATTTGTCGCAAATTTTTTAGAAGGAAGGTGCTTATGGCAGAAAATTTTATTTCGCGCGGTTTCAAAGGACGAGCCAGAGAAGCCGATAAAACGCGCAAAGAACGGGTTCCGCCCGGTCAGTACGTAACGGAAGGTTTTCCGGTGTTGTCCGCCGGACCGACTCCGCGCACGTCGCTTGAGCGGTGGGATTTTTCGATTTACGGAGAAATTAATGAGGATTTGAAATGGACGTGGGACGAGTTTCAAAAGCTGCCGCGTGAAACCTTCACGGTTGATATTCACTGCGTTACCAAGTGGTCAAAGCTCGGCACGGTCTGGACGGGCGTTTCTATTGATACATTGCTCCAGGGAATAGACCTTGAGGCGCAACCGGAAGTCCGGTATCTGATCGCTTATTGCGACGGCGGTTACACGACGAATCTACCGCTCGCCGATGTGCGCAATGGCAAAGCATGGGTGGTTTACGAATACGACGGAAAACCGCTCGCGCCCGAGCACGGAGGTCCGGCGCGTCTGCTCGTGCCTCATCTCTACTTTTGGAAAAGCGCGAAATGGATTCGCGGCTTTAAGCTCGTTAAGGAAGACCGCCCCGGTTTCTGGGAGTCGTATGGTTATCACAATTACGGTGACCCCTGGAAAGAGCAGCGATACACGGGAGATTAAAAGTTATGGCGAAGCAACAGCAGCTTAAATGGCAATTCGGAACGGTGGTTGAAATTTGGCGGGAAACGCCGAAGGTAAAAAGTCTGATTCTCGACATGCCAAATTGGACGAGACATCTGGCGGGGCAGCGAGTTGACGTGCGGCTGACGGCTGAAGACGGTTACCAAGCGCAGCGCAGCTACTCGATTGCTTCGCCGCCGGAAGATAAACGTCTGATGCTCACGGTTGATCGCATCGAGGACGGCGAGGTTTCGCCTTATTTAACGGATGAAGTGAGCGTCGGCGACCGATTAGAGCTGCGCGGACCAATCGGTGGCTATTTTGTCTGGGACGCTAACGATGAGAAGAACAACGGCGCGCCGCTCTTTCTCGTCGCTGGCGGAAGCGGCATTGTGCCGCTGATGGCGATGATTCGTCACCGCGCGAATTCAGCAAAGAAAGTCCCGACCAGACTTCTTTACTCGTCGCGCTCCTATGAAGATATTATTTACCGTGAAGAGCTTGACCGTTTCGCCCGGAACGACTCTTCCTTGCAAATCACTCACACTTTAACTAGGAGGCAGCCACAAAACTGGAACGGTTACGGGCGCAGGATTGACCAGGCAATGCTGGCGGAAACCGGCTTTCAACCGGCGGAAAAGCCGCTCATTTTCGCTTGCGGTTCGACCGGGCTGGTCGAGACGGTCGCCACGTATTTGCTGGAACTGGGCTATGAACCGGAACGCATCAGGACGGAGCGTTTCGGTCCGACCGGAAGCTGAACCGGATGAAACACAACCGAAGGCTTTCTTTGGAATAATATTAGGCTTTTTGTTGAGGCTAATTCAATTCCTTAAAGACCCTCACACGTCCGTCAATCCCCGAAAGAATTTTCTTTATAATAGTGCGAGTTATACCTCGTAATAATTTGGCAATGAGTCGGAGATGCTTTCGTCTTCGTAATCGGCGTTTAAATCTTCAATTCTCTCGCTCATTTCATGAATGAAATTGTGTGTGAGAAATATTTGAGTGTTATTCGGCAGGGTAAAACTCATCCCTTCCTGATTGTTAAAAGGCTGACTTACTTCAGTGGTTTTTACATCGTTGTCTATAAAATCAATTCTATAACTATTCATAATTTTTACCTCGCCGTTTTCACGAAAGATCAGGGCTTACAGTTTACTTACCGAATCTGTTTCTTTTATTTCTGAAATAAGTTTCAGCACGCCGGAACAATACCAATTAGAGTGGGAATTTATTTGTCGGCGCAGCACGTCGCTGGATTCGTACTGTTCCATCACGTACCTGTTCCAGTTTGGGCGTTGCGCTGCGGGAAGCTCATCAATTTGCACGGCTATTAAATTCATGAAGCCGACGATCATCGCGGCGGTGCAATGAAGCTGTTCCCGTTCCGTTTCGCCCATTGCTTCACCGAGTTCCTTGTTGCTAAAGAAATAAGGATACAGATTAGGGTGTTCGGCTAAGAATCGCATTATTTCCAGATTTTGATTGTAGAGCCGCTCATTGACGTTTCCGCTGGTTTCCGTCATCAGCGCCATTGTTTGTTTGTTCGCCGCCCACATCGCAAAAACACCGCCGATGCCGGCGCCGATCACGCCGCCCAGGAATCCCATTAAAGCTTCGTTCATAAGTGTCAATACCTTCGTAATTTCGAGTAAGAAAAGGAAAAGTCGAAATCAAACGCCAAATGCCTTAATCATTCGCTTTTCTCACTGCGCTCTTTCCAATAAGCCTCAGCCAAATTTCGGAAATCGGCGCTCGATATTTGACCGAAACGGAATTTCCTTTTCAACTAATTACTTCTGTAAACAATTTTTATTCCAGAATGCGGAAAGATACCCGCGAGCCGGAAAAACGTCTTAATAAAGCGTATTTGATCAAATCATTAATCACCGAATAACCAGCTTTTAACGCAAAACAATTTTTGCCGTGTCAGGATGTCGCCACCGCTGTTGAAATACAGGCAGTGAAGGCACTTTCTAATCCCTTGCGAGAGATTACCCCGAAGATTAAAAACCTTTATATCTCGGACTCCTAGCGAGTTTGTCATTACGGCGAGCGTTGGTATGAAAGTTGTAATAGCAATGATCGAAATGACTTTTAAGGTAACTTGAAATTTAAGTCATGCTTACTTTCCAAATTCAATAAATATCGAGGTTAAAAATCAAAATGAACAATCAGGAAACGAAAGTAACGGCAAGCGTTTTGACCGGAAATAACCGCGCTTCCCATTCTGAAAATTTTCAACACAACCAACCGAAACTCGGACAAAGGGCGCGCGAATTACAGCATTTCGGCGAAGTGATGAAACGCCTGCGAATCGGTCTGCCGGATGATGTCAGATCGCAAAGCGTCGCCGAACTAAATCAAATACTAGCCGATTCGATGATGCTCAGAGACCTTTATAAAAAACATCACTGGCAAGTTTCGGGAATAACCTTTCGCGAGCTGCATCTGCTTTTCGACAAGCATTATGAAGAACAGGTCGCGCTTGTTGATGCGCTTGCCGAAAGAGTTCAGATTTTAGGCGGCGTTTCGGTCGCCGTTCCGCAGGACGTTGCCGAGATGACGCGCATTTTACGCCCGCTTAAAGGGCGCGAAGAAGTCCCGGTTCAATTATCGCGCCTTCTGGAAGCCCACGAAACAATTCTGATGGCGGCGAGAGATTCGGCGGCGCGGGCGGCTGAGCGTGGCGATGACGGCACAAACGATCTCCTGGTCAGCAGCGTCATCCGAACTCATGAACAGCAGATTTGGTTTTTATCGGAACATCTGATTGATGAACCGCTGATTGAAGCCAAATAATCTCAGATTCATTAACTGGCAGCCGAATTGATGAGAAAAACGCCGTTCCAATTGATGATTCCAAACGACGGAAAGATCATGTGGCTAATTCAAATTTAATTAACGCGAGAGGAAAACAGATGTTACAGGTAGTCAGAAGAAATGAGAGAGGACACGCCGATCACGGCTGGCTCAATACATATCACACGTTTTCGTTCGCCGATTATTACAATCCGAAAATGATGGGATTTCGCAGCTTGAGAGTGATTAACGAAGACCGCGTGACCGGGGGACAAGGCTTCGGCACGCACGGGCACGCCAATATGGAGATTTTGAGCTACGTCGTCAAAGGCGCGATTGCTCACAAAGATTCAACGGGCGGCGAGGAAGTCTTACGCCCGCACGAATGGCAGCGGATGACTGCCGGAACCGGAATCCGGCACAACGAATACAATCCTTCGAAAACCGATAAACTGCATTTTTACCAAATCTGGATTCTGCCGGAAAAAGATGATTTGGAGCCGGGATATGAACAAAAGATGTTCGCCCCGGAAGAGAAAAGCGGAAAGTTAAAGCTCGTCGCCTCGCAAGATGCGCGCGACGGGTCTTTAAAAATTAATCAGGACGTTTCGGTTTACAATTCGATTCTGAAGGTTGGAGAAAGCGTCTCTTACGAATTGGCAAATGATCGTTACGTCTGGTTGCAGGTTGTTAAAGGCACTTTGAAAATCAACGGTGAAATGTTGTACGCCGGCGACGGGGCGGCAATCAGCCAGGAGAAACTTCTGAAAATAAAAGGGCTTGAAAGCGAAACTGAATTTCTGCTGTTCGATTTGGCATGAATGAACTGAAGATTGAAGAGAATGTCGGGGCAAAACGGATGTTCTCTTTCGCTTTTTATTGTGAAGGAGGAGTTATGCAGAATATAAATGACTTTGACAAATCAACGGTAAGCGAAGAAGAAATTGACCGGAATCTGGATGAATCTTTCCCGGCGAGCGACCCGCCTTCCTGGAATTTAGGCACAGATCATGGGGCGCGCGGCACGAAAACGGAAACTGCCCAAACCCCGCTTTCAAAGCAGGGGACTTATTTGTTGAGCCGACCGGTAAACGAAAGCGACCATATCCAAGGAGTAGATACCGCACCTGTGACGCTTTTAATGTACGGCGCTTATGAATGCCCGTTTTGCGTCGAAGGCAACAAGATCGTCAAACAAATTCAGCAGGTGTTCGGAGAAAATCTGCGCTTCGCCTTTCGGCATTTCCCGCGCAGCAACGTCCACCCACACGCAACCGCCGCGGCAGAAGTTGCGGAAGCCGCCGGAGAACAGAACAAATTCTGGGAGATGCACGATAAGCTTTTTGAAAACTACTACCGATTGGACGGTGTGCATTTGGTCCGCTTTGCGAAATCAATAGGTCTCGATATGAAGAGTTTCCACCGGGCAATTACCAAAAGGATTTTCGCCCAAAGAGTCCAGGAGGATTTAATCAGCGGCATGGAGAGCGGCGTCAAAGGCACTCCGACTTATTTTATTAACGGCGTGAAACAATCAGGTTCGGGCGAATTCGCCGTACTCGTTAAAGCAATCGAAAATGCAGCCGCATTGAAAGCCGGATTCGTTGACGCTTGACGAGTGAGATCATAATTTCTCCCGGTATTCACCGCCGCAGGACGAGTTTGTAGCCGGCGTCGAAAATTGCATGGGAGCGCGTAAAAACGATTCCGAGTCGTCCATACTGCTGACCGAGTTAATAATTATTCATGACAAGATTTATCTAACTGCCGGTTGACATTTTTAGTAAGTATTTTCTCTGCTAACAGCCATACAAAACGATTCGATTGCTTTTTCTCGTCGCCGTCAATCAATTAAAGCGGCGATTTTATAAAATATAATCCGAGTTGGCGCTCTCGAAGACGACGACTTTGATCGCCTCGTCAGCCTCCGGTTTTGTTAAAAGCGCTTGAAGTTTGTCCGACATTTCCAGATCAAAAATGTTAATCGGCGGATTATCGATTAACACGCGCCAGTAAGCCGGTGAATATTGTTCAGTATGTATTTTCACTTGATTTACTCGCTGTTTAATACACGTATTTTCTGTGTTTGAGAACTCTAATTATTGAAAGAATTTGAATTGAATCGTGCCGAAACACGATTCAATTCAAACAAGCGTTTCGCCTTTCCCTTCCGACAATCGGAAACTCGTCAAAATAAGGCAAAACTATTTCTTTGGTTCCCGTCATTACAAACCAATTCTATTTTTTAGGCATTCCGCTGGCGGCGAGAATAACATCCGCAACTTCTTTCGGCTTTGAAAGCATCGGAACGTGGCTCGACTGCAAAATCGTGGTCGTCGCGCCAATATTCTTTGCCATCAGCTTTTCGAATTCGGCATTGATGATCCGGTCATGAGCGGCAACGATATAAAATGAAGGCTTATTGCTCCAGGCGGCTTCGGTAACTTTATCATCGAAGGCTTTAGCGGAAATCGGTCCTTGCGTGACCGCTATGGTTTTAACTTTTGCGGCGGGTAAATCCTGCGCGAAAAAAGTACCGACCGCCTCGGGTGATAAAGTCAAAAAACCGCGAGAATCGACCTTCACACTTCCAAACCATTCCGGTTTCGGAAAATCCTTTAACATATCATTGACGGATTGATCCTTGGACGGCGCAAACGCGGCGACATAAACGAGCGCCGTCACCTTTTCATTATTGCCGGCTTGCGTAATGACGGTGCCGCCCCATGAATGTCCGACCAGAATTACCTGCCCCGGCGCAGCATCAATCGCCTTTTTTACTGCGTCAACATCATTGGCGAGCGAGGTCAACGGACTTTGGACGGCGACGACATTTAAGCCCTTTGCCTGAAGCAGGGGGATAACTTTCTCCCAGCTCGTACTGTCGGCAAACGCGCCGTGGACGAGCACCACCGTCTTTTGAGGGACGGAACCCTGCGCCTCAATTCGCTCGATAGCAGCGACGGAAAAGAACGCGGCAAAAACTAACAACGCGAAGGCAAACCGCACGAATTGGCAACGGAAACTTTTGTTTTTCAAATCGTCTATATATTTCATTTCTCTTACTCCTTTTTTGTTTTTTGCTCGTTTTTTCCCGAGCTTCAAACCGGTTACTTTTCAAATCCGATGCCACGACCCCACTACTGCCTGTAAATTCTGCAAACCCCATTAATCGCGAAGGTTAATAACCTGTTTGTCTTTAATAAAGATTCATCTCCGGTGTCTTAATAAAGACATGCCGTTGAAATAAAGACAAAATCCAATCTCAACCGGACTGCACCAAACAACCTAACTCCTTGTAATCCAAAGTTTTTTTGTTATTAGCCCGCTCGGCATACCGGTTGTTTAGGAGATAGGCGAAATTATCCGTGAATCGTTTCCAAAAGCAATTCACACGAGTGAAAGAGTTTTTTAAGGTGAAATCGTAATGGATCAAATTGAACAAACAATAGAGCGCAGACGGGGCAATTCCCCGGCAGGTTTAGCGTGGGCGGCGAACGTTTTAGGACTGCTCCTGCTTGCCGTTTCCGTCAATGCCCAAGCTGTTCCGACAGTCGAAGCTAAAACAGTAGGCACCGAAAAAGCGGCATCAATGGCTCAAATCAAAAAAGCCCCGAACGCTGCGGCTACCGAAGATCAAGCAATTCGCCCGTTTCGCGTGAACATTCCCGAGGAGGCGCTAGCAGACCTCCGCCGCAGGATTGCTGCAACGCGTTTTCCTGATAAAGAAACCGTCACCGACCGATCACAGGGCGTTCGGCTGGCAAAGTTCCAGGAACTGATTCGCTACTGGGGCACAGACTATAACTGGCGAAAGGCAGAGGCAAAGTTGAATGCCCTTCCGCAATTCGTCACGAACATCGACGGACTTGACATTCACTTTATTCAGGTTCGCTCCAAGGAGCCAAACGCCCTGCCAATAATCGTCACACATGGATGGCCCGGTTCCGTTATTGAACAATTGAAAATAATCGACCCTTTAACCAATCCAACGGCGTATGGAGGGAAAGTCGAAGATGCTTTTGATGTTGTCATTCCTTCCATACCGGGATTTGGCTTTTCCGGCAAGCCGACGGGGACCGGCTGGGACCCCGACCGCATCGCAAGAGCCTGGTCGGAGTTGATGATGCGCCTCGGCTACACACGGTACGTCGCGCAGGGCGGCGACTGGGGATCCCCCATTTCCAGTTCCATGGCGCGTCAGGCGGTGCCGGGACTGTTAGGCATCCACATCAATCTACCGGCGACAGTACCGTCTGAGATTGCAGCCGCCCTTGCTACCGGTGGTTCCCCGCCGACAGGACTTTCCGAGAAAGAACGCGCGGCGTTCGAGTCGCTCGATACGTTCTTCAAGAAATACAGGGCTTACGGCGTAATGATGGGCACGCGCCCGCAGACGATTGGGTACGCCTTGACGGATTCTCCGGCGGGGCTTGCGGCATGGATATACGACTACAACAACGGCGAACCGGAGCGATTGCTCAATAGGGACGACGTGCTGGACGACATTACGCTGTATTGGCTGACGAATAGTGCAACCTCAGCGGCGCGAATCTACTGGGAGACCAGCGGACGAAGCGTTACTATTGCCGCCGCGCAGAAGACAACCGAAATTTCGCTCCCGGTGGCAATCACGGTATTTCCGGGCGAGGTCTATCGCTCGCCGGAAACGTGGGCGCGGCGCGCTTACCGCAACCTAATCTACTTTCGCGAAGCCGAAAAGGGCGGACACTTCGCGTCGTGGGAGCAGCCGCAGCTTTTCGCCGAAGAAATGCGCGCAGCATTTCGATTTCTACGCTCTGATGCGGCTCCGGCGCAGCTATCGGGGATCAGGCGCACGGATCTTTTGCGGAACGATCTCAGCGTGCCCGGACGCGAAGTCCTTCAGGTGCGCGTTGATTTCGACCCGGGAGCGGTCGCTGCCAAGCACAATCATCCCGGCGAAGAAATCGTTCATGTCCTCGAAGGCTCGCTTGAGTATGAGGTCGAGGGCAAGCCGGCGGTGACGCTCAAGGCGGGCGACGTTTTATTCATCCCGGCAGGTGCCGCTCATCGTGTGAGGAACGTCGGACGCGGCAACGGGTCGGAACTCGCCACATACATCGTCGAAAAAGGAAAACCGCTTATCACACTGGTCAAGTGAGCGCCCGTTATTTGTAAAGGATTCAAGACCCGACATATGAGGTAATCACGAGTAAAACGGTCGAGTTCACTGTGCCCGCATCAAGGAAAGGTGCGCTGACATATTTTTTCGGAAAGGTGCGGAGAAAATGAAATATTCGGAAATCGCAGACGGATTCACGCGGCTATTACCGTCAAAATCTTTACGCAATCAAGCCGTATCGGTAATCGCATGTGCTCTCGGACTTGTTCTAATTGCTCTGTCCAGCCATGCCCAGAACAAAAAATCCAAAAGCAATCAAAGGGAGATGAAAATGACACAAGCAACTGCCGGAAAACGAAGTGCCGGGCAATCTTCGGACAAAGAAGCAATCCGCCCGTTTCGGGTGAACATTCCGGGAGCGGAACTTATCGAATTACGCAGGCGAATCAACGCGACAAAATTCCCGAGCAAGGAACTCGTCAGCGACGCATCGCAGGGCGTACAGCTCGCGACGATGAAGAAGCTCGCTGAATATTGGGCGAACCGTTACGATTGGCGAAAAGTCGAAGAGAGGCTGAACGCCTTGCCGCAGTTTGTCACCAACATTGAAGGCGTCGACATTCACTTCATTCATGTCCGCTCGAAGCATCCGAATGCCTTACCTCTCATCATCACGCACGGGTGGCCCGGGTCCATCATTGAAGAGCTAAAGATAATCGATCCGCTGACAAACCCGACGGCGCATGGCGGCAAATCCCAAGATGCGTTCGACATCGTGATTCCGTCGCTGCCGGGCTACGGCTTTTCGGGCAAGCCCACCGAACTCGGTTGGGATCCCGTCCGCATTGCGCGCGCCTGGACCGTGCTAATGAAACGCCTCGGTTACAACCGGTTTGTCGCTTCAGGCGGCGACTGGGGCGATCCGGTGACGGAGCAGATGGCGGTGCTCGCGCCTTCGGAAGTGCTCGGCATCCATCTGAATATGCCGTCTGCCGTGCCACCCGAAATTTTCAAGGCGCTCGCTGGCGGCGGACCAGCGCCGGAAGGACTCACGGCTGACGAGAGGCGCGCGTACGATCAGCTGGACCTTTTCTTTAAAAAGGGTTTGGCGTACGCCCAGGAAATGACCAACCGCCCGCAAACTCTCTACGCGATGGAGGATTCGCCGGTCGGACTGGCTGCCTGGATTCTCGATCATGATATACGCAGTTACGATCTCATTGCACGGGTCTTTGAGGGTAAGATTGAGGGGCTTACGCGAGACGACGTTCTCGACAACATTACGCTCTACTGGTTGACGAACACGGCAGTATCCTCGGCACGTCTGTATTGGGAAAACAAACTTCCGTTCTTCGTTCCCCAGGGTGTGACGGTGCCGGTTGCCGTGAGCGCCTTTCCCGACGAGCTTTATCAAGCCCCGCGAAGTTGGGCGGAGAGAGCCTTCCCTAAGCTCATCCATTACAACCGACTCAATAAGGGCGGGCATTTTGCAGCGTGGGAACAGCCGCAGTTTTTTGCCGCAGAACTTCGATCCGCGTTCAGAACGCTGCGTTAAACAGACAACAATTGGCAGTTGATAAAGGGTGCCAAAGCAGAAATAGGCGCTTTTCAGCCCAGCTAGAAAATTATAGGAGAATTTATGAAAACAACAAAAATCGCAAAAAACGGACAGGTCGACATGAAACTTGAAGTCGTGATACTCGGTGTCTCCGACGTTGACCGGGCGAAAACGTTCTACGAGAATCTGGGCTGGCGGCTCGACGCCGACTTCGTGATTAGTGACGACTTCCGCGTCATACAATTGACGCCGCATCACTCGGAAGCCTCGATCATCTTCGGCAAGGGCGTCACATTAGCCGAGCCAGGCTCGACCAAAAATCTGGTGCTCGCCGTGGACGACATTGACGCCGCCCGCGCGGAACTTGTCTCCCGCGGCGTCAATGTGAGCGAAGTCTTTCACTTCGCCGTCGCACCCTTCAACATAGCTGTGGAGAACCCGCGCATCAGCGGGCGCGACCCCGAGGGTCGTTCCTACTTTTCGTTTGCCTCGTTCGAAGATCCAGACGGAAATGGCTGGCTGCTCCAAGAAATTCAGACGCCGCTTCCCGGTCGCGAGTGGGAGTCGACGCGGGCGCAAAACATTGATGCGGATAATCTCGCAGATCTACTCCGCGAGACGGCAGAGCGCCACGACCGCTTCGAGAAAACCCATACCGGTCACGACTGGTGGGACTGGTACGCGCCTTATCTGAACGCGCGTCAGAACGGCAGCAGTCCCGAGGAAGCGGCATCGGCAGCCGACCGCTACATTGGAGAAGCTCTGAAGGTTCTTCCCGGATAATGGCGTCCGAAAGGATATACGGTTCGACGTATTTTTCGATAAGGAGAAGAGAAAATGAAATATTCGGAAATTGCAAGCAGATTTACACAGATTTTATCGCCAAGATTTTTGCGCAATCCTGCATTATCAATAACGGTTTGCGCTCTCGGACTCGGTTTGATTGTTATGTCAAGCCGCGCCCAGACCCGAAAACCGAAAAGCAATCAAAGGGAGACGGCTATGATGCAAACAACCGCTAAACAACAAAGTATTGAGCAATCTATGGGCAAAGAAGCCATTCGCCCGTTTCGTGTGAAAATTCCGGAAGAAACGCTCGCTGACATGCGCCGCCGGATCGCAGTGACGCGCTTCCCCGAGAAGGAAACCGTCGCAGACTCTTCGCAGGGCGTGCCGCTGGCGACGATGCAGAAACTCGCGCGCTATTGGCAGACGGATTACGACTGGCGCAAAGCGGAAGCGAAACTGAACGCCTTCCCGCAGTTTGTGACCAATATTGACGGACTCGATATTCATTTCATTCATGTCCGCTCGAAAAACCCCGATGCTTTGCCGCTCGTCATCACTCATGGCTGGCCCGGCTCGATACTAGAGCAGATTAAGCTCATCGCACCGCTGACTGACCCAGTCGCGTATGGCGGGAAAGCTGAAGACTCATTCGACGTTGTCATCCCTTCGATGCCAGGCTACGGCTTTTCGGGCAAGCCGACAGCGACGGGCTGGGGGCCCGAGCGCATGGCGCGCGCTTGGGACGTGCTGATGAAGCGTCTCGGCTACGCGCGATACGTCGCGCAGGGCGGCGACTGGGGTGCCTTTGTCGTTGACCAAATGGGCTTGCAGGGGTCTAATGGATTGCTCGCCATTCACACCAACATGCCGGCAACCGTTCCAGCCGACGTTGACAAGGCGCTTTTATCCGGCGGACCAATGCCCTCAGGTCTCTCGGCTGGCGAACAGCGCGCTTATGAGCAACTGGTGAGAACTTTCAAGCAGGTCGATTACGCCAGGTTGATGGGGTCGCGCCCGCAGACGCTTTACGGCATTTCGGATTCGCCCGTCGGACTCGCCGCCTGGCTCCTCGACCACAACGACGCTGACGGGCAGCCGGCGGCGGCAGTTGCTTCGGCGTTGAACCGGACGACGAGCAACACGGGCGAGCTAACCAGGGACGAGATTCTCGACAACATCACGCTTTATTGGCTAACAAACACCGGCGTCTCGGCGTCTCGTCTCTATTGGGAGTACAAGGGCGGATTTTTCAACGCCAAGGGCGTCTCCATTCCGGTGGCGGTGACCGTCTTTCCCGGCGAGCAGTATGAAGCGCCGCGGAGTTGGACCGAGCGCGCCTATCCCAAACTCGTCTATTACAACCGAGTGGATAAAGGCGGGCACTTCGCGGCGTGGGAGCAGCCGCAGATTTTTGTTCAGGAACTAAGAGCGGCGTTCAAATCATTCCGCGCGTCGAAATAAACGCTTCGGAAATTCTTCACCCGCTCGGCACGTTTCAACTTTGGAAAAAGATTTTTCGCGGAAATCATTCTACTCAGGGGCAGCGTTCAGGTCATTTCTTGCATTAGAATGACCGTTTCGGAAATGACTTTGTCAGCTCAACACGTTTCATTGTTGGAGATGATTTTTACCGGACATAGTTTATCGACTGACATAAATGATAAATATGAAAAAGACTAAAAACATCATTGCCGGTGCGACAGTTAAAGCCGGTGTTCGAATCAGCCCCGTGCTGCCGGCAGGTCACCGTATTTAAAAAGGAGGTATTCAATTGAAGATTTTTGTAGTAGGAGGTACAGGAGCGATAGGTCGTCCGCTGGTCACGGAATTGCTTGCCAAAGGGCACACACTCGTTGCTCTGACCCATTCAAAAGAAAAAGCTGATGAATTAGTAAAACGAGGCGTCGAACCTGCCATTGCAGATGTATTCGACACCGAGGCGGTCAAAGCCGTTGTCATGCGCGCTCAGCCGGAGGTCGTGATCGAACAACTCACTGCCTTACCCAGAAACTACACCCGCGAGGCGATGAATGCCGCCGCCCCGTTCAACACTCGCCTTCGTTTAGATGGGGGTGCCAATGTGCTGGCAGCCGCGCTGGCGGCGGGTGTGCGGCGTTACGTGAGACAATCGGTCGCCTTCTGGGGTATTCCGGGTCCCGGGTTGGCGGATGAAGAAACGCCTCTATCAATTGACGCATCGCCGGCGGTCGCGGCTGATGCCCGCTTACAAGCTGAGATGGAACTTCGCCTGCTGGGAAATCCCGACATAGAAGGGATCGCCCTGCGTTATGGCTTCTTCTATGGACCCGGCACCTGGTTCCACCCCGACGGCGACGTTGCCCGTCAGGTGCGGGCGCAGCAGTTCCCGGTTGTCGGGAATGGCGAAGGCGTCTGGACGTGGTTACACATTGAGGACGCGGCGATTGCCACCGCTGCGGCAGCAGAGCGGGGCGATCCCGGGATTTATATAGTTGCGAATGATCAACCTCTGGCGGTGCGAGAATGGCTCCCGGCATTTGCTAAATGGCTGAATGCGCCGCCGCCGCCGCAGGTGTCGGTTGAGGATGGTCTAAAAATGGAGGGCGGTGCGGATGCTGTTTACTACCAGACTCAGATGCGAGGCGTATCGAATGCCAAGGCAAAACGCGAACTGAACTTTCATCCGCGCCCGTTGGAGTGGATTGACGCTGCCGCGGAACGTAACAGTCATTTGGTTAAGGGTGAAGCAAGATGAGGATTGCTCAATTTGGAACAATGAGCGTTGTGATGCACGCAATTGCACAGTTGATCGTCCGGTACGGCGCAGTCAAGGAGAAAAGATCATGAGTACAAACCCAACAGATGTAATCAAAGAGTTATTGGAGAACACCGCCCCGGAGAAGGTGGAGGCAGCGGCGCTGCGACTCGTTTCAGACGATGCGACCTACGTCTCACTGAATTTCGACAACCCGGAACTCAAGCGGATCCTCCCCTGGACCGGAACGTCCAAAGGACCGCGCGGGTTGAGCGACACGTTTAGAAGAGTCGCCCAGTTTTGGACGATTGAGGATTTCAGCATCGCCTCTCTATTCGGTGCAGGCGAGGATGTGGCTGTCTTCGGAGAGTTTACGTATCGTTCGAATTCCACCGGCAAGGCGTTTCGCTCTCCTTTCGCCATCCACGCCAAGGTAAGGGACGGGAAGACCGTGTTCTTCATGTTCATGGAGGACACGTTCGCGAGCGCCCGCTCGTTCAGCACCGGAGGAACCTGGACGGTTAAGACAAACCTGCAAGCGGAGCCTTACGAAGTTTAGCCGCGCCGGTTCCTATCACCGCGCCAAGGCTGTCGCAAAATCAAGCACACCTGACCAGCCGATGCAGCGAATTGTGAGCAGGTATTCGCGCCGTTACATCGATTTAAATCCGGCAGCAGAAGGAGAAGTCAACCATCATACTAAGGAGGTTAACAAATGAGCGAGCAAATCAATCATCATCGCCGCAATTTTTTGACAACGGCGTTTAAAACCGTCGCCGCCGTCCAGCTCGGGACGCTCGGCTGCACAATACAGAACGCCACGCCTGCGGCGATTCAACTGCCAACCGAAGGCGAGTTGCCTTCTCTCGGCGGCGCGACCGCGTGGCTTAACTCGCCGCCGTTGACCGCGGAGAACCTGCGCGGAAAAGTCGTCCTCATTAACTTTTGCACATACACCTGCATCAACTGGCTGCGCCAGCTTCCCTTTGTTCGCGCGTGGAACCGGAAATACAAGGATCAAGGACTGTTAATAATCGGTGTACACACTCCCGAGTTCGTCTTTGAGAAAGACCTCGGTAACATTCGCCCGTCGCTCCAGGGACTGAAAATCGAATATCCGGTCGCAGTCGACAGCGATTATGCGATCTGGCAGGCTTTCGGAAATCAATACTGGCCGGCTCTCTATTTCGTCGATGGGCGGGGGCGCATTCGACATCACCATTTCGGCGAGGGCGAGTACGAAAAGTCGGAAAAGATTATTCAACAATTACTGGCTGAAACCGGAGCCGGCGGCGGTAATCGGGACTTTGCCGCAGTCGATGCCGTCGGCGTTGAAGCCGCCGCAGATTGGGATAACTTAAAGTCGCCTGAAGCTTACGTCGGTTACGAGCGTGCCGAAAACTTTGCGTCTCCCGGCGGTGCAATATCAGACGAGCCTCGCCCTTATGTAGCGCCCGCGCGCCTGTTGCTCAATCATTGGGCACTTGCCGGCGATTGGACGGTAAAGAAACAGTTCGCTTTGCTCAACAAATCAGGCGGGCGCATCGCGTGCCGCTTTCACGCCCGCGATCTTAATCTCGTGATGGGACCGGCAAAGCGGGGAACGTCCGTGCGATTTCGCGTTATTCTGGACGAACAGCCGCCGGGCGCCGCTCGCGGACTCGACGTTGACGAGCAGGGGCACGGAATAGCTTCTGAACAGCGGCTCTTTCAGTTGATACGGCAGCCAAAACCCATCGCCGAGCGAAAGTTCGAGATAGAGTTTCTCGATCCGGGCGTTGAGGCTTTTGCCTTCACCTTCGGTTGATCCGTAACTGAACCAATTCATCCCGCTCAGAGTCGAACCGGTACGCACGACGTCGGTTCGACTCTGAGCCTATCTGACATCTGTTGAGAAAATCTTCCCCGCAATCGGTAACAGAAATACCAAAAATATAAACCAGGAAATAATTACGTGCTGCCGTCATGAACGGCGGCATTTTTTATGACGTTTGATTAAAGCTTGGCTTTTAAAGGCGGCGAAATAAAGCCGCGCCTGATGAAATAAAGACAAGAAATGGTCTCGACCGAACCTCAGCGATTAATTCAACCGCTTTATTACCGGCATTTTGTCTATTACCGGCATTGGTATGGGAATTGTCATTAAGCCCGTAATGCAGTGCACGTTTTTATCATGGAGAATACAAATCGCCTAAATAGTTAATTTTACTAATTTTAACAGAATATTCGCGGAAAGCAGGGAGAATATCGAAACACGAAAGGGAATATCATGACGCAAACCGAAAAAAAACAATATGCCGCAGCAGATGAAGCGGGGGTAAATTCATTCCGGGATCTATTCGACCGGCAGAAGCGCCACTTCGCTTCGGGCACGACCCGCAGCTATGAATGGCGCGTCGAGCAGCTCGACCGCATGGGTCGGCTCATCGAGGAGAACGAGACAGCGCTTCAGGAAGCGGTCGCGCAGGATTTCAAGACCGCCAGTCAGGATCAAATCTTCGAGACGCTCGCTTGTCTCGCCGAGGTCGCGTACCAGAAGAGCCAGCTCAAGGATTGGATGGCTCCGATTGAGGCGCCGGTTCCGCGTGCGCTTGCGGCGACCGGGCATCGCGGCATTGTCTACCGTGACCCATACGGCGTGGCGCTCATCATCGGTCCTTTCAACGGTCCGCTCATTTTGCTACTCCGCCCGGCGATAACTGCGCTCGCGGCGGGCAATTGCTGCGTGCTGAAATTGAGTTCGGCGCTGAAGGCGTCCACCGCCTTACTGCTTGATCTGATTCCGAAATATTTCAAGCCGGAATCGGTCACGGCAGTGGCTGGAAATCGCGAACAGATTACCGAGCTTCTCAAGCTTCCTTTCGATTTCATTTTCTTTACCGGCAGCACAAGTACGGGAAAGGTCATCGCACGAGCTGCCGCCGAGAATCTGATGCCTGTTCTGCTCGAACTCGGCGGGCAGAATCCGGCGCTGGTTGACGAAACCGCCAACATCGCGGATGCCGCCAAAAAGATCGTTTGGGGCGCGATGACGTGGGGCGGGCAATTGTGTACTCCACCCGGCTACGCCTATGTGCATGAATCAATCGCCGATCAGTTCGTGGCGGAGGCGAAAAAGGCGCTGACCGAATTCTATGGCGACGACCCGAAGACCAATTCCGATTACTCGCGCATCAACAGCGAGCGCGACGTTACGCGCCTCGCCGCCCTGATTGACCCAACGAAGGTGGTTGCCGGCGGGCAATCAGACGCAGAAGCCCGCTATCTCGATCCGACGATTCTTTATCCGGTGAGTTGGGGCGATCCCGTCATGGAAGATGAAATCTTCGGTCCGATTCTCCCTATCTTAACCTACCGAACGCTCGAAGAGGCTTTCAACAGAATTTCCGCCACTCCCAGTCCGCTGGCGGCGTTTATTTTCAGCCGCAATCAGAGCGCGATTGATCGCTTCACCGGCGAACTGTCTTACGGCGGCGGAGCGGTAAATCAGGTCACTGTCAACGTGTTCGTCGAGTCAATGCCGTTCGGCGGGGTCGGCTCATCGGGCATCGGGCATTATTACGGGAAATATGGTTACGACATGCTGACGCACGCCAAATCAATGCTCATTTCGCCGCCCGACGCGGCGATTGAACATCTTTACCCGCCGTTTACGCCGGAGAAAAATGCCGCGCTCAAAATGTGGTTCGAATATTGAATCGAAACCTCGGACGAGTAAGACAAGGACGCGGAAAACAGCGCGAAAGCAAGTGCTTTTAACAATAAACAGAAATAGACAGGAGGATTTATGACAACAACGACTAAATTAGCGGCGATGACGATGAGAGTGGCGCAAATTCTCGCGCCGGGAGCGGATTTCCAGATCGTCGAGCGCGAGATTCCCAAACCCGGCATAGGACAAGTGCGCATCAAGGTGCAGGCGTGCGGCGTCTGTCACAGCGACGTTTTCACGAAAGAAGGCTTGTTGCCCGGCATAGAGTACCCGCGCGTTCCGGGTCACGAAGTCGTCGGCATCATTGATGAAGTGGGCGCTGGCGTTTCCGGTTGGACAGTGGGACAGCGGGTCGGCGTCGGCTGGCACGGCGGTCATGACGGAACCTGCACTCCGTGCCGCAGAGGGGATTTTCGCAATTGCCTCAACCGGAAAATTCCGGGCATCAGCTACGACGGCGGATATCAGGAGTACATGGCGGCTCCCGTCGAGGCGCTGGTGGCGATGCCGGAAACTCTGAACGAAGCCGAAGCCGCGCCGCTGCTCTGCGCCGGAAATACCACGTTTAACGCATTGCGGCACAGCGGCGCGCTTCCGGGCGATCTGGTGGCGGTGCAGGGCATCGGCGGTCTGGGGCATCTCGCAATTCAATTCGCGAGTAAATTCGGTTATAGAACCGTGGCAATTGGATACGGAGCCGAAACCGAGACTCTTGCGAAGAAACTCGGAGCGATTGCTTACATCGACAGTAAAACGGCGAACGCCGCAGAGGAATTGCAAAAACTGGGCGGCGCGCGGGCGATCATCGCTACCGCGCCAAGCTCGAAAGCGATGTCCGCGCTTGTTGACGGGCTAAGTACGAATGGCACTCTCATGGTCATCGGCGTGGATTCCGGTCCCATCGAGGTCACACCAATCCAGCTCATCGGCGGAACCAGAACGATTCAAGGCTGGGTCGCAGGCTCTTCGATTGACGCGGAGGACACCGTGCGCTTTGCCGAACTTTCCGGCGTGCGCCCGATGATCGAAACTTACCCGCTCGAAAAAGCAGCTGAGGCTTTCGCGCGGATGATGAGCGGCGGCGCAAGATTTCGCGTCGTTCTGACGATGTAAAGAGGGTAATTGCATATCCGGCGGGAACGGCACTTAACGCCGGATTTAACTATTTTAGTCGGTGAAGTAATCGGAAGCGGCGCATGTACACGTCCGCCGCGAACATCCGCAATAAATTCGGAAGCAGGAAAATAAGATGTTCCAAAACATCAGCCATCGAACTCAGGAGGTTAGCAAATGACCGAAAAAATCAATCATCATCGACGCCGTTTTATCGGCGCTGCCGCCATGACCTTTGTTGCCGCCCGATTAGGTATGACCGATCAGGCAAACGCGCAATCCGATAAGATAAACCCGGCGACGGTGCCCGCGCTTGGAGCAAAAGCAGGCGGCAGTTCTTTCGGCGCATTCAAGCAGATCGATGCCGGCGTTTTAAATGTCGGATACGCGGAAGCGGGTTCCGCAACCGGAAAACCTGTGATTCTTCTGCACGGCTTTCCTTACGACATTCACAGTTTTGTTGATGTCGCTCCTTTGCTGGCGTCGAGAGGCTATCGAGTGATCGTGCCTTTCCTTCGCGGTTACGGGACGACGCGCTTTTTATCAAGCGAAACGCCGCGCAATGGGCAGCAGTCGGCGGTTGCGATTGACGTAATTGAGCTGATGGACGCGCTTAAAATCGAAAAGGCGATCATCGCCGGTTTTGATTGGGGAGCGCGGTCGGCGAACATCGTCGCGGCGCTTTACCCGGAGCGTTGCTCGGGAATGGTGGCGGTGAGCGGTTATCTGATCGGCAGCCAGGAAGCCAATAAAATGCCCTTGCCGCCAAAAGCAGAGCTGCAATGGTGGTACCAGTATTATTTTGCCACCGAACGCGGGCGGATTGGTTACGACAAATACCGGCGCGAGTTCGCCAAGCTCATCTGGCAGATCGCTTCACCGAAATGGAAATTCGATGACGCCACTTTCAACCGTAGTGCGGCATCTTTCGACAATCCGGATCACGTCCGGATCGTGATTCATAATTATCGCTGGCGGCTCGGTCTTGCCGAAGGCGAACTGAAATATGATGAACTGGAAAAGCGGCTTGCCGAAGCTCCGTTGATTTCCGTCCCCACAATTACGCTTCAAGGCGATGCCGACGGCGCGCCGCACCCTGAAGCAAGCGTCTATGCTAAGAAATTTTCGGGCAAATACACGCACCGAATTATCAAAGGCGGCATCGGTCACAATTTGCCGCAGGAAGCTCCGCAAGAATTTGCCAAAGCCGTGATTGATGTTGACGGTTATTAGACATTTTAATCCGGGCAGGAGGCGGCAACGATATGAATCAGGGACAGCTAATTGTGAGAAATAGTGTTAAGCGAAAGATTGTCTTCGCTTTTTTAACGGGCATTGTCACAACCGGAATGGTTTCCTTTACGGTGGTTTTAATAAATCTCGGCTTAACGGAAAACTTTTGGCGAATCTGGCTCAAATCATGGTCGTTGGCTTTTTTAGTCGCGGTTCCGGTAATTTTAATCGTTTCTCCGGTGATCGGGCGGTTCGTCGATTTTTTGTTCAGGGAAAGCGCCGCTCGCCAAAAAGTCGAAAACTAGTTCCAATCGGAAACGAAGAGGATACCTGAAAACACAAATAAGAGACTAAAGGTAAGGCGTAAAACTACAGTGAACCAAACTCCGGGTCCACGCAGTAAATCATAAAATGTGAGCAGGATGTAAACTTAACGAAAACCGTGAATCAAACAAAATATTTTTCCGTCAGAAGGTAATAACCCTCCCACTGAAGTTGTTTAATACACAGTCATCTCCGAGAAAGGGCACAATAAAAATCACGAGTCCCTCTGCGGTTCGTCGTCCGGGATGATAATTTCGTGTCTGCCGAACAAACGGGCATCGAGCGAATAGGCTCCCGGTCCGAAAATCGCGAGAGCGATGGATATTACGACAGCGTAAATGCCCGGCAGGTTACACCACAGATGATTACAACAGGGCGTCAAGGGCACAATGCACAAACTAAATATGACTCCGAGACAAAACAGACCGCTAAATACCGGTGTCAGAAAACCCATTAAGAGAGCTACCCCGCAGGCTAGGTAAAATGCACCGGTTGCCAAATTCCAGGTCGTAAAATTAAATCCGTCCTTAACCAGATGATTTCCGCCTTCGATAAACGCCGTCATGCCAAGCGCCGCCCGCTGGAACAGCAGCGCCGCTCCATGTGCCCCTTCTGGAAACGAAGTGAATAGCCTTAGCAGTTTGATAACTCCCTGATTATTGTGGCTCCCCGGTTAATACGAACGACATAAAAAATACATTTTCGAGATGTGGTGTGAATCACGAGAATTCGGAGTCTTTTACTACCTATATCTAGTTATTGATTCCGAATTCCGGCTATCCCCATATAACCATTTGTAGTACTCCCCGGTTACAACAGAAATAGCTATTAAAAAAATATTCTATTTCGTGATGTACCACACGACGTAAATTGTCAGACTCTTGTCAAGATGAAAGAGCTTGGATTACACAGCAGGGCTGTTGTGAAAGTAAACAGAGGAGAATTATGTTATCAGGAATAAAAGCATCAACATTCGACACCGATTACTATATTTCGTCAGGCAAAACCGAAAACAGAAGCGGCAAAGCGGCGAATATTAGTAAAGAGAATCTTCCTCCCAAAACTAATTTCTCTGAAATC
>DASVTY010000183.1:0-31246 GCA_036387315.1 Pyrinomonadaceae bacterium
CGCTCCCAGCACGTTAAAAAGGGCAAGAAAATCGAATCCTGCCCTTTTTGTTTTTAATATTCGGAGATTCTATCGGATAAATTTTGCGCCGATTTTTCCGTCGTCGGCTGTGTCGGTTTCGGGACGGGCGTGTTCCGCGCGGGTGGGGCGGTCGGTTTTGGTGTTGCCGCCGGATTTTGGGTTGCCGCAGGCGTCGGCTGTGCAGTCGGTTTCGGCGACGTTTGCGGTGTTGGTGAAAGGGCTGGCGACGCCGCCGGAGACGGCGAAACGCTCGGTTTGGGAGACGTTTTCGGCGTCGGCGTCGGAATCGGGTCGTTTATATTACCCATAAACGGGCTATTATTTGTGTTCGGGTCAATGTAGATTTGTTGCCCGCCGGGGTAAAGTCCGGGCGGAATGCGACCGCCGTAGGGAATGTCAGTCACAGTACCTGCGGGCGGAACGGTTGAGAGATTGGCGTCGGGATTTGTGTTGAATTGCAAATTTGAGAAATCTGATAAATTTTGCTCAGCCGTGCCGGTCGCCGGATTTATCGGCTGAACCGGACTCGAATTCGGGTCGGTCGGCGGAGTCGTGCGTCGGTTTTGCGTGAAATAAAAAAGCGTGACGCTGAGCAGCGAAATTCCCGCTAAAACCATAAACGCTGTCCGCCAGCGCGCATCAGTTCTTGATTCGGCAGCGACGGCTTCCGCGCGAGGGCGAACAATGGTTTCCTGTTCGCGCTGCAAAAGCGGGAGCGGCGCGCCTTCGGCGGCAGTCGTTAATGCCGCCGAAAAATCTGCGGCGTTTTGAAAACGATGCGCCGGATTTTTTGCTAATGCGCGTTGGACGATTTGTTCAAAAGTCGGCTGTAAATCGTGGCGCACGGCGAGCAGCGAAGGCGGAATCTCCTGCGCGTGTTTCATCATTATTTCCGTCGTGCTTGAGCCAACGAACGGCAGGCGTCCGGTCAACGCTTCATACAAAATGATGCCGAGCGAGTAAATGTCCGAACGCGCGTCCGTCTCGGATGAATCGTTGCATTGTTCGGGCGAGAGATACGCGACGGATTCGGCTCCGTCACGCGCTGTTTCGCGGTCATAAAAATCAATGTTGGACGTTTTGTTAGCAGCGTCGAAATCAACGACTTTAATAAAATCGCGCGAGCCGCTGCCCGCAAGCAAAATGCTGTCGCTGCGAAGCGCGCCGTGAATTAGCCCGTTTTCGTGCGCGGCGGAGAGAGCGTCAGACACCTGAGATAGAATCGTCACGGCGCGTTGAAGCGGCAAAGCGCCTTCGGTTTGGATCAAATCTTTGAGCGTCCGCCCATCGAAATTTTCCATCACGAGAAACGGCACGCCGAGTTGGTCGTCAACGCCGTAATCCGTCACGCTTAAAACGTGCGGATGCGAAAGACGCGAAAGCAGCTTGGCTTCCTGCTGAAAATCAGCCACAATGGGCGCGTTGGTCGCCAATTCGGGATTTAAAACTTTGACGGCGACGGGTTTTTCCATTAAAACGTGCGTCGCGCGAAACGTTTTGCCGAAGGCGTCTTCGCGCAAAAGCTGTTCGATTCGGTATTTACCGGCAAGTGTTTGTCCGATGAGTTGTTCAGTCATTTTTCTGAAATAAATAAAGGCTTTTCGGGAACTGCAAACCTCAAGCTAAGTTTTAACACACGCGCGCGATAAGAAAAAGTGCCGCAAAATGAAAATGCGGACAAAAGTTTTGGGCTTTTGTCCGCAGGTTTTGATTCGTTTTAACGGATTAAAGTTAAACGAATCTTAAGCTTTTCGTTTTTAGGATGGACGTAAGACCACAAAAACGACGAGCAGCGCAAACAAAACGAGTGATTCGATCAGCGCGAGACCGAGAATCATAATCGTTTGAATACGACCTGCCGCGCTCGGATTGCGAGCCGCGCCTTCAACCGCGCCTGCGCCGATTTTACCTTGACCGAGCGCGCCGCCTAACACCGCGATACCGAAACCAATACCGGCTGCGAGAACTTTGTAAGCGTTAACGGTTGATTCGTTGTCAGCACCTGCGCCGCCCCCCGCCGCGCCGGGTTGCGCGAACGCTACAGCGTTCAACAAAATCATTGTTAAAGCTGCCAGAAATAAATATTTAAAGTTTTTCATTTTGTTATTCCTTTGTAATGTTCTAAGGCAAAAAGTTTTTCAAAACTTCAAAATCGGCGCATTTGCGGTTATTAGTTCGTCGTGCTTCCGGTATGCCGTTGCTGTCTTGGGAGACGCAAAGCTCCTGTTTCGTGCAGACTTTGAAGGCGATTTCTCACCGAATTAAAAATAACGCCGAATCTTGTTTTGAAAAAACTTTTGCCTGATTATTTTGCCTTACGCGGCAACGCGCTCGAAACCGTTTCTCCAAGCCGCTCACCACACGTTTAAAACTTCAAAATTTTTTACGCCGGAGCAATTACGGTGTCATGCTCAATATGCGGTTCGTTGTGTCCGGTAGCTTCGGCTTGATGATGTTCTTCGTGCGGCGCGTGCGAAACTTCGCCGAGATAAACCATCGAAAGCAGCGTAAACACAAACGCCTGGACCAGCGCCACGAATAATCCCAAAACCATCAGCGGAATCGGCACAAAAAATTGCGTCAAATACGGTGGCAAATGGAGCATTCCGGCGAGACTCGCAATCGTTGCCGCGACCTGCTCGTCGGCAAACATATTGCCGAACAGACGAACGCCGAGCGAAAACGGGCGAATGAAATTGCCGATTAATTCAATCGGGAAAATCAGCCACGCCATCCACCAAATCGGTCCGGCTAAGTGTCCGAGATGGCTGAGCAAGCCATTTTCCCGGATGCCGATGTAGTTGTAATAAAGAAACGAAGTGATACCGAGCGCAAATGTGACGCTCGTCGCCGCCGTCGGCGCCATAAACAGCGGGAACAAACCCATCACGTTTGACACCAAAATCAGAAGGGCGAACGTGCCGACAACAGGGAAATATTTGATGCCCTGCGGTCCGACGACATCAATCAAAAGCTGGCGAATTCCTAAAACCGTGGCTTCGAGCGTTTGCTGTCCGTTTGACGGATCGTCTTCGGAGAGCTTTCCTTTTAAAACCCAGATCAGCCCGAAAGTCAGCAAACAAGCGATGACGAACATTATCGTGTACCACGGAATCGCGTTTTCCGGCGTCAGCGCTCCGAAAGCGGCATCCGGCGTTGTGCCGAAATTTGCCAGAAATCTCGTCCAGAGCGGACGGGTGTACTGCATTTGAAAATGATATGCGGGTTCTCCCAGATAATAATTAACGAATTGAACAAGAACCGGAGTGTGATGACCGCCTCCTTCGGCGCCTTCAGCAAACATCATAAAATTTTGTTAACTTTCCTCTCGATTAACGATAGCTAAATATAATTGGATAACTGCTTCTAATAAAATCGCAAATGCAAATGATAACAAGCCGACCAGCATCGCTGCAACCGACGCCAAATGCAGTTGCGCAGCGGCGAAGATTACGACCGCGATCACAGCGTAGCGAATGATGTAAAACGAAGCCGAAAATTTTCCGCCGCGCCCCGCTCCGACTTTTTCAAACAAACTGCTGAGCGAGTTTTTAAGCCAAAAATAATTTAAAAACGACAGCGCGCCTCCCAAAATCAAACCGATTGTGACATCCCCGTCAGCAAAAAAAAGACTCGCTCCGACGAGCAAAATCAACACGGCGCTCATCGTCGCCAGAAGTCGCCGTTCGGAAAGCACAATGTCGTTTTCCACCAAATCGCTCATTATTTATAAATTTTTGAAGTGATCCGAACAAACTGATAAAACCCGACAATCGAACCCAGCACGATTCCGCCGATGATTCCCCAGGGCGAAGAGCCGAGCCAACGGTCGAGCAAATAACCGGCTCCGAGCAAAACCGCAACGGTCGAAAAAAGCGTAAAAGCCGCCGCATAAGCCAAGCCGCTTTTGCGAGTCGTCTCTCCTTCGGATTCAGGTTTAAAATTTTGATTTTGTTCTTCTTGCGCCACATCAAAATCTTACCCAAAAGCGCAATCAATTACGAATTACAAATTACGAATTACGACATTCTAATTCGTAATACGTAATTGATTCCGGCATAAGTATTGCCAAATACAGACCGCGCTCAACGCGCAGATTACAATCAAGCAGTATTAATCAATATTTATAAGGGTAAGAAGGACGAGCTAAACGCGATTTATTTAAAAAAGCGAACAATAGCGAAAATACAGTTGTATGAAAATCGAGCAAATCAAAACCTTGTCAGGCGCAAATGTCTATACGCATCAACCGGCACTCGTGATGCGGCTCAATTTAGAAAATCTAACGGGCAAAGAAAGCACCGATTTTTCAGATTTTAATACAAGTTTATTAGCTTTAATTCCAGAACTAGAAGAACATACGTGCGGTTTGGGCTATCGCGGCGGTTTTGTTGAAAAACTCTCGAAAGGCACGTATTTCGGTCACATTGTCGAACACGTCGCCATCGAATTGTCGCATCTCGCGGATTGCGAAATTGCGGTTAATCACGGCAAAACCCGACAAGCCGGGCGCGCTCCCGAAATTTATAACGTCGTTGTTGAGTACAAAGCCGAACGCGCGATGCGGTTTTTGTTGGAAAAATCGGTTGAAATTGTCGAAAAACTGATCGCGGGCGAATCAATCGAAAATCTGCAAAACCTGAAAGCCGAGATTTTAAAAGAAGCGCGAAATCTCGTCGCGCGTTATGAATTCGGACCCAGCACGCGCAGCATTGTCGAAGCCGCTCGGCGACGAAACATACCGGCGCAGCGAATCGGTGAAGGCAGTCTGGTTCAGCTCGGTTACGGGAAAAATCTGAAACGAATTCAAGCGGCTTCGACCTCGAAAACTTCCGCCATAGCTACCGAAATCGCTTGCGACAAAGAATTAACCAAACAGATTTTGCGGCAAGCCGATATTCCCGTTCCATTTGGCGAAACCGTTTGCACAATTGAAGAAGCCGTCAGCGCTTTTCGTGAAATCGGCGCGCCGGTCGCCGTCAAACCGCTCGACGGGCGGCAGGGAAAAGGCGTTTCGCTCAATCTCTTGACCGAAGCGGAAGTTCGAACGGCTTTTGAAATTTCGAGCGAATTTACCGATTGCGCTTTGATTGAAGAAATGTTCATCGGGCGTGATTATCGCGTTCTCGTCGTCAACGGAAAAATGGTTGCGGCGAGCGAACGAAATCCGCCGTTTGTCGTCGGCGACGGAAAATCAAACGTCGCGGCGCTCGTCGAAAAAGAAAATCAAAATCCGCTGCGCGGCGAAGGTCACGAAAAACCTTTGACGAAACTCAAGATTGACGAAATCGCCGTCGCGCATCTGGCGAAAAAAGGCTTGACGCTCGATTTTATTCCGGCGGCGGGCGACATGGTGACTCTGCGCGGCGGCTGCAATCTTTCGACGGGCGGAACGGCGAAAGATGTGACCGACACGGTTCATCCGTCAATCAGAAAAATGTGCGAGCGCGCGACGCGCATTGTCGGACTCGATATTTGCGGAGTTGACCTTGTGATGCAGGACATTTCGCAGCCGATTAAAAAAGGTGCGGGCGGCATAATCGAATTAAACGCAGCGCCCGGTTTGCGGATGCATTTACAGCCTTCCGAAGGCAAACCGCGAGACGTGGGCGAAGCAATCGTGGAAGGGCTTTTCCCCCACAATGCGGAAAGCCGGATTCCGATCATTTCAATCACCGGTACGAACGGCAAAACAACTGTCACAAGAATGATCTCGCACGTTTTTTCGAGCGCCGGAAAACGAGTTGGAATGACGACGACCTCTGGCATTTATGTCGGCGGCGATTGTATTGCGGAAGGCGATATGACCGGACCAAATTCGGCGCGCGCGGTTTTAAACGACCCGGCGGTTGAAGTCGCCGTTCTCGAAACGGCGCGCGGCGGACTCGTTAAACGCGGACTCGGTTATGACTGGTCTGATGTAGCAATAATTACGAACATTCAAGCCGACCATATCGGGCAGGACGGAATTGAGTCTGTTGAAGACATTCTCGACATCAAATCCCTCGTCGCCGAACGAGTTAAAAAAGGCGGAACTCTCGTTTTAAACGCCGACGACCAGTTTTTGGCACGGCTGGCGGAGGAGGAGCGAGTCAACAAAGTTCCGAAACAAATCGTTTATTTTTCTCTCAAACCCAATCACGTTTTGCTTCGCCGCCACGTTTCCTCCGGCGGCAAGGCTTATACGGTAAAAAACGGCTGGATTGTCGAGCTTTCGCCCGAAGGCGAATTTTATCTCGGTCACGTCTCGGAAATCCCTGCGACTTTCAACGGGCAAGCCGATTTCAACGTCGCAAATGTTTTGGCATCAATTGCCGCTTGTCGCGCGCAAAACGTGCCGAGCCAGCAAATTATGGCGGCGCTCGGAGAATTTCGCACGGCGCGGGATAACGAAGGGCGATTTAATTTGTATCAGGTCAACGACGGTTATGTTTTGATTGATTACGCGCACAACCCGGAAGCAGTTAAAGCCGTTTGCCGGATGGCGTCGAAATGGCACGACGGCGAACGCCGCGTGACCGGAATCGTAACTGCGCCGGGCAACCGCGATGATGAATTGATTGCCGAACTAGGGCGCGCCGCCGCTCGCGGTTTTCATCGCGTCATCGTTCGTGAAGACGCCGATTTACGCGGAAGGCGCATGGGCGAAGTCGCCGAAATTTTATACAACGCCGTCAAGACGGAAGCGCCGGAAATTGATTGCCGCATCGTTTTAGACGAAAGCGACGCTCTCAAGCGACAAATTTCCGTAATGCGCGAAGGCGACATCATTGTTTGCTTTTATGAAAACTTTGAAGCGATGCGCGAGATTTTAGCCAAATGGGACGCTCAGCCGGCAAACGATGTTGAAAAGACGGTCGCGCGTTTCAGTCTTGCGCGAGCTTAAAATTTTTGATGTTGTCTCAAATTTTATGCTCTGTGTTTTCTCTCTGTGACTTCTTTGTGTTCTCTGTGGTGAGTTTTTCTCAAGCGAAATTTCACCACAGAGAACACAGAGAAGTCACAGAGAGCCGCAGAGATTTCCGAGCATAAATAGTGAAACACCACCCAATTTTTATCATAGAGACGCGGAGACTCAGAGAAAAAACAAAATAAAAATCTCTATTTCTTCGTATCTCTGTTGTAAAGTTTTCTGTTATTTTTCAAATACTTAGGCAGAAAATCGGAGACATTTTGCATCTAATTTTACGTTAAAGGAGAGAGACAAAATGACTAAGAATAAAGCTGCGGCGGCGACTGAAACTGTCGAAACGAAAGCGCCGCGAATTACGAAAAAAGATCAAATTGTGTCGTTGTTTTTGTCCGGCACGACGAATTTAAATGAATTAGCGAAAATCACCGGCGCGAGCAACAGCTATGTCGGTTCGGTTTTGCAGGACGCCGGTTTGATGACCGGGTATTTCGATTTGTACACGACGACGGCGAATCCGATGAACGTTTATTCCAAGTTTTTTGTTAACAAGCTCGGATTTAAAAACGAAGAAACCGCGCTTCGCAGCGTCGAGACTTTGGAAAATGCTTATCGGCAATTTGACCAACAGGGCGACCGCGCCGGACAGCATCACGCGCTCGAAATGGCTTTGATTATGTTCGACCGCGCTCGTTTTACCGGCAAACGCCGCGAAGCGGAAATCTTCCGCGATTGGCTGGTCGCGCAGCTCGAAATCAGCGAGCCGGAAACGGTTGAAAATTTCGAGCAGCAAAATCTGCCGATTGAACAAGCCGAAGGCGTTCATTAAGAGAACAGTTAATTTAAAAACTGCCGGAAACGGGGAAAGGAGTTGAGACCTTTCCCCGTTTTGTTTTTTATTCCGCATTTATCTGTTTAAAGTCTGCAACCGTACATATAAAGCCGATTAAAAATGCTTATAATTCAGTTACGGTTGAAATTTGGCTATGGTGACGGAAGCGCGTTTTCAAAATCGAAAGCGTTTCTATCGTTTCTTCAAATGGTTATGCGGTGAATGTAACCGTTGTTTGGTTATATTTCCGCAAAATAGAACAAGGGGTTTTATGGTGCAAGCAGAATCGAATTCAATTCGGAAATTAAATCGAAACAATTTCTATTGCATCCGTCTGGCTGCAATTATCCTGACAGTCGAAACTGTTCAAAGTATGCGAATGCAAACTCAATAAATTTTGCAAAGGAACATTAGCCCGCTGAGGAGTTATCCGGCGGGCTGTTTTATTCGGGAAAACAATTTGGTTATTTGAAATCAATTTGTCTTATCTCGCGAGAAAGAAAAACGGCGTTTTGAGCCGACGCGGTAAGGCAAAACATTTAAAACGAAAGAGGTAAATGCAATGAAAAAAATGGAAAAAGCATTGGTCGTAATGACCTTACTCGTCGCCGTGATGATGACGGGCGCGACGATTGCCACGATGCAGGCAAATCAAAATCAAAACAGTAACGGAAATCGCGGCAACACGATGAATTCAAATATGGGCGCCGCGATGTCGGCTTCCGATACGGAATTTGCAACGATGGCTGCGCAGGGCGGTATTGCGGAAGTTCAGATGGCGCAGCTCGCGCAACAGAAAGCGACCAGCAAAGATGTTCAAAAATACGCCAAACAAATGATCAAAGATCATACAAAGGCGAATAATAATTTGATGAAAATCGCTGCCAAAAAACAAATGACTTTGCCGACGACGCCGAACGCCGAACAAATGCAAATGATGTCGCAATTGCAGCAGGCGTCGGGCGCGGAATTTGACCGGATGTATATCCAAATGGCGGGAATTGATGCTCACCAAAAAATGCAGGGTCTTTTCCAGAGCGAAATCAGCGGCGGAACCGATGCCGATTTGAAATCTTTTGCCTCGAAAACTTTGCCGACAGTTCAAAAACACTTGCGAATGGCGCAGGAAATGACGAACGCAGGAATGACAGGCGGTGGCAATATGAATATGAGCGGCGGCAGTATGAATTCAAATATGGGCGGCAATATGAACGGAAATATGAATGGAAATATGAATTCAAACAACCGAAACCGTAACTCCAATTCAAATCGCAGCAACTCAAACGGAAACACAAACAACAGCAATCGTTAAAATATTTAGGAAAAGGCAAATGAAAATATTAAGTTTTCTTTGCCTTTTCCTGATATGAAATAAGATGGAAAGCAGAGCAAAAATTCTCGGACACCCGGCGCATCAGATGCTCATCGTTTTTCCGCTCGGACTTCTGGGGACGTCGGTTATTTTCGATCTGATTTACTGGTTTACCGGAAATCCGACGTTTGCGCAGGTCGGATTTTGGATGACCGTTTCGGGCATTATCGGCGGATTAATTGCTTCGCCGTTCGGGACGATTGACTGGCTGGCGATTCCGCAAGGAACTCGCGCCAAGCGCGTCGGGCTGCTTCACGGCGGCGGAAATTTTCTAGTGACCGCTCTTTTTGCATTGAGCGCGTATTTTCGCTGGGGACGCGCGGCTCACGAACCGGACGGATTTACGCTGATTTTGGCGCTGACCGGGTTTTTGCTCTCATTGGTGACGGGCTGGCTCGGCGGCGAACTGGTTGATCGTTTGGGTGTCGGCGTTGACGACGGAGCGAATCTCGATGCGCCATCTTCGCTCTCGAACAAAAAGGCAAGCGAGCAGGGCACCAGCGAGGAACGCGGTAGAGTTTTCTAATCGGCGAGAAAATCGAGTAGAACTTCGTTAACGTCATCTGCGGCTTCCTGCTGAACCCAATGCGCGGCTTCCGGCAAGCGAAATTCGCTGAAAGGCGCTTCAATTGCTTCGGACACGCCGCGCACTGTTTCCGGCAAAATAGCGTGATCTTTTTCGCCGTAAATAAAAAGCGTCGGAACTTGTATTTTTTCGTCGGTTGATTGCTTGCCGAAAAAACGCTTGAGAATATTGGCGCGATAATAGTTAAGCGGAGAAGTCATTTTTTCGGTTTCGCGCCATGATTTTCTGTATTCCTCAATTACTTCATCGGTAAAAACATCAGGTCTGGCGGACGTTTTCCTGAGCGATTTTCCGAGCGCCGCATAATCGTTTGCACTCAAAAACAATTCGGGCAAAAACGGAAGCTGAAAAAAGAACATATACCAGCTCGCCAAAAACTGCCGTAAAGTCTGGTTTTTGCGCCAAACCGAAACCGGCGGAACCTGCATCGCGCAAAGTTTGGAAACCGATTCGGGATGTTTTTGCGTCAGCCGCCAGGCAACCGCCGCGCCAAAATCGTGTCCGACAACCGCAGCCTGCTCGCGTCCGAAATGTCGAATCAATCCTAAAACATCATCCGTGATTTTCCCGATTTCATAATCGCCGACGTTCGCCGGTTTGTCGGACAAATTGTAGCCGCGCAAATCCGGCACGACGACTGTGTAAGTTTCGCTTAAAACCGGAATCTGATTTCGCCACGAATACCAGAATTCGGGAAAACCGTGCAGCAGGATAACCAGCTTTTCCCCTTCGCCGGCGGTGACGTAATGAAGGCGCACGCCGCCGATTTGGGCGTAATCGTGTTTTAAATTTTCGGTGTTTGGACTCATTGTTTTAATGCGAGACAGTTGATAGTTGATAGTTTAAAGTTGACAGTTATTCGCTCGTTTTTGACGTTTTGACAATTGATGTAAGCATTTTTATTAATTCAACGCAATCGTTATTGATCGAGTTGAAAGCTTTATCGTCAATCAAATCGGATTCGTGTAGAAGCTCAAGCCAATATTCAGTTTCGGATGCTTTTCGCAAAGCAACTGCCATTTCCTGGGCAAAAACAGTTCTGGATTCAGCTTGCGTCGCTTCCTTAATATGCGCTCCGATATATGTGCCGGAAAGCAAAACCTGCTTACTTAAAACAAACTCGCTTTTCTCATTACACAAATAACGATAAAGGCGGACAATCCGTAGCGCAAAAATCTTCGATTTTTCCAAAACCAAACTGTGACTCATAAAACTATCAACTATCAACTTTTAACTATCAACTAATTTGCATAATTAAAAGCCGAAGCGTTTCGCATCTTCATCTGCAATCTCAATTTTCATCCGCAACAGCGCTGTCGAAAAAGTTTTGCCTTGCGCATCGGTCATTAAACTCAAAGTCCCGCCGCCGCCAAGCGATTCGTGGAGCAAAAAATTAAGCGCGCCCAAGTTCGGCAATTCAAAGCGCACGACTTCGCCTTTAACCATCGAGCCGAAATGTTCTTTGACTCGTTCCGCCGTCACTTCGCGGACAAGCAACGGATAAAATTCTTCTTTCAAGGCAATCACGCCGACATTCGCCGTGTCGCCTTTGTCGCCCGAACGGGCGTGGGCGAGCTTTAATAATTCGATTTTCATAAATTCTTTTTGTTTTGATAAATATTGAAACGCTGAAAACCAGCTAAAACGAGCGAATGCGTAATTTCCTCATTTGAAATCAAATCGTCAATGTCCGACAGTGAAACAACTCTTTCAACGCAATGCTCTGATGAATCGAATTGCGGCTCTTGTTTTTTCTCGCAGCCGAAAGCGGCGAAATGATAAACAAAATTATTTTGAATCGCCGGATTCGGATTCGATTTGCCGAGATAAACGACTTCGCTCGCGCCGTAGCCGGTTTCTTCCAACAATTCGCGTGTCGCTGCTTGTTCCGGCGTTTCGCCTTCGTCAACAATACCGCCGGGAATTTCGAGCGAAACCGCTTCGATTCCCTGACGAAACTGCTCGATTAAAACGACTTTATCGTCATTTGTGATTGGAATTATGTTGCACCAAGCCGGACATTCGAGAACATAAAAAGTGTGTTCCGAGTTTTCAAAATCCGCGTCTTCGCTGACGCACAAATCGCGGCGAACGGTAAAAACGCGGCAGTTAGCGATTTCTTCGGAACGAATTCGTTCCCATTTCCTTAATTCTTGGCTCATGCTTCGACAATCTCGACTTTCGTCTGAATTTCTGTTTTCGGAATCAGAGCAGGGAAGTAAGCCATAATCTCTTCGACTTTCGGACGCCCGCCCGCAAACCCTGTGACAGCCGGAGGTCCGGTCAAAATCAGCGGCGCGATTTCTTTCGTGAAACGCTCGACAGCGGCTTTGTCTTGCCCGCGCACTCCGAAACGCAGTTGAACTTCGGGAATGTCGGCGGAAGGCTCGCCCGCCAGATGCCCGTGTGTGGCGTTGACGCCGACAAATTCGGTCAAAATCAAATCGAATTTCAAACCCAAACGGTCTAAGCGTTCGCGCAAAATCCGGTCGGCGGCTTGCGCTTTGGCATAAGCGTCCGGGTAAGCGTAAACCAATGTGCCGACCGCTTTAAAACCGGCGGAATACGCGATTGAAACTTTGTAAAACTCAGTAAAAGGCTTGCCTTTAATCCCGTAAACGCGAACGCGATTTTCGCCGTCTTCGGAAAGTTGAATCGTCGTAAAATCGGCGACAACATCGGGCGTAATATATTCGTGCGGGTCGCCCATTTCGTACAAAAGCTGTTCTTTGACCGATGGAACGGAAACAACTCCGCCCGTGCCTTTATGTTTGGTGATAACAAATTCGCCGTTTGGCGATGCCTCGGCAATCGGAAACCCGACGTTTGCCAAATCGGGAATTGATTGCCAATCGTACTGACAATTTCCGCCCGAACATTGCGCGCCGCATTCGATAATGTGTCCGGCAATCGTCCCGGAGGCGAGCTTGTCCCAGTCCGTTTCAGACCAGCCGAATTCGTGCATCATCGGCGCGAGAGTCAAACCCGTATCGGTCACTCGCCCCGCAATTACGACGTTTGCGCCTTTGTTTAGTGCTTCGACAAGCGGAGCGGCACCGAGATAAACGTTTGCCGATTGAACTTTATCTCGCACGGAAGAGAGCGGTTCGCCCGTGTCCATATTCTTAAGCTCGATTCCTTTTTCTAAAAGATCATCGAGCCTGTCCAAAATATCATCGCCCGTGACAACGCCAATTTTTAATTTGCCTGACATACCTAATTCAGCGGCAGCGTTTTTAACGGCTTCGGCGCAGCCCGCAACGTTTACGCCGCCTGCGTTTGCCGTGACACGAATGTTTTTTTCAACGATGTCCGGCAAAATAGCGCGCATCAAATCAACAAAATCGCGCGCGTAACCCATTTGCGGATTTCTGGCGCGCTGTTTTTGCAAGATGCTCATTGTGACTTCCGCCAGATAATCGAGCATTAAATAGTCAATCTGTCCTCCACGCACCTGACGCACGGGAGCGTCGAGCAAGTCGCCCCAAAAGCCTTGCCCGCTGGCAATTCTAATTTTTTCTTTCATAAATTGCTTTTCAAAAACGCGAATCGAATAAGCAATAAGTTACCGTTTATTTCGGGGTTTTGCCAACATCGGCGTTATTCGCGTTTTGATTCGGACTGCTCGCAGGCGACGGCGACGGCTTTGGCGACGGACTTGGTGAGGGTTTTGTTTCAGCCGCTTTTGGAGCTTTTGCTTTTTCGCTTTGCGCGGTTGGTTTCGCAGATTCTTTTTTCGTCAGTGATTTTGGCGCTGCCGGTTTTGAGCCGGATTTTTTTGCTGCCGGTTTAACCGAAGCGATTTTTGAAAAACTGGTTTTCGCAGGAGACGGTTTTTTTGTGGTTGATTTTCTCGAAACCGGGCTTTTGCGCGTGATTTTATTCGAGCCTGCCGCAGACGATTTAAACGGCTCACCGGAAGCAGCGTTTTTCAGATTTGTTTTTTCAATTTTTTCCGTATTTGCGGCGGTTGTTTTTGCGGGCGATTCGGTGCGAAAACGGCGCAGCTCGTCGGTCGTGGTTTTGATTTCGTCCGTCGCCCGCTTTAATTCGACCGTTGCGCGGCGCATTTCGTCGGTGGCTTGTTTGACAACGCTTAGGCTCGCTTCGTCCTGCGGTTTTGCTTCCGTTGTTATTGGCGCGCCTTCAAGCGTCTGAGTTTGTTTTTCAACAACCGGCGTCGGTTCGGTTTGGGACGTTTCCGGCGTTGTTCGATTTTCTTTTGCGGGTTCGGTTTGTTTGTTTTCAGTCGCAGTTTCCAATTTTAAAGTTGTCGCTGCAAAGCTGTTGTTTTGAGCTTTCGCTGTCAACGCCCTTGTTTTCGACTTGGCTTTTTTCTCGGAAACTGTTTTCGGCGCGGCGGCTTTTTCCAGCTCGTTGGCGGCGACAAAGCCGAAATTGACTCCGCATTTTGCCGATTTAGGATCGGCGCATTCCGCTTTTGTCGGTTCGATCAAACGCGCATCCGTAATTTTTTCCGTTTTGTTGTTCGCGGTTTCGGAAACGGCTTCAAAACGAAATTCGCGTTCTTCGCCGGGCGCGCTCGTGAAAATCAGATTTTTGCCTGTTTTCCGCAAACGGACGGACATCATCGAATGGGCGAACGGCTGGTTTTCCTGCGGTGTTTCTTCAAACATTAAGGCGATTGAAACGTAATCGCCGCCGGTTTTAATTGCCGTAATTCGCCCGGTTTTCTCGCTTCCGTTTGCGCCGCGCAACAGGAATTTATTGCCTTCGACGCTCAAAGTCGCTTTGCCGTTTAGGTTTGCCGACGGAAATTTCAAACTGCCCGCATAATTTCCGGTCAAATCGGCGCGGTCGCTCGTTTGTCCGAAAACGATTGAGAAATTAAAGCAGCAGAATACAAAAAAAACGAAATGCAAAAAGAAACGTGGATTGCGGCGCATCAGACAATTCCTCCGGCAAGTTAAAATCTTATTTTTCCGAATAATAGCAAAAAGCCGATTGAAAAAGAATTTCCCAATCGGCTTTTAATAAATGTTAATTGCTACGGTCGTCTTGTTTTCCGGCTGCTGCCTGTAACTGCGGTTCGGACGACCTTTTTAGTTCGGCTGGCAGTGGCTTTGACGCCTTTTTTGGAGTAATGATAAGTGCCTTTGCCGATTTTCTTCGATCTGGAAGTTACTTTTCTGCCGGTTTTATAAGTGACTTTTCCGGCTTTGACGGTACCTTTTTTAGTTGCGCTGGCGACTTTTTTCGTGCCGCTGACTATATCCTGAGCGCCTTCGGCGGCAACATCGTCTGCTTTATCGTAAGCCTTTTTGGTGCCTTCAACCGCAGCCCCCGCGACTTTCTTAGTTCCTTTGGCGGTCGCCTTCGCCGCGTCAACCGTTACATCGGCGGCTTTCGTCGCCACGTCTTTAGTACCTTCGCCGACTTTTTTAGCAACGTTTACAGTTCCGTCTTTCGCTTTTTCCAAAATGTTTTTATCTTCCTGAGCGTTAGCCGCGCTCGAAAAGATGCCGATTAGAACGAGAACCAAAAGCGTTGTAATAAAATAGGACAATCTCAAGCTGATATTCATTACATTTCCCCCTCAACAGAATTTCTAACCGCTATCGAGCAAACATCGTGCCTTACAATTTTTCAAGCCTCGCTCATTTTTTATTTTGATAATCGTTATTTTTCCTTCGTAAATATAAATTCTCGCCCGCCTTGTCTTAAAGTCATCTGATTTTTCTCGACGTTGAATTCGATAACGACGCCCGCCGTATCAAATTTGAATTTATTTGCGGCGGTCGCTTCGAGCGGAAATGAGGATTGCCCGGTCGCCTGCGCGTAAAGCGTCGCCGCGTCTCTAGTAACGGTTATTTTTAGAGGAAATCCGGCGCTTGAATAAACTCCGACATACTTTTCCAAAATTTCCGTGCTGACAGCGAGGGTTTCAAAGGTCGGAATCGAAAACGGTTTGTTATAGTAAACGGCGAAAGCGCCGAGCAGAATATCGTTAATTGGATAAACCATACCGTTTGAAGTGTAGGCAACCGCCAATTTTTCTTCGGGCGAATAAACCAGCATCGAGTTAAAACCGTCAATTCCGCCCGTGTGACCGTAAAAAGTTTTGCCGTCGAGCGGAAACGGAAACATTCCCATTGAGTTTGTTTTCATCTGATTCAGGCTCTCTTGCGAGACGAGCTTCAGATTGAACAAGGCGTGGATGAATTTCGTCAAATCAGTCGGCGTCGAAATGATTGCGCCCGCACCGCCCGGAATGCTCAAATCGGTTTCCGTCTCAGGCTTCCAATTGCCCGCATAATTGTAGGAAAAACTTTCGTTATTGTTCGGATTGGTTTTGCCGACGCCGAGATAAGTATCCGAAAGTCCGATTTTTGAGGTTATTCTTTCTTTTAACGCATCCTGATAAGATTTTTTTGTTATCTTCTCGACGATATAGCCCAACAGCACATAGCCTGTGTTGCTGTACATCTCTTTCGCGCCCGGCTCGAAATCCGGCGTGCTTTTGGCGATAATGGCGAGAATTTCGCTCTGCGTTTTAGGATTCATCAGCCACGTTCTGAAATCCGCGTCTCCGGTAAAACTGTGGATTCCGCTGCGGTGATTGAGAATGTTGCCGATGGTGATTTTCCTGGCGTTCGGAATCTGCGGGGAAAATTTATCGAGCGTGTCCGTCAGCTTTAGCTTTCCTTCTTCGACAAGCTGAAAAATCATCACGGCGGTGAACATTTTCGTGATCGAGCCGATTCTGTATCTGGTCGCCGTTGAAGCAGGCTTTTTTTCATTGCCGCTGATTTGGCTGTAACCGACTACGCGGCTGTAAAGGACATTTCCGTCTTTGGAAACGGTCATGCTGCCCATTGCCTTATTCTTTTCGCCGAGCGCGTCGAAAAATTTGTCGAGCTTGGCTTTATCAAAAGTTTGAGCGTAGCCTGCCGTGAATAAGGCAAGCATTAATAAAATTGCGGATAATATTTTAATTTTCATTTGTATAACCTCTAACTTTCGAGCAATACGCAGTCTAACGCGAGGCAAATTTAATTTGCTCTATAAATTTTCGGGCAAGACAAAAGCGCCGATGTGCGGTTTATCGGTATTCAAACAAGTTTGCAGCGCCAGATTTAAAGCGTCGCGTAAGTTTTCGGGCGCGATAATCGCGTCAACCAGCCCGCGCGCGGCAGCGTGTTTGGCGTCCAATTCGCGTTCGTAAGTTTCGCGCACTTTTTCCATCTCGGCTTTTAAATTCTCATCCGGCTCTTGTCCGGCGCGTTTTAATTTTTCGAGCTGCGTACCGAAAATCGCCTGCACCGCCGAATCGCCTTCCATCACGCCCATTCTCCCGGTCGGCAAACTGAAAATAAAATCGGGATCAAAACCTTGCCCAGCCATCGCGTAATAACCCGCGCCCGAAGCATGATTTATGGTCAAAACGATTTTTGGCACGACGGCGGTCGCCATCGCTTCGACAAAACGCGCTCCGGCGCGAATAATGCCGGAATGCTCAGCTTCCGCGCCCACCATAAAACCCGAAACATCCTGCACGAAAAGCAGCGGCGTTTGATGACGATTGCAGTTTTCGATAAAATACGCGGTTTTTTCCGCTGATTCGGTGTAAACAATTCCGCCGAAACGCGGCGGTTGTTTCGGGTCTGCGCCGCGAATCATCCCGCGCGAGTTTGCGATAACGCCGACCAAAATGCCGCCGATGCGCGCCGTGCCGCAAATCATTTCTTTGGCGAAATCCGCCTGAAACTCGTCGAGCTTTCCGCCGTCCAAAATGCAGTTTAAAACTTCGCGCATATTGTAAGGAGCTTTGTGTTCGGCAGGCAGCAAGTCGTACAAATCCGTTACGGGGCGCGCCGGATTTGCGGATTCTGTAATCGAAACCGGCGATTCAAATTTTTTCGGCAATTCGGAAACAATTTCGCGGATTTTTTCGAGACAAGTTTCGTCCGTTTCGAGCCGAAAATGCGCGACACCGCTGATTGCGTTGTGCGTCAGAGCGCCGCCTAAGCTCTCGTTGTCAATCGTCTGCCCGGTCGCGCCTTTAACGAGATTTGCTCCGCCCAAGCCCATAAAGCTCGTTTTCTCGACCATCAAAATTACGTCCGAAAGCGCGGGCAAATACGCTCCACCCGCCACGCACATTCCCATTACGGCGGCAATCTGCGGCACTTTCAGATAGCGGCGCATAATCGAGTTGTAATAAAAAATCCGCGCCGCGCCGTATTGACCGGGAAAAACGCCGCCCTGATACGGCAGATTGACACCCGCCGAATCAACCAGATAAATAATCGGCACACGGTTTCGCATCGCGATTTCCTGCGCCCGCAAAATTTTCTTAATCGTTTCGGGATACCAAGCTCCGGCTTTAATCGTCGCGTCGTTGGCGACAACAACGCACTCGCGCCCGTGAATCTTGCCGATTGCCGTGACGACTGCGGCGGCGGGAGCTTGACCTTTATATTCGTCGTAAGCAACGAGCAAGCCGATTTCCTGCGTGTAAGCGTCTTTGTCGAAAAGTTTTTCGATTCGCTCGCGGGCGGTTAATTTACTTTGCGCGTGCTGTTTTTCGATTTTTTCCGCGCCGCCGCCAAGTTTAAGTTTGCGTTCGAGCCGTTGTAATTCGTCGGTTAATTGCCTGAGTCTGGTTTGAGTTTCTGATGTTTTCATTAGAGAAAAAAATCGTTTATTCCATCAAGGAAATTATCACAAGACAAGAAATCTGAACAAAAGGCGGCGTTTCAAACATCAAAGCGGCTGCTGATTTAAGATTGATTTGGAAGAATGACGAAAGTTTTGCGTCTTTATGAAATGATTTTCCGTCGCGGCTCGCTCGTGCGGCAAATCGTTCACGCCGTTATCAGTATCGCTTTGCGGCTGTTTTTCCGGCGCATTGAAACGAAGGGCGCGGAGCGCGTTCCCGAAAAAGGCGCGTTGATTTTCGTTCTCAATCATCCGAACGGTTTAATAGACCCGGCGCTTGTTTTTGTCGCGCTGCCGCGTCCGGTTTCTTTTCTCGCCAAATCAACGCTGTTCGATTTGCCCGTTATCGGCTTTTTGCTTCGCACGCTCGAAGCTCTGCCGCTTTACCGTCGGGTTGATGCGGGAGAAAACGTCGCGCAGAATCAAAAAACTTTTGCCGCGTCTCACGAATTGCTTAGAAAAGGCGGCGCTATCGCGCTTTTTCCCGAAGGCGTTTCGCACAACGAAACCAAATTGCTGCCCGTAAAAACCGGCGCGGCGCGAATTGCGCTCGGCGCGTTGTCGGTTGATCGAGACCGAGATTTGAATTTAAAAATTGTTCCGGTCGGGCTTTATTACACTTCAAAAACGAGCTTTCGGAGCGAAGCTCTGCTCCGATTCGGCGAGCCGTTCGACGTTTTGCCGATTGAATCGGACGAAAACAATCAGCCGCCGCGCGAAGCCGTCCGCGAGCTTTCGGAAACAATCACCGCGAGCCTGCGCGAGGTGACGCTCAACGTCGAGAACCGGGAACAGTTGGAAATAGTGCAGCGCACCGAACAGATTTTTTCTTCCGTGTATGAAACTCTGAACTTTCGCACCTCGCTCGCCGAAGAGCTTGAAAGCCGCCGCCGCTTCGCCGCGCAAATCGAAAATTACAGACAGCGCTCGCCCGAAAAAGTCGCAAACTTAAACGAGAGAATTGCGAAGTATGAAAATGAACTGAAAGAAATCGGCATCGCGCCCGAACATCTTTCCGTCTCGGAACATCCTTTGCTCGATGTAATCTGGCGGTTCTGGCTGCGCGTAGTCATTATTTTTCTGCTTTTGCCGGTGATTGTGGTCGGCGCGGTTCTGCATCTTCCGGCTTATTTACTGTGTCTGCTGCCGGCGCGCGCGTTTCGCCGTCACGGACCGGACGAATCGGGCGGGACGATTAAAATTCTGGCGGCGATTTTACTGATGCCGTTGACCTGGATAACTGTTTCGGTCTTATTTTTTCTTTATTGGAACTGGCAGACGGCTGTGATTGCGTTTCCTTTAAGTATCGTTTGCGGCTACATCGCTTTACGGAGTTTGGAAGAATTGATTGAAATGCGCGGCTGGTACAAAGCAGCGCGAGTCTTAACACGAAGCCCGAATTTGTTCGTCCGGCTTTTGCGCGAACGCCGCATTTTGCACGAAGAGATTTCCGCTTTTGAAAGCAGTAATTAACCGCCGAGACGCAGAGGAAAGGAAAAGAAAACTAAGGTTTTTCTCTACTCTTTACTTTCCTCTGCGTCTCTGCGTCTCTGCGTAGAAAATTAGGTTTTAAGTAATGCGCCTCGCTTTTTCGACAAGCTCGACAAATTCCGCGCGATAGCCTTTTAAATCATTTCCGCGCGAATTGCGAGCGATGTTCACAATATTATTCCAGCTTGCGTTTCCTTTGTAGCGCGAATCGCGAAGCAACAGACCGAATCCGGCAACAGAGGCGGCGAAACGCAGATTTTCCGAAGACTGTTCAAACTGATTCTGCCCGTTTGCCAGACCGATTGAGAGCAGGCGGCTTTCGTTTTCGCCCGGTTTTTTGTAGCGCAGTTTCACGGTCAAAAGCTCGCTGCCGTTTGTTCTGACCGATTCGACCGGAGTTGAATATTTCAATTCGTCAACGCCCGGATTTTCTATCTTTTGCCCGGCGGGAACAATCTCGTACAACGCCGTAACGGAAATGCCCGCGCCGATTTCGCCCGCATCTTTGCGGTCGTCGTTAAAATCGCGGTCGGCGAGCAGGCGGTTTTCATAACCGATCAGACGATAACCTGCGACTTGCGCGGGATTAAACTCGACCTGGATTTTTACATCTTTGGCGATTGTGTAAAGCGTTCCGGCAATTTGCTGTCCCAATGCTTTCCGTGCTTCCTCAACCGAATCAATGTAGGCATAATTGCCGTTTCCTTTGTTCGATAATTTCTCCATCATCGAATCGTTATAATTCCCGCTCCCAAAACCGAGAACCGACAAAAACACACCGGATTGCCGTTTGTTTTCGATCAGCCGGACAAGCTCGTCGTCGCCGGTCACGCCGACGTTAAAATCGCCGTCGGTCGCCAAAATCACGCGGTTGTTGCCGCCGTTGATGAAACTTTCCTGCGCGACGCGATAAGCGAGTTGGATTCCCTGTCCGCCGTTGGTCGAGCCGCCCGCTTCGAGGTTGTCAATCGCGTTTAAAATATCTCTTTTGCGTTTGCCCGGAGTCGAAGGCAAAACCAGTCCGCTCGTTCCCGCGTAAACGACTATCGCCACGCGGTCTTTCGCCGAAAGCTGATTGACGAGCATTTTCAAGCCTTGTTTAACGAGCGGCAATTTCGCCGGTTCGTTCATCGAGCCGGAAACGTCAACCAGAAAAACCAGATTCGACGGCGGCAGATTGTCCAGAGAAACCTGCTTGCCCTGCAAACCGATTAAAGCCAGCTTGTGATTCGGATTCCAGGGGCAACCAGCCGCTTCGGTGACAACGGAAAAAGGCACGTCGCCGACGGGCTGCGGATAATCGTAATCGAAATAATTGATTAATTCTTCGATCCGAACCGCATCGGCTGGCGGCTTTTGCCCGTCGTTTAAAAATCTTCGGACGTTCGCGTAAGAAGCCGTATCAACGTCAATCGAAAACGTCGAAAGCGGCGCGCGGGCGGATTCGAGAAACGGATTTTCGTTGATTTCGGCGTAACGCTCGCCGCCGAAGCGCGACTCTTCTTCGATAACGATTGATTCTTTCGCCATCGTCGTCCCGGTGTTTGTCATCATTGCCGTATTCGAGGTTGTGGCGACCGGCGCTGTTGAAATTTCGTTTTGCGCGGTTTGATCTGTGGTAGCGCTTTCGTTCGAACTGCTCGAACAGCCGGAAAGAACGATTGAAAAGATTAAAAGAAAGCTGATTGAAAGCTGAACAATCGGGAACTGAAACATACGGTGTTGCATTGAAATTCTCCTGTTTTAGAAATCTCAATTTGGGAACAACACCGGAAAGAACGAGAGCCGTTTGGGAACTTGCAAAGAAAAAAGCCGCCTTTCGGCGACTTTTAAATAAATAATCAGATCGGATGAATCAGCGGTTTTTATCGCTGATTATCAAAACCGGCACAGCCTGCTCGATTGAAGGAATACTTTTCAGCAATTCGCGTGAGCCGCCATTTTCAAAATCAATCTGCGTGTAATAATTTGATTTCGGGTTCCATTTTTCGTTTTTCGGCAAATCGCCTTGAAAAGTTACCACTGAATTTGCTTCTGCGCGGCGAATTGGTTTTAAAATCACGGTTTCGCTTGTTTCCTCATTGAAAATGCGCAAAAAAGGAATGAAATCGTTTGCGTCAAAAGCCGTTTCCAAATTGCTAAAACGGACGTTTGCCGACACTTTCATATTTTCAATGTCGAGCGCGGCGTTTTGAAGCACAGCGTAACGCTCTTTGTTGCGGTTGCAGCTCATCGTTCGAGGTTCATTCGTGACAATGACGGCGCGGTTTGTCAATTGTTCAGGCGACGAAAAAAAGTTGATGGGCGCAAAGAAAGCCCAGTAAAGCAGGAAATGTATTTTGACGATAATTAGAAAAAGCGTTAAACCGTAGATGTGTCTGTTCATTGTGGCGGATTCCCTTCAACTGCTTGTTTGAACGCTCGTGGCGTTTTGTCTTGCACAATCTTGCGCCCGAATGCGAAAAATTTCAAACTTTTTCATTAACTTTTGCTTAGTTTTTTCACCGTTTCGAGCGTGTCAATTTCTTCGACGGGTTTGTCGGTTCTGATCCGTAGAATGCGCGGAAAGCGCAGAGCGTAGCCGCTTTTGTGACGCGGCGAAGGCTGCACGCGGTCGAACGTGACTTCCAGAACAATTCGCGGTTCGACAATTCGCACTTTCCCGTGCGCGAATTGTTGCAGCGTATGCGCCGTGAACCAATCGGAAAGCTCTTGAATTTCAGCGTCGGTCAAACCGGAGTACGCTTTGCCGACATTGAGCAGCGTTGCGTCCGTTTCCGAAGCGCGAACGGCGAATGTGTAATCGGACAGAAAGCGTGAGCGGCGACCGTTGCCGACTTCGACCGATGTAACGACGACATCGAGCGTCGCCAGAGCGCGTTTGATTTTGAGCCAATCGCGCCCGCGTTTGCCCGGTTTGTAGGGCGAAGACGGATTTTTGACCATTAAACCTTCATTGCCGCGCAAACGTGCAGCGTCAAATTCTTCATCCAGTTTGGCGACTTCGGTAAAAATCTTCGATTCGGTCAAACGCGCAAATTGATTGTCAAAACTCAAGCTCTCCAAAATTTTTCTTCTTGCCGCAAAAGGCTCATTGATTAAAATTTGCCCGTCGCCGAACAAGCAATCGTAAGCGACGAATGCGGTCGGAGTTTGTCGGAGCATTTCTTCGGAAACGGTTTTTCTGCCCAGACGTTTTTGCAAATCCTGAAAAGGCAAAATCCGGTCGTCTTTGACGGGCAAAATCTCGCCGTCGAGAATTACTCCGCCCGGCTGATTTTCAATCAATTTCGATAACGGCTCGATGAGTTCGGGAAAACTATTGGTGATTTCATCCAAAGTGCGGGAAAACAAAGCGACGCGAATCTGTGACGAATCAGTACCGGGAGCGGTAGCGACCGGGTTTTTGTTCGCATTTAACCCGCTCGCTACCGCTCCCGGTACTGACTTAGACGCAATGTGCGCTTGCGCGCGGATGCCATCGAATTTGTCTTCGACGATGAAGGAATCGGGCATTCGTTTTGCTACGTCGTCCAAATCGGAAGCTGACGCCAGCATAAATTTGATGGGATGAAAAAAACGCATTCTCGCGGCGTCGGCTTTGCCCGAACGAAACAGCAGCGCGGTTTCGCCGATGTCACCGGTTAGCATATTCGTCCATTGCACTTTTCCGACGGGCACTTCGAACATTCTGGCGATTGCGTCTTCGACCGCGCCTTCGAGCAGACCGATTCGCAAATCTCCGCTTAAAATCTTAACGATGTATTTCGCTTCCAAATTATTGGCGGGTTTTAAAAAATCAATCAGCAACGCGGTTTTGGCTTTTGTGCCGCTTGTTTCGGAAATCGTTTCGATGAAATTTGCCACATCGCGCAGAGAATAACCGGCGGGGATTTCGGATTGAAAAATCTTCGCTGCGGTTTCGCCAATGTCGCCGGAAACGACGGTCAGGCGTTTTAATTCTTCAACATCAACCGCCATCACGGCGGAAATTGCGTTAAACAGCGCCGCGCCGCCGATGTTCGTCGTGCGCTGGTCGCGCAGCGAAAACGCTTGCCCGGCGAAAAAGCGCGCCGCTAAAACCAAATCTTCATCGGATAAAGTTTCAAAATAATCTTTTAAGTCGGCAGCTTTTTCGAGCCGCTTGGTCGTTGCACCGACGCGTTCGGCAGTTTCGCAAAATCGCAGGAATAAACTCATAAAATCAACTGAAAAGGTTTAATTCACATTCTGACAATTCGGGCAAAAATAAATAATTCTGGTTTTCTCTCGTTCATCATCGGTATAAGTGATTTGACGTTTTTGCCGAATTTTCTCGCCGCACATCAAACACGGCAGATTTGTACGCCTAAAAACGTAATGACGCGCGCCCCAATCAGTTCCGGGGCGATAAGCCAAACCAGGCTCGGTCGAAAGTCTGTCGCGTTCAGCACCGGTCACGGTTCTGCCGCCGGTTTTGTAAGCAAGGACGGCGAAATGCGGAATTGTATATGTCAAACATTCGATTTCCTTCGTCGCCAATTCGCCGACTTCGCGCCACGGATTGATTCGGCAGTTAAAAAGAATTTCCGCCCGCAGATAATTACCGATGCCTGCAACAATGCGTTGATTTAGTAAAGCCGCGCCAATCGTTTCCGGCAAGTTTTCCGGTGCAAACAGCCTCTGAATAAAATCTTCGCGGTCGAAATCTCCGGTGTAAGGCAAAACATCTTTGCCGAGTTCACTTAGAATCGGAATTTGCTCGTATGGATCGCCCTGTCCAAGAGCGAAAATGGGCGCGGAAAATAAAACGGCTGTCGCCGCCGGTGTGATAATGCGCGCCCGTTCGCGTCGGTCAAATTCTTCGGGCGCTGTGGCGAAAACGAGCCATTTTCCCCACATCATCAAATGCGAGTGGAAATAAAAATTGCCGTTGAAACGGCAAAGCAGGTGTTTGCCGTGCGAGCGGATTTTTAAAATTTTTTGTCCGATGATTTCCGTTTCACGCTCGGCAAGCCACGCTTTGGCGATTTTTAATCGCGTCCAAAGCTGAGTGAGCGTTTGCTCTTCCAAATTCGCTGCGAGCAAATCGGCGTAACGGCGAACTTCGGGACCTTCAGGCATTAATTTTTAAACGATTCGATACAAGGTAACCGACGATGAATCCGAAAATCGCGCCGCAGAAAACGCCGATAATAAAACCAATAAATGCGCCCGTAATAACTAATCCCAAACCCGGAAGCACAACATTCGTCCCGCTCAAAGCAATTGCCAGAGCGATGCCGCCGATTAAACCAAAAATAACGACAAAGATTGCGATGAAGAGCGTCCTCATATTTCACCTGCGCCGAAACGCACAAATTTTGCGGCTTTGAAGCAATGCGGCAAAGATTGATTTAATATCTTGTAGAGATTGCTTCGCTGTTTTCCTGCTCGAAGAGCGTGTTGTACTCAGACGGAAATGTGCCTCGCATCTTGTCGAATTCCTCGCGCGAAACGGCGTCCTGTAAAACAGCCAAAACAGACGACGCAAAAAGCGCGGCGGTGTTCGCCTCGCCGATTTTGGCGCGTTCGCCGACTCTGCGGACGAATTCCTGCACACCGAATGCTTCGCCCTCGGACTCGATCCCTGATTTTTGATTGGTGATAAACTCGCCAATCTGTTCGGGAAGCTGCGCCGCGAGCTTAGCCGCAGCGTTGCCAGCCTGATGTTCGGCGAGCGTTTCGAGCGTGGCACGTATCAGCGTCAAGGCTTCCTCATCCGAATCAATATAAGCGCGTTCCCGCACGCGTTCGATAAATTCCTGATATTGCATCTTTCGATTTTGGTTCAAAGTTCAAGGTCGGTAATAACTTAAACTTTGAACTTTGAACCTTAAACTTTGAACTAGATTTCTATGTCTCGCTCTTTGGCGATTCCTTTCATCTTCATCACCAAATCATCGTCAAACGCATCTGCATTGCCCGAAAGAGCGTGTTCTATTTCTTCCTGACTTCTGCCCATTGCAATGGCGAGCAGTTTTACGTCTCCTTCAAATCCATTTTTAAGCATATTTTGCAGCATTCGCGCCGCGTCGCCAGCGGTTGTTCCCTGGTCATCTAATTTTCCTATTTCCGGTTGCATAAATACTCCTTAAAATCAGTGTAATATAATTTATAATGACCTAATATCCGGCGCTTTTCGGTACGTTCTCGCACAAACTTTAGAGCGCCGAAGGCATCAAATAACAACACCAAAAAAGAACGAGCAAGAGGATAACAAATGCGTTTTGATTTCAGGAAAATTTACGTCCAACGCGCAATTTACGACGATTTTCTCTGGCGGGAAAACGCCGAAAACATCATCCGCCGTTTTCCAAACGCCCAAATAATTGAGGTCGAATCTCACTGGCAGATTCCACAATTATTCGATGCCAATGCCTCAGACTGGATGCGGACAAAACGCGAAACATTGGTTTTAGGAATCAAATCCGGTTTAACGCATCAAAAGAACGGGCGTTCCGCTGATTTTATCGCCGCTTCAAATTCAAACGGCTGTTTAAGTTCATGTCAATATTGCTACGTCGCGCGGCGAAAAGGCGGTTCAAATCCGCTGACCATTTTCGTTAACATCGAAGAAATCGCCGCCTCGATACGCAAACATCAGCAAAAGTTAGGCAAAAAAACTCAGCCGAATCAATGCGACGCGAAATTTTGGACTTACGACATTGGCTGTAACGCTGATTTGTCAGCCGATTCTTTCGTCTGTGACAATCCGGGATTTCTCGTCCGCGAGTTTGCTGCAATGGAATTTGCCAAAGGAACTTTTGCAACGAAAACCGTTCACGATGATTATTGGTTAAAGATTGATCCGAAAGGCAAAACCAGAATTCGTTACAGTTTGATGCCGCAATCCGTTGCGCGTTACGTGGACATCGGTACAAGCCCGATTTCCGAACGAATCAAATCCGTCAATTATTTGGTTGACGCCGGTTACGAAGTCCATTTTTCGTTTGCACCGATTATTGTTTACAACGGCGACGATTGGAAAATTGATTGGATGAATTTATACAAAGAAATTGACGATACTTTAAGCGAAAAGGCGAAACGACAGCTCCAATGCGAAGCCTTTTTCCTAACACATTCAGCCGCTTTGCACGACGTAAATATGCAGTGGAATCCGCGCGGAGAAGAGTTTTTATGGCTTCCCAACCTGCAAGTGCCAAAAAAGACCGCGCCTGACACGGTTGTTTATGATTACGATTTTCGGCGGCGCGAATTGGAAGAATTTAAACAAACGCTCAACCGTTATTTACCGTATTGCCCGGTTCGATATTCGTTTTAATCAGGCGTGGCGTGGTAAATTATCGAATCTGAGATAATAAGAAATCAATTAAATTTATGAACGAGTTATTTGCCGCGCCCGAACGTTTGGGCGTTTTGATTGTTGGTTTCGGAGGCGCAGTCGCTACGACTGCCGTTGCTGGAATCGAACTGCTCAAACAGGGGAAAATCGGTTATGAAGGTCTCACACTTTCGCAAGCGCCGGAAAATATAACAAGTCAGCTCTCAAAATACGAAAATCTCATTTTCGGCGGCTGGGATTTATCCGCCGCGGATTTGGCGAGTGCCGCCGCTACGCACAATGTTTTAACTTTGCAGCAATTTCAAGCCGCGCGCACCGCGCTGGAAGAGATAAAACCGCTTCCGGCAGTGGGCAGCCTTGAATTTTGCGCTAACGTAACGGGCAAAAACTGCCTTTCGGCAGAATCACATCGAGAAGCAATTGAGATTCTTCGCGGGCATATTCGGAATTTTAAAACCGAAAACAAATGCGATTCTATTGTGATGATAAATCTCGCTTCGACCGAAAAGGCAGTTGATCGGGATTCGGAAACGTTTGCTTCGCTCGAACGTTTTGAGCAAGCGCTGGACACAAACGCGCCGGAAATTTCGCCGGCGATGTTTTACGCTTACGCGGCGATTGCCGAAGGCATTCCGTTTGCAAACTTTACGCCGTCGGTCGCGGCTGACATTCCGGCGCTCGTTGAATTTGCCAGGCAGCGAAATGTGCCGATTGCCGGAAAAGACGGTAAAACCGGGCAGACAATGATGAAAACCGTAATTGCGCCCGGTTTGCGCGCCCGCGCCTTAAAAGTCGAAGGCTGGTATTCGACCAATATTTTGGGCAACCGCGACGGTTTGGCTTTGAGCGATCCCGAATCTCTCAAATCGAAAATCAACACAAAAGGCTCGGTTCTGGATGAAATCCTGGGCTACAAAGTCGAAGACCATCTGGTTGACATCCGCTATTACCGACCGCGCGGCGACGATAAAGAATCGTGGGATAACATAGACATCACAGGGTTTCTCGGTCAGCCGATGCAAATCAAGATTAATTTTCTGTGCAAAGATTCGATTCTGGCTGCGCCGCTCGTGATTGAAATTGCGCGTGTGTTGGATTTGGCGCGGCGGCGCGGCTCAGGCAGCGTGCAGGAACAAATGAGCGTCTTTTTTAAATTGCCGCAACTCGCAAACGAAGCCGAAACACAGCCCGTCCACGCATTACATAAACAAGAGCAGATGCTTTACGATTGGCTTTCCGAAAATGCGACACAATCTGTGGGAACAGAGGAGGATTCGTTTAACGAAAACGACGGCGGTTACATAGCGAAGATTGCGGCAAACGCGGCGATTGAAAATGGAAAACATTAAATATAGCAATGCTGAGGGAAAGTGATTTTCGTTTGTGCGAAACGCACCGAAAATTACTTTTTTTGATGTCACACTAACTGAAATTTTTAATAAGGAGCTTATTCATTCAAATGACATCAATCGCACGGGTTACAGAAATCAGCGCAACATCGGATAAAAGTTTTGAAGACGCGATTCAGCAGGGAATCAAACGGGCAACGCAAACTTTGAGAAACGTGCAGGGCGCGTGGATTAAAGAGCAGGAAGTCTCCGTTGAAAACAACAATATCGTGGCTTACAAAGTCAATATGATGATTACTTTCGTTCTCGAAGGCGAAGGTGACGAAAACTTGAATCCTTAACACAAGCAAACAGCGAAAAGCGAAGGTTAAAAGACGGAAATCAATTGAGATAATACGTTTTTGACCTTCGCTTTTTATGTTTTAAATTTTTCTGATTTTGTCCGCAAACGTACCGAATCGCCGGATTTCGGGTGATAGGTTGAAATCTACCAAACAAAACGGAGGTTTTAGGAAAATGCCGCAAGGAGATAAATCGAAATATACCGATAAACAAAAGCGTCAAGCCGAACATATCGAAGAATCTTACGAAAAACGCGGCGTGTCCGAAGACGAAGCCGAGCGCCGCGCGTGGGCGACCGTCAATAAAGAAGACGGCGGCGGAAACAAAAGCGGTTCGGGACGCAAAAACCACCCTAAATCCGAATAATTAAAAAATATGCAAGCTGAATTAACTTTAAAGAAAAATCCTATGGCGGGTCTGATTGAAAAGCTCGCCGCATTTGAACCCGCCTCGCCTTTTATTAGTATTTATCTAAACGCGCAGGCGGATGATCGCGGGCGCGACAATTACGCCGCGTTTCTCAAAACCGAATTCGCCAATGCCGCCGCAGAATTTGACAGCGAGTCGGAAGAAGGCAAGAACTTTGCGGCGGACGTGGAAAAAATAGAAAAGTATTTGTCCGAAGAAGTTCGCCCCGAAGCGAACGGCATTGCGATTTTTGCTTGCTCTGCATCCGATTTTTTCCAGACTGCGCAGTTTGAGACGAAGATCGAAAACAACCGCTTTTTCGTTTTTGACCGCCCGTATATTTACCCGCTCGCGCGTTTGATTAATCAAAATCCGCGTTTCGCGGTGGTGCAAGCCGATACGAATAACGCAAACATTTATGTCTTCGGGAACGAGACAAACCGTATTGAAAGCGATGCGCCCGTTGATACTAAAGTCGAAGAAATTCAAAACGTTAAGACGCAACGCCAGCAAGCCGGCGGCTGGTCGCAGCAACGTTTTCAACGCCGCATCGAAAATTTTCATAAAGAACACGCCAAAGAAATCGCCGAGGCTTTGGACAAGCTCGTCCGCGATGAACATATTGAAATCATTGTGCTGTCGGGACAGGAAGCCAGAATTGTGCAGCTCCTTGACGATCAATTAACGAAAGCCGTGAAGGATAAAATCGTCGGCACGATGAATCTCGACCAATATGCGAGCGAGGAAGAATTGCGTGAAGCCGCGCTTGAGATCGTCGAACGATTCGACCGCGAGCAAGACCGGGAAGCCGTCGCCAGAATGATTGGAGCTACGGAATCGAGCGAGCTTGGCTGTTACGGAGTTTCCAAAACGCTCGCGGCACTCTCGAACGGGCAGGTCGAAGAGCTTTTGATTCTCGCAGACCCGCGACGAATTCGGTACAGCGAGGAAAACGTCGAAAAAGTTTTGGAAGATTACGCGCCGGGCGATGACAATTCTTTGACCGACTCTTTGCCGGACACGACCGAAACCAGACAGATTCTCGATGAGTTGATTAAGCGTGCTTTCAATTCGGCGGCGCGTATTCGGTTTATTGAGGAAAACTCGCTGCTTTCGGGCGTTGGCGGAGTCGGCGCGATTTTCCGTTACAAGATTGATGCCCAGGCAAGCTCGTAAAAAGCGCGCTTGAATTTGAAGATTTTTATTCGCGGGGCAGGATTTGTCCCTGCCCTTCGTTTCTTTGACGAAAGCAGGATGACGAATCTTGCTCTTAATTTTTTTACGGACAAAATTAAATTTTTTAAGGAGGTCTGAAATTTTATGCCGCAAACAGGTCAGCAATCATACCCCGAATCGCCGCTTCCCGCGCAGCATCAACCGAAACCCGGATTGGAAAAAGATATGACGCCGCGTCCGCAATACAAAGCGCCCGAATATCGCGGCTCGGAAAAATTGCAGGGAAAAGTCGCCTTGATAACCGGCGGCGATTCGGGAATCGGTCGTTCGGTCGCCGTTTTGTACGCCAAAGAAGGCGCGGACATCGCCATTGTTTATCTGCCCGAAGAACAGCCCGACGCCGAAGAAACAAAACAGGCGGTCGAAGCTGAAGGCTGTCGCTGTCTGTTGATTCCGGGAGATGTTTCCAAATCCGATTTTTGTCAAAATGCAATCGAGAAAACCGTAAATAAATTCGGCAAGCTCGACATTCTGGTCAATAACGCGGCTTTTCAGCAGCATCAAAAATCGCTCGAAGACATTACTGATGAGCAGCTTGAAAAAACGTTTCGAACAAATATTATGGGCTATTTCTTTATGGCTCGCGCCGCGCTGCCGCATTTGCAGGAAGGCTCCGCGATTGTCAACACCGGTTCAATTACAGGACTCGAAGGAAACAAGGAATTGCTCGATTATTCGGCGACGAAAGGCGCG
>DASVTY010000184.1:0-22166 GCA_036387315.1 Pyrinomonadaceae bacterium
CAACATGACGACCACTAACACGACGACTACAACCACAACTACGACCAACACCGGCACAATGACCAATACCGGCACAACCGGAACCAATACCGGCACAATGACCAACACCGGCACAACCGGAACCAATATGGGAAATTCGGGCACAACCGGAAGCAATATGGGAAATTCGGGCAACATGGGCACCGGCAATGCTAACAGGGGCAACACCAACGGCGGCTCAGGAGCCAACAGACCGTAGTTTGTCAGGTTAATTTAAAATAAAAGCGAAGGCTGAAATCTCAGCCTTCGCTTTTATTTTTTTAGGCAATTTTTCGGCGCTAATATTCAAGCTGTGGGGCTAATTCGCTCGCTTCGTTAACGGGCTGCTGACAGGCGAAGTTTTCGCAAACATAAGCGGTTGCTTTGCCGTTAATTTTCCTTCTTTCCTCTAACAGTGGAATCATCTCGGACTTTGCGGTTTCAGATTCCTCTGCGGTCACGACGACTTTGTTCGGAATAAACCGCGTCCACACTTCGCGCAGCAGCGAGCGCGTGTCCTCGGCTTCCCGCTCGCCGATAATGACGATTTCTTTCGGGGCGTTGAGGAAAAAATCCAGAGCGCACAACGCGCGACCGAAAGCCGCCGGATAACGCCGAATCGAGCTTGAAACGAGACGGAAAATCGTAGCAGCAAAGCGCGTGTATGTTTCATCGCCGGTTAAAACCGACAATTTGAGCAAAACTTCAGCCGCCACGGAATTGCCGGAAGGAATCGCGTTGTCGAAATAATCTTTCGAGCGGACGATCAATTCTTCGTGTGTTTTTCCGGTAAAGAAAAATCCGCCTTCGTCTTCGTCCCAAAATTCTTCAATCATCCGGTCGGTCAAAGATTTTGCTTCCGCCAGCCAGCGCGCGTTTCCGGTCGCTTGAAACAATTCGATCAAACCGAAGGCGTAAAAAGCGTAATCTTCGAGATAACCGTTGAGCTTTGCCCGATTGTCTTTGTAAGTTCTCAAAAGAAAGCCGTCGGCGTTTTTTAAATTGTGAACAACAAAATCCGCATTTTTTTCGGCGACCGCCAGAAAATCTTCGCGCTCAAAAACGGCTGACGCTTCGGCAAAAGCCGCGAGCATCAAACCATTCCACGCAGTTAAAATTTTCTCGTCCCGAAACGGCTCGACGCGCCGTTCGCGCTCGTCGAAAAGCAGTTTTTTGCCGCGCTCCAAAACTCCGTTTAATTTTTCGACGGAAATTCCCAACTCGCCAGCCGCGTCTTGGTGGCTTTGTTGAACGCGCAGAATCGAATGTCCTTCAAAATTCCCGGTTTCGGAAACGTCGTAATAAAAATTGAAAATCCGCGCGTCTTCTTCACCCAAAATGCGATTGGTTTCCGCAGGCGTCCAGATAAAAAATTTGCCTTCTTCGCCTTCCGAATCTGCATCTGTCGCCGAATAAAAACCGCCGTTTTCATCCGTCATCTCGCGCCGGATGTATTCCAGAGTCTCGACGGCGATTTCCTTGAAAAACTCGTCTTTCGTCGCCTGAAAGGCGTGCAGATAAATTCGGACAAGCTGCGCGTTGTCGTAAAGCATTTTCTCGAAATGCGGCGTCAGCCAAATGGCGTCAACAGTGTAGCGATGAAATCCGCCGCCGAGCTGGTCGTAAATTCCGCCCGTTGCCATTTTGCGGCAAGTGTTCGTGACAATTTCGAGAGCTTTTTCGTCTTTTGTCCTATGCCAGTAACGCAGACAAAATTCGAGCGACATCGGCGGCGGAAATTTCGGTGCGCCGCCGAAACCGCCGTTTTTGGCGTCATAATTTTTGGCAATCCCGCGATAAACCGTGTCCAATTGTTCGGAAGCAAGCGAAAGACTGGACGCTTCAGTCAATCCGACAAGCCGCAATTGTCCGAGGATTTCGGTCGCCGACTGCACAATTTCGTCGCGTCGCGTGTGATAGGCGTCCGCCACCGAAAGCAAAACGCGCGAAAACGAAGGCATTCCATAGCGATCTTCCGGCGGAAAATAAGTTCCGGCATAAAACGGCACGCCTTCCGGCGTCAAAAACGCCGTTAACGGATGCCCGCCGTGTCCGCTCGTCAGTTGAACGAAATTCATATAAATCTGGTCAACGTCCGGGCGTTCTTCCTTATCAACCTTGATGTTGACGAAATTTTCGTTCATCAAACGAGCGGTTTCTTCCGATTCAAACGACTCTTTTTCCATTACGTGACACCAATGACACGAACTGTAACCGATGCTCAACAGAATCGGTTTATCTTCGGTTTTGGCTTTTTGAAACGCTTCGTCGTTCCAGGCGTGCCATTCGACCGGATTGTGCGCATGCTGCAATAAATACGGGCTGGTTTCCTCTGCCAGACGATTGGTGAATTTATGCTCTGCCATCGAAGTTTCTCCCAAAATTGAAACCACAGATTAACATACGAAAATTCATCTTTGTGTTCGATAGCGTGCATCCGGTTGTTAGTATCAAAGTGAGGAAACCAACAATCAGCGCGGGAATAAATTGAAAAAGAGCCGTTTGACTATCAACTATAAACTCTCAACTATCAACTGTTTTTCAATGAGTAACAGTTGATAGTTGAGAGTTTATAGTTGATAGTTTTCTCTTTATCAGCGAGCTATTTCTGTGCGTCGCACGATTCGTCTTTAAACCAGTAAGGCGTTTTCTTCGTCCATTCTGAACGCGCGAAACGAGCCTTTAAAATGTCGTGCGCTTGTTTCGACCATTTTCCGGTTTCGCAATCCTGGCAACCGTAACGCGTGGAGCGAACGGCGAGATGCAGCGATTCCGGCACGCGGGCGTCCGCAGGCGCTTTTTGGGCGAATTCGACCGCGCGGCGCGACAGATAAGTAGAGCTGCCGCCGAGTTTTTTGATTTGTTCGCGTTCGGTTTTTGCTTCCCGGATTTGTTCTTGGGTTAAAAATGCGGGAGCGACGCGAGCGACTTTTTCGCCGCTGGTATCGTGTTGATAATCAATCGGCGCGCACCACCAATTGTCCCGGTAACTGTCAATTTCCGTGATTGGATTCAATCTGCCGTAACCGCTTTCGGCGACGGGTCGCAAAGCCGGGAGTTTGAGCAGAACATAGGTCACGGCGTTTTGTCTTTCGGGCAAAGTCTTCGCCGATAAATACGAATTGAAAAACGGTTGAAATTCCGGCGCGACGCGGATCAGTTGTCCCGCAAGCTCGATTGCATCGGAATCTTTTCCTAAAATCGCGGCGCGGGTCCAAGCCGCAATCAGCAGATTTCGGCGCAAATAATCGGGCAGTTTCGGATTAACGGCTGCTTGTTTTAAAACTGCGAGCGGAATTTGTTCGTTGAAAATTCGTTCTGCGTCCGTATCGAACATCGCGCGGTTCTGCCAGGGGGCGATATTTGAATCGGAATTTTCCGCATTGTTGAAATCTTCAATAATGCCCGGATCGCCGTCGAGCGCAAAAGCGGCGGCGCGGCGCTGAGCATACAGCAGAAACTCATCCAGAGTCTGCGCTAAAAACATTCGCTGGCTCGAAAACTGATTTCGCGCCGAAATTGGAAGATTGAGAGTTTTGTCGTTTAAAATCGCGTCGAGATTCCGCCGCGCGTCTGAGCGCAAGCCCTTTTCGATCAGCAAACGATTACGGTGAAAAGCGATGGTCGCAAATTCCGGCGCGCCTTTTTCAATCCGTTCGGCTGCTGTTAAAAGCTGCGCGATTTCCGGCGAATCCTTTTCGGCTTTAGCAATTGCGGCGACAAACCACGCCGGATTGTTTGTTTCTCTCCATTTTGCCAGCGAATGCTTGAAAGACGTTTCGCCGTTTGATTGAAAGGTGAAAATCCAATCGGTTAAATCGTCCTGGCGCGCGTTTGCCGGAAAATCTTCCAGCTTCGGTTTTACGTTGTAATCAATGTCGCGGTTTTCACGTTTGGCTCGTTCTTCTTCGGCTTTTTCGGCTGCGGCATCGGCGGTTTCGGCGTATCTGTCAATCAGCCAGCGATAATCAATCAAATCCTGCCGCAGATTTTCGTTCGGGGCGTTTTGGGAAAGAATCGAAGCCAATTCGTGAACTCGTTCCGCCGGGTGCAGGCGATATTTGACGAGATTGACTAGCTTTGCCGCCGCCGAATGAAATTCTTTTTGCGATGCGTCCGTCAAAATCTTTTGCAGATGCGCTTCGGCTTGCTCGTAAAACGGGCGGCGTTTTTCCCGCAGACGCTCGTAATTGTAATCTGCGTCTTCCGTTGTGCTTGCCTGACGAATTAAGGTTCTGGCAACAAGATAATTCGCAGTCGTCCGCCACACGGAATCTTTGTTTGCCGCGATTCGCTCAAAACGAGTTTTGGCTTCATCAAAATTTGTCGCGTAAAACTGCGCGGCGGCGATTTGATAATCGCGGTCGTTCTTGAGCCAGGCGGGCGCGGCGACTTCCGCAGGAATTTGTTTGCCTTCGGAGCAGTTGGTAAAAACTTGATCTTGCGCCCGCGCCCAATTTTTGACGTTTTCTTCCAAGCCGTTTTCCGCAATGCGGCTTTCCAGAGTTTTCGCCGCTGTTTCAAACGCCGAGGCGGTGCAGTTAGGGAAAAAATTATAACCTCCGTCATAATTGCGGTTGGTGTAAATCTTCAATTCAGGCTCGCCGCCTAAAACTTTTTTTCTTGCCGCCAGCCAGATTTTGACCGCTTCGTTTGTTCCCGTTTCGTTATCGTCCTCGCGGTAAAGCTCGGATTTCCAAACCGAAATTAAATCTTTTTCCTCATTGGCGGTGAAATTCAAACGGTTGAAACGGCGATAAGCCGCAAACAGAAATGTGCGATTGTAATCAGACTGAATAATTCCGAGATTACCGCGCGCGTAGCCGTCCAGCTTTTCGTCCGGGCGTGTTTCAAACGAGAAAACCGGAACAACAAAAGAGGGACCGCAGGTGTAAACAGTCGAAACCAGATTAAAAGTCAAAATCGGGAGCAAAAGTAGCACAAACAAAGGGGAAAATCTTTTCATAACTTTTCGGCGAAGAGCGAAGGAATTTTACGCGCGGACAGTTTAGCACAACAAAAATCGAGCGTTAAATCATCAGCCGATTCAGGCAATATCCAAATTTCGCGGGATAAGGCAAAATATAAAAAAGCGGCGCGAAAGGGAAGGGAAATGGGCGAACAAATTGAAACAAAACGTTTGTTGATAAACGGAAACTGGCGCGAAACAAGCGGGAATTTTGAAGTGCGCTCTCCTTTTTCGGGAGAAATGCTGGCGCAAGTTTGCAAAGCCGGCGAGGACGAAATCGAAGAAACGATTGCGTCTGCCGCGCGTGCGGCTGGGGAAATGCGCGAGCTTGCACGCGCGGAAGTTTACGAAGGCTTGAGCCGGATTGCCGCCGGAATCAAAGAGCGGCGCGATGAATTTGCCCGCACGATTGCTTTGGAAGCGGCGAAACCGATTACGGCGGCGCGCGGCGAAGTCGAGCGTTCAATTGGAACTTTTGAAATCGCGGCTGCCGAAGCCAGAACCTTTGCGGGCGAAGTCGTTCCCGTTGACGCGCAGGCGCTCGGCAAAAATCGTTTTGCGTGGACTGAGCGAGTGCCGCGCGGAATTATATTTGGAATTACGCCGTTTAATTTTCCGCTTAATCTCGTCGCGCACAAAGTCGCGCCCGCGCTTGCAGCTAAAAACGCAATCATCATCAAACCGAGTCCGCGAACTCCTTTGACTTCGGTTTTGCTGGGCGAAGTTTTTCTCGAATCAGGTTTGCCGTCAGCCGCTTTGCAAATCGTAAATATGGATGTGGAATTGATTGAAGGCATATTAAAAGACGAGCGGATCGGGATGATTTCGTTTACCGGCAGCGCCGAAGTCGGCTGGAAAATCAGAGAAAAAGCAGCGAAAAAAGCGGTCGCGCTTGAGCTTGGCGGAAACGCGCCCGTGATTGTTGACGAAACCGCCGATTTTGATTTTTCATTGGAACGTTCCGTAATGGGCGCTTTCGTTTATGCCGGTCAGGTTTGCATTTCGGCGCAGCGTTTTTTAATTCACGATCAAATTTTCGACCGCTGGACAAATCAATTTGCTCAGAAAGCTAAGAATTTGAAAAAAGGAAATCCGCTCGATGAATCAACCGAGCTTTCAGTGATGATTGACGAAGCGGCGGCGCGACGTGCGGAAAGCTGGATTAAAGAAGCGACTGACAACGGGGCGCGGCTATTATGCGGCGGCAAGCGCGACGGCGCTTTTTTGGAAGCGACGGTTTTGACCGGAACGCAGCCGGAAATGCGCGTTGTCGCGGAAGAAGTTTTTGCGCCGATTGCGGTTGTCGAAAAATTTTCCGATTTTCAGGAAGCAATCAGCGCAGCGAATCAAACGAAATACGGGCTTCAAGCCGGAGTTTTTACCAAAGATTTGCAAAGAGCACGGCAAGCCGGAGAAAAACTTGAGTTCGGCGGAGTAGTAATCAACGATGTGCCAGCGTTTCGCGTTGACAATATGCCTTATGGCGGCGTCAAAGAATCGGGCTTCGGGCGCGAAGGCGTGCGCCATGCGATGGAGGAAATGACCGAAACTAAAATAATTATTGTAAATTCATAAAACTATGCAAAATTACATCGAAAAAGCGATGACATTTGACGAATACAACCGTTTGATTGACCGGGTTGTCGCCGAAGGCAAAACAACGGGACCGAATCAAAGCGAGGAATTAGCCCAATACACGAAATTAAATCAGGCGAGAATGCGGCGGTTGTTTAAAACAAGCGAGTTAAACGAATCTTTGCTCGAAACCGTGCGAAATCTAAAAGCGAATTGGATTTGGTTGATTTTAACCGAAGCGTGGTGTGGCGACGCGGCGCAGAATATTCCGCCGATTGAAAAAATCGCGCGCGAAAACGACCGCATCAAAACGCTGTATCTGTTGCGCGATGAAAATCTCGAATTGATGGACAAATATTTGACGGGCGGCGCGCGGGCGATTCCGAAACTGATTTGTCTGGACGCCGAAACTCTTGAAGAAATCGGCACCTGGGGTTCGCGTCCGCAAGCAGCTTACGATTTGTTTTACAGTCTGAAAGAACAAGGCTTGGAAAAAACCGAAATTATCGAGAAAATCCACCGCTGGTACATCGAAGACAATACCGAATCTCTCCAGGCGGAATTTGAAAAACTCATTCAAAATTGGGCGAATAAGAATGCATAAAAAATCTATTTTGTTTTTGGTGCTGCTGCTAACGTTTTCATTGAATTGGGCTTGTTGGGCGCAGGAGCCGAACGTGCCGACGACCGAATTAAAAATCTCCGGTTTAAAAGATAAAGTTACCGTTCGCCGCGACGAGCGCGGAATTCCTTACATCGAAGCCCGCAATGAAGCCGATTTGTATTTCGCGCAAGGTTACGTTACGGCGCAAGACCGACTTTGGCAGATGGATTTGTACAACCGCGTCGGGCGCGGCGAATCTGCCGAAATTTTCGGAAACACGGTTCTCGAAGAAGATAAACGCTGGCGAAAATTCGGCATTGCCCGTGTTGCGGAAGAAACCGTCAAAACGCTCCCGCAGGAAACTCGTTCGGTTTTGGAAAATTACGCGCGCGGCGTCAACGCTTTTATCGCGGCGCTCGACGACAAGACTTTGCCAATCGAGTTTCGGATTTTGCAATATCGCCCGCGCGAGTGGCGACCGGAAAATTCAATCGTCATCGGTAAAATTCTTTCGGACGCGCTCAGCACGACCTGGCAGCTCGATTTGCAGCGCGCCGCTTTGCAGTCTTTACCCGCCGAAAAACGCGATTGGCTGTTAAATCCGGCTACAAAAGACGACGTTTTGCTCATCGGCAAAGACACCGCCAGCGTAAGTCAAAAGGCAAAAGTCAAAAGGCAAAAATCCGAATTCTCCTCCGCGACTTTTGCCGCTTTGGAGAGAGAAGAAAAGGTACGGGAAAATTCGCTCGCGCGAATCGGTTTTCACGCCGAAGAATTGGCGGCGAGCAACAATTGGGTGGTTTCGGGTAAGCGAACGGCGGACGGAAAACCGCTGCTCGCCAACGATCCGCATTTGCGCGCCGCGCAGCCGCCGATTTGGTATCTGGTCAATCTTTCCGCCCCTGATTTGCGCGTCGCCGGAGTGGCGCTTCCGGGTTCGCCCGGCGTGATTCTCGGACACAACGACCGAATCGCCTGGGGCGCAACAAATGTCGGACCCGACGTGCAGGATTTGTACCTCGAAACTTTCGATGCCGCCGGAAAATATAAAACTCCGACCGGCTGGGAAACGCCGATTGTGCGCCGCGAAGAAATAAGGGTGCGCAAAAATCCGCTTTCGCCGGAAACCGAAAGCACTTTTCTCAACGTGACAACGACGCGAAACGGCGTCGTCTTTTTTGAAGAAGCAGGGAAGCGCTACGCTTTGCGCTGGACGGCATTCGATCCGAAAAATGATGAACTAAGGGCGTTTAATGCGCTCAACCGCGCCAAAAACTGGAACGATTTTAAAAACGCCCTAAAACTTTACGGCGGTCCGATGCAGAATTTTGTTTTTGCCGACACCGCCGGGAATATCGGCTGGTACGCCGCCGGACGAGTTCCGAAACGCAAAACCGGCGACGGCTCTCTGCCTTATGACGGCGCGACGGACGACGGCGCGTGGACGGGAACAATTCCGTTTGAAGAATTGCCGCAGCTTTACAATCCGCCCGACGGAATCATCGTCACGGCAAATCAAAGAATTGTCGGCAAATCTTATCCGCATCAGGAAATTGTCAGAGCTTACGATTCGCCTTACCGCGCGCGGCGAATTTATGAGCTGCTGGCGGCAAATCCGAAATTAACGCCGGATAATTTCCGCGATATTCAGTACGACACGCTCAGCATTCCGCTCTCGCGTTTCGCCCGCGAAATCGTCAATTTAAAAGCGGCTTCGGATGAAACTTTAAAATTGCTGGTGGGCTGGGACGGGCGTTTAACCTCCGATTCAAAAGCCGCTCTGGTGGCGAATGAAATCCGATTTTTCTTCCGGCAGAAAATTTTTGCCGGAAACTTCGGTGCGCCCGGTTCGGGGTATCGCGGTTTGATGGAAAGTGCGCTGCTCGACCGTTTGATAACGGAAAAACCGAAAAGCTGGCTGCCGAAAGAATACGCCGATTACGCGGCTTTATTGAAAGCCGCTGAAACTGAAGCGCAAGGCAGTCTGGCAAACCGTTTGAAAACGGACAGCGCGAAATGGAATTTGGGCGAAGCTAACAAAATCCGTTTTCCGCATCCGCTTGCAATCGCGCCGCTCATCGGCAGCCAGTTTGCGATTGAGGCTTTGCCGCAAAACGGCGGGCGCGACGTACCGAACGTCGGTGCGGGAGTTTCGATGCGTTTGATTGCGACGCCGGGAAATTGGGATTTGACCAGACAAGTGATCACAACCGGCGAAAGCGGAAATCCGGCGTCGCCGCATTGGAAAAATCAGCTCGACGCCTGGTACAAAGGTAACACGCCGGTTTTCCCGTTCACCGATGCGGCGGTCAAAGCCGCCGCGAAAGAAAAATTGATTCTTTCACCGCAAAATTAATGAGAGCTTTTATCGCCGTTGACATTTCCGAAGAAGCGCGCCGCCTTGTCGCCGAACGAATCGACTTTTTGCGGGCGCGATTTTCGGATTTGCGCGTCGGCTGGGACAAACCGGAAAAACTGCATCTGACATTGAAATTCCTGGGCGAAATTCCGTCGGAAAAATTACCGCAGTTAATTGCGGCAGTTGAAAACGCGGCAAAAGAAATTGAACCGTTTTCTCTTGTTTTAGAAGGCGCAGGGGCTTTTCCGCCCCGCGGAGCGGTTAGAGTTCTGTGGCTCGGCATTAAAGACGAATCTCAAAATTTGAGCGAATTGCAAAAGCGGCTTGAAACGCAAACTGAGCGAATCGGTTTTGAGCGAGAGCAGCGCGCTTTTAAACCGCATTTGACGATTGCGCGTTTAAAAGAGCCGGAAAAATCGCGAAGTTTGACCGATTTGCATATTCAAACCGAATTTCCCGCCGTGAATTTTCCGGTTTCGGAAATCGTTGTTTACAAAAGCGATTTGCGCCCGAACGGCTCGATTTATACGCGGCTTGCAAAAATTAATTTGAGTGGAGAACGCTTGAGATGACGCGAGGGCAAAACACCACGCAGGCTAACAAACGATAGGACGTCCGTGTTTTGCCCTCACGCCCATTGAATTGTTATCTAGCGTTTTCAGCATCGAACTATTTTCCCCAGTTCGCTAAGCCTCACCACGCTGGCAACTCCGCCATCTAAGTAATCTAAAGTTATATCGTGATGTGTCAAGTCTTTCGATGCTACACAATCACGGACTATAATTACTTGAAAATCTCTTTGATAGGCATCTATTGCCGCCGTGCGAATGCAAGCGTGAGTATTCACGCCGGCAAGAATCAGCGGGTCTGCTTCCAACTCCTGAAGCAGCGACTCTAACGCTGTCCCGTAGAACATACTATATCTCTTTTTGACTATCTCGATGTCCGAATCATCACGCACCAACTCATCCAGAATACGTGCGCCCGGAGTATTCTTGATGAACATTCGGATATTCTCCCGTTTCATATCCAAAAACGCATCGCTTAAATCCGACTCAAACTCCTGACGAACCCATATTACGGGGAAGCCGCCGGCACGGGCGAAAGCTGTTAATTGGTTTATGGATGAACATAGTTCTACGCGGATTCGATCAAGCTCGACATGACCAAAACAATCGTTAAGCATATCTATCACGAAAAAGGCAGGTTGTTTCATAATCCTCCAAAATGTGAGAGCTGTATAACGGCTGAGATGATGTGGGGCGAAACCGCAACTAAGCCCGCTAAAGTTTAACGGACAAGTTTAATAAGAAAGTCGCTGTTTCGACCTCCCGTCCATTGATTTGTTCGACACGGCGTTAAATATATTTTTTCAAGTTTGAGATTTATCATTTTTTATCTTCTTTTTTGATTGTTCCGATGCGACTCTCAGTAGTTAAAACCTCGTAAATCAATTTATCGCTGATTGTAGAGTCGGCTCCATTAATTACATTGCCTAAATCACCTTTTGTCAGTTGTTCAGCCGCCGTAACACCGGCAATTGCCTGGGCAGTGGGGTCTTTCAACAAAACGGTTGCCACGGTCGCGAGACCGGAAATTATCGGAGAGATAAAGTTGTATCGCGGTCGCCGTCCCTTTATACATTTTTTCCCTTCCAGACCGTCGCTTTTACAGTTAATTACGCCTCCAAGCTCCGTATATTCCCCGTCATATAACCGATTATCGGGCGTTTCCCTGATCTGGATTGGAATACAGTCTCCGTTAGCGAGCAGAACGTAATCAAGGACGACGGATATTCGCGCTTTATAATTGAGAAACAGCGGTGCCTGCCGTTTTGCTCTTTCCACTTTTCCAAAACCTTTTGAATCTTTAGGAATAACAGTAACAATTTCCGGCATAGTCTTTAATTTTTTGAGGCTTTCGGCTTTACCCGTTTCGAGTTTTTCGAGTTTTCCGGCTCTATCCACTTCGAGTTTTTCGAGTTTTTCGTATCTTCTATCGTTGATTTTTTCAACTTTATCTTTTTTGTCGGGGTCAGTGTCAGGTATGGCGTTGATATCCGACTGGAATTTGTTTTTGACATCGGCGGTGTCTTCTTTGAATTTATCTTCGACTTTCAAGACGGCTTCTTTGTATTTCGTTTCGAATTTTTCTTCGAATTTTTTACGTTCGGTTTCAAATAATTCTTTAATTTCTTTGGCTTGAGCGACGTATAATTCTTTGAGGTCTTCGTCTTTAGTTTTGTTTGATTCTTCGAGTTGTTGGGTTTTTACCTCATCACTGGTATTGGATTTATTTATTTTATCGGATTCTTCTTCGTAGGGCGTGAGTATAGCCTTGGTTTTTTTCACAAAGGATTCAACTGATTCGTTGAGTTTGACCCTGAAAGCTGTAAGTTCTGCTTCGGTTTCATACTCAGGCAGCTTTATTCCAAAAACATTTTCCACGACTGAAAATTGCACAATACTTCCGGTCTTGTAAGTATCGGTGCTGATCGGCGCATCAAATTTTACCTTAAATATATAATTTTCGGGCAAATAATATTTGTCATCCGAGGCAGGCATTTTAACCAGCCGATTATCAACCGGACACTGTGTCTGTGCAAAAGAACTGGTAACCCATCCAAAAGTTACCAGAAAAGCTCCACATAAAATCGTATTTCTGAGTATAGAAAGATTGTTTTTCATTTTTTCTCCTCGAGTTTTTGTTTTGGCATTAATATATTTCTCTCACCTTGCCGACCGAGTGGCGATTGCTCCTCTCAGCAATTTGACGAAAAGCCTTTTATTGAATCTTTTTCATAAAATGCAATTCACGAATTACCTTCAAAAAACATTGTTCGAATTATTTTTCACTTATTTATGACAAAACTCGTCAAAACCTTACAATTTTATTTGAAAACGATTTTCGGATAAACAATCTTTAAGTTGTTAACAGGTGCGAGAAATATATTAATGTTTTTGTTTTTTACTGTTTCAAGCGATCTTTGTCACCTAGAAATTTGTCGAAGTTCACCTTCACTTCTTTAGCGCACCAAAATTGAGTGAAAGGTATACAAAAAGTTGAAAAATTTTTAGTGATAAAGTTGCGCACTCTTCCATATTCATTTCCGCAAATTTAAAGAAGTGTCGAACTTTGAATTATACTGAATTGTAGATTTCTTAAACGGAATTTTTATACATTGGCTTTAAACTGGAAGTCAAACAAAAAGCTGATTTTGTAGGTGCTTTGTCGTATCTTTCCGGCTATTGCAGAAAATCCTATGAAATTTTTCATAGGATTTTTTCTGATTAAATAGTCGGACAAAATTATATGGCAGTTTATTTGGCGGCGCGCCTTGACCGCATTGCCCCGAAAGATTGCTAAGGCGCGCCGCCAAACGGTTATTAACATAATTCTATCGGGCTGTTTAAAGATTCACTTTTTCGTTTTCGCCCGGATGAAACGGCGTGCCGGTAACGGCGGCTTTCGCCATTCCGATTAAATGAACGACGACGCTGTTCGGACTGTCCCAATATTCGGCTTGCGAAACTTTAATATTGAGCAAACAGATTTGCGGATCGTCGAGTCCTTCAGGAAACCAGGCTATGTAAGCCGGATTCCACAATTCTTCCATTTTTTGGCGGTCGCGGCTGACAATAGCCGCGCCGGACATTGAAATGTAATGCTGTTTGTCCGGGCGTGAGAACGAGACGCAAACTTGATGTTCCTGCTCAATCTCGTCAACTTTCGGCGAATCTTTTTTCGTAAAAAACCACAGCTCGCCGTCAAATTCGTTTTTCGGCACAGCCATCGGACGAGCGCGCAGGCTGCCGTCTTCGTGCAGCGTAGTCAGCATCGCAAATTGAATGTCTGCGACTAATTCTGCGAGCTTTTTAATATTTTCTTCTCGTGTCGGCATAAAAACTCCCCTTGTCTAAAATTTTGCACGATTAAAATACAAATCGCGCTTTTTCGAGTTATTTATTCAATTCGAGTGCCAGAAGATTTTCCGCCGCTTGATTGCCGTGCCGCACCGCGTCCGGCAAGCCGACGCCTTCAATTGCCGTTGTCGCAAGTTGCAAGGCTGGGATTTCTGCGAGAAGTTTTTTGATTTTCCGGGCTTTTTCCAAATGTCCGACCCGGTATTGCGGCATTGAGTTGCGCCAGAGCGCGATTTCCGCGAAAAGCGGCTCGCCCTTTAAACCCAATAAATCTCGCAAATCGCTCAAAACGCCGCGAAGCATTTTGTCATGCGCCAAATCAAACATTTCCGGCTGTAACGCCCCGCCGACAAAAGCGCGGAGCAAAACAGAGTTTTCCGGCGCTCGCTCGCCGAATTTAACGCTCGAAAATGTGCAAGCCATCAGAGTTCGCCGTTCGACAAAAGGCACGACAAAACCGAAACCGTCGAGCGCGTGCGCGATTTGGTCGCGCTGAAAGGCGAGATTTAAGGTTGCCGACGAAGCGTGTTCGATTTCCGCCAATTCATTTGAAAGAGCGGGGAATTGATTTTTTAATAATTTGGCAATTAAGTGTGCGGGTAAAGCCAAAATCACCGCTTCGGCTGAAAACGTTTCTTGTTCGGTTTCAATTTTCCAAAGACGTTGAGATTCGTCGAATTTCAACGTTTGTGCGTTCGTTCCAAGCCGAACCGCATTTTCAGGAATTTGTTTTTCAAGCGCATCTATCAAAGTTTGCATTCCGTTTCTAAAAGACAAAAACAAACTGTAACGCGCGCCGCTCGTGCCGATTTTGGATTTTTGATTTTGGATTTTTGATTTTTCCTGCAACCCTTTAATTACGCTTCCGTATTCAAGTTCGAGTTCGAGAAAACGCGGCTGCGTCGCACGAAGCGAAAGTTTTTCGGGATCGGCGGTGTAAATTCCGCCAATCATCGGTTGCGCGATGCGCGTCAGAGCCTCTTCGCCAAATCTGCGTCGAACGAAATCCGCCAGTGATTCGTCGTCTTTCGGAGATTTGGGCGGCAAAAAACGTTCATTTGCAAGTCGCGCTTTTCCGCGCAAGCTCAAGATTTCAGATTTAAAAAACGCTTCAATATTTGCCGGCGCAATTAAATGAAAACCTTCCGGCACAGCTCGAAGCTTGTTTTCGCGTACTAAAAAGCTGCGGCGGTTCCGGTCGTTTGTGGGCAAAAGCTCATTTTCGATTCCGAGCTTTTTTGCCAATTCCAAAACCTCCGGTTTTTCCGACAAAAAAGCGTCCGGTCCGGCTTCAAGCAAAAAACCGTCGCGCTTTGTCGTTTTGACGATTCCGCCCAAACGATTTTCGGCTTCGAGCAAAACAAAATCACCGTAGAATTTGCCTTCTTTTTTGAGTTCGATAAGACGAAAAGCTGCTGAAAGACCGCTAATTCCCCCACCGATAATTATGATTTTCTTCATCTTAAAATGAGGCAGCAATCCACCGGGCAAAAATCTTCTTTCGCCCCGTAAGTTCCTAAAAATCTGCGGTCGCGGTTTTCGATTCTTTCCAGAATCAATTCTCGAATCATTTCGACGAATTTCGGATTTGTCCCGACAGTTTCCGAACGCTCGAAATTAATTCCCAAATTCGCGGCGGTTTCGCGCGCCTGTGTGTCCAAATCGAAAACGACTTCCTGATGATCCGACAGAAAACCGATTGGATGAACGACGACCGACGCGGGCTTGCGCTCGCGCAGGAAATCGTTGATGTCCGGTTCAAGCCATGGGACGTGCGGCGCTCCGCTGCGGCTTTGAAAAGCTAAATTCCAATCTTCGCGCCCGACTTTTTCGGTGACGAGACGGCAGGTTTCCCTCAACTGCTTGACGTAATCGCAGCCGTTTGCCATTGAGAGCGGTAAGCTGTGAGCGGTGAAAACGATTTCGGCGTTTTCAAGTTTGTCTAATTTTTTTTGCAGATTTTCGGCGTTGGCTTCAATGAAAAGCGGATGATTATAAAACGGGCGAATTTTATGGATTTCGATTTCCGTTGATTCCGCCTCGTTTTTCGCCGCTTCGATATTTTCGCGGTATTGTCGGCAGCCCGAATAAGAGCTGTAAGCCGAAGTGACAAAAGCCAGCGCTCGTTTTACGCCGTCGCGTTTCATTTCCGCGATAGCCTCGGTCAAAAACGGATGCCAGTTGCGGTTCCCCCAATAAACCGGCAAATTTAAATTGATTTCCGCCAGAGATTTTTCGAGCGCGGTGATTATCGCTTTGTTTTGCTCGTTCAAAGGCGAGCGCCCGCCGAACATTTGATAATTTTCGGCGACTTCCATCAGTCGTTCGTCCGGCACGCCGCGCCCGCGCACGACGTTTCGCAAAAACGGCAACACTTCTTCCGGCTTTTCCGGCGCACCGAATGAGACAAATAAGATTGCTTCGTAATTCACGTAAAATTGAACCGCCGAAACGCAGAGACGCAGAGTTTAGAAAAAGAATTTGAGACAATAGAATAAAAACTTTTGTTTCCGTCTCTGCGTCTCTGCGTCTCGGCGGTGAAGATCATCTCGTACTAAATTCGTGAACGAAATCAACCAATGCTATTACGTTATTCATTGGCGTTTCGGGCAAAATTCCATGTCCGAGATTGAAAATATGCCCGTTTCTGCCAGCCGCCTGTTCTAAAATTCTGCGGGCTTTTTCCAGCAAAATTTCGCGCGGCGCGAACAATTGAACCGGGTCTAAATTTCCCATTGCGGCTTTATCGAAACCGATTGTCTGCCATGCGTCATCGAGATTTGAATGCCAGTCAACGCCGATTACGTCGCCGCAATCTCGCATCATATTCAAAAGCGTCGCCGTTCCCGTTCCGAAATGAATTATCGGCACTGATTTTTCTACGTTTTCGACTACAAATTTCGTGTGCGGCAAAACGTATTCGCGATAATCATCGGGCGAGAGACAGCCGACCCACGAATCGAAAATCTGCACGGCGTTTGCGCCCGCAGCAATTTGAGCGTTTAAATATTTGACGAGCGCGCGAGACAATTTCGACAACAGCTCATTCCATGCGCCCGCGTCCCGATACATCAGCGATTTCGTCAAAACATAATTTTTCGAGCCGCCTCCTTCGATTAAATACGACGCGAGCGTAAAAGGCGCTCCGCAAAAACCGATCAGCGGAATGTTTCCGGGCAAAGCGCGGCGCGTTTGCCGCAAAGCCTCGTAAACGTAATTTAGTTCTTCGACTGTTTCAAGCTCGCGCAAATTTTCAATGTCGTTCGCCGTGCGAACCGGATTGTGAATCTGCGGTTTGCTCCCGCCGACATATTCGAGCGACGCGCCCATCGGTTCTAAAATCGGGAGAATATCGGAAAAAATAATAGCCGCGTCAACTCCGGTTTGCTCGACCGCTTCAACCGTAACTTTTGTTGCGAGTTCGGGCGTTTTGCAAAGCTCTAAAAAGCTGATTTTTTGCCGCAATTCGCGGTATGATGCTTGATAACGCCCGGCTTGGCGCATCAGCCAGATGGGCGTATGCGGGACAGGCTCGCGGCGACAGGCGCGCAGGAACGCGCTGTTGTATAATTCATCGGAAATTGCTTCTGCTGAGTTCATCGGCATAATTTCTAAATTTCAGGATAAAACAAAAACTTTGAATCGGAAACTTAATAAAAATCGTTTGAAATATTTGTCACAAATTCTAACTTAGCGGTGTTCTTATAGTGACGAGCGGCAAACGAGTCGAACGGAGAAATGCACGGAGAGGCGAAAATATTGTCCGGCGTAATGGCACAAACGGCGGCGCAAACGGCAAGTGAAAAGATCGAGTTTGACGAAGCTTTCACGCTTCATCATCGCACGGTTTTTCGTGTCGCGCGCGGCGTCGTGCAGGACGCTGCGCTCGCCGAAGACGTGACGCAGGAAGTTTTCATCCGGCTTTATAAAAATCTCGATTCGGTGCCGACTGATGATTTATTGAAAGCGTGGCTGATCAGAGTGACGATGAACGTCGCGCGAAATGCTTTGCGCGGAAACTTTAGGGCAACGGCAAGGGACGATGCGTTCTTCAAAGAAGCGGAAGCAAATTACACCGCCGAACCGGAACTCGATTACGAGCGAAAAACCGAAATCGAGGAAGTTCGGAAAGCGTTGGCAAAAGTGAAAGAGCCGATGCGTAGTTGCTTGATGCTCAAAGAACAGGGAATGTCTTACAAGGAAATCGCCGTCACCCTCGGATTAAACGAAACCAGCATCGGAACTTTTGTCGCTCGCGCCCGCAAAGAGTTTTTGCGGTTTTACGGGAAAATTGGGATAAAACAATGAAACACATAGACATTGGGACAATTCACGCATTTTTGGACGGTGAGCTTTCGGGCGAGCGGTTAGAATTTGCAGCTTCGCATTTTTCGATTTGCGATGCCTGTTCAAATCTAATGCTCGAAGCCGAAAGCGAAAACGACGCCGTGATGCAGGCATTTTCCATCGAAAACGCTTACGCCGTGCCGACGCAGCGAATCTGGGCGCGAATCAATAATGAAATAGATCAGCTCGATTTGATTCCCGCATCGGCAAGGCAGCCGGTTTCGATTTGGCAAACCGCTTTTGGTTTGCTGGGGTTAAACAGCTTGCCGCAATTTGCTGCGCCGACCGCCGGTTTGGCGCTGGGCGCGGTGCTTATCGCTTTCTTTTCGTTTTCAGGCATTTTCCGACAAGCAAATCCCGAAAATAATTCCCCAATAATTGCTCAAAATGAAAATCCGCCGTCAACCGTTGTTAATGTTAAACCGCCCGATTCAAATCCTTCGGTTGCACAACCGGCAACTGCGCCTTCAATCACAATAAAAAATGAAGCGCAAAAACGACCTGACGGTTTTGAAGCTGTAAAAGCAGATTATCGTGTCGAGGCAAAACCGAAAGTTGTTACTCCGAAAATAATCAAAAATCCTCCGGTCAGAAACGTTGATTTAAACGCGCCTTTGGTTGAAGAAAGATTGTATTTGGATGCGATTAACGGTTTATCCGAAACGGTCGCTTCGAGCGATGAAGCAGTGATGCGTCCGAGCTTTCGCGTTGAATACGAGCAGAACGTGGCGATGATAGACAAAGCGATTGAAAAAATGCAGCGACAGGTGCGCCGCAATCCGAACGACGAAAACGCGAAACGCATTTTGTTCGCTTCGTACCAGAATAAAATTGATTTGCTCAACACCGTTGCTGAAAAATCGCAATTAATGGCGACGATACGGTGAAAATTAGAATGAAAGCTTACTTGAACAAAATGGTTTTGCTTCTGGCTCTCGCGGGCGCTGTGAATTTCGCCATTCTCGCGCAGGCAAAAGCAAAAACCGATTGCCCGGAAGAAACCGCTAAGCTGGCTAAGTTTGTCGAAGCCAAAGTCGAAGCGATTCCTCCGGTCGAAAAAGCGATTGCTTCGGACGCGCGACCGACCGTTTCGTTTTGCGTTTCGGAAGGCAGCGTCAGCGTGCGCGGTTGGCGGCGCAACGAAGTCCGCGCGCTGGTTGAAGACGGAAAGCTCGGTTTTAAAGTTCTCAAACGCAATGCCGACAAAGCCGCAAGCTGGTTGACAATTGTCGGTTTCGACCCGAAAGAGCCTGTTAAGCCCGGTCAGTTTAGAAGAAACGAATGTCTCAGCGGTTCAAACATTGAAATCGAAGTGCCGCAGGGAGCCGTTGTTGATATTACAAGTCGTAACGCCAATTTTAAAGTAGAATCAGTTGCTAAAATCAAAGTTGCAAACGTTAACGGCGACGTTTTAATCAGAGATGTCCGCGAGGAAGCCGAAATTTCAAGTTTAGCCGGAAATGTCGTCGCAGAAGATTCAATCGGTAAAATAAAACTAAAATCCACCACCGGAAACGTCTTTGGGATTAGATTAAAGCCGCTTAATGATACAGATTCGCTTAGCGCTAATAGCGATAGCGGAAACGTCACGCTACAGGATGTCGCGCACGCCCGAATCGCAGGCGGTTCTTCAAACAGCAATCTGAATTATTTTGGTTCGGTCGTTGCGGGCGGAGTTTACGATTTCAAAACAGTCACCGGCGCGGTTACGTTGTTTTTGCCGTTAAAATCATCGTTTCAATTGAGCGCGACGACAAACTCGACTTTACAAACAAACCTTCCGTCATTTAAACCAACCCTTCAAAGTAAACCGGGACAAACGCCGCGCCGAATCGTCGGAGTTTACGGCGACGGCGATGCGACGATTAATTTGGTCTCATTTGGCGGAGCGCTCAGACTTCAAAAACAACAGATACAATAAGTTCCTTTCACCAACAGCAATTCCTTCAGTTCAACGGCAAGCGAATTTCAATGTTTGAAATTTGGGTAGTGTCCTAATCTTGTGATGCTATACTAAGAAGTGTCTCAAAAACGACCCTTTTTGAGACAAAAAAGTGCCGTGGTTTTTCTATGAAACAAATCTTACACACAGTAATTATTCTTCTAGTTTCTTTTAGTGTTTCGGCGCAAACAAGAGGTGCACGAAAAGTTGATGAATTTGTTCTTTCTAACTGTGAAGTAGCTATGGCAAGGCTCGACAATTACGCTCTAAGTTTACAGAATGAACCTACAACCATAGCTCATATCATTTTCTATGAAGGCAAAATTCTTGAGTCCTTATCGAAGAAAATTCTACCGCGTCGGGGAGAAGCCGAAGCTCGTGTAAATGATTTAAAGCGTTATTTGGTCGAAAACAGACTTATACCTTCAAACAGGATAGAAATCATTAACGGAGGTATTCGCAAAGAGCATTCTGTAGAGTTTTGGACAGTTCCCAATGATGCATCAGCTCCGAAGCCGACACCGACACTCAAGAAAATAAAATATGCGAAAGGTAATCCGTCTCGCCTTTGCAGTGAAATGTTTTGACTATGTATTAAGTCTCAAAAACGCCCCTTTATGACAAAGTAAAAACAAACTAAAAACTGTCTCATAAGTCAAACCTTTTTGACACAGTTTATTTGTTGATTCAATTATATTTAACCCTGATTTTTAGAGCACAACCATTTAAGCAATTTGTCTCATAATCAAAATCCCAAAACTCTTTAACATTTTCGACTTATGAAACACTTTTAAACTACCTTTTCTACCCACCGAAAATACTTAACTGTGAGTACCACACTATTAGGACACTACCGAAATTCGCTTTAACTTGCGCTTTCTTTTTCATTTTTGGCAATCTTAGAAAAATGAAAATTGCCGCCGAATCGCGCCGAAAAATCGAAGAATTTTTCCGCATTTACTTTAAAGACGAGGATTTGATTTTGCCCGAATTCAGCATTTACTGCGGTTTTTGGGCGCGCGCCGTTTGTCGCACATTCAAAATTAGCGGCATCACTCTCGGCAGACGCATTTTTATTGACCCGGCTTTTGTCACAATTAATCTCGCCGAAGGAAAAATTTACGCTCCGTTTGAATTAATCGTCCACGAAGCGACGCACGTTTTGCAGTACGCGAGAGAAGGTTTTTTCGGGTTTTTAACGGGTTATCTGAAAGAATGGTTCGCTTTTTTGCGCGAGCAGGGAAAACGCGATGTGCAAACTCGCTGGCAAGCGTATTACGCCATCAAACACGAGGCAGAAGCGCGCGAGGCGGCAACGGCTTACGTCGAATGGAAAACCAAGCTTGCCAAAGCAAAAAAGGAAAGCCCGGAAATTGAGCAAATCTGATTCGGCTTTCCTTTTTCCGCCAAAAATTCTTTACTCATCCGTGATTTCAAAATTAACCATCTCTTTTCTTACTTCTTCGAGCGCAATTCTGGTCGGTTTGTGTTTGGCGGCGTCCATTCCGACGCGCGGGCGTGCGTTGCGCTGAAGCTGCTTGCTGCGCTGCGCTGCGACTAGAATCATACGGTATTTCGAATCCATCACCGGCGGTCGTTTTTGTTCGTTTCCATCAAGATTTTCGTTTTCTTCCATAATCATCATCTCCAATAATCAAATTTTAAATTAAGCTCAAAACATAACGTTTAATCGTTTTTCGGAAAAGTATCCAGAACTTCCTGCGCCGCTACAGTCATCCGTCCGGCGCGTGCGCGTTCGGCGTAAAAAATCGCGGCAAGCTGCGCAAAGGCGCGTTCTTTTTCATCGTTGACAATCATATAATCGAATTCGGTAAAACGCCGGATTTCGTCCGGCGCGTTTTTCAACCTGACGGCTAAAACTTCCGGCGCGTCCGTTCCGCGCCTGATTAAACGCTCGCGCAGAGTTTCAAAATCCGGCGGCAAAATAAAAACCGAAACCGATTCGGGCATCAAACGCTTGATGCTCTCTGCGCCCTGCACATCAATTTCCAGAATCACATCGCGCCCGAGCAGCAATTCTTTTTCCACTTCGCCGCGCGAAGTCCCGTAAAAATTGCCGTGAACGTTTGCATATTCAAGAAATTCGCCCGCCGCAATCAAATTTTCAAATTCTTGAACACCAACAAAATAATAATGCTGCCCCTGTATTTCACCCAGTCGCGGCTGCCTGGTAGTGAACGAAATAGAATAACCGACATCAGGCACTCGGTTCAAGATTTCACGAATCAAAGTGCCTTTGCCGCCGCCCGAAGGCGAGCTGATTATGAATAAATTACCCTTCATTAAATCAGTAGAAAGTAATCAGTAATTAGTAATTAGTTTAAAAGCTGATTACTAATTACTGATTACTTATTACTTGATTCAAATAAAATGGGAATTCTTGATACATTAAGACGCTGGGTTGACGG
>DASVTY010000185.1:0-6012 GCA_036387315.1 Pyrinomonadaceae bacterium
GAAGGCAACGCGCTGGCGCTTGCCGAAACCCCTTTTTACGATGAAATCAGAGAAAAATATCCCCAAACACTGCTCGAAGCGTCCGGCAAACGAGTCGGGCTTCCCGCCGGAGTGATGGGAAACTCCGAAGTGGGGCATTTAAATTTGGGTTCGGGTCGCGTTATCCGAATGGACGTTTCGCGGATTGATTATGCGATTGAAACAGGCGCGCTGTTTAAAAATGAAATCCTGATGAAAGTGATGGACGGCGCGCAGGAAAGAGCGAAATCTTTGCATTTAATGGGCTTGCTTTCCGACGGACAAGTTCATTCATCGCAGGAACATCTTTACGCCTTACTCAGAATGGCGAAACAGCGAGGCGTGGAAAAAGTTTATATTCACTGCTTTTTGGACGGGCGTGATGCGCCGCCGCGCTCCGCCGCGCTATATCTCGAAATGCTGCAAGTAAAAATCGCCGAAATCGGAGTCGGAGAAATCGCCACGCTCTGCGGGCGTTATTACGCGATGGACAGAGACAAACGCTGGGAACGCACCGCCCGCGCATTTACTCTGCTCGTTCACGGCGAAGGCATTCCCGCTTTCGATCCGGTCGAAGCCGCACGCAATTCTTACCAGCGCGGCGTAACGGACGAATTTATCGAACCCATCATAATCGAACGCGAACCGGGCATTCCCGTCGGATTGATCGAAGAAGGCGACGCCGTGATTTTCTTTAATTTCCGCGCCGACCGCGCCCGTCAAATCACTCGCGCGCTCGCAATCAAAGATTTTGACGAACCGTTTGCGGCGACGAAACCGACGGTTGATTTTGTTTGTCTGCGCGAATATGACAAAGATTTTCCGCTCGAAAAAGCGTTTCCGCCCGAACATCACACCAACGTTCTGGCGCAGGTTTTCGCGCACAGCGAAATCAACAATTACCGGCTTGCCGAAACCGAAAAATACGCGCACGTCACTTATTTTTTCAACGGCGGCGTCGAACCTGAATACAACTGCGAAAGCCGTCTGCTCGTTCCGAGCCAGAAAGTCGCAACTTACGATTTAGCGCCTGAAATGTCGGCTTTTAAAATCACTGACAAAGTTCTGCGGACGATTGAAGAAGGCGAAACCGACGTTTTTATCATCAATTACGCCAATCCCGATATGGTCGGACACACCGGAAAGCTCGATGCGACCATTCAAGCCGTGCAATATATTGACACCTGCATCGGCTGGATAACCAAAGGAATCCGCGCGGCGGGCGGCACAATGCTGCTCACCTCCGACCACGGCAACTGCGAACAAATGATTGATTTAAAAACCGGCGAGCCGCACACCGCGCACACCACGAATCCCGTGCCGTTTCACATCGTCGGCGAAGATTACATCGGTTTAAAACTGCGCGAAGACGCCGCGCTCGAAGACGTTGCGCCGACGCTTTTAGGTATGCTGGGACTCGATAAACCTTTGGAGATGACCGGGCGCGATTTGCGAGAAAGCTAAGAAAATGATTACGCAAATTCATTACAAGAATTTTAAGGCTTTGCAAGATACGACGTTGCCACTTGGACGATTTACGCTAATTGTCGGTGCAAACGGAACAGGCAAAACAACTGCAATGCAGGCTTTGAAGTATGCTCAAAGAAAACAACCAGATGATTTTAAAAGAATATTATCGGCAAATGTAAAAACTCCTCTAGGAGGAGAAGTTGAAGTTAGGTTTTTTTGGAAATCATCTGAATCAATCAACGAGTATGCTGTAAATTGGGATGATCTGTTTGGCGAAACTGTAAGCCTTACAGAACGATATGTTGTCAATGGAATATCATATTCAAAATTAGACGAGATTCCAACACAGGTTCGTTTGAGGAAAAGTGTTGAAGCTCCCAAAAACGCTTTGGAGGAATTTTCTATTTTCACCTTTGAATCAGAAAGAATATCGCAGGCAGTACAGGTAAAAGGTGAGGCTAAGCTTGAATCTCACGCTGGTAATTTGGCTGGAGTTCTAGATCACCTTCGAGACACAGAACCAGAAAAATTTGAAGAATTAAATGTTGAACTTAAGAAATGGTTTCCAGAATACGACCGAATTTTGTTTGAAACACCAGATAATGGGCGAAAAGCGATTCTTTTAAGGACAAAAGTAGGAAGACACAAAATTAAAGCGGCTGACCTTTCTCATGGAACTCTTTTAGGATTGGCTTATTTAACGGTTGCTTATTTGCCTAATCCTCCAAAGCTAGTTTGCTTTGAAGAACCAGAACATGGCATTCATCCGCGGCTTCTGCGAAACATTCAAGAGTCGCTAGATAGATTGGCTTACCCAGAAAAATTTGGCGAAAAGCGTCAGCCTGTTCAAGTTATTGCAACAACGCATTCGCCTTACTTGCTTGACCTTTACAAAGATCGCCGCGAGGAAATTGTCATCGCGGATAAAGACGAAACAGGCGTTCATTTTAACCGGCTGATTGATTTGCCGCATATTGAAGAAATCTTAAAAGAGCAAGATGCGCCTTTAGGCGATATTTGGTTTAGCGGAGTTTTGGGCGGAGTTCCGGCATAGCAATGAAAATCGCAATCTTCAGCGAATTCACAACTGATGAAGCCGTCCTCAAAATCCTAGTTGAAGGCATACTTGGCGAAGAAATTGAACAAATTGCGTATCGCAAGAAACTACAATCAAGAGGTTCCGGCGTTCCGAGAGACGTTCCGGTTGTTTTGCGAGATGTTTATTATAATAGCGAAGCCGAATTTTTAGTCGTTGTGCGTGACTCAGACGACTCGCCGATTCATAAAAAAGAGCACAACAAACGGGGCAATAAAGAAGCAGAAAGATGCCGTCTTTGCGAGCTTCAAAAAATAGTGTCGTCCGAGTTAGCAAATTTAAGCATTATGCCCGGAAAAGAAAATTTTAAAGTTGCCGTCGGAGTTGCTGTTCCGGCTATCGAAGCGTGGCTTTTGTGTGGCGTCGAGTCATACGCTAATGAAGCAAACTGGGTTAACAAACAAAGAGAAAAAGGCTCAAGCACATATAACGATAGAAAACTTTTAAAAACTAAACTGTACGGCTCAGAGATTGCGCCGGGTAATGTTAAAACCGCACGTCAAGTAGAAGCGGCGCGGCGCTTATCAAACAATATCGAACAGCTCGAAAAACTTTTTCCAGCAGGATTTGGAAGTTTAGCGGCAGAAATACGAAGTTGGAAGAAGTGAATTTTAATCCGCAAAACATTTTGGTTATTGATTTCGGGCAGCTCGGCGATGTCGTGTTGAGCTTGCCCGCGCTCTCGGCGATTCGCCGGAAATTTCCGCACGCGAAAATTACGGTGGCGGTCGGAAAATCGTGCGCGACGATTATTGATTTGGCGAATGTGGCGGATGAGAAAATCATTGTTGACCGGGTTGAACTGCGCGATGGGGCAAAGCTCACTTCGATTTTCAAAGTCGCCAGATTAGTTCAGGACGTGCGCGCCCGACAATTCGATTTCGTCATTGATTTGCACAGCTTGCGCGAGACCAATATTTTGGGTTTTCTGTCGGGCGCGCCGAAACGTCTTTATGCCGAGCGCGAAAGTCGTTCGCTCGATTTTCTCTCTAACTTGCGCCCTGCGCCCGAAGATAAATCAAAACACGCGACCGACCGTTATCTGGACGTTTTAAAACCGCTCAAAATCGAAAAGGCGGAAACCCGTCCGAAACTTTTTCCGCGAGAAAACGATTTGCAGAAGATTGAAAAGCTCTGGCAAAAACGCAAGCTCGAAGGTTTAACGGTCGGATTGTTTCCGGGCGCGGGACATCCTTTGCGGCGTTGGAGTCTGGAAAACTTCGCCGGGCTGGCAGATTTTTTGTCGCGCAACGACGGGTTAAAAATTGCGGTTTTTCTCGGACCCGAAGAAAAGAATCTGACAAAAGAAGTACGTCGGATTTTCCCGAAAGAAACTCAAATTTTTGACGATTTGAGTCTGCCCGAATTCGTCGCCGCTCTTTCGCATCTCTCGGTTTTTGTTTCAAACGACACCGGACCGGCGCATCTCTCGGCGGCGGTCGGGATTCCTCTGGTTGTTTTGCTTGACGGAGTGGTGCCGGAAAATTACGCTTTTATGCCCCGCGCGGGAAATCTCCGGGCGATTCGAGGCAAACGAATCGGCGAAATAGAAATCGAACAGGTTTACCATGCCGTGCGCGAAATGCTCGCGGCGAGCCGGGTTGAAAGTTTTATTGAAAGATGAAGAAAACATTTTTAATTTACCTCTTATTTCTCACCATTTTTAGCGCCGCCTGTTCTTCAATCGGATTTGCCCCGCGAACCGAACAAAACGGCAGCCAAACTGCGTCGGATGTGACGCCGCAGTCGAGCGAAACCGCAACCGAATTTTCCGCGCGGTTTTCCGCCGAAAAGATTCCGCTGCCGAAAGCGATTGAAGTTTCCGCCGCTCCGAAAGACATTGAGCTTGCCCGGCGAATTGATGAAATCATCGAAAAAAGCGAATTTCGCAATGCGCGCTGGGGTGTTTTTGTGACCAGCTTGAAAGACGGTCGCGTGCTGGTTGCGCGCGACGCGCAGAAAACTTTTACTCCGGCTTCGACGATGAAAGTCGTCACAACCGCCGTCGCTTTGGACAGACTCGGCGCTGATTTTCGCTGGCGCACCAGCGTGATGGCGGAACGGGAGATTGATGCAAACGGAAATTTAAACGGCGATTTGATTTTGTACGGGCGCGGCGCGCCTGATTTTGACGAGCCGGACGTGCAGAATTTAATCAATCAATTAAAACAAAAAGGATTGAGGCGCGTGGCGGGCAACATTGTCGGCGACGCAAGCGGTTTTCAAGCCGCAAATCTCGGCGCGGGCTGGGTTTGGGAAGAAGCGCAGTGGTATTACGGAGCCGAGCCTTCGGCATTGAGCTATTCGGACAATACGGTTTTGGTCGAAGTCGTGCCGTCGGATAAATTGGACGCGCCCGCCGAAGTCAAAACGACGCCGGAAGCCGATTTTATTAAAGTTTCAAACCAAGCCATGACAAAAGCCAACGCTTCGGCGCAGACATTCGGCGTGCATCGCGATTTGGACGCGAACAATTTTCAGGTTTGGGGCGAAGTTCCTCGCGGAAAAAGTATGGGCGTGCGAACGACGATGCACGCGCCGGAGATTTGGGCGGCAAACGATTTGAAAAAGGCTCTCGAAAAAGCCGGAATCGCAATTGAAGGCACCGTAAAAAGCGTTAATTGGCGGACGAAAGAACAAGGCGCACCGGCGAATTTAAAAGAGCTTGCCGCAGTCGAAAGCGACACGCTCGCCGAAATCGCCAAACGCACCAACAAACACAGCATTAATTTAAACGCCGAATTGATGCTTCGCACTTTGGGGCGTCGGGCGCGCGAAAACGAGGAAAAAGAAAATTCGCGGAAAATCGTGTTGGGAGACGATGAGCTTGGCGCGATGACAATCAAAAACTGGCTCTCCGGCAAGGGCGTCGAGCTTGGCGACACGGTAATTCACGACGGTTCGGGTTTGTCGCGTCTTAATTTCATCACGCCCGAAACGATGGGCAGGCTGCTTGTTTTCGCTTTGCAAAGTCCGGCGCGAAACGCTTTCGTAGATTCGCTGCCGATAGCCGGAACCGATGGAACTCTGGGTGGTCGCCTGCCGAAATTCAAAGGCAGAATCGTCGCCAAAACCGGCACGATTACTTACGTCAGCGCGCTCGCCGGTTACGCGCAAGCCGCTAATGACGAACAGTTTTCGTTCGTCATTTTCTGCAACAACGAAACTCGCCCCACAGAACCGACCGGAATTATTGACCGAATCGCCGCCGCAATCGCCGAATATCCCGACTGGAAAAACGACGCAAATTCAAATGCGAACTCAAACGCAAATTCAAATTCACAGCCGAATTCAAACAGCGGCGTTGAGAATAAAAATAAATCGTTTTTACACTAAAAGTAACGCCGCCGGGACGGGGCGTTACTTAAAATCGAACGAACATTCCGGCAATCGAAAGCAGAGAAACCAGCACCATCAAAAAGACAAAT
>DASVTY010000186.1:0-4846 GCA_036387315.1 Pyrinomonadaceae bacterium
TCTGTCCGATCCAAACATTGTCTCCGATTATCAGAGAATTTTTATAATAACCTTTTAAAATCGTGTTGTGCCCGATGTAAATATTGTCGCCAAGCTCAATGTTTTCGGGATGAAAAACCAAAACGCCGGGTTCAAAGACGACGTTTTCGCCAATTCTTTTGAACTCCTGCGGCGAAAACTCACCGCTGCCGTGCGATTTATATTGCTTTGGCATAAACAGATTTATTTCAACACTTCGCGTAAAGTTCGAGAAATATTAGCGATGTCGTCAGACGTTAATTTATCGTACATCGGCAAAGCCAGACCGCTTTGATAAGCACGTAAAGCGTTTGGAAACAGTCGCTCGCAATCAAGACCGTATTTCTCCTGATAAAATTTAACCGCCGGAATGCACTGCGCGCCGTAATTTGTTCCCACACCGCGCATTTTTAACTCGGCAATTAGCTCATCTCGATTGTATTTCTCATCAATGACGACGTGAAAAGTCTGCCAGATATGATTTTTGTTTTCCGGCACAAACGGCAATTGAAGCGCTTTTTCGTCAGCCAGCGCGGACAAATAATCTTGCGCTAAAACGTTTCTAATGCGGATATTTTCTTCAAGCCTGCGAAGCTGCGATAAAACCAGAGCGGCTTGAAAATCCGTCATTCGGTAATTAAATCCGGCGGCGACAAACTCCGCTTTGCCATCGCGCATTTCGATTCCGTGATTTCTTAACTGCCGAAATTTTGCCGCTAATTCATCATCGTTTGTCGTTAAAAGCCCGCCTTCGCCCGAAGTAACGTTTTTGCGCGGATGAAGCGAAAACGAACCGACTTGCCCGAATGTGCCGATGTGTTTGCCGTTTTCGGTCGAACCGAGAGCGCAGGCGGCGTCTTCAATCACAAACAAACCGTGTTTTTCAGCTATTTCAACAATTGCGGAAATATCACACGCCAAGCCAAACTCGTGAACCGGAATTATCGCCCGCGTACGCGGCGTAATCGCTCGTTCAATTTTGGAAACGTCAATGTTAAAAGTGTCGGATTCAACATCAACAAAAACGCATTTTGCGCCAACGATTTCAACAACATTGGCGGTTGCCACATAAGAAAACGCCGGAACAATAACTTCATCGCCCGCACCAATTTCCAAAGCGACGAGCGCCAGATGCAGAGTCGCCGTTCCGCTCGAAACCGCTACGGCGTTTCTCACGCCGAGAAATTCGGCAACGGCGTTTTCGAGCGCCTCGACATTTTTGCCCTGCACCAGATTGCCCGAACGCAGAACTTCCGCGACCGCCGAAACGTCTTCGTCGGTGATATTCGGCGACATCAGCGGGATAAAATTCATCAGGCGTTTTCCGGCAAATTTTTGAAGTATTCAGCCGTCTTTAAAATTCCTTCTTCGAGATCAACTTTCGCCTTAAAGCCCAAAACTTCGTGGGCTTTTTCGACGCTCGGAATCCGAATCGCAATATCGGCGGAAAGCGGCGGGCGAAACTCGATTTTCGATTTTGAATTTAAAACGCGGCAAATCGTTTGCGCTAAACCTAAAATTGTAATAACAGCTCGCGCGTTGCCGATGTTAAAGCTGTTGCCGACGGCTTCCGGCGCTTCGAGACAGCGCATCAGGCATTCGACAAAATCGTCAATATAACACCAGGCGCGGATTTGATTGCCGTCGCCGTTGATGTAAATCGTTTCGTCGCGCAAAGCGCGTTTGATCATCACGGAAATTGCGCCTTCGCCGGTTTGACCCGGACCATAAACGTTAAAAGGGCGTACGGTTACGGTCGGCAAATCGTATTGGCGAAAATAAGAATGCGTCAGATGCTCGCCCGCCAATTTGCTGACGGCATAAACCCAGCGCGCTTCTCCGGCAGAACCGGCGACGGTTTCAGTTATCTCGGAAGCGCGAAAAGCCAGTGAGCCGAAAACTTCAGAAGTCGAAAAATCAACAAAACGGTATTTGACGCTGTTGACAGTGGCGGCTTCGAGCGCGTTTGCCGTGCCTATCATATTGACGCGCATTGTTTTAACCGGGTCTTTAATCACCGTATCAATCCCGGCAATCGCGGCGGCGTGAATAACAACGTCTGCGCCTCGCATCGCTTCGGTCAGATGTTCGGCTTCCAAAACGTCGCCTTTGACGATTTTTAAATTCGGGTGATCGGCGAAACCGCTGTCGGTCAATGTGTCGCGGTGAAAATTGTCGTAAGCTGTAATCCGATTTTCCGCAATGAGATTTTTTATCAGCGTGTTGGCGATAAAACCAGCGCCGCCGGTGATAAAAATATTTTTATTAACAATCACTTTTTACTCTTTTCCAAAATTTCTGATTTTATGAACAAGCTCAATCGCTTTTTTCGATTCTTCGAGTCCAAATCCGTTTCCGGCGAGAATCTGCTCATAACATTTAGTGTGTAAATCGGTAAAACCGTCGCTGAATTCAAATTCGCGCCCGTTGATCAAAGTCGAACGAAACGTTCGTTTTCCTTCGCTTTTGGCAATTTCGGGCAAATCGTTTTCGTCAATCGAAAGCTGCCAGCTTACGTCTGCGCGCTCTAATTTCAAAAAACCGGCGGCTTTGTTTGAGTTGTGATATTCGACTTTGTTTTCAACGACATCACCGAAAACCCAAATCAACATATCGAAAAAATGCACGCCGATGTTTGTGGCGATACCGCCCGATTTATGAACGTCGCCTTTCCAGCTAAATTGATACCAGTTTCCGCGCGAAGTGATGTATTTCAAATCAACTTCAAAACGCTCGCTTTTCGGCGCATTCGCCGCCATTTCGCGCAAGGCGATCACATTCGGATGCAGGCGAAGCTGTAAAATTGTGTAAACCCGTTTTCCGGTTTCGCGCTCGATTTCAGCCAGAGCTTCGACATTCCAAGGATTTAAAACAATCGGTTTTTCGCAGATAACATCGGCATTGTGCCGCAATCCGAAACGAATGTGCGCGTCGTGCAGATAATTAGGCGAGCAGACCGTCACGAAATCGAGATGAACTTTCTGCCGTTTTAGCTTTTCGATATGACGATCAAAGCGTTCAAATTCGACAAAAAAATCAGCGTGTGGAAAATAGCTGTCCAAAACCCCGACCGAATCAAACGGATCGAGCGCGGCAATTAAATTATTGCCCGTATCTTTGATCGCTTTTAAATGTCTCGGCGCGATGTAGCCGGCTACTCCGATCAGCGCGAAGTTTTTCATAAACCGCTTATTGTACCTTAAAAACTCTCCCGTCTCGAAGCTCGTAACGCTCACCGCTTTCGGAACAAACCGCGACGCCGTTTTCATCGAATTTCAAACGATGTCCGTATTCGCTCATCCAGCCGATGTGTCGGCTCGGATTGCCGACGACGAGCGCGTACGGCGGCACGAATTTCGTGACAACCGCGCCCGCGCCGATGAAAGCGAATTCGCCGATGTCATTGCCGCAGATGATCGTTGCATTCGCGCCGATTGAAGCGCCGCGCCCGACGCGCGTTTCGAGATATTGATCGCGGCGATTGACGGCGCTGCGCGGATTGATAACGTTGGTAAAAACCATCGAAGGACCTAAAAACACGTCGTCTTCGCACATGACGCCGGTGTAAATCGAAACGTTGTTTTGCACTTTGCAGTTTTTTCCCAAAACAACGCCCGGAGATACGACGACATTCTGTCCGAGATTGCAGTTTTCGCCGATTCGGCTGCCGGGCATAACGTGCGAAAAATGCCAGATTTTCGTGCCCGCGCCGATTTCTGCGCCTTCGTCAATAACGGCTGTTTCGTGTGCAAAGTAATTTTTTTCGGACATATTTCTAAACCGCCGCTTCAAACTCAGATTGCATTTTTTAAAATTCGTTTTTCAGATCGGCTTCTAATTTGAATCAAAATGTATCGAATATATTTCAGGGCGTTGAAACTGCGCTGGAAAAATGTTTTCATCATTTTACAAACTTTGCAAGGCAAAAGGAATTTCCAGAAGTGAACGGAAAAGAAAAAACTCTCGGCGAACTCAGGGCAAGCGGTTACGAAACACGCACGGTTAAAGACGAGCTGCGCGCGAATCTAATTCGCAAAATTCAGGCTGGCGAAAAACTTTTCAAGGGAATTGTCGGTTATGAAGAAACCGTGATTCCTCAATTAATTAATGCAATTCTCTCAAAGCACAACATCATTCTTTTAGGCACGCGCGGGCAGGCAAAAAGCCGGATTATACGTCAGCTTACGGATTTGCTCGACGAACAAATTCCGATTATTGCAGGTTCGGAAATCAACGATAATCCGTTTCATCCTTTGAGCGCTTACGGACGACAGCAAATCGAGTTACACGGCGATGAAACCAAAATTGATTGGGTCGGGCGCGAACAGCGTTTCGTCGAAAAACTGGCAACGCCGGATGTGACGATTGCCGACATTATCGGCGACGTTGACCCGATTAAAGCAGCTAAAGGCGGACATCTTTTAAGCGATGAATTAACGATTCATTTCGGGTTGCTGCCGCGCGCCAATCGCGGAATTTTCGCCATCAACGAATTGCCCGATTTAGCGGGAAAAATTCAGGTTGGACTTTTCAACATAATGCAGGAAGGCGACGTGCAGATTAAAGGTTATCCTGTGCGTTTGCCGCTAGACGTAATGCTGGTTTTTTCCGCTAACCCGGAAGATTACACGGCGCGCGGCAAAATTATCACGCCTTTAAAAGACCGTATCGGCACGGAAATTATGACGCATTATCCGAAACACCTGGGCTTAGGCGTCGAAATTACCAAACAAGAGGCTTGGACTGAAAGAGATTCGGGTTTACAGGTTTTTATTCCCGAGTTTATTTCGGAAATCGTCGAGCAAATCGCTTTTGAAGCGCGCGACGA